>NZ_CP048814.1:1362857-2044285 GCF_014217785.1 Rhodococcus triatomae | reverse complement strand
CCGGTGCCGTCGACCGGCGGGATCATGATGGACCTGGCAGCGGATCGGCTGCCCCAGGACATCTCGCTACTTCCACACTGGATCGAAAGTGTCGATCCGACGAAGGTGGGTGGGCTACTGCTGGGGTCCTACCACCAGGCTTTGGGTGAGCTCGGTCAACGGTACATCGATGCGGGTATGGCACCGCCGTCGGCAGTTCCACCGAGGCGGCATGTCATTCCCCATCTGTTGCGGACGGACAGCCTGGGGGAATATCGGGAAACTTCGAGTCGATTGTTGGGGTCGGCCACAACGGTCGGCTGCTCATCGGTGTTGGGTCGAGCGGACACCCCAGTCATTTCGGTTACCGCGGACAGGACGGGGATATCCGCGATCGCTGTCGACAGCGAATGGGTGTCAGGGACGCAGGAGATTTCTCTGCGATCCGAGTTCCTGTACGCGGTCGATGCCATCCGTCGACAGCGACCGGAACTGGTCGAGGAAGGCCGGTATGCCGAGACGAGTGACCAGGAGCTGGAAGATCTCAATGTCGAACATCTACGCCGACTGAACGGAGTCTGAGCCATGTCGAAATCCTTGGAAGTCTCGATCGAGCGCCTCTACGGTGCCGGCAACGGGTGGAACGCAGTGGGGACGGAGCTGTCCGTCGCCAGGGGAAAAGTGGAATCGGCGAAATACTCGCGGTTGCAATTCGGGCTCTTCCAGATCCCGTGGGACAAGTACACCGGCACTGCCCAGTACATCAACGATCGCCTCGGTGAAGGCGTGGTCGTCGCCGGCGAGATTGAGGGAACGTTGAAGAAGGCAGCCGACGACTACGCGACCGAAGAGGGAGTCTTCGTGGACAACCTGGAGAAGGTCGATCCTGAGAACACCGATCTGAAGAAGATGGAAACCGAAGTTCCGGGTCCGTAAATCAATTCTGGGGGTAAAACGGTGGCATCCAAAGATCAGTTGGACAAAGCTACTTCAGACTTCGAAGAAGCGCAGAAGGACTGGGAAGGCGTTCCCGATCGTCTGAACAGTGCGGTAAACAATCTCAAATGGGTAAGCCCCACGACCTGGGCTGCAGTGACTGGAACGCGCGACGACGCCCAAGCGAAATTGGCCGAACTGTTCGATAAGCTGAAAGAGGCTGCGGAGGGGATAGCCGCGCCGTTCACGTTCGTGGAACGCAAGGCGGAATGGAATTCCATCGCGGCCACTGTACGGTCCGCCCGCAATCATCAATCTCGGCCCGAGGTGAACCTGAACGGGTATTGGGAGGGTGTCGCGAAAGATCGATACAGCGCCGTCCAGGGATATCAGGATCAGGCCCTCGACACCCTCGAAACCATGTGCTCGAAGGTGAGTGACAGCTTCGAGAAGCTGTCGGATTCGGCTTTCGAATTCTATTCCAATGTCGTCACCGGTATTGTCGACTACTATTCGACCGTCGCGGCTGCAATCGCTAAAATCCCCACGATCGTCGGGGCGCCCTTCGCGGTCTCGGACATCGTGGATGCAGTGGGGGCGGCAGTCTCGCTGATGGTGAGACTCATCGCGGACCTGCTCAAGGTGGTCAAGGATCAGATGACTGTGGCAAACGACCTGAAGAACATCTCGGACAAGCCCTTCGGTTTCCCTGACGATCAATGGCCGAAGTCACTGTCCCACACGTACTCGGACGCTTCGTTGCAGGATGACACCCCTCACAAGCGGGATTGGGCGGCCGCCGGATGAGGACTGATGCCCGGTCGCTCGTCGCGCTGGTCCTCGTCCTCGGTGGAGCCGTCGGTGTAGCTGCGTGTTCGGGGGGATCCGGGGGTTCGTCATTGTCGGACGCGGAGTTCTGTGAGCGGTCCGGTGAGTTCCTCGAGGACGGATGGAATGTCGGCAATCCGGACGCGAAGGTCGAGGAGGGAACCGCTTCGGACGACGGTCGGGTAGGGACGTCCGTGCTGTGCGCTTTCACCGGTGACGACGACTTCGGTGGCACCCTGCTGGTGTCGAAGTCATCGCAACCGCTGACGATCGCGGGAGCTTCCGAGAGGGTATCGGTGGGAGCCGACGTCGTCGCCGTCGAGGATCGTGAGTCGTATCAGCCGCAGTTCGTCGTCAGAATCGACGACTGGAACGGCAAGATGACTCTCTCGTCCACCGAACCGAGTAGAACGCAACCGAGGGCCGATCCGCCCACCGATGCGCAGGTCCGCGCCGCGGCGCAGGCGTTGGTGGATGCCGTGCATGCGGTAGCGGGCTGACCCCTGCCCCGTCGTCCCCTGCGGTAACACCCGTCACATTGCACCCACCCCCTCGCGGCACGATGTCACATAGTTTCGATCTGACGAAACCGGTGTGACATTGTGCCGGAGGGGGTTTGGGGTATCTCGGGGTGGTGGGGGCAGACGACGGAGCGGGGTGGGGGAGCGCGTCGAGCGCACGGCGAGGGAGATCATTCCCTGGTAACTTCCGTGTGCCTGTTACGCAATATCCCGGACACGTATCGCTGAAAGCATCCACACACATGAAGAGAGTCGCCGCGCTGCTGTCCGCAGCGGTCGCCGCCACCGTGCTCCCCCTCGTCGCGGCTCCGGCCGTCCAGGCGGACCCGAGTTGTCCGAGCCTGCACGTCGTCGCGGTGCCGGGCACCTGGGAGACGTCGACGAAGCCGGACGCGCGGCCCGTTCCCGGCATGCTCTCGGCGGTGACCGGTGGCCTGCCGAAATCCGTGCGCGCCGACTACGTCACGTACGCAGCCACCGCCTTCCCCTGGGAGGGCGAGGTGTACGGCAGATCGAAGAAGCAGGCCGTCGACCACGCGCGCGGCATGATCGGCGACATGGCCGCGGCGTGCCCCGGTACCGACATGGCGCTCATCGGATACAGCCAGGGCGCCGACGCGGCAGGGGATCTGGCCGCGGAGATCGGCACCGGTCTCGGGGTGGTCCCGCCGGAGAAGCTCGTCGGGGTCGGGTTGATCTCGGATCCGCGGCGGGCCGAGAGCGACACCCTGATCGGACCGCACGTGCCCGGCAACGGCGCGTCCGGCCCGCGGATCGGCGGGTTCGGGTGGGTCGGCCACAACACTGTGACCTTCTGTGCCGCCGGCGACCTCTACTGCTCCACCGAAAAGGACGACTTCGTCACCCGGCTGGCCGGATTCATGGCACAGACGTCGGGCAGTCCCGCGGCCGCCGTCGGCGCATTCCGCGGCGATGCGCTGGCCCTGTGGGGAGACCTCGCGGCGGCCGGTGGTCTTCCTGCACTGATGATCCAGCTCGACGAGAACGCCAATCGCGAGCGAGTCGAACAGCTCCGTTCGTTCTACGGGTCTCAGGTGCACCAGGACTACTCGACGTACGTCGTCGATTCGTCCGGGAACACGGCACTCACGTGGTTGCGAGGGTGGTTGCGCGACAAGGCGTGACGGATCGGTGTGGTCAGCGGACCGTGACGGAGCTCGAATGCCAGCCCGTGGCCCCGTCCGGGATCGGCGGTACCCGATCCTCGGGCTGGGTGTCCCCGGTCCCGTCGGTGGCGCGCACCTCCAGCCGGTGCAGGCCCGGTGTCGCGTCCCACTCCCACGTCCACTGACGCCAGGTGTCGATCGAGTACTCCGGGGCCAGTGTCGCCTGTTGCCACGGTCCGCCGTCGACCCGCACCTCCACCGCCTCGACGCCACGCTGCTGCGCCCACGCGGTCCCGGCGACCGTCACCGGGCCGGCCGTCACGGGCGCGAACGCCGCGGGGACGTCGATCCGGGAGGCCGTCTTGATCGGCGCCCGCACGCCCCAGCCGCGCTTGGTCCAGTAGGCCTCGGCGCGGTCGAATCGGGTGAGCTCCCAGTCGACGACCCACTTCGTCGCCGACACGTATCCGTACAGGCCGGGTACCACCTGCCGCACCGGGTACCCGTGTTCGAGGGGCAGAGGTTCGCCGTTCATGGCCACCGCGAGGATCGCGTCCCGGCCGTCCCGTAGCGCTGCCACGGGGGTGCCGATGGTGAATCCGTCGACGCTCTTCGACAGCAGCATGTCGGCGTCGGCATGCACCCCGACCTCGTCGAGCAGGTCCTGGATGGGGTAGCCGATCCAGCGGGCGTTTCCCGCGAGTGGTCCACCGATCTCGTTGGACACACAGGTGAGGGTGATGATCCGTTCGACCGGCGTGCGGGCGGTGAGATCGTCCCAGTCGAGGGTGATCGGCCGGTCCACCAGGCCGTGGATCCGCAGCTGCCATTCGTCGGTGGTGAGTTGCGGGACCTGGAGCGCCGTGTCGATCCGGTAGAACTCGGCGTTGGGGGTCACGAACGGGGTGGCTCCGACCGGCGCCAGATCGGTGCCGACCGGGATCGGCGGTGCCGGAGCCGCCACCCGCGGGATGAGGAACAGCCGCCGGTTCTCCGCGACCGAGGCGATCCGTCGTCCGAGTTCACGACCCGCGACTCCCGCCGCCGCGGCCACCGTCGCGCCGGCGCCGAGCAACAGGATGAACTGCCGGCGCGGCAACCGGCGCACCTTCCCTCCCGGTGCGGGCCGCGAATGTTCCTCGCTGGTGGGTTCGGCGTCGAGGGTGTGTATCAGCAGTCGCAGGAGGACGATTCCCGCAACGACGCCCACGATCGTCGGGACGGCGTAGGTCCAGGTGGCGGTGGGGCGACTCAGGGCCGCGTAGACGCCCACCGCGCCGAGACCCGCGAGGACGAGACTGCCCACGGGGCGTCGGCGGCGCTCGAGCAGACCGGCCGCGATCGAGGCGACCACGATGAGCAGCGTCATCCCGATGAACAGGGCCGGCTTGTCGTTGGTCCCGAACGTGTCGATCGCGAACTCGCGTGCCCAGGCGGGACTGCGATCGACGGTGGTCGATCCGACCGCGTAGAACGGCGAGGCCGCCGGAGCCACGGCGACCGCGACCAGTTCCCCGACACCCAGGACGGTGGCAGCCGCGACCACTCCGCTCAGCGCACGGGCCACCAGCCGTCGACGAGGTCGGCCCGGCGTGGTTCCGGTGTCGTCGTCAGTGGCGGAGTCGACATCCACGGTGCAGTCCTCCCCGCGTCACGGACCTCGGCCCGGTGTGCCGGGGTCTCACTGACGATTCGGTGCCGACCGTTGCCCGGATGGGTACGCGCCCGCACGATGCGGCGACGATGTTGCACCTCGGGACCGCACCGGTCAGGATCGTCCGGTGATCGGATACGAAGCGACGGTGTCGGTGCGCTGGTCGGACATGGACGCGTTCCACCACATCAACCACGCACGCATGGTGACCCTCCTCGAGGAAGCCCGGATCGAGTGGCTGCTCGAGGCGGGTGGCGAGGAGAACGCCTCGTTGATCAAGAGCGCATTCATCGCGGACATCCATGTGAGGTACCGCGGGCAGTTGCGGCACGCGGACAGCCCGCTGCGAGTGACGATGTGGATTGCCAAGCACCGCGCCGTCGACTTCACCATCGCCTACGAGGTGCGCTCCGGCAAGGCCGCGCCGACCGATCCGCCCGCGGTCACCGCGACCACGCAGATGGCCGTCGCCGACGTCGAGGCCCAGCGCCTGCGCCGGCTCACCGCGGAGGAGAAGGCGTACCTGGAGACCTGGACGCGGTAGGGCTACTCCAGTCCGAACCTCGCGGCCACGCGGCTACCGCCCGGGGCGATCCGGTTCCACACGTACCCGAACCGCGCTTCCGGAGTGACCGGCAGGACCGACTTGCCGGACTTGACCGCCTTGACGATCTGCGCCGCCACCCGGTCGGGGGTGTAGTTGCGCTTGTCGTAGAAGCGATCGGTCTTCTTCTGCAGCTCCGCCTCCTTCTCGGCGGACACCCCGGCGAACCCGGTGGTCTTGACGATGTTGGTGTGCACGATGCCCGGACAGATCGTGGAGACGCCGATCCCGTGTGGAACGAGTTCTCCCCGAAGGCAATCCGAGAACATGTACACGGCTGCCTTGCTGGTCGCGTACGCGGTGAGCATCTTCTGCGGCGTGAAGGCGGCGGCCGACGACAGGTTGACGATCTGCCCCCCGGTGCCGCGTTCGATCATCATGGGCGCGAATGCGCGGCAGCCGTAGACGACACCCCAGAAGTTGACGTCCATGACCTTCTCGAAGGCGTCCTGCGGTGTCGCGGTGAAGGTTCCGGAATAGCCGATCCCCGCATTGTTGACCACGACATCGGGCACGCCGTGCTCGGCGCGGACCACCGACGCCAGCCGCTGCACCCGGTCCTCGTCCGCCACGTCGACCGCGTAGGCGTACGCGCCGCCACCGAACACGGCCGTCGCTCCCCGGTTCGCGGCGTGCTCGTCGACGAGAGCGACGGTCTGCTGGGCGGTCTCGAGGTCCCGGTCGGCCGCGACGACGATCGCGCCCTCGGCCGCGAACGCGAGCGCCGTCTCGCGCCCGATACCGCTCCCCGCGCCGGTGACGACCACGAGCGCCCCCTCGAGGTCCCGCAGGCGCCTCCTCTTCTTCGCGCCCGACCGCCAACTCCTGATCTCGCTCCACCGGCTCATGCGTACATCTTGGTGGAGTCGCGGCGTCGAGTCGAGAACTCGGCCGGCCGGCCTGCTCAGGGCCTCCCGGACAATCCGATCTCCGAGAATCCGGAACGGAAACCGCCCTCGGTGGGTGCCAGCGCGGTCACCCAGACGAGCAGGCGTGAATGAATCGCCGAATCGCCGCCGTCCAGCGGGACGTGGGTGATACCCGGCTGCGTGACCGCAGCACCCAGGACCTGGGTGGTGTCCAGCGCGCCGCCGTCCCGAGGCGCGGTGCGGATCTCGACGGACGTCCCCGGCGTGGGGGAATCGATCCAGACGTTCCTCACGTCCGCCGGGTCGGCGAACTCCACGACGAGCCCGACCCCCGGCTTGAACGCTGGGAACTGCTGGAAGTACCGGTCCGACGACCACGAGGTGGCCGGGTCCGCGTCCACCGCCAGGAAGGCGTCGTGCGCGTTGTCCGGGAACTGCACCGGCGAGTACACCACGGCACCGGACGGGAGCACCGCCACCTCCGACGGAGGTGGCGGCGGTGCGAGCACGGGGGCGGCGTCGGCGGATGCCACCGGCGCTCCCGGCGATGTCAGGCGAGCGCCGACCACCCACCCGAGGGCGCCCAGCCCCACGACCAGTGCGACGGCGGCGGTGAGAGCCCGCGCGGGCCGGGACGCGAAGCGTTCCAAGTGACCGGGTGCGGCCGGAACGGCGGTGGTCGTCGGCGTCGTCGGAGCCGCAGGGGTCGCGGCCGGACCGGGTTCCGGCGGGACGAGTGCGGCGAGGACACGATCGAGAGTGGTGACGACGTCCCGCGCGGTGCACCCGTCGGCCCCGGCCCGCAGCGCGGACATCGTGATATCCGACAATTCCCTGGGGAGTTCGGGCCGGAGCCGAACGGGCGCGAGGGTTCGGCCGTGGGAGTCGCGGGCTGCGGCGGGCAGCCCGGCGATCGTGCGGGACCGGCTCACCGAACCTTCGGCAGCAGAGAGCGGCCACGTGCCGACCAGCAGTGCGTAGAGCAGTGCACCGAGCCCGGCGACGTCGTCGGATTTCTCCGCGCTCGCCGGGGTGGACGGGAAGGCGAGGACGAGGAGGTGCTCCCGCGAGACCCGCAGCCGGGCCGGATCGGTGAGCGGAACGAACGCGCTGCGGTGGTGCGCGCGGGCAACTGCCGCGGCCAGCCTCCGGACAGTGCGGACTGTATCCACGATCTCGGGTGACGTACGCACCACGTCCCGAAACGTCCAGCCGGGGATCCATTCGGCGACGGTGACGACCCACCCGTCCGTCTCCGTCACGTCGTACACGCGCGAGACGTGCGGTTCTGCGGCGAACGCGGTGCCCGAGGTGCGACGCGCGTAGGAACGGAGCGGGTCCGGGCCCTTCTCGTCCGCCCGGAATCCCTCGTCCGCCCGGAACCTTTCGGGGGTGACGAGGCCGAGCGCCACCTCCCGGCACAGCGAGATGTCGTAGGCGTGCCACAGGGAGGAGCCGGGGGAGCCCGACAGATCCTCGTGCGGTGGAAGCCGCCGGATCAGCCGATAGCGTGAGCCCAGCATCGCTCCCGGAACCGGTGTGGGCCGAGCCGGGGCGGTAGGCGGCCGCGGCGACCGGACGACGATCTTCGACTTGGCCCGGCGTGCGGCACGCCTCAGCTTCTTCTGACGGCTCGCCCTCGTCATCACCCACCCCTGTGCAGTGCTCGCGGAAGTACGGCGGAGCAGACCCGGACCGGGTACGCGATCATCGAGCACCGCCTTTCGTGATTATCTCCAAATCCGACCCTCCGATTTTCCGAAATCGGAGAATTGCCGCATTTGCCGACGGGCGTACGGTCGACACCGTGGTGGTCTGGTACGTCAGCTACGGGTCGAACATGGCGTCGGCCCGATTGCGCTGCTATCTCGAGGGCGGACGTCCGCCGGGCGGCTCCCTCGCGCACCCCGGCGCGCGGGACGGGACACCGCCACGGGCATCCGTGCCGCTTCTGCTCCCGGGTGCGGTGTTCTTCGCGGGAGAGTCACGGGTGTGGACGGGCGGCCGTGCGTTCTACGACGCCGGCGCCGACGGCGAGGTCGCGGCCCGCGCATATCTGGTCACCGAGGACCAGTTCGCCGACATCCACGCGCAGGAGCCCGCCTGCTACGACCGGATCCTGGACGTCGGTGTGCGCGAGGGTGTCCCGATGCGGACGTTCACCACGCGGGCGCGGGCGGACGCGATCCGCCGCAGTGCCCCGGCGCCGGCCTACCTGGTGGCGATGGCGCAAGGGCTGCGAGAGTCCCACGGCTGGGACGAGGCGCGGATCGCGCGGTACCTGGGCGGGTGGCGTCCGGACGTGACGGACCTTTCCCGCGCGACGCACGTCACATAGTCTCCGAGGATGGATCAGACGACCGGCGCCGCACCCGTCCACACCTTCCGCGACGACGCGTTGGGGGAGTACGACGCCACCGGCACCGCCGAGGCGATCGCCGCGGGCAAGGTGTCCTCCCACGAGGTGGTGGAGGCCGCGATCGCCAGGGCCGAATCCGTGCGCGCCGTCCTGGACCCGATCGCCTACGAGGGGTTCGATCGAGCGCTCCGCGAATCGCACGCACCGCACAGCGGCGTGTTCGCCGGGGTCCCGACGATCCTCAAGGACAACGTCGATGCCGCCGGTCAGCCGACCGGGCAGGGCAGCGTCGCGTTCACGCCGCACCCCGCGGCCCGCGACAGCGCATTCGTCACCCAGTTCCGTAGTACCGGCGCGATCTCGCTGGGCAAGAGCCGGCTGCCGGAGTTCGGTTTCAACGCCACCACCGAGTACATGGTCGATCCTCCGGTCCGGAACCCGTGGAACACCGAACATTCGCCCGGCGCCTCCTCCGGCGGCTCGGCCGCGCTCGTCGCCGCAGGTGTCGTTCCCTTCGCCCACGCGAACGACGGTGGCGGCTCGATCCGTATCCCCGCGGCCGCGTGTGGGCTCGTCGGCCTCAAGCCCACCCGCGGCCGGCTGGTGGCCGACCAGATGGATCGGACCATGCCGATCCGCATCGTCGCGCAGGGCGTGGTCACCCGCAGCGTGCGGGACACGGCACGGTTCTTCGCCGAGGCCGAGAAGGCGTACCGCAACCCGAAGCTGCCTCCGGTCCGGCTGGTGTCGGGCCCGGCGAGCACCCGGCTGAGGGTCGGTGTCGTCACCGATTCGGTGACTGGCCTGCCGACCGACGACGAGACCCGCGCCGCGGTGGCCGCCACCGCCGACCTGCTCGACGGGCTCGGGCACCACGTCGAGGATGCGGCACTGCCGGTCGGCAAGGAGTTCGAGCACGACTTCTCGCTCTACTGGGCACTGTTGGCGTTCGCGATCACCAAGAGCGGTAGGAAGCTCGGTGCGGACTTCGATCCCGCCCGCACCGACACCCTCACCCGGGGCCTCGACGCGATGTACCGCAAGAACTACACGAAGACTCCCCAGGTGCTCTATCGCCTGGCCCGCACCCGGCAGCGGTACGCGGACATGTTCGCCCGCTACGACGTCGTGCTGTCCCCGGTCGTCGCCAACACGACGCCGCGGCTGGGGCACCTCTCGCCCGCGCAGGACTTCGAGCAGCTGTTCTCCCGCCTCGTCGCCCACGTGTCCTTCACGCCGTTGAACAACGCTGCCGGTGGGCCGGGCATCTCGCTGCCCCTGCACCAGGATTCGCGAGGACTTCCGCTCGCGGCGCACTTCTCGGCGGCGCACGGGGACGAGCGGACGCTGCTCGAGTTGGCGTTCGAACTCGAGCAGGCGGTGGGATGGCGACGCATCCAGGACGCCGCCGTCGCGAGGTGACCGGGCGATCGCCCGGGACTGGACTCCGGACTGTTCAGCGGCGCAACATGTCCCGGATGTGTCCGGTTTCGTTCACCGACGCCACCCGGCGTTGCCCGGTGCGCGAGACCAGGACCCGGGTGACCGAGACGTAGTCGAGCGGGAACACCAGCGGTCGGTCCAGCCCGAGCAGTTCCTGGAGATACACGTTGACGACACCGCCGTGCGCGAACACCGCGACCGTGTCCTGGTGCTCCGACTCGTCGACCACCTGGCCCAGCGCGTCGAGGACCCGCGCGCGGAACGCTTCGCCGTCGACGGACTTCGGGAACTCGCCCGCCCGGATCCGGGCGAACGCGTCCGGCGCCAGCTGCTGCGCCTCGTGGAACGGGATGTAGTGCGGCAGGTCGTAATCGTATTCGGCGAGACCGAGGTGTTCGGTGACGAGCAGGTCGCGCTCGGCGGCCACCGGGGCCGCGGTTTCCTTCGCTCGTCGCTGCGGGCTGGAGTAGATCCGCGCGATGCGGTACGGGGACAGGGCCTGCGGCAACCGGGCCGCCTGTTCCCGGCCCTCGGAGGTCAGCGCCGGATCGGCCCGGCCGCTCGCGTCGGTGACCTTCTCGGGAAGCGCGTGGCGGATCAGGAGCAGCTGCACGCAGGTCACGATGCCAGACCGGCGATCAGCGCGGCGACTCGGTCGGGCCGATCGATCATCGCGTGGTGCCGGGCCGGGGTCACGACGGTGAAGGCGGCGCCGAGGAAGCGGGCGAAACGGCGTTGCCGCCACATCCACACCGCAGCCCACGGTGTTCGATGACCCGTGTGGGCGGCGGCGACGACGGTGGACGTGGTCAGTGGACGGGCCGGGCGGAGGTCGGCCAGATCGCGCGCGAGCGCCGGGTACGCGGCGTTCTCCACCAGCGAGGTCTCGAGGTAGGTCGCGTCGCGGTAGACGGTGCGGATCCACGCGGACGTCTCGGCGGGGAGCCCGCCGGGTGGTGTGGACGGGTTGAGGAGGCGCCGCGCGGCCGGTGCGAGACTCCGCTGCACGGCGCTGCCGCCGAGCCCGCGACCGACCCGGTGCGCCGCCGCCACGTACGGCCGGGTCGGCAGGATCCGGTGCGGGTGGGTGGTGTCGGTGGCGTCGAGCAGCGGCACACCCCGCGTGCGGTCCGGGTGGATCCGGGCGAACCCCTCGACGTACACCGCGCCGAGGGAGTGCCCGACGACCACCGCAGGCGCGGTGATCTCGAGAGCGTCGAGGACGCGAGACATCCGGTCCACCTCGGTGGCCAGGTCCGGGTCGTGGCCGGGAGGTGGGCTCAGACCGTACCCGGGACGCTCGATGCGGACGACCCGCAGCCCGCGCCGGAGCAGCGCGGCGGCGGCGACGTTCCAATCGAACCAGTTGCCGCCGAGCCCGCCGCACAGCACGACCGGGGTGCCGGAGCCCTCGTCGATCACGTAGGCACCGGCGACCAGCTCGCCCGGACGTTTCACGTGGAACCGCGCACCCGCTGCCGGGCGCCCGGACCGACGACGCTGAGGCCGAGTGCGGTCAGCCACGCGCTCATCGCGAGCAACTGGGTGCGTTGGCCGACGCCGAGCCAGACGTCGTGCGTGTCCTGCAGTGCGGTGGCGACCAGCGTCCACGCCGTACCCGCGAGCAGGATCGTCACGGCCGCGATGCAAAATCCGCGCAGCCACCCGGGCCACCGCCGGCGCACCGCGAGCACCAGCAGCGCCACCATCGACACGACCCCACCCGTCGCGGCGAAGAAACTGCTCACGGCGTGCAGGTCCTGCGCGTCGCTCGCCGGGCACACTGCCCCGGCCGAGCAGTCGAGGGGCATCCGGGAATCGGCGACGGTGGCGAGGCCGAAGAGGATCGCCCCGACCCAGGCCACGGCGGAGATCCAGCCACGGGAGAGGCGCCACAGACCCACCGTTCCCGCGACGGCGACGAGAATGCCGGTGGCCAGATCGGCGGTGCGGAACACGACGCCGTGCGGCTGATCGAGGGCCGCCAGTTCACTGGCGAACCCTCGCAGCGTGTCGACGCCCGGGCTCAGCGCCGGTCCGAGGACCCACGACGAGTAGGCCACGGCACCGACGAACAGCAGCCCGGCGACGACGCGCCGGGTGGTCATTCCTCGCGCGGCTTCGCGAACGGGAAGGCCAGGGCCTGCCGGATGCTGCCGCCGGTGATGAGCATGACCAGCCGGTCCACGCCCATGCCGAGCCCACCGGTGGGGGGCATCGCGTACTCGAGCGCCTCGAGGAAGTCCTCGTCCAGTTCCATCGCCTCCTCGTCGCCGCCCGCCGCCAGCAGCGACTGTTCGGTGAGTCGTTTCCGCTGGTCGACCGGGTCGGTGAGCTCGCTGTAGGCGGTGCCGAGTTCGACCCCCCAGGCCACCAGGTCCCACTTGGCGGCGACTCCGGGGATCGTCGGGTGCGGCCGGGTCAGCGGCGACATCGAGGTGGGGAAGTTCGTGTAGAACGTGGGGAACTCGGTCTGGTCCTCGACCAGGGCCTCGTACATTTCCTGCGCGACGGCCCCCGCGTCCCCCTTGGCCGGGTACTCGATCTCGTGCTCGTCGCACAGTTGCCGCAGGTCCTCCAGCGGTGTCTCCGGGGTGATCTCCACCCCGATCTTCTCCGACACCGCCTCGTGCATCGTCTTCACCGGCCATTCGCCGGAGATGTCGATCTCGACCAGCTCGCCGTCCGGTCCCGGGCGGAGGATCACCTCGCGTCCGTGCGCGGCGCTCGCGGCGTTCTGGATCAGCTCCCGGCACAGCACCATCATCTTCTCGTAGTCGCTGTGGGCCTCGTAGGCCTCGAGGATCGTGAACTCCGGGTTGTGCTTGAAGTCGACGCCCTCGTTGCGGAAGACGCGGCCGATCTCGAACACCTTCTCCATCCCGGCCACACACAGCCGCTTGAGGAACAGTTCGGGCGCGATCCGCAGATACAGGTCGAGGTTGTAGGCGTTGATGTGGGTGGTGAACGGTGCCGCGTTGGCGCCGCCGTGGATGCGTTGCAGGATCGGCGTCTCGACCTCGAGGAACTGACGTCCCCCGAGGAAGTCCCGCAGCGACTTCACCACCGCGCTGCGGGCCTCGAGCAGTCGCCGTGAGTCCTCGTTGACGGCGAGGTCGACGTACCGCTGCCGCACCCGGGCCTCGGGATCGGACAGCCCCTTCCACTTGTCCGGCAGCGGATGCAGGCACTTGCCGATCAGACGCCAGTCGGTGACCAGCAACGACTGCTCGCCCCGGCGGCTGCGTCCCATCACACCACTGACCTCGATCAGGTCGCCGAGGTCGAACTCGGCCGCGAACGCGGCGGTGCGGTCCGCCCCGACCCGCTCGGCGTCGACGAGGATCTGCAGGTCCGCGGACCAGTCCCGGACGAGGCCGAAGACGACGCCGCCGTAATCGCGAATCCGCAACAGCCGACCGGCGATCCGGACGCGGGTGCCGTCCGGGAGCGAGGATGCGGAGCCCACCGTGTGCGTCGGCGGGTACGCCACCGGGTAGGGGTCGATGCCCTGCTCCTCGAGCATCGGCAGCTTGGCCATCCGCACCCGGACCTGCTCGGGCCTGCGGCGGACGGGAGCCTCGGGGACGAGGTCCACCTCCGGCGGGCTGCCGTCCGCGTTCAGCCCCTCGGCCGTGATCACCCGGGACGGCAGAACCTCGTGGGTTCCGGTGTGGGCAACCGCCTCTCGCGCGTGTCGGCGCCCGAACCGGGGCAGGGTCACGAAGCCCTCGGCCACGGCGGACGCGAATCCGACGCGCAACAGCTCCCGGTTGTCGTCGAAGCACAGGTACCGCGGTACCCAGTCCGGGTGGTACTTGACGTTGGACCGGTACAGCGCCTCGAGCTGCCACCATCGGGAGAAGAACAGCAGCGTCGACCGCCAGATCCGCAGGACCGGGCCCGCGCCGATCCGCGAACCCTCCTCGAACACGGACCGGAACACCGCGAAGTTCAACGACACCCGGGTGATCCCGAAATCCTCCGAGCGCGTGGCCAACTCGGTGACCATCAGTTCGACGACGCCGTTCGGGGCATGTGGATCCCGGCGCATCAGGTCGAGGGAGACTCCGTTCGCACCCCACGGAACCAGGGAGAGCAGCGCGACGACCCGGCCGTCTTCGCCCGCCTCGTCGGGTGTCACCGCCTCCACCAGCAGGCAGTCGCCGTCGAGCCGGTCACCGAGCCGTCCGAGCGCCATGGAGAAGCCGCGTTCGGTCTCGGTGTCGCGCCAGGCGTCGGCGAGCCGGACCGCCTCCGCCATCTCGGTTTCGGGTACCTCGTGGTGCCGGCGGATCCGCACCGTGACGCCCTGGCGCCGGACCCGGCTCACCGCCTGCCGGACCTGCCTCATGTCCCGGCCGCCGAGGCTGAAGTCGCGGGTCTGCAGTACCGCCTCGTCGCCGAGGTGCAGCACGGTCATTCCCGCCGCGTGGAAGGCGGCGGCGCCCTGCTCGCTCGCACCCATCACCGCAGTGGCCCACCCGTAGCCGGTCGCCAGCGTCTGCCACGCCTCGATCGCCTGAGGCCAGGATTCCGGATCGCCGATCGGATCGCCGCTGGCGAGGCACACCCCGATCTCGACGCGGTAGGTGACGGCGGCCTTGCCGTCCGGCGAGAACACCACCGCCTTGTCCCGGCGGGTGGCGAAGTAGCCCAGCGAATCGTCGGCGCCGAACTGACGCAACAGTCCTCGCAGCGCGGACTCGTCGTATCCGGTGAGTGCGTTCGAGGCACGCTGGGAGCGGAAGAGGGTGATGACGGCGGCGAGCAGTGCCATCGCGCCGAACAACCCGAGCAGCGTGTTGACGAAGCCGTGGGGGCGGCCGCCGAAGTCCTCGTTGTCGATGTAGACGAGTGCGGTGACCCGGTTCAGCGACCACAGGAACCGTTCCCCCGACGGCAGGGTGCCGGGGAACAACTCGACCAGCCCCCACCCGACCAGCGTGCCGATGGCGAGGCCCGCGAGGAGTACCCCGAGGGCACGCCAGACGGCGGCGCGGCGCACCCGCGTGTAGAACTCGTTGTACGAGGCGACCAGGACCCCGATCGCGCACACCTGGACGACCAGGCCGATGCCGGCGCTCACGTCGCGGTCGGCGACCATGACGACGGCGTTGAGGATCGCGAAGGCCGTGAGATAGATGGTGAGCAGCCACCACGCGATGCGCTTGCGGCTGGCGATCGCCGCGGCGAGCAAGCCGATCACCAGCGCGTAGGCGAGGCTGGTGTCGGGGGCGTCGAACAGGTAGTCGTCCACCCATTCACGGGGGGTGTGCACGAAGTGACGCAGCGTCGGCGACAGGCTCCACAGGAACACCACGACGGAGAAGATGCCCAGGATCAGCCCGGCGATGTGCGGAACCTGGTGCAGGCGAGTGCGTTCCTTCCTTCGCTTGCGGGCGAGCGCCGCGGCCCGGTGGGTCTCCGCGGGGACACCCGCGGGGGCGAGCTCCGGTGCACTGTCGGTCGTTTCGGGGGCGTCCGGTTCCGAGGGGGCAGACATCAGTTCCTTCCGATCCTTCCGGTGCGTCCGGCGCGGGCAGGGGTCTGATCCAGTGTGCTCGCCTCGCGCCGGTTTCGCGGGAAAGTGCAAGATAGGGACATGTCCGACACGCTGCACATCCGTGACGAGTCCATCCGTCTCGGCCAGTTCCTCAAGCTCGCGAACCTCATCGAATCCGGGGCCGAGGCCAAGGAGGTGATCGCCGACGGCCTGGTGAGCGTCAACGGTGAGGTGGAGACGCGCCGGGGCCGTCAACTGCGCGACGGCGACGTGGTGGAGCTGGGCGGGATCAGTGTGCAGGTCGCCTCGGGGTAGCCGGCCCCGGGCTCCCGCTATCGCCCTGCGCGGGAACGTTCGCGTTGCGCGGCCATGTCCGCGTCGAACTCCACCCGCCATTCGGCGGAGACGTCTGTTCCGCGCTGATGCGCCTCCTCGAGGCTCAGTTCGACGGGGAATCCGTACGTGTCGTGCAGGGTGAACAGGTCGTGGCCGTCAACGTGCGTCCCGAGTGAATCGAGGAGGGCGATGCCGCGCCGCACGGTCCGGCGGAAGCTGCGTTCCTCCTTCGCGAGCACCTCGATCGCCTCGTCTCGGTGGGCCGCGACCTCCGGATATCGGTCCTGGTAGACGCCCGCGACGGTGGGGACGATCTCGGCGAGGAAGCTCTCCTCCAGCCCGAGGCCCTGTGCGTATCTGATCGCCCGTCGCACGAGGCGACGCATGACGTACCCCTGCTCCTTGTTGCCGGGGCGCACCCCCTCGATCGCGAGGAACGTGGCACCTCGCAGATGGTCCGCCACCACCCGCAGCGCCTTGGTGTGCGTGTCGTACCGGGCGCCGGACAGCTGCTCGAGCTTCTCGACGATCGGCCACAGCAGGCTGATCCGGAACACGTCGGGGCTGTCGACCGCCGCCGCGGCGATCCGTTCCAGGCCGCCGCCGTAGTCGACGTTGCGGCGAGGCAGCTCGGCGAAACCCGACTCGGTGCGCGAGTACTGCATGAAGACACTGTTCCCGAGTTCGATGAAACGCCCACAGTCGCAGTTGTGGTGGCAGTGTTCGCCGTAGGCCGGGTCGTGCTCGACCTGGGGATACAGATAGAACACCTCCGAGTCCGGCCCGCCCGGTTCGCCGACCGGCATCGCGTCTGCGCTGCCCATCCGGCACCACCAGTTGTCCGGCCCGTAGAAGGCGATCCGTGCACCGCCCGTGCCCACCGCGGCGGCACGCTCGTCGGTGTCGAGATCGACGGCGTCCGAATCGATTCCCGCGGCGTCGAACAATTCCGCCCAGATGCCCGCGCTCTCGGTGTCCCGCGGGATCGCGTGCTCCGGGTCGCCGGCGAAACAGCTCACGTAGATGCGCGCCGGATCCAGGCCGACGACGCCGGTGAGGAACTCCCAGAACCACGGGATCTGCTCGGACTTGAAATAGTCACCGAGACTCCAGTTTCCGAGCATCTCGAAGAACGTGGTGTGCCGGTTGTCGCCCACCTCGGCGATATCCTGCGCACGCAGGCACGGCTGGCTGTCGGTGAGCCGGCTTCCCAGCGGGTGCGCCCGGCCCAGGAGGTACGGCACCAGTTGCTGCATACCGCTGCCGTTGAACAACGTCGTCGGGTCGTCGCGGGGGACGAGCGGGGCGCGCGGGATGACACGGTGCCCGCGATCGGTGAAGAAGCGCAGGTACGCGTCGCGGATGTCGTGAGCGTCCATACCCGAACCCTAGGGACGTGCGCCCGGCCCCGCACGCGGATTTCGTCGGAACGC
This sequence comes from Rhodococcus triatomae, assembly GCF_014217785.1. Lineage (NCBI taxonomy): Bacteria > Bacillati > Actinomycetota > Actinomycetes > Mycobacteriales > Nocardiaceae > Rhodococcus > Rhodococcus triatomae. The sequence continues at coordinate 2,026,690 of NZ_CP048814.1, read as the reverse complement.
CCGCGGGGCAGTCGGCACGATGTCACAGCAGTTCGATCTGAACGATCCGCTGTGACATCGTGCCGAAACCCCAGGTGGCGGGACGATGGTAGGGGGTGGCTGGTTCAGGGAACCAGCACGAGGCGGCCCCGTAGCCCGCCCTTCTCGGCGATCTCGTGGGCGCGGCGGACGTCCGCGAGCGGCACCACCTCGGCGACGCGAGCGGTCAGCCCGGATCGGGCGAGTTCGGCGAGCCGACGGCCGTCTGCGCGCACCTCCACCGTCGCCACATGGACACGGGGGGCGGTCGGCGCGAACGCGGGAAGCAGCCCGACGTAGGTGCCGTCCGGACGCAGCGAATCCACTGCGGGCGCAGCGATGTTCGCGGCATCGACGACCGCGTCCACGCCAGCGGGCCGTAGTGCGCGCACCGCTGCCGGCACGTCGATGTCGCGATCGAGCACGGCCCGCGCACCGAACTCCCGGAGGACGGGTTCGTCGGCGTCGGTCGCCAGGGCGATCACCTCGACACCCTGCCGCGCGGCGAGCTGGACGAGATATCCGCCGACCATGCCGCCGGCTCCGGTGACGAGCAGGGTCTCCCCGGCCCGTACACCCGAGGTCGTCAGCGCCTGGTCCGCGGTCAGGGCGCTGAGCGGCAGGGTGGCGGCGGCGGTGAGCTCCAGATCGTCCGGGAGCGTGGCGGCGGCGTCGGCACCCACCACCAGGTACTCGGCGTACCCGGCGAGCGGTGCCGACAGATCCGTCACGAGAGCGGCCACTCGGTCGCCCACCCGGAACGTGCCCACATCCGTGCCGACGGCGTCGACGGTGCCGGCGACCTCCCATCCCAACCCGACGGGCGTGCCCGGGGTGAGAACACCGAGGTCGTGGAAGAGACCTCGGCGGGTGGCGAGATCGACGGGGTTCACCCCGGCGGCCGCGACCGCGATCCGGATCTCGCCCCGCCCGGGTGTGGGTACCGGGACGTCCACGAGCTCGATGCTCTCGACACCACCGGGGGTGTGAACGACGGCTGCACGCATGGCTTCGGTCCTTTCGTCTCGGACGCGGCCCGGGTGGGCCGCTGTCGAGAAGAACACTGGCAGGGTTACTCTCTGTGGGATACCAGGTACCTTGAAGTGCGTAGGCAACCCGGAGGGATGTGACGTGGTCACGCAGTCGGCACAGCAGAGACGGGAACTCGAGCGGCAGGCGTACGACGCGTTCATGGCAGCATGCCCCAGTCGGATGCTGCTCGAACGGATCGGCGACAAATGGGTGGGGCTCGTCCTCTCCGCGCTCACCGACGGGCCGTTGCGTTACGGGGAACTGCGCCGCCACATCGCCGGAGTCAGTCAGAAGATGCTCACCCAGACCCTGCGCAACCTGGAGTCCGACGGTCTGGTCACGAGGACCGTGACCGCGGAGGTCCCGGTGCGCGTCGACTACGAGCTGACGCCGCTGGGCCGCAGCCTGCGGGATGTGCTCGCACAGGTCAAGCAGTGGGCCGAGGAGCACATTCCGGAGATTCTCGAATCACGGGAGCGGCACGCGAGCCGGACGGGATAGCCGCGGCCGGGGTCGGCCCCCGTCCGGGCCGCGAGGCGGCGTCGTCGCGCAGGAACGTCGCCTCCGCGACGGCGAGGTTCGCGATCTCGGTCGCGTCCACGCTCTCGTTCGGTGCGTGAACACTTCGGATCAATGGGCGCCGAACCGTCACCGGCGGAGATCGGCGAAGAACTCGCGAACGTCCGCCACCAGCAGATCGGGCGCCTCCATCGCCGCGAAATGGCCGCCGCGGTCGAAGTCCGTCCACCGCACCACGTTGTTCTGCTCGTCGGCGAGAGCGCGGACGGTCACGTCGCCCGGAAAGTTCGCGCACGCGGTCGGCACGCCGGACGACGCCGGTGTGGCGCCCCACTGCTCGCCCTCGGTGTAGAGCCGCATCGAGGAGCCGATCGTGCCGGTGAACCAGTAGATGCTCACGTTCGTGAGGAACGCGTCCTGGTCGACGGCCTCGTGGACGGCATCGACGGCGGGGTCGGTGAAGAGGTGGAAGATGTCGGCGAGCCAGCCGAGCAGTCCCACCGGGGAATCGGTCAGGCCGTAGGCGAGCGCCTGGGGGCGGGTCGACTGGATGGCGGCGTATCCGCCCGTGTCACTGCCCCATTCGCTCAGCTGCGCGACCTTCGCCCGGTCGGCTTCGCTGTACCCGGAGGTGTCCACGTCCCACGAGGGAATGGTGAGCAGCCCGTTGACGTGTACGCCGACAACCCGTCCGGGGTGCAGACGGCCGAGCTGTGGGCCGACGAACGAGCCGGCGTCGCCGCCCTGAGTGCCGTACCGCTCGTAGCCGAGCCGGTCCATCAGGGCGGCGATCAGCGCGGCGGCGCGCTCGGTGGCGGCCTGCCCGGTCACCTCCGTCGGCCCGGAGAATCCGAAGCCGGGCAGCGTCGGAACCACGACGTGGAACGCGTCCGCCGGGTCGCCGCCGTGGGCACGAGGATCGGTGAGAGCGTCGATGACGCCGGCGAACTCCACCGGCGAGCCGGGCCAGCCGTGCACCAGGACCAGCGGGAGGGCGTCGGGTTCGGGGGAGCGGATGTGCTCGAAGTGGACTCGGAGCCCGTCGATCTCGGTGACGAACTGTGGCCGGGCGTTGAGCAGTTCCTCCTGACGACGCCAATCGAAGGAGTGCCGCCAGTAGTCGGCGAGCTCACGGACGTGGTCCGTCGGCACGCCCCGCGTCCATCCGACGTCGGGGAGCTGATGGGGCCAGCGCGTGTGGTCCAGGCGTGCGTGCAGATCGTCGATCTGTGTCTGGGGAATGTCGATGCGGAAGGGGCGGACGGCGGTCTGATCGGTACTCATGCCGCCACGCTAGGAACTATCGAGGACAGCTACGGTCCGCTGACGGGCGCGACCGTCCCGAGACCGCCGGATCCCCGCCCCTTCCGCATCGCTGTCTCAGCGGACGACGACGCCGTCCGCGTCCGCGTAGACGATCTCGCCGGGATGGAAGGTGACGCCGCCGAAGCTCACCGGCACGTTCTTCTCCCCGGAGCCGGTCTGGGTGCTCTTGCGCGGGTTGGTGCCCAGGGCCTTCACGCCGATGTCGAGAGTCCTCAGGATCGACGAGTCGCGGACCGCGCCGTGGACGATCACGCCCGCCCAGCCGTTGTCGACGCCGCGCCCGGCAATGATGTCGCCGACGAGAGCGGTGTGGACACTCGCGTCTCCGTCGACGACGAGGACGCCACCGTTGCCGGGCTCGCTGAGGGTCTGCTTCACCAGCAGGTTGTCCTGGAAGCACTTGATGGTGGTGATCGGGCCGGCGAAGACTTCGCGTCCCCCGTACCGGGTGAACTGCGTATCGCAGCTACGGATGTCGGGGCCGATCTCGTCGGCGAGGTCTGCGGTTGCCACGGGTTCTGTCATAGGAAGCAGAATAGTGGCCGCCAGCTGGCAGTATCGCTGGCATGACCATTGCCGTGACGGGGGCCACCGGAACCATCGGCGGGTTGGTCCTGCGGAACATCGGGCACCGGTTGCCGGTGCGGCTCGTGGGCCGGGATCCGGCGGTGCTCGCCCCGCTCGCCGACGCGTACGACGCCACGTTCGCGGTGGCCACGTACGAGCAGGGCGGCGCGTTGGTGACCGCCTTCGACGACGTCGACACGGTGTTCTTCGTGTCCGGCCGGGAGAGCGCGCACCGCCGGGAGGAGCACCGCACCGTCGTGGAGTCCGCGCACCGGGCCGGCGTGCGCCGCATCGTCTACCTGTCGTTCCTCGGTGCCGCCGAGGACTGCACCTTCACGTTCGGCCGGGACCACCACTTCACCGAGCGGGACATCCGGGACAGCGGCCTGGCGTTCACGTTCCTGCGGGACAGCTGGTACCAGTCGATGCTCCCGGCGATGGTCGACGACACCGGCGTGATCCGAGGGCCCGCGGGTGAGGGTCGGGTCGGCGCCGTCGCACCGGACGATGTCGCCGCATCCGCGTCGGCCGTGCTCGCCTCCGCCGACGGGACGCACGACGGCGCCACCTACCGGATCACCGGTCCGGAGGCCTTCACGCTCACCGAGGCCGCCGAAGTACTCAGCCGCGTCACCGGCAGGCGGATCCGGTTCGTCGACGAAACCCTCGACGAGGCGTATGCCTCGCGCGCCCACTACGGTGCCCCCGCGTTCGAGGTGGACGGATGGGTGACGTCCTACGCTGCCGTCGCCGCGGGAGAACTGTCACCGGTCAGCGACGACGTGGCCAGGCTGACCGGCAACGCGCCGATCGGATTCGAGGACTACCTCGAGCGCCACCCGGACAGCTGGGCTCGGCTGCTGCTCTGAGTGGCCGTGCTCTCGGGGTCGGGGTGGCGTGCTCGACTCGCGACGAGCGCGGAGCGCGCCCGGTCGTATTCGGTGGCCATCCGCTCGATGACGGCGGCCGTCGGCCGGACCTCGTCGACCACGCCGATGCCCTGACCGCTTCCCCAGATGTCCCGCCACGCCTTGGGTTTCCGGTCGGACCCGAAGCTCATCGCCGAGGGGTCGGAGGTGGGCAGGTTGCGTGGGTCGAGACCGGCAGCGGAGATGGAACCGCCGAGGTAGTTGCCGTGTACCCCGGTGAACAGGTCGGAGTAGACGATGTCGGTGGCCGACGAATCGACGATCATCTGCTTGTAGCCGTCCGCCGCGTTCGCCTCGGTGGTGGCGATGAATGCCGAACCCACATAGGCGAGATCGGCCCCGGCGGCCTGTGCGGCGAGGATCGAGCGACCGTGCGCGATGGAGCCGGACAGCGCCAGGGGCCCCTCGAACCAGGTGCGGATCTCCTGCACGAGAGCGAAGGGAGACAGTCGGCCGGCGTGGCCCCCTGCACCGGCGGCCACTGCGATCAGGCCGTCCGCCCCCTTCTCGATCGCCTTGCGCGCGAAGATGTCGTCGATGACGTCGTGCAGCACGATGCCGCCGTACGAGTGCACGGCGTCGACGACCTCGGTCCTGGCGCCCAGGGAGGTGATGACGATCGGGACCCGGTGCTCGACGACGGTCGCGAGATCGGCGTCCAGCCGGTCGTTCGTACGGTGCACGATCAGATTGACCGCGAACGGCGCGGCCGGACGCTCCGGCTCCCGGGCGTCGTGGTCGGCGAGTTCCTCGCGAATTCGGTCCAGCCAGTCGCCGAGCATCGACGCGGGCCGGGCGTTCAGCGTCGGGAAGGAGCCGACGATGCCCGAGCGGCACTGGGCCAGCACCAGTTCCGGGCCGGAGACGAGGAACATCGGGGAGGCCACCACCGGAAGACGGAGCCGGTCGCGCAGGATCGGGGGCAGGGTCATCGCACGGTTCCCGTCATCGCGGCGTTCTCGCGGTCCGTGTTCTCGCGGTCCGGGGCCGTGCCGACCAGCCAGTCACCGGCGAACACCGGCATCTCCTTGGCGACGAATGCGGCGAGAGCAGCCGGCGCATCGGTCGCGAAGTTCACCGTCTGTGCCGCCGCTTCCCGGTCCAGCGCCTCCGCCAGCGACGACGTCGATCCGTGCTCGAGCAGTCGCGCGGACTGACCCAGCGCGACGGGTGCGCCCTGGGCCAGCCGGGTCGCGAGCGAGCGGGCCGTCGCGTCCAGGTCCTCCGGCTCGGTGAGCGTCGACACCAGGCCGAGGTCGTAGGCTTCGGCGGCGCCGACGGTCTCGGCGAGCAGGACCAGCCGCTTCGCGCGGTGCAGCCCGACCAGACGCGGCAGGATCCAGGACCCGCCGAAGTCGATGGACAACCCGCGGCGGGCGAAGATCTGGCTGAATTGCGCTGTCCGGGAGGCGACCACGAGGTCGCACAGCAGCGCCATGTTCCACCCGGCGCCGACGGCGTACCCCTCGACGGAGGCGATCACGGGCTTGGGGAACTCCGCGAGCGATATCACCGCCCGGTTGATCCGGCGCATCCGGTCGAGCGGGTGCTGCGCCTTGCGGGAGCCCAGATCGGAGCCGGTGCAGAAGTTCCCGCCCGCGCCGGTGAGGACGACGGTCCGGACGGCCGGGTCGTCGGCGAGGGAATCGAAGACCTCGCCCAGCTCGACGAACCCCTCCAACGTCAACGCGTTCTTGCGTTCGGGACGGTCGAGGGTGACGACCGCGACGCCGTCGTCACCCTGATCGTGGTCGTCGCCGCGCTCGACGAGAACGGAACCCATGCATGACTCCTTCGACTGGACCCGCCCGCAGCGAACGCTCCCGGGCACGTCTCATCCGACCACCCCGCCGGTGGACACCACAAAGACGTAGTGGCTCATGGGGCGTAAGGGTTCGCCTATGGAATGACGGCGGAACGGGGATGAGAGCGGGCACTCAGAGGGAACGGCCGTGTCTGCGCTCGTAATCGTCCCGAACCCGGTCCGCGCGGCGCTGGGCTCGCTCGCCGACGAGATCCGGGTCCAGGCCGTGCAACTGCAGCCGGTGCCGGCGATAGATGTTCATCAGCGCGATCGCGAAGTACGCCAGCGGCACCACCAGCAGCGCGATCATCGCCAGCGGGATCCAGATCGGCCCGGGGATGAGCAGGAACAACAGCAGGAGAAGGAACGACGGCAGGACGAAGCGGGCCAGGTACCGCGCCGTCGCACCCGGACCCACCAGATCGCGCCGCACCCAGCTCTGCATGCTCGGCGGCAGCGTGCGACCGAACAGGTACCCGATGTACTGGGTGAAGGTGGGGTGCGACCGGTCGGACATACCGTCCAGGATAGGACGACGGGTCAGCAGCGGGGCGCGGGCTTACCGGCGAATCGTGCGTCGAGGAAGTCCAGGGCACCGGGGAGGCCGATCACCGCGGCCGACATGTGATCCGGGCTCGGGACCGCGGCAGAGGTCACGGATACGCCCGCCGCGCAATAGCGCCGGTTCGTCTCCTCGATCGCCGGAACGGAGATGAGGAAGTCCGTCTGCGCGTGCCACTCGTACACGGGCGCGTTCGGCACGCTGTCGGTGTAGTGGACGAGGCTGTTCTCGTCGAGGACCCGGCGCGTCTCGGGGTCGTCGGCGAGGCTCAGTGACTTCGCGACCTGGCCGGCGCTGAGTCCGGCTCCGCCGCGGATGATCTCGTTGGTGCAGCCGTTCGCGATCTGGTCCCGCACGGCGAGCCCGCGGTCGTTGAGCTGTTCCGTGATCGGCATCCGGTCCGGGTACTCGCGTTCGAGTCCGAGCGCGGCGGCCATCGCGAGGCCGAACACCGGGTGGGAGTCGTAGCCGAGCGACTCCGCCATCCAGGTGAGATCCATCGGGGTACCGCCGTAGGCGCTGCCTGCGAGCTGGATGTCCGGGGCGTACACCGGTGCCAGGGCCGCTGCCCACGACGTGGCCATGGCCCCGCCCGAGTACCCGGCCGCGGCCACCGGGCTCTCCCCGGCCTGCAGGGGCTCGAAGTTCCGCACGGCCCGGATGCCGTCGAGCGTGATCTGCCCGCCGAGCCGAGCCGCGCCGTACGAGCTGTTGGGGCCGAGGTGGTCCGGCAGTGCGACCGACCAGCCTCGCTGCAGCGCGATGTGGAGCGCGGGTGCCTCACGGATCACGATGTCGGGATCGGAGGTGTACAGCGCCTGCGAGGGTGCACAGTGCAGGCCGAGCGCGTTGACGACGTGCTGGAACGACAGCACCGGCCGGTTCGGGGCGGCACCTCGGGGCGAGAGCACCGTGGTGACCGCCGCCAGCGGCTTTCCCTCCGAATTGGTCGTCCGGAACTTCAGCTGCACCGCGTCGGTGTCGAGGAACAGCGGCGGGGCCGGCATCACGCGGGAGTCCAGGACGTCGCCCGGCCGCGCGTCGGCGAGATTCGGCGGCTGGCTGTAGAAGGCGTCGGGGAGCGCGACCGGGTACACGGGTGCAGCGTGCGCGGGGACGGCACCGAGCGCCGCACCGGCGGTGACGGCGCAGGTGATCGCGAGGAGTCGGAGTGGGCGGAGGGGGCGCAGGAGGCGAGACGGCGAACGCATCGTGAAAGCTCTCTGTCGGGCGAATCAGATCGGCAGAAGGTGGTGCTTGTGGAATCCGGGCGTTGCTGATTTGTTGCGGAGGATCTTCAGTGCTCGGCGGATTTCCAGACGGGTGGTCGACGGCTCGATCACCGCGTCGATGTAGCCGCGCTCGGCGGCTGCGTACGGCGTTGCGACGTTCTCGTTATACGTGTCGACCAGTTCTTTCCGCAACTTTTCGCCGTGCTCGCCGGCCGATTCGATCTCCCGCCGATACAGCATTCCCACTGCGGCATCAGCGCCCATGACCGCGATTCGAGCAGTCGGCCACACGAAGTTGACGTCGGATCCCAGTTGTTTGCTGCCCATCACCGCGTAGCCGCCGCCGTACGACTTTCGCACCACGACGGTGACCTTCGGGACGGTCGCCGCGGCGAAGGCGAGCAGGAACCGGCCACCGCTGCGGAGCACGCCGTTGCGCTCCTGCTCCACGCCGGGAAGGAATCCCGGAGTGTCCACCACGAACACGATCGGCAACTCGTACGCGTCGCACAGCCGGACGAAGCGGGCCGCCTTGTCTGCGCTCGCCTGATCGAGCGCGCCACTGAGCACGAGCGGCTGATTCGCGACGACGCCCACCGGGCGGCCGTCGACGCGCGTGAACCCGGTGATGATGTTGTTCGCGGTCTGTGCGGCGAGTTCGTGGAAGTCGCCGTCGTCGAAGATGTTCACCAACAGGTCGTGCATGTCGTACGACGCGTTGTCCGAGTCCGGCATGAACGTGTCGAGTTTCCGGTCGTTGTCGGTGATTTCGGGTTCGAGGCCGGGATTGACGATCGGCGGGACGTCGTGCCGGTTGGACGGCAGGAAGCTCAGGTAGTGCCGCACCCATTCGAAGGCGGCCTCCTCAGTGGGGGCGACGTGGTGGACGTTGCCGTTCGCGGCCTGGGCCCGTGCTCCGCCGAGGTCGTCGATGCTCACCTCCTCGCCGGTGACGGCCTTGATGACTCCCGGGCCGGTCACGAACATGTAGGCCTGCTCGTCCACGGCGACGACGACGTCGGTGTTGATCGCCCCGTACGCCGCGCCCCCGGCGCACTTGCCGAGCATGATCGACACCTGGGGGCACACACCGAGCAGGGGAACCTGGCGTCGGCCCATCTCCGCGTACCAGGCGAGCGAGGTGACGGCGTCCTGGATCCGGGCTCCACCCGAGTCGTTGATGCCGATGCACGGGCAGCCGACCCGCGCCGCGAACTCGGTGACGGCCGCGACCTTGCGGCCGAACATCTCGCCGACGCTGCCGCCGAACACCGTCTGATCGTGCGAATAGACGGCGACCGGCCGCCCGTCGATCAGCCCGTGACCGGTCACTACCCCGTCCCCGTAGGGATTGCCGGGGTTGCCGGGGTTCTTGGCGAGTTGGCCGGTCTCCATGAACGTCCCCGGATCGAGCAGCATCTCGATCCGGCGGCGGGGTGACAGCAGGCCCTTCTCGTCCCTGCGGGCGATGGCGGAGGGGCTTCCGGGCTCGAGGGACTGCTCGAGTCGTTCCTCCAGTTCAGCGAGTAGGGCGGCGGTGCTCTTCGCCATCGTGTGGATCCTCTCTCAGTGCATTCGGCCGCCGGATCCGCGGGGGATCGGCGCGGCGACCGGGTGAACTCTAGGGAGGATTTCGTGACCCGGAGAAGGGGTGACCGACAATGCTGGACCCAGTCGCAAACCCCTGTCGAACAGGTTGGTGACCAGTCACAGCGGTCCGGTTGCAGCGGCGCGCGGCCACCGTCCTCGGGGGCTTGCGGGGCGCGGTGTCGGGGCTTTCGGAACCGGTCGGAGGATGCCCCTGTGAGACGCGCCACGAACCAGGTAGGTTTGGTGTAACTCGAAGAACTACTCACCAGTAGGGGTACGACATGCCAGCTCCCACCGCCGCGACGTTCTCGCGGCTCGCCGCCCTTGCCGCCATCCCGGACGCTGCGGACCGGCCCACGCGCCCCGTCGTCGAGGCGTTCACCGGCACCCAGCTCGCCACGATCCCGATCGGCACCGCGGCCGACGCGATCGATGCGGTGGAGCGGGCCCGGGCGGCGCAGAAGGAGTGGGCACGTCGGCCGGTCGCCGAGCGCGCCGCGATCTTCCACCGCTACCGGGACCTGGTGCTGAAGCACCGGGACGAGCTGATGGACATGGCGCAGGCAGAGAGCGGCAAGTCCCGCGCGTCCGCGCAGGAAGAGGTACTCGACATCGCGATGACCGCGCGCCACTACGCGCGTGCGGCGGAGAAGCTGCTGAAGCCGAAGCGGGTGCAGGGCATGCTGCCGCTTCTCACCAAGACGGTGGTGCGCTACCACCCGAAGGGCGTCGTCGGCGTCATCTCGCCGTGGAACTACCCGATGACGCTGGCCGTGTCCGACGGCATCGCGGCGCTGCTCGCGGGTAACGCCGTGGTCCTCAAGCCGGACAGCCAGACCCCGTACTGTGCGCTCGCGTGCGTCGAGCTCATGTACGAGGCGGGCCTGCCGCGCGACCTGTTCGCCGTCGTCCCCGGACCGGGATCCGTGGTCGGCACCGCACTGGTGGAGAACACCGACTACCTCATGTTCACCGGATCGTCCGCGACCGGTGCCCTGCTCGCCGAGCAGGCCGGTCGCCGACTGATCGGCTTCTCCGCCGAACTCGGTGGCAAGAACCCGATGATCGTGACCGCCGGTGCCAACCTGCGTGAGGTCACCGACGCCGCGGTGCGCGCGTGCTACTCGAACTCGGGCCAACTCTGCATCTCCGTCGAGCGCATCTACGTCGAGCAGTCCGTCGCGGCCGAGTTCACCCGTCTGTTCGGTGAGCGAGTGCGCAACATGAAGGTGGGCCCGGGCTACGAGTTCGGCATCGAGATGGGCAGCCTCGTCTCCGAGGACCAGGTCAAGACGGTGTCCGGTCACATCGACGATGCCGTCGTCAAGGGGGCCACCGTCGTCGCGGGCGGCAAGGCGCGTCCCGACCTGGGCCCGCTGTTCTTCGAGCCGACCGTCCTCACGGACGTTCCCGAGGACGCCGAGGTCTACCGCAGCGAGACCTTCGGACCGCTGGTGTCGATCTACCCCGTTCCCGACGTCGACGCAGCGGTCGCCGCGGCCAACGACACCGAGTACGGCCTCAACGCGTCGGTCTGGGCCCGTACCAAGGCCGAGGGTGAGGCCATCGCCGCCCGCATCCTCGCCGGCACGGTCAACGTCGACGAGGGCTACGCCCCGGCTTGGGGTTCCACCGGCGCACCGATGGGCGGCATGGGCATTTCCGGCGTCGGCCGCAGGCACGGACCGGACGGACTGCTCAAGTACTGCGAGTCGCAGACCGTCGCCACCACCCGCGTGCTCAACCTCGGGGGCCCGCGCGGACTCCCGCCGAAGATCTGGGCCAAGATCCTGCCGCCGTTCGTGAAGGCGCTGCAGTACCTCCCGGGCCGCTAGGGCCCCTCTCACCTGGGACGATGTCACACCGGTTCGTTCAGATCGAACCGGTGTGACATTGTGCCCGGGCGCGGGTCAGATGGAGCCGAGCTCGCGGGCTCGGGCGACGGCGGACGTGCGGGAACGGACGCCGAGCTTGCCGAAGATGTGCACGAGGTGCGATTTCACCGTCGTCTCGGACAGGAACAGTTCCTTGCCGATCTCCCGGTTGGAATGACCGGCTGCGACCAGCCGCAGCACCTCGATCTCGCGCGGCGTCAGACTCGTCTCCGGTCGCCGGACCCGGGACATCAGCTTCGACGCCACCGTCGGTGACAGCACGCTCTCACCCGCGGACGCGGCCCGCACCGCGGTGAGGAGTTCGGCGGGCGGGGTGTCCTTGAGCAGATAGCCGGCGGCTCCGGCCTCGACGGCGCCGAGGATGTCGGCGTCGGTGTCGTAGTTCGTCACCACCAGCACCTCGGGCGGCCGGGGGAGTGCGCGCAGCGCCCGGGTGGCGTCGACCCCCGAGCGGCCGGGGCCGAAACGCAGATCCATGAGCACCAGATCCACCTCCTCGGTGGCGCAGAAGGCGACGGCGGCGTCCGCCGTGGGCGCCTCCCCGACCACCGTGATGTCGCCCTCGCCGTCGAGCAGGGCCCGCAGCCCGGCACGCACGATCGCGTGGTCGTCGGCGAGCAGGAGCCGAATCACGATTCCTCCCCGATCGGGAAGGAGACCGCCACGGCGGTCAGCCCCGGCTCGGATTCGACGCTCATGGTGCCGTGCAGCGCCTCGACGCGTCGGCGCGTCGAGGCGAGGCCGAACGACACCGACGTGGGGCCGGCGGGCTCCTCGGGGCAGCGGCCGATCACGTCGACGTCGAACCCGATCCCGTCGTCCACGACGTCGAGGGTCACGGTGTCGACCGAATAGGTGAGGGTGACGGCCATCCGGGCGGCGCCGGCGTGGCGGACGACGTTGGACACCGCCCCCTGGGCGATCCGCACCAGTGCGGCCTCGACGGGCATCGGCAGCCGCACCGCGGCACCCTCGACGACGAAAGCGGTGTCCAGGGTCTCCGTCGCGGCCTGTCTGCAGATCCGCTCGAGTGCGTCCGCGAGGGACTGTCCGTCGAGAGCCGCGGGGGTCAGATCGCCGATGAGCTGCCGGGTTTCGTCGAGTGACTGGGCGGCGGTCTCGCGAGCGAGCCGGATCCGTTCCAGCGCAGGATGGTCGGGCGCTGCTCGCTCTGCGGCATGCAGTAGCAGCTGGATGCTCGACAGGCCCTGTGCCACCGTGTCGTGGATGTCACCGGCGAGCCGTTCGCGCTCGGCAGCGGTCCCGGCGGCTCGTTCGCGCGCGGCGAGCTCGGCCCGGGTGCGCATCAGTTCCTCGATCAGTTGCTGGCGCTCGGCGGCTTCCCGGAACAGCGCCTGATACCCGGCGGCGATGCCGACGGCGACGAGGGCGCCGATCACCGGGCCGACGATCCCGGCCACCGACCATCCGTTGTGCATCGCCGCGCCGACCACCGCGACCGTCGTCGAGGCCGCCACGGCGAGCAGGCCCCACAAGCGGGGAAGCAGATGCAGGTACAGGAAGAACAGGCCGAACACGATGTAGGCGGAGTCACCGGCGAGGAAGGTGAGTCCCACCCACAGCGCGGTGAGCAGCGCGAGCCACCACCACACACCCGGCCGGGACACCGGCTGCGAGGCACCGGCCAGATAGACCGCCACGAACAGGATCGACAGCGCTGCGATCACCGGCATGTACTGCGCGTCCTGCACGATCGCGCGGACGAACACGATGCCGGCGAGCGTCACGACCAGGAGGTGAAGGCTGGTCCGGATACCGGCGAAGACGGGATCGAGAGCGGGGCGGTGCACTCCATCCAGGCTATCTCCGTCCGCCGGGGCGGCATCCATCGAAAGTCGGAGACGCCCGCCCTTCCTTCGTCGGGCGGCGTCCCCCTCCGAGGTGCGATGGAACGGTCCGGTCACAGCGCCAAGGTAGAGGAAGGGAAGGCGCCGGACGGTGCTCTTTCCGAGAATCCACCCTTCCCGGAAAGGACGTCGACGTGTTCGTCGCACTCAGGGACCTACGCGCAGCCAAGGGCCGCTTCGCACTGATCGCGGTCGTGGTCGTGCTGGTCGCGCTACTGGTGAGCTTCCTCAGCGGTCTGACCGCGGGGTTGCGTCATCAGAACATCTCCGCGATCCAGTCGATCTCGGCGGATCGGCTGGTGTTCGCCGACACCGGATCCGGGCCGTCGTTCGACGAGTCCACCGTGACACCGGACCAGGTGGACGCGTGGAGCCTGGCGGCCGAATCGGTCGAGCCGATCGGAATCAGCCGCGGCAAGGCCGGCGTGGGCGAGGGTCCGCAGACCACCGTCTCGTTGTTCGGTGCGGACGGCGCGACGGGAGCGCAGCGACTTCCCGCGCCGGGCACCGTCGTTCTCAGCGACGGGGCCGCAGAGGAACTCGGTGCGGCTGCCGGACAGACGGTGTCGATCGGCGACACCCGGTTCACGGTGGCTGCGGTAGACGGGGACACCTGGTACAGCCACCTTCCGGCCGTGTGGATGTCGCTGTCGGACTGGCGGATCGAGAACCCCCGCGGCGGCGAGGCAACCGTCCTCGCGGTGTCCGGGGTGGACGACGCGGGGGCGGCGGACGCAGCCGCGGGAACTCTCTCGGCGTCCGTCGCCGAATCCTACGAGGCGATCAGCTCGTACAAATCGGAGAATGCCTCACTGACCATGATGACGTCGATGCTGTTCGCGATCTCCGCACTGGTCATCGGGGCCTTCTTCACCGTGTGGACGATTCAGCGGACGCCCGACATCGCCACCTTGAAGGCCCTGGGCGCCACCACCGGATCACTGGCCCGAGATGCGCTCGGCCAGGCCCTGATCCTGTCGGTCGCCGGCGTCGGGATCGGTATCGGTCTGACCGCGGCAATGGGAACCGTTCTGGGTGATGCCGTCCCGTTCGTTCTCGACGTGTCCACCACCCTGATTCCCGGAGCGGCCCTCGTCGGGCTGGGACTGCTCGGTGCGGCCTTCGCGCTGCGATTCCTGTCCACCACCGATCCACTCACCGCACTCGGGAGCGCACGATGACCACCACCGAACCTCTCCTCCGCCTCGACGACGTCACGCTGACCTTCCCCGACGGGGACAGCCGGATCACCGCCCTCGACCGGGTGTCCCTCGGGCTCGCGCGGGGCGAGATCGCCGCTGTCACCGGCCCGTCGGGTTCGGGCAAGTCGACCCTGCTTGCGGTGGCGTCGACCCTGATCCGCCCGGACTCGGGCCACGTCTGGTTCCGCGGAGACCGTGTGGTCGACCTGGCGAGGCTCGGTCGCCGGGAGGCGACGCGGGTGCGCCGGGAGAACATCGGCATGGTGTTCCAGCAGTCGAACCTGCTCTCCTCGCTCACCGCGATCGAACAGCTCGAGGTGACGGCACACCTCGGTCAGCGGCTCGTCGTTCCTCCCGCGACCCGACGGGCGGTGCGTGACAAGGCTCGGGAGCTGCTCGAGGCGGTCGGGCTCGCCGACCACGCGGGCAAGACGGCAGGACAGTTGTCCGGCGGGCAGCGTCAACGCGTGAACCTCGCCCGCGCACTGATGAACGACCCGAGGCTGCTGGTGGTGGACGAGCCGACGAGCGCACTCGATCAGGAGCGCGGCGCCGCGATCATGGACCTCATTCTCTCGGTGGTGCGCGAACGGGACACAGCGACCCTGCTCGTCACTCACGACCGCAGCCACCTGCACCGCACGGACATCGTCTATCGAGTCGTGGACGGACGTATCGAGATCGACGAGACCGCCACCGCGGCAGCCTGATCAGCCCGTGGTGGCCAGTGCGGCCGCGAGGCCGAGTACGACGGCCATGAGGACGACCTCGACGGTCGCGCGCCGCGCGGACACCTCCGCCGATATGCGGTGACTCTCCGCGTCCGGAAGCCACGATCGCCGCCACCACCAGCCGAGCGCCAGCAGGGCAGCGAGGGCGAGGATCTTGGCGGAGACGATGCGGCCGTATCCGGTATCCCAGAACGGGCTCACCCCACCGAGTTTGACGACTGCGTCGATCACGCCGGTGACCGTCAGCACCCAGACGCTGCGCCAGGCGAGGGTGGAGTAGCGCGGCAGCCACACCGACCACGCTCCGCGGGAGCGGACGGTGAGTGCGAGCGCCGTGAGACCGCCGAACCACAGTGCCGCCGCGAGCACGTGGACCGCGTCCAGCGCCGAACCGAGAAACTGCTGCGACATGTGTCCGGTGATGGGGCGCACCACGAGAGCGAGCGCGCCGAGCACGAGCACGGGTACGACGGACGGTGCCGACTCCCGCCGGTACGTCACGGCCGATGCGACGGAGATCGCGACGACGAGCACGACGACGAGCACGCCGACCCGGCCGGTACTGCTGTGCGTGACGTACTCGGAGAACTGGGCGACGGACAAGCCCGACACCGCGCCGGCTCGGGCATCCGCCGCGCCCAGGCCCAGCAACACGATCTCGGTGACGGCCCAGGCACCGGACAGTGCCGCCGTCAGTTGCCACAGCCGTGCGGGTTCGACGAGCGGTCGGCGGTCGCCCCGCCCGATCCAGGCGAGAGCGGTGAGCCCGAGCACGGTCGAGCCCAGGCCCACGGCGAGCACCCGGACCACGCTGGCGGGTGCCGGTCCGGCCGGATGCGCGAGCAGCCAGGCCAGACCGACCCCGATCAGTGACGTGGGTACGGCGAGCAGCAGTCTCCGCGCCGTCGCCGCACCCACGGTCAGTTCTCGTCTCGCGGCTTGCGCAGCGCGAACCACAGGCCACCGACGACGACCACGACGCCGACGGCGATGAACGGCCACACCGGGAGTCCGCTCGATCCTTCGGCATCGCCCGCGGCGTCACCGGCGGCGGGCGCTCCCGGCGTGCCGGAGCCTTCCGCGGTGAGCGTGAACGTGATGGTGCCGTTCACCGGGTGCCCGTCCGCGGACGTCACGCGATAGGCGATGGTGTAGTCGCCGACGGGGCCGAGTTCGCCCAGTTCCGCGCTGACGGTCGCCCCTTCGACCGACGGCTCGCTTCTTGTCCACAGGTTGCCGTCCGGCCCCACCACCGTCAACGCGGGGAAGGTTTCCTGCAGCGCCTCGTTGAACGTGACGCTCACCCGGTCGGGGCCGGCCGAGATCTGTTCGCCTTCGGCGGGATTGGAACCGGTCACCACGGAGTGCGCCGAGGCCGTGCCGACGCCGAGCGTGGTGGCGATCATGGTGAACAGTCCGACGAGGACGACCCGGAGGCGGACGCCGACCGGTACGGCCCGGAGGTGCACGCCGACCGGTACGGCCCGCAGGCGCGCGCTCATGACCGTCGTCCCCTGAGGACGGCGCCGAGGCCGAGTGCGGCACCCAGCGCACCGAGCACCAGGCCGATGCCGCCGAGCCAGCGGGCGGTGGAATCGGTGGCGTCGGCTGTGGTCTCGGCTGCGGAGTGGTCCGCCGACGAGTCCGTGCCGACCCCGTGGCCGTGTCCGTCGCCGCTCGAGGCGGCCAGAGCGAGCGTCGGTGCCGGCTTGTCCGGCTCGGAGCCGTCGTCGCCGATCGGCTGATCCCACGCCACGACCTCGCCGTCGCTGTACGTCTGGACGGCGGGGAACGACACCTCGTCGGTGTCGGGCAGCGGGCCGGCGGAGAGGAGGAACTGCTGGAACTGGCCCGGCTCGACGCCGACACCGGGATCGGCGGTCCAGGTCACCGAGGTGGCGGCCTGCGACGTGGGGTCCTTCTCGATCACCGAGGTCCATCCGGGGACCGGTTCGGTACGAGCGGATTTCAGCTCGGGAAGCTCCACCCGGACGGAGGTGGTGGAGGCCGTGTCGGATTCGGTCGGGACGCGGAAGGTGAGGACGGAGTATCCGCCCTGTTCGGCGCCCGGGGCGACGACCGTGACGTGAGCGGATGCGACGCCGGCGCCGAGGAGCAGCGCGCTCGCCGCCGCACCGGCGGTGACGAGGGCACGCGAGGAGAGAGACTTCATGACGAGGTTCCTGCCTGAGGGGTGAAGTGAGGTGTGGGAGAGAGATCAGGCGGGAATCGGTGGGCCGCGTCGCGAAATGCTCGCGCGTAGCAGTGCGACGACGGGGAGGTGATGATCGGACGTCGGGGGGACGTGTCGGGGCGCCGTCACCGGGTAAGGCCGGGTCGCGAAGACGGCGCGCCACACCGCGACGATCGGGCCGTAGAGCTGCTCGACGGTGGACACGGCGATCGCGCACACCACGGTCGCCGCGGCATGCGCGGAGAGCATCACCGCGCCGGGGAGCAGTGCGTGGCCGGGGGTCTCGACCGCGAGAACGAGGTGCCCGAGGGACTGGCCGGCGACGAGGGCGACGGCGGTGGCCGGCGCGCCCCGCGCCGAGTACTGGGCGACCAGGACGCCGAGACCGACGCAGGCCGCGGCCAGCAGGGTCAGGGAGGACGACTGCGGCAGTCCACCGCCGCCGGCACCGTGCGCGGCGACGGCCAGGGCCGCGGAGAGCGCACCCACCGCCGCGCCGCGGAAGGCGGCAGGCGGACGAACGGGTGCGCGGTGGTTCATGGGAGCAGGATCAGCGGACGCCCAGGCGGGCCAGCAGGTCGGCCTCGACGCCGTCCAGCTCGGCGGCGATCGCGTGGTGCGCGGCGCGGCGACGGCTCTGCGGCATCTGTTCGGCGGCGCGGATCGCGGTGTTCAGGTCGCCGAGCCGTTCCCGGATCGCGGCGGCGAAACGCTGGGTCTCGGCGTCGTCGGGCTTGCGGGAGAGGATCTCGGTGACGGAGGTCTCCGCACCGGCGACGCGAGCACTGAGCTTGGCACCGTGGCCGGTGAAGTCGCCCAGCTGGTCCACCGACACGCCCATGGTGGCGGCGCGGCGGGCGTCGAGCTGCCCGCGCAGCGCCGTCGCCGCCCGGTACGCGATCGGCAGCAGCACCGGTGCCAGCAGGCGGGCGACACCGAGATACTTGCGGACGGAGGCGACGGTGAGCCCCTTCTGCGCGGCGGCCTTCTTCTGGGCCTCGAGCGTCTCGAGCTGCGCCTTCTCGACCTTCTTCTGGGACTTCAGTTCCGCAGCCTCCAGCCGCTTCTGCGACTTGATCTGAGCGCGGTCGAGCTTGCGCTGGCTCTTCGCGCCGAGCTTCGCCTCGACCTCGGCCTTGCGCTGGAGCGCCTTGGCTTCGGCCTTGCGGGTAGCTCGAGACTTACGCTTCGTGAACAACCCCATAGAAAGGACCCCTTATCCTGGTGTTTCCGCGTCGCTCAGGCTATCAACTCGCGGCCGCTGCTTCGGGGCCAGCCTAGGGGAGCACATAATGTTCGGCATCGTGTCCTCCAATATCGGCCCGCATCTCCAGCCGCCCCCGGCGAAGGTCCTCCTCGACGCCGGGGCATTGACCCGTTGCCGCCACCGGGTACACCTGGACACCGCCCATCCGGAACAGGTCGCGGGGATCCGCGAGGACTCCGGGGTGCGCCAGCGGCAGGAGGCGGCGGCGGCCAAGCGCGAGGCAGTGCGCGAGATGCTGATGGCGACCGAGCCGGACCGGTGGGTGCGGGTGAATCCGGATCGATCGCTGCGGGTCCAGTCCGAGGAAACCCTCGCGGCGTGTGCGGCGGGGGTCGAACGGATCTGGGGTGCGGTCCTGCCGGTGGAGCTCGATACCGGCCGCAAGGGGCGTTCGGAGATCCTGCTCCGCGACCCCGAAGGCGAGGGTTACATTCCCGTCATCGTCGTCAACCACAAGGTCACCGACCCGGGACGCGGGGCGATCGTCTCCGACCTGCACGCCTGGGCGCCGCGTGAGGACGATGCGCGCAAGCCCCGCAGCCAGGTGCGGGACCAGATGCGTCTGGCGCAGATCCACCGCATGCTCGAACGGAACGGGCTCGCCGGGTCGTCGCTGCTCGCCGGTGCGATCGGGTACGCCGCAGACTGCATCTACGTGCACGATCTGTCCGGCATCCTGGCCGAGTACGACGACCGGTTCGCCGACCGCCTCGCGGTCGCGCGCGGAGAACTCCCCACCGTGCCTTCCCAGATCGGGGAGTGCCGATCCTGCCCGTGGTGGCCCGGATGCAAGGAGCAGCTGACGGCAGTGCACGACGTGTCGCTGGTGGCGTCCGGTTCCCGTGCCGAATTGCTGCGCGCCCGGGAGATCCGCACGGTCGACGCCCTCGCCGCGTACGAGGGGGAGCCGCCGGAGGAGTGGGTGGGTCCGCCCTTCGCGGACGCCGTCGTCACGGCGAAGGCCTGGCTCGCCGGGGTTCCGCTGGTCCGTCGGTTCGAGGAACTGCGGGTACCGCGGGCCGACGTCGAGGTCGACGTCGACATGGAGAGCTATCAGGAGCACGGGGCGTATCTCTGGGGGACGCTGCTCAACACGGACGGCGTGTCGATGTACCGGCCGTTCGTCACCTGGGATCCGCTGCCCACCCGCGACGAGGCGCGCTCCTTCGCGGAGTTCTGGCAGTGGCTCGTCGCCGAGCGGGACGCCGCCGCTGCGTCCGGGAAGACGTTTGCCGCCTACTGCTATTCGCGGTCGGCGGAGGATCGTTGGCTGCTGGGTTCGGCCACCCGGTTCGCCGGCGAGCCGGGCATCCCCACGGTGGCGGAGATCCGTGCCTTCATCGACAGCCCGCAGTGGGTGGATATCTATCAGGTGGTGAGCGATCAGTTCATCAGCCCGAACGGCAAGGGACTCAAGAAGATCGCTCCCGTCGCCGGGTTCTCGTGGCGAGACGAGGAGGCGAGCGGGGAGGCCTCGATGAGCTGGTACCGGCAAGCCGTCGGTTACGACGACGAGCCCGACCTCTCCCAGCGTGCGCGTCTGCTCGAGTACAACGAGGACGACGTGATCGCGACCAAGGTGCTCCGCGAGTGGATCAGCGACCGCGCCGTGCACGAGGTGCCGCTCGCGTCCGAGCTGTAGCGCGCACCCGACCGCGCGGCTGCCGGAAGACACGGCCCTGTTCGGGAGGAACTTCCGGATTGTCGGGCTATTGTCGTCCGGTGAACGACGACATGGACTGGTCGGACGTCCTGGGTGTGGACACCACGTTGACCCTGCTCGCCGCGGGGCTGATCTTCCTCGCGGCTCTCGTGCTGGGTGTGTGGAAGTACCACGGGATGGCGACGTCACCGACGCACCTGGCCCATCCGTACGTCGACATCGCCCACCGGGCCGCGCTGATGTACGCGTTCGCCACTCTGCTGGTGGCGGTGTTCGTCGAACTCAGTGCGTGGCCGACGGTGGTCAACCTCATCGCGGCGGCGGTCCTGATCTTCTTCTTCGTCGCGGCCATCGTCACCTATGTGGTGCACGGCGCGAAGCAGGACACCGACAACCAGTTCGAGCACCCTGTCCGGGGCACGGTCCCGTTCATGGTGGCGCTGATCGCCGGGGAGGTCGGCGGTTTCGCCGTCCTGCTCGCCGGATTCCTGGTCGGCTGGCTGGGTTGAGACCGGCTGACGCTCAGGGGATGTCGCTCAGGGGATGTCGAGGAGCTGCTCGAAGAACGCCCCGATCCCACGGCCCCGGTCCACGAGATGGATTTCCAGGATCCAGTGGCACGGCCGCCCCTGCCCGTCGGTGCGGCGCATCGGGAGGTCGCTGCCGGGGGTGATGTAGTTCGTCACGGAATCGCCGCGGATCTTCTCGTGCGGGAACTCGCCGACCAGGTGTCCGGCGATCTCCGCCCCGAACTCCAGGCCCCGTTCGGCGGCCACCCGGACGACATGGTCGTAGAGCCTCGCGCCGGTCACGTCCGGCTCCGACTCGAAGAACCGGCGGCCTTCGAGCCACACCGGTTCCAGCGCGTCCCGCAGCGCGATCTTCGCGGGGTCGTCGCCCAGGACGTAGGTTCTCCCGAAATCGGCCTCCCACTCCTCGAAGATGGGGCCGAAATCGAGGAAGGCGATGTCGTCCTCGCCGATCACCCGATCGGGCGGATTCGACTTGTAGGGCTCGAGCGTGTTGACGCCGGCGCGCACGATCCGCTTGTGCCAGTACTTGCGGGTCCCGAACAGCTCGACCGAGAGATCGCGGATGTCGTCGCTGACGGCCGATTCGGTACGGCCGGGCGCGAGCAGGCCGCGCGCGACGACCTCGTCGAAGAGGTGGACGGCCTTGGTTTCCGCATCGCGGAGCGATGCCGTGCGTTCCGCATCGCGGAGCGATGCCGTGCGGGAGGTGTCGTCGGAGCTCACGGTTCTCCAGGGTAGGGCGAGTCCGGGGCGGACGGGGCTGTCCGCCTCGGGCGCGAACTCGGCATCCGAGGGCTTCGCCGGATACCGCAACGGCCCCGCCGCCCGAGACGACTCGGGCGGCGGGGCCGTTGCGGTGCCGACGTGGAGGTGCCGGGATCAGCGCGGCGCCATGCGCAGGGCGCCGTCCATGCGGATGGTCTCGCCGTTGAGGTAGTCGTGCTCGGCGATCATCTGCACGAGCTGGGCGTACTCGTCCGGGCGGCCCAGTCGCGACGGGAACGGGACGCCGGCCTCGAGGCCCTTGCGGTACTCGTCGGTGACGCCCGCGAGCATCGGGGTGTCGATGATGCCGGGGGCGATGGTGTTGACGCGAATGCCGAACTGGGCGAGATCGCGAGCGGCCGGCACGGTCATGCCCGCGACGCCGCCCTTGGACGCCGAGTACGCGATCTGGCCGATCTGGCCCTCGAACGCCGCGACGGACGCCGTGTTCACCACGACACCACGCTGGCCCGTCTCGTCGACCGGCTCGGTCTTCGAGATGGCGTCCGCGGCGAGGCGCATCACGTTGAACGTGCCCAGCAGGTTCACCGTGACGACGGTGCGGAACAGTTCCAGGTCGTGCGGTCCGTTCTTGGACAGGATGCGTCCGGCCCAGCCGACCCCGGCACAGTTGACGACGATGCGCAGCGGAACCCCGGACTCGACGATCTTGCTCACGGCGGCCTGCACCTCGTCGGCGCTGGTGACGTCCGTCGGGATCAAGGTGACTCCCGCGGGGACGCTGTCGCCGGCCCGTTCGATCGACTGCGGCAGGTCCAGCCCGAAGACGGTGGCCCCGGCGTCCGCGAGGCGCTTGGCCGTCGCGGCTCCGAGACCGGAGGCACCACCTGTGACCAGTGCAGCAGTTCCCTGAATTTCCACGGTGTGATCCTTCGCTCTCCCGGCCGACCCGGTGTGGTCCGCCGCTGTGTTCTGCACCATAACGCGGCATGCCCGCAGGGATTGACGCGAGCCCGCCCGAGCGCTCGTTCGCCCGCGATATCCTCAGGTGGCGGGTGCACGACGGAAGAAGTGCCGATGGCCGACAGGGATCCGATGGCGACGCGGCAGGTCCGGGAACCGGACTTCGCGGCGGAACTCACGGCGGCCGGTTTCGCCGAACCCGTCGAGGTGGGGCGCGGGGGGTTCGGCGTCGTGTATCGCTGTGAACAACCCGAACTCGATCGGGTGGTCGCGGTCAAGGTGCTCACCGCCGACCTCGACGACGACAATCTCGAGCGGTTCCTGCGGGAACAGCGTGCGATGGGGCGCCTGTCCGGCCACCCCAACATCGTCACGGTCCTGCATGTCGGGACCATCGGGTCGGGCCGGCCCTTCCTGGTGATGCCCTTCCATGCCCGCGGATCCCTCGAACAGCAGATCCGGCAGGGTGGCCCACTCGACTGGAGCGAGGCCATCCGTGTCGGCGTCTCGATGGCCGGTGCCCTCGCCACCGCGCACGGGGTGGGGGTGCTGCATCGTGATGTGAAACCGGCGAACATCCTGCTCACCGACTACGGCGAACCCCAGCTGACGGACTTCGGTATCGCGCGCATCGCCGGTGGCTTCGAAACCGAGGCGGGAGTGCTCACCGGCTCGCCCGCCTTCACCGCGCCGGAGGTGCTCGAGGGCGGCGAGCCCACCATCGCCTCCGACGTGTACAGCCTCGGTGCGACGTTGTTCTGTGCGGTGACCGGGCACGCCGCCTTCGAGCGGCGCAGCGGCGAGCAGGTCGTGGCGCAGTTCCTGCGGATCACGTCGGCATCGACCCCGCGGCTCAGCGACGAGGACATACCCGTCTCGGTGTCCGCGGTGGTCGCCGACGCGATGGCGGTGGAGCCCGAACGGCGGATTCCTGATGCGAGGGAACTGGGCGAGCGGCTTCGAGAGGCGCAGCGAGTCGAGGGGCTGTCGGTGCATCCGTTGCCGATCCCGGACGGGGCCACCGTCCGTCCGTCCGAGATCACCGGCCGTCACCCCCTCGCGCCCTCGACGGCTCCGCCCACGCCCGGCACGCGCTTCCGCCCCCGGCGTCGGGTCGGTGGGACGGTGCGCCGTCGGCGTCTTCTCGAGATACTCGATGCCGAACCGCCCCGGTTGCTCACTCTCGTGCACGGCCCCGCCGGATACGGAAAATCCACGTTGGCGGCGCAGTGGCGAGAAGTCCTGGGGACGAGGGGAGTCCCGGTGAGCTGGTTCGTCGTCGACCGGGACGACGCCAACCCGCGATGGTTCGCCGAACACGTCCTCGAGGCGGTGCGTCGCCGGCTACCCGATCTGGTCGAATCCGTGACGGTGCAGTCTCCGGGAGACGACGACGCTGCCGCCCGCGACACCCTCACGGCGCTGATCGACGCAGTGCACGACGGAGACGAGATGCTCGTGCTCGTCATCGACGACTGGCACCGTGCGGCGCAGACGTCCACGGCGGAGGCGCTGAAGTTCTTGCTCGACAACGCATGCCGCCATCTCCGGGTCGTCGTCTGCAGCCGGGTGCGTACGGGTCTGCCGATCAGCCGGATGCGGGTCCGCGACGAGATCCTCGACATCGACAGCGAGGTACTGCGATTCGACGAACAGGAGACGAAGGAATTCCTCGTGGACGTCGCGGGGCTGGATGTCGACGACAGCGATGCCGTGGCGTTGCACCACTACACCGATGGCTGGCCCGCTGCGGTGCAACTGATCTCGCAGACGCTGTCGGGCGTGGAACCGGGCACCGGAGTGGGCGAACTGACCGGCCGGCGCCACATCGTCGACTCCTTCCTGTCCGACGCCGTTCTCGATCCCCTCGAACCCGAGTTGGTGGAGTTCATGGAGTCCACCTCGATCACGAAGAGGACGTGTGCCGAACTCGCGTCCGCGGTGACCGGGCAGGCCCGTGCCCAGGATCTCCTCGAGGAGGTGGAGCGGCGCGATCTGTTCCTGCGGCGCGTGGACGAGGAGGGCCGATGGTTTCGATACCACCCCATGTTCCGGGAGTACCTGCGTCTCCGGCTCGCCCGTGACCACCCGGAGCAGGTGACCGAACTGCACGAGCATGCCTCGGAGTGGTTCGCCGAGCACGGATATCCCGCCGATGCGGTGGCGCAGGCGCTCGCTGCCGGAGAACAACAGCGCGCGGCGGCCCTGGTCGAGCGATTCGGAGCGGGGTTGCTGGAGAAGTCGCAGGTGGGTGCGCTGCTCGATCTGGCCGGGCAGTTGCCGCCCGCGCTGGTGCGGGCGAGTCCGCCGCTGCAGGGTTTGGTGGGTCGGGCGAACTCGCTGCTGCGGCGGGGGCGGGGCCGGACGAACGGCGAGCCCGACGAGTGAGGATCGCTCCGTGAGTCAGGAGATGGTGTCGAGAGCGTCCGCGTCGCGCCACGCGTCGGCGAGCGCCTGGAGCGGGACGTCGAGGGCCGCACCGAGGCCGACCACGGTGCCGAAGGCGGGCGAGGGCAGCCGACCGGTCTCGATCTTGCGCAACGTCTCCGGAGAGATCCCCGCCTGCCCGGCCACGTCGTCCAGCGTGCGGGGGCCGCGCGCCTGACGCAACAGCGCTCCGAGCCTCTTGCCTGCAGCGATCTGGGCGGAAGTGAGCGGGTGACGGACCATGACGCCCATCGTAGCTTGGTATTTCTATACCGTCATGCGTACGCTGGTATAGAAATACCGGATCGAGGTAGTCGCCCGCGAATGGAGTGTCCGTGATCGAGTTGAAATCCCCTGCCGAGATCGAGCGAATGCGTGTCACCGGGCGCTTCGTCGCGGACGTCCTCACCGATCTGGGCGAGCGCGCCGACGTCGGCGTCAATCTCCTCGATCTGGAACACCGTGCCCGCGACCTGGTCGCCCGACGAGGCGCGACGTCCTGCTACTGGGACTACGAGCCGTCGTTCGGCAAGGGTCCGTTCCGGAACATGATCTGTCTCTCCGTCAACGATGCAGTCCTGCATGGACTTCCATTCGACTACGTCCTCAGCGACGGCGATGTTCTCACCATGGATTTCGCGGTCTCGGTCGACGGGTGGGTCGCCGATTCTGCGCGAACGATCGTCGTCGGCACGGCGCGGGAGGAGGACCTACGCCTGATTCGTGCGAGCGAGGAGGCGTTGGAAGCCGGAATCGAAGCGGCGCAATCCGGCTCGCGTCTGGGGGATGTCTCCGCCGCGATCGGCGCCGTCGCCGCCGAGTACGGGTATCCCGTCAACACGCAGTTCGGGGGGCACGGCCTGGGACGGACGATGCACGAGGATCCGCACGTGTCCAACAGTGGCAGGGCGGGCAGGGGAATGGTGCTTCGTCCGGGCACGACCCTCGCGCTCGAGCCGTGGTTCGCCGCGACGACGGACCGCATCGTCTACGACCCGGACGGCTGGACCATCCGATCTGCGGACGGTTCGCGTACGACCCACTCCGAGCACACCGTTGCCGTCACCGAGGAGGGGCCGCTCGTCCTGACGCGGCGGGTGGACGAGGTGGTTCACGCCGGGAATGATCCTCGATGATCACTTCGCCGGCGTCGTCGAGGACCGCGAGACGATGGCGCACGGCCTCGCATCGGTCAGCCACGAATGCCTCGACGTCAAACGCCTCTCCGCTGCACTCGGTCTCGTTCGTGTGTCTGCATCCAACTCGACGATGTGGAGAAGCTCCGAGCACTGGCCGCGGAACACGAATCGACCTGTCCGAGTTCGCGCGCAAGTAGGCGAATCCGGGCGAAATGCTATGAGCAGCAAGGGTAGTCGGTATCCTCTGTCATCACTTTCGGTGACCCCGGCATCGTCGAGCCCTGAGCTCAGCGATCGGAAAGTTCAACGCATGCGAGGTCTTGCTTCGAACATTCTTTCGAGGTAATGTTCGTGTATGGGGTATCAGGGGGATCGTTTCCGGGAGCGGACCAGTCGTGAGTTGTTGTGTGACGCTGTCGCGTTGAGCGCCCGGATCGCGGTGTGGGAGGCGCAGCGGGTGGCTGTGGTCGCCGAGGTCGAGCGCCGGTGTACGCGGGAGGATCACGGGTTCGCGTCGACGAAGGGGTGGTTGTCGTCGGTGACGGTGGTGTCGCCGGGTGCGGCGGGGCGGATCGTGGAACTCGGTGCCGGGTTGGCCGAGCATCCCGCGGTGGCGGAGGCGTTCGATGCGGGGCGGATCGCGTTCGAGCATGCGTTGCTGATCGTCCGGTTCTGCACGAAGCCCCCGAAAGGGATGCCCGCGGAGGCACTACCGGGGTGTGTGGCGGCGTTGCTGGCGGCGGCGGACGGGCCGTTGGCGCGTACCGACGGAGTCCGGGCGGCGATGGCGAAGTTGGAGGCGATCTTCGAATCCGATGACCAGCCCGCGTCGGAGGACACCGACCGTAACGAGCTGTACGTGTCGAAGACGTTGAATGGTCGGGTCGCGATTCGTGGTGACGTGGACGCGGTGACCGGGGAGATGCTGCTGACCGCCCTGTCGAAATACTCGGCACCACACCCGGCAGCGGACGGGACACGTGACCCGCGCACGCCGTCCCGACGCCGCGCGGACGGGCTCGCCCAGTTGTTGTCGATGCTGCTCGCGTTCGGTGATCTGGGG
Organism: Rhodococcus triatomae; assembly: GCF_014217785.1. Lineage (NCBI taxonomy): Bacteria > Bacillati > Actinomycetota > Actinomycetes > Mycobacteriales > Nocardiaceae > Rhodococcus > Rhodococcus triatomae. The sequence continues at coordinate 1,999,440 of NZ_CP048814.1, read as the reverse complement.
GTCGAGGGTGGGGAGCGTCCGCATCTGTCGGTGCACGTGCATGCGCGGGATCTGGGCCAGGATCGGCGGGAAGAATATGCCCGCCGACATGCCGGCGCGGGTGCCACGGCGAACACGCGGCCCCCGCAGGACCCCCACCACCCGGACAACGCGAACGGCTCGTACGGCTCGGACAGCACGGACGGCTCGGATGACACGGACGACCTGACTGATCTCGCGGATCGGCGGGGTATCGCGTGGTCGCCGTGGATGGGACCCCTCATGGTCAACACCGCACGCTTGTTGGGGTGTGACGCACAGGTGACCGCGATCGTCCTCGACCAGCACGGTGCCCCGTTGAGTGTGGGACGCACCCACCGCACCGTCACCAGGGCCCAACGCACAGCGCTCGCCGCCCGAGACGGTGGCTGCGCCTTCCCGGGCTGCGGAGCCACCGCAGCCTGGTGCGAGGGCCACCACATCACGCATTGGGCGGACGGCGGACCCACCGACCTCGACAACCTCGTGTTGCTCTGCGGCACCCACCACCGGCTACTCCACACCACCGACTGGGAAGTGACGATCGGCAAGACCAGGCACCCGGTGTTCACCCCACCGACGAGCGTCGACCCGGCACGAGAACCGATTCCCGGAAGCCGACGCAATCCGGGATGCGGAACGTCGCGGCACAGATATACCCGGGATCGGGAGCATGCACGGAACAGGGACACTGTGCCCAAACTCGCGTTCTGACTACATCTTCGACAATGGCACGAGGCTCCCGGGCCCGGCGCAGAGAAGGCGCCGGGCCGGCAGTCGTGCGCGCGTGGGGCAGTGCCTGTGAAGAGCAGTGCCCTTGAAGAACAGTGTCTGTCAAGAGCAGTGCCTGTGAAGAGCAGTGCCAGTGCCCGAAGTGCTTACTCCTTCGGGACCAGGATTCGCAGAGCGTTCGGCACGGCACTGACGGTGACGGGCAAGTCGCTCGCATACTCGCCGTCGGCGTACGCGGTGATTCCGGGGGACTCCACCGTCACCGACCTCGCCCGGTAGGTGTGTACGTCGGGGAGTTTCACGTGGGTGCCCTTGAACACGGTGGGGAAGAGCCGGATCAACCGGTTCCGTGGACCCGCGGACACCAACGTGATGTCCAGGAAGCCGTCGCTGCGATCGGCATCGGGTGTGATGAGCATGCCCCCGCCGTAGCTGCGAGTGTTCCCGAATGCCACCAGGGTGACGTCCTGCTCGATCACGGTGTCCCCGTCGAGAACCAGCCGGAACGGGAGCGCCTTCAGGTTGAAGAATTCGGCCACGATCGCCAGGTTGTAGCGCATTCGGCCGTGCGGCCACGTCATCCGGTTGGTGCGATCGCTGACGAGCGAGTCGAAACCCGACGCCATCACCGTTCCGAACCACTTCTCGCTACCGTCCGGCCGCACGATGTGGCCCAGATCGACCTCCTCGCTCCACCCGTCCACGACGACGTCGGTCGCGGCCTCCGGTGCAGCGGTCGGCAGCCCGTACTCGCGGGCATGGTCGTTTCCGGTCCCCGCGGGAATGATGCCGAGCGGAACGTCACCGCCGGCCAGCGCCTGCAACGCGATCGAGATGACGCCGTCGCCCCCGACCACCACGAACGCGTCCGTACCGCGGTCGAGGGTCTCCCGGGACAGTCGAAGCGCATCCTCGGCATCCACACCGACGATCTGGATGCACTCCACCCCCCGCTTCTGGAAGTGTGCGATGGCGCGTTCCGCGGCATGGGGCGCATTGCCGTGCCCCGCAGCCGGATTGGTGAGGATGGTGACGCTGCGGACCTCGTGCCGCCGCAGCTCCGGCCGAGACGTCACGGGATCAACTTGCCGGGATTGAGGATTCCGGCGGGATCGACGGTGTTCTTCACGGCTCGCAGGATAGCGGTTCCGAGTTCGCCGACCTCGCTGTCCATCCACGGCCGGTGATCGGTACCCACCGCGTGATGGTGGGTGATCGTGCCGCCGTGGGCGACGATGGCGTCCGACGCCCGCTGCTTCGCCGCGCGCCACTGCTCGATCACGTCACCGCGTTGCCCGGCCACGACGGTGAAGTACAGGGACGCCCCGGTGGGGTAGACGTGCGAAATATGGCACATGACCAGGGCCGGGGTGCCCGACTCGCCCAGTGCCGACGTGAGCGCCTCGGTGACCGCGGCCTTGAGGGTCCCGAGGTTGCTCCAGGTCGTCGCGGTCTCCAGGGTCTCGCACAGCGCTCCCGCCGTGAGTAGCGAATCCCTCAGGTAGGGCGCGCCGAAACGCCCTTGCTCCCACAGCTTTGCGGGCTCCTCGCCGAGGGAGGTGGCGCCGTGCGCGAGCAGGACGGCGCGGGTCTCCTCGTGCCGACTGCGGGTGTGCTCGTCGGAGCCCTCGAACAGGGTGACCGCGAGACAGCCGCCGGTGATCTGGTCCGCGCCGATCTTGTCGGTGGTCGCGAGGTTGATGCCGGTTTCGGCTTCGTCGGACAGCCGGATCACGGTCGGCCCCGTGCCGGTCTGCTCGACGGCGCGCAGCGCGGCGGCCCCGGTCGCGAAATCGGGAAACGACCAGCCCTCGTACCGGGTGACGGCGGGCTCGGCGTGAACGCGCAGGCGTACCCGGGTGATGACGCCGAACGTGCCCTCGGAACCCGCGAACAGCTCGACCAGATCCGGGCCGGCCGCCGACGCAGGCGCCTTTCCGAGGTCGAGCACGCCGGCCGGTGTCACGACCCGCATCCCGCGGATCATCTCGTCGAATCGGCCGTATCCCGCCGAGTCCTGGCCGGACGAGCGGGTGGCGGCGAACCCGCCGATGGTCGCGTACTGGAAGCTCTGCGGGAAGTGCCCCAGGGAGAAGCCCTGTGCGCGGAGAAGTTCCTCGGCGCGCGGCCCGGTCACCCCGGCACCGAGAACGGCCTCCCCGGAGACCTCGTCGAGCGAGACGAGAGTGTCGAACCGCCGCAGATCCAGGGAAATCGACGCGGAGAAGTGTCCCCGCACCGGGTCGACACCGCCGACGACGCTGGTTCCGCCACCGAACGGCACGACGGCCAGCCCTTCCTGGGCGGCGAACTCGAGGATCGCGGCGATCTCGTCCTCGGTCCCGGGGATCACGACCGCATCGGGCGCGTCCTGCTCACCGCGGGAGCGGCGACGCAACAGGTCGAGTGTGGATTTGCCGCCCGCACGCGGAAGCCGATCGCCGTCGTCGGTGCTCACCTGCTCCTTGCCGACGATGGTTGCGAGGCCGGTGCGGTGCGGCTCGGTCAACGCCGACGGCCGCACCGCCACCTCGCTCGGGTCGAGCGAGTGGTTCTGATCAGGATCGACGCCCAATGCCTGCTCGAGCAGGCTGCGAATGCCGTCGGACAGCGGCTTGGCCGCGGCCGGGTCACCCCAGGCGTCCCATTTCATCGGTGGCAGAGGAAGGCGGTGCGGCAGAGCAGGTGAGGCAGTCATGCGTTACAGTATTACAGATGTTGTCAACCAGTAACGCGACCTTCTCGCCGGTCGAGGATCGGATCCTCGACGCGGCGGTCAGTTGTGTCGTCGACTTCGGGGTCGAGCGAGTGATGCTCGCCGAGATCGCCCGGCGGGCGGGCGTGAGCCGGCCGACGATCTACCGTCGCTGGCCGGACGCCCAGTCCGTCCTCGCGGCCGCGCTCACCCGGGAGATCACCGGGGTGCTCACCCGGGTCCCCTCTCGTGGCGAAGGTCGCGAAGCGCTGGTCGAACGCATCGTCCGGGTGGCACGGGAACTGCACGCGAGCCGATTCGTCGATGCGATCCTCGACTCCGGACCCAAGCTCGTGATGACCTACGTGACCGAGCGTCTCGGCACCAGCCAGTACATCCTCATCGAGGCCCTGGCCGGCGAACTTGCTCGGGCGCAGGCCGAGGGCACCGTGCGTCCCGGCGACCCCACTCAGCTCGCCACGATGGTCCTGCTCACCGCACAGTCGACCATTCAGTCCGCGCACATGGTCGAGCCGATCCTCGGGGGCGAGGACCTGGCCCGCGAACTGACCTACTCGTTGAACGGATACCTGAAGCCATGACGCCTTCCCATCCCGCCGCGCTCCACCGATCTCGTCGCGCCTCCGAGCTGACCGCCCTCGCCGACGCCACCACCCCGGTCGACGTCGTGGTGATCGGTGGCGGAATCACCGGTGCCGGTATCGCGTTGGACGCCGCCACCCGCGGCCTGCACACCGTGCTGGTGGAATCGCGCGATCTCGCCTTCGGCACCAGCCGGTGGAGCTCGAAACTCGTCCACGGCGGTTTGCGATACCTGGCCACCGGAAACGTCGGCATCGCCCGCCGCAGCTCGGTCGAACGCGGAATCCTCATGACCCGCACGGCTCCCCACCTGGTGCGTGCCCTCCCGCAGCTGGTCCCGCTCTTGCCGTCGATGGGCCGGTTCGAGCGGGGACTCGTCCGGACCGGGTTCCTCGCCGGTGACGCGTTGCGCATCGCGGCGCGGACGCCGTCGACGGTGCTGCCGCGCTCGCGGCGAGTGGACGCGGCCACTGTCGCCGACATGTCGCCCACCGTGCGCCGGGACGGGCTCGACGGTGGATATCTCGCGCACGACGGGCAACTCGTCGACGACGCCCGGCTGGTGGTCGCGGTGGCTCGGACCGCCGCCCGGTACGGCGCGAAGATCCTCACCCGGGTGCGGGCCTCGGATGCCACCGGCACGTCCGTGCGGCTCACCGACGAACTTTCCGGCGAATCGTTCGAGCTCGGCGCTCGCACGGTGATCAACGCGACCGGGGTGTGGGCGGGAGAGGTCGACGAGTCGATTTCGCTGCGTCCGAGTCGCGGCACCCACCTGGTGTTCGACGCCGCCACGTTCGGCAATCCCACGGCCGCGCTGACCGTGCCGATTCCGGGTGAGACGAACCGCTTCGTGTTCGTGATGCCCGAGCAGCTGGGCCGGGTCTACCTGGGGCTCACCGACGAGGAGGCACCGGGGCCGGTCCCCGACGTGCCGACGCCGACGGACTCAGAGATCGGATTTCTGCTCGACACCATCAACACTGCCCTGGCAACGGAGGTCACCCGTGCCGACGTCACCGGGGCGTTCGCCGGGTTGCGTCCCCTCATCGACACCGGGGAGGGCCACACGGCGGACGTCTCGCGGGACCATGCCGTTCTCGAGGCGCCGTCGGGGCTGATCAGCGTGGTCGGAGGCAAACTCACCGAGTACCGCTACATGGCCGAGGACACGCTCGACCGGGCGATCGCGTTGCGCGGCCTGGATGCGCGCGCCTGCCGCACACGCAGCCTGCCGCTCGTGGGGGCGCCGGCTCATGCCGCCGAGGCCCGCTCGCTCGCGGGTCTGCCCGCCTCACTCGTCGCCCGCTACGGGACCGAGGCCCGCACCGTCCTGGAATCGGCGACGTGCGAGCGCCCGGACGAGCGGGTGGCCGACGGAATCGACGTCACCAGGGCAGAGTTCGAGTTCGCTGTCACGGACGAGGGGGCGCTGGACGCGTCGGACATTCTCGACCGCCGCACCCGGATCGGCCTCGTGGCCGCAGACCGTGCCCGGGCCGAAGAGGTGGCCGCGGAATTCGTCGCGGCGTCCCCGCGGTAGGGCACCCGGCTGGGCGTCCCACGGCACGGTTCAGCGCAGGACGTCCGCCGGTTCCGGCTGCTCGTCGGCCGCGTCGGGCGCGCGCCGCCGTGTGCGGCTCCACCAGGTGGCGGCGGCTGTGCCCGTCACCAGGGTGATCGCCGCACCGACGAGGCCTGCGGGGGTGCCGGGCAGGAGGGCGTCGAGCAGCAGCCAGACGCCGAAGACGAAGAACAGCACGGAGGCGCCGAGACGGATGGCGTCCTCGGGGAGGTGCTTGCCGAGGACTGCACCCAGCACGATGGCCAGGGCGTCGGCGGCGACCATGCCGACGGTCGACCCGATCCACACCCCGATCGGGTCGTGGTCGGTGGCGAGGGTGACCGTGGCGAGCATCGTCTTGTCGCCGAGCTCGGCGAGGACGAACGCCGCGGTCACCGCCATGAAGGCGGAGCGGGTCACGCGTCCGGCGCGGACCGTCTCGGCCTCCGACAGCGAGTCGCCGCGCAGCGTCCACAGCCCGAAGACCAGGAAGGCGACACCGCCGACGATCGCGATCAGGGTCGTGGGAAGCGCGACGCCGAGTACGTGCCCGAGCCCGACGGAGAGCAGGTGCACCCCGGTGGTGGCCGCAGCGATGGCGGAGATGACCACCCACCAGCGGTAGCGCAGGGCGAACGTCATGGCCATGAGCTGGGACTTGTCGCCGAGTTCGGCGACGAAGATGACGGCGAAGCTGACCGCGAGGGCTGCGAGCACCGGATGTTCCTCCTTCCGAGTGGTCGGAGGATGACAGGGATCGCCTCCGGACCGCGCGGACGCAGGGTGCGTCCACCGGCCGAAGGTCTCGCCCACCGGAAGGACCCGGTTCGCCGTGCCGGGCCCGGTCCGCGGGCCAGTATGTCGACATCGGCGATTGGGGGCTACTCCCCTTCGATGAGGAATACGCTAGCCGACTGTTTTCGAAATCGCAAAGGGCACAATAAGTTTGGTGCATCGAATCGAAAAGTTTCGGTGACCCTCACGCAGTGAGCAGCATGGCCAGAACCGCGGTGTCGGGGTGGCTGATCGGGTCGACGCCCACCCGGCTGACCATCGACGTCACGGTGCCCTCGAGATCTGCCTCCACCCATGCCGCACGGTGCTCGAGGCCCAGGTGAGGGACCCCGGGCAGCAGTACGCAGCCCGATGCCGCGCCGGCACATTCGGGCAGCGTCGGTGTCGTCTCCGCGGGTGGATGCAGGACGAACAACGCGGGCGGCTGATGGTCCGCGAAGGCCCCGGGGGCCACCGCCTCGTCCCCGAGTACGGGCCCCTCGGCCAATACGATCCCGACTGTTCCGGGAGCGGGATCGTCGGGCAACTCCTCCCGGACCCCGAACACCGTCGAGGTGTGCAGCAGCCCGGGCATCGCCCCTACCCGCACGGCGAGTGCGAGCAGCTGGGCCCACTCCTTGGTGGAATCGGGCCAGCGGCCCGAGATGACGAAACCTTGAAGCGAGCCCGCCGCGTGGAAGGGCGAGACACCGACTCGGGTGCTGGGATCGACCGCACTCATCACAAAACCTCCTCGGGGTGGACACGCGTCGGGAACGTCCGAAACGCTGCACGTCCGAAACGCTGCACACCTCGTTGGGTGTCCACAGCATGCGCCCGACACCCACTGGCACACAAGAGGGTTCGAGTGCCAGTTGTACGTCCGTACCAGCGCGTGGCGGCCCGCGCCGGAGGCGGTCTCAGAGTTCTCACATTCGCGTCACAGGGCGGCGCCACCCCGCACACCTATCCTCACGCCCATGACGACCCTGTTGCTGCTGCTCCGTCGCCGATGGCCGCTCCTCGTGGCGCTCCTCGCCGCGCTCGTCGCGGTGGTGGCCGTCGCCCTCGTCTGGGACCGCCCGGCCGACGCCCGCACCGTGGCGATCGTCGACCGGGACGACGGATGGGAACTCGACGGCGAAACGTTGCGTGCGGGAGAAGCGCTGGTGGCGAGCCTCGCCGAGGACGAGACCTCGGGGTGGACCGTCGTCCCGGCGGGCGACGACGCGTCGGCGACGGTCACCGTTCCCGCGGACTTCAGCGAATCGGTGGCCTCGTTGTGGGGGCCCGAACCGCGCCAGGCGCGCCTGGACCTGCAACTGCACACCGACGACGCGGGGGCGGCCGGGGAACTGTCGAGCCTGCTCTCGTCCCGGATCGGGGCAGACGGGATCGGTGACCTGCTCACCGACACCGCCACGGCCCGCACCAGGTTCCAGCAGGCAGGTGCCACGGCCGGTCTGCTCACGGCGGGCACCAAGGCGGCGGCGGATGCCGCCGGCGATCTCACGGGCAGCGCGGACGAACTGCTCCCGCTGCTCGAGACGGCCCGATCCGGTGCGACCGAACTGCTCGACGTGTCCCGGACCGTCTCCGGGGCGGTCGGCCAGGCCTCCGGGCCCGCGGAGGATGCCGCCGCGCGGCTCGACACGCTGGGGCTCACCCTCGGCGACGTCACCGAGGGCGCCGACCGGGCGGCCCTCACCCTCGACCGACTCCTGCCCGTCGTGGAGCCACTCGCACCCGAGGCAGCCGAGTCACTCGGCCAGGCGAGCGCCGACCTCACGGCCGTCTCCACCCAGCTCGCAGCGCTTCCGGGCATGCTGGGCGGATCGGTGGATCAGACGTCCGAACTCGGGGAACTCGTGCGAGTGGCCCTCGGGCAGGTGTCCGACGCGAGCGCCCAGCTGAGTTCGGCTGCGCAGCAGCTCGACGCGGGGATCGGCCCGCTCGCGGAACAAGCGCCGACAATGCTGGCCGAGGTGACCGGCCAGATCACGGCCGGGTTCGATCAGCTCAACGCACTCTCCGGCCAGGTGTCCTCGGGGATCGGGCAGGGAATGGAAGGGCTCCCGGTGCGTTCGCCCGCCCAGCAGGAACAGTTGTCGACGGTGCTCGCCGCGCCGGTCGAGCTGGCCGCGACGAGCCCGGAGCCGCTGCTGACCCCGCAACGGACCACCGCAGTCCTCGCCGGGACCACGATCGTGCTGGCCGCCGTGGTCGGCTGGATGGGGCTGCAGCTGCGGCGCCGGGACGGCTCCGGAGACAGCACGACGCCCGCGAACCCAGCCGTGAGCTGAATTCGCGGGCGCCGCGGGTGTCGGGGCCGGTTCAGCCCAGGATGCCGTTGCCCTGGCTGCGGGCGCGGTCGAAGCGCTGACCGGCGTCCTCCCAGTTGACGATGTTCCACCACGCCTTGACGTAGTCCGGCTTGACGTTCTGGTAGTCGAGGTAGAAGGCGTGCTCCCACATGTCGAGCAGGACGACCGGGATGATCGCGGCCGAGATGTTGCCGTGCTGGTCGGTGAGCTGCTCGATGACCAGGCGCTGCCCGATCGTGTCGTAGCCGAGGACGGCCCATCCGGAACCCTGCAGGGTCAGCGCGACGGCGGTGAAGTGCGCCTGGAACTTGTCGAACGACCCGAACTGGTCGTTGATGGCCGCACCCAGCTCACCCTCGGGGCTGCCACCACCGTTGGGGGACAGGTTCTGCCAGAAGATCGAGTGGTTGGTGTGGCCACCGAGGTGGAATGCGAGGTTGCGCGAGAGCAGCGGAGCCTTGGCGCCGATGGTGCCGTCCTCCCGAGCCTCGGCAAGCTGCTCGAGCGCCTGGTTCGCGCCGGCCACGTAGGTCGCGTGGTGCTTGTCGTGGTGCAGCTCCATGATCTTGCCGGAGATGTGCGGTTCGAGGGCTGCATAGTCGTAGGGGAGTTCCGGCAGCGTGTAAACAGACACGAGGGTCCCTTCTGTTCGAGCCTGTCGGCCCTGGTTTGCGTGCGTCTTCGATGCGATTGTTCGATGCAATTGTCCGGATGGTCGGTCGGACCGGGCCCGGATTCTCCGAACCCCGGCACCGGGTATTCACCCGAGTACATCAGGTATCCACCCAAGTACATTGGTACACCGTCCGCAACAGTGGCTGCTCACCTGGGGGAGGCCGCAATTCGGCTCACAGGTGAACAAAACCTTAAGCTTGGCCGGTGCCTCCACTCGTACCGGTCACCGATTCGCGTGCAGCCGCGCCGCGTGTCGAGCTGACCGGCGCGGATCTACTGCGGTTCCTCGCCGTTATCACGGTGCTCTACTCGCACATCTCGTTCTACGTCATCGACGACCTGGGTACCGGCTGGTGGGGGATCGACCTCGTCCACGAGGTGTTCGTCGTGCACGGAGGACTCAACCAGCATCTCTCCTTCCTCGGCGTCGCGGTGTTCATGATGCTGACCGGGGCACTGATTACCCGCTCGGCGGTACGCCAAACCCCGGGAAAGTTCCTCTACCACCGGCTCGCCCGGATTCTTCCCGCATTCTGGGTGGCCGTTCTGGCCGCGGTGCTGTTGGTCAAATTCGGGATCAACGGCATGTTCAGCGGCCACGAGACGATCTCCAACGGCGAGGCCGCGCTGAGCATGTTCTTCGGCGGGTTCTTCCTCAAGCCGCAGGTGGTCGTCCTCGGCGTCACCTGGACGCTGGTCGTGCAGATCGCGTTCTACCTGCTGTGCGTCGCGTCCCGGCCGATCCTGCGGACCGCTCCGGTCGCGATGCCCATCGCGGGCGCGGCGCTGTGTTCGCTGATCCTGTTCTACAACCTCTACATCTCGCAGCCGTACTCGGTGCCGATGCTGTCCCGCGTCGCGGCGACGCTGCCCGTGGTGTTCCTCGGCCAGATCATCTATCTCGGATTCGCGGGGCTGGCGGAACGCCGCTGGCTCGTCGTCGCCGGTCTCGCCCAGGTCGGGGTGATCGTCCTGGCCACCGACTATCGCGTGTACTGGGCTGGGGAGAGCTACCTCTGGACGATCGCCGTCGTCGCTGCCGCCGTGGTGCTCATCGGCCGCTATCAGGGACCGGCGTCGCGGTGGGCGCTGGTGCGGTGGACGTCGCAACGCAGCTTCGCGATCTATCTCATCCACACCCTGGTCCTGTATCGGGTCTACGAGAACACGGTGGGATTCGTCGGGCCGACCGGCGCCGTCGTCGCCTTCCTGCTGGTGACCGCGGTGGTCGCGGACGTGATGTATCGGTGGGTCGAGGTTCCCGCGACGCGATGGCTCTCGGCCCGCGGACCGGGCTCACGCAGGCGAGCCGCCCCTCCCGGCACCACGGTGAGTGAAAGCGGCACCGCTGTGAGCGAGGGCGGCACCGCTGTGAGCGAGGGCGGCACCGCCGCGGGCGCGCGTAGCATCGAGGCATGAGTTGGTACGACGAGCTTCTGGGACGGACAGCGGCTGGGTCGGACATGGTGACGGCCGATCGGGCGCTGCCGGGACGCGAGCAGACGATGCCGGTCCCCGAGAGTCACTACGTCAACGGTCATCCCCTCGTCCCACCGTTTCCCGAGGGAATGCAGCGTGCCGTCGTCGGGATGGGGTGTTTCTGGGGCGCGGAGAAGGAGTTCTGGCAGCTCGACGGCGTCTACTCCACCGCCGTCGGATATGCCGGTGGCTACACGCCGAACCCCACGTACGAGGAGGTGTGCTCGGGCCTGACCGGCCACACCGAGGCCGTCCTCGTGGTGTTCGACCCGTCGAAGATCTCGTACGAGCAGCTCCTCCGCCAATTCTGGGAGAACCACGACCCCACGCAGGGCATGCGTCAGGGCAACGACCAGGGCACCCAGTACCGCTCCGCGATCTACACGTTCGACGAGAGCCAGATCGAGGCGGCGGAAGCCACCGCGGAGGCCTTCGGCGCGCGACTCGCCGAGGCCGGGTACGGCGCGGTGACCACGGAAATCGCGCCACTCACCGAGTTCTACTACGCCGAGGGCTATCACCAGCAGTACCTGGCGAAGAACCCCGGCGGATACTGCCCCGTGCACGCGACCGGGGTCAGCTGCCCCGTCGGCCTGCTGAAGCAGGACGAGGTGCCGGCTCAGACGGACATCCTCCCGCCGAACTGATCGCCCCCACCGCCGAACTGATCGCCCCCATCCGGGTGGGAAGGGGTTGGTAGCGCGGGTGGGTGGGGCGGTGGTGCGCGGCGGCCACGACGGGTGCGTGCGCAACGACACAGAGTCGTAGGGCTACCCGGACTTGAAATCGTGCTGGTGACAGACGAATGTGGGAGCTGGAGCACTGCCGGGGTGGGAAGGACCTGATCAGATGTCCAGCCGCAGAGGCAACACGTTGAAGAGAGGTTCGGACCGGCTCGAGTCGGCGTTGAAAGCCACTCTGGCCCTCGTGTCGGTGGCGTTGATCCCGCTGTCGATCTGGGTGGGATTCGCGGTCGGCGCGGCGCAGTCCGCACTCGCCGACGAACAGGCGGAACGGTCGACGGCGGTCACCGCCACCACCACCGGAGCCTCCGAGCGGCACAGCACGACACCCGCGGAGTACGTCACCGCAGGCTCCTTCGACACCGCGCCCGCGACGTGGACCTGGAACGGAACCGTGCACCGCGACGACCTCGCCGTCGCCCCCGACACCGCGGCGGGCACGTCCGTGGAGATCTGGGTCGATCGGGACGGCGCGGCGACGGCTCCTCCGCTCAGCAGCGGAGCCGTCACGACGGCCGCTGTCGTGAGCGGCATGTTCACCTGGTTCGCCGCCACCTCGCTGATGGTCTGCGCCTTCCTGGTGGCGAGGGCGTCGATCGACCGGCACCGAGACCGGCAGTGGGAGCGGGAACTCCGGCTGTTCCTCGGTGAGGCCAGTCGCAGCTGAGCCCCGCATCCCCGCCGAGCTCCCGGGTCATCCCAACTGCGGTATGACCTCGCTCGCGACCAGTTCCAGGTGGTCGATGTCCGACAGGTCCAGCGTCTGGAGGTAGATACGTTCGCTGCCCACCTCCGAGTAGCGGCCGATCTTGTCCACCAGTTCCGCAGGCATTCCGGCCAGGCCGTTCTCGCGGAGTTCCGCCACGTCGCGGCCGATGGCGTCGGCCCGGCGTGCGATCTCCTCCTCGGTGCGGCCACAGCACAGGACGAGGGCGTTGGAGTAGACGAGCTCGCCGGAATCGCGGCCGGTGTCGGCGCAGGCGGCGCGCACGCGGCCGAACATGGCCTCCGTGTCGGCGAGAGACATGAACGGTGCGTTGAATTCGCTCGCGAACCGCGCGGCCAGCGCCGGCGTGCGCTTCTTGCCGGCACCGCCGATCAGCACCGGCGGACCGGGCCGCTGGACGGGCTTGGGCAGGGCCGGTGAGTCGACGAGTGTGTAGTGCTCGCCGTCGAAGGAGAACGTCTCGCCTTCCGGGGTCGCCCACAAACCGGTGACGACGGAGAGCGCCTCCTCGAACCGGTCGAACCGCGCCTTCGTCGCCGGGAAGGGGATGCCGTACGCCTGGTGTTCCTCGACGAACCAGCCTGCACCGAATCCGAAGTCGACGCGTCCGCCGCTCATCTGGTCCACCTGGGCGACCGAGACGGCGAGCGGCCCGGGGTAGCGGAACGTGGCAGAGGTGACGAGCGTCCCGAGACGGATCGTCGAGGTCTCCCGCGCGAGCCCGGCCAGCGTGATCCACGCGTCCGTCGGCCCGGGGAGCCCCTCGGTGTTCATCGCCAGGTAGTGGTCGGAACGGAAGAACGCCCCGTAGCCGAGCTGTTCCGCGGCCTGCGCGACGCGCAGGAGATCGTCGTACGTGGCGCCCTGCTGAGGTTCGGTGAAGATACGCAACTCCATGCGGACCACTCTGCCGCACGCACCGTCGGTACGCTCATTTTCATGGCGAAGCTCCCACTGAAGATGCCCGACGCCGTCACCGGCAAGCTGCCCGCTTCCCTCGGCGGCGAGGAATCCGGTGTGGTTCCGGTGGTGCGGATCGAGGGCGTGATCGCCTCCGGTGGAACGGGTCTGGGCCGCTCGACCGTCAATGTCGACACGGTGGAGCACCCACTGCACCGGGCATTCACGACGAAGGGGGCGAAAGCGGTTGCCCTGTCGATCAACAGCCCGGGCGGCTCGCCCACCCAGTGCGAGTACCTCGCCGCCCGGATCCGCCAGCTCGCCGACGAACACGAGGTCCCCGTGCTCGCGTTCTGCGAGGACGTCGCGGCGTCCGGCGGCTACTGGCTCGCCTGCGCCGCGGACGAGATCTATGCCACCGCAACGTCGATGGTCGGCTCGATCGGGGTGGTGTCCGCCGGGTTCGGGTTCACCGACCTGCTGGGCAATCTGGGGGTGGAACGGCGCCTCTACACCGCGGGTGACGCCAAGGCGAGACTGGATCCGTTCGTACCGGAGAACCCCGACGACATCGCCTGGCTCACCGACGTGCAATCGGGGATCCACGCGGAATTCCGCGACTGGGTGATCGCACGACGGCCCGCGATCTCCGCCGCCGACACCGATCTGTTCACCGGCGATCTCTGGCTCGGCCGCGAGGCGCACCGGCGCGGGCTGATCGACGGCATCGGCACCCTGCGGGCGGTGGTCGAAGAGAAGTACCCCGGCGCGAAGGTGGCGGTCACCGGCCCGCGCCGGTCGCTGTTCGCCCGGCTCGGCCTGCCGTCGGCGGGCGTCGACGGCGTCGTCGAATCGATCGTCGGGGCCGCGCACACGCGGATGGCATGGGCCCGCTACGGCAGGTGACCGGCCTCGCGCTCGGGTGAGTGGCGCTGCCCAGTTCTGTGCCGGATCGCCCAGTTCTGTGCCGGATCGCCCAGTTCTGTGTCGGATCGCCCGGTTCCGCTTCGGTGGTTTCAGTTCTGCTTCGGTGCGGGCGGGCCCACCGGACCGGAAGCCAGGCACAGCGTCAGTCCCGGAGTCACCGGCCGGATCCGGAGGCTGTCGCCGCCGCCGATCAGCTTGACGTACACGGTCCCCAGGCCGGCGGTGACCGGGACGCGGACCGGGTCGCCCTCGGCGAGGGACACCTCGATCTCCCCGTCGTCGCCGACCAGGTAGTTCAGCTGCGCCACCCACTCCCAGCCGACGAGCGGCCCGTTGAGCGGCACGGTCGTCCACTCCGAGCCCTCGATGCGGTGCCCGCAGCCGGGTGCGGTGCCCTCCTCGATGCCGCGGGTCCACAGCACCTCGGCGTCCACGAGGTGGCCCTCGCCGTCGAGGAGCCGCAGTTCGGTCGTGCTGTCGGCGAATTCGCCCCGCTCGCGGAACGGGGCGAGCATGGTGCTGAGCTTGTTGTGCGGGTAGGTGACCGGCATGAGGATGAAGATCGACGCCTGTTGGTCGAGCAGCGGGACGTCGCTGTGCTCGGCCAGTGACTGCCGCGCGTTCTCCAGGTACTGCGGCGTCGGGCCCTCCTGCCAGCTGCGCACGTACGTCACCGTCGAGACGAGTGAGCTGACGACGAACAGGACACCGACGACCGAGGCGGCGGCGACGCGACGCGACGCGGTGAGGACCGGGGCCCGTTTGAGGTAGCGGGTGGGAGTGTCACCGGTGGGGGCGTAGCGGGTGGGAGTGTCACGGGTGGGGGCGCGGAACACCAGTGCCACCGCGATCGCCAGGACCACCGCGGTGTCGGTGAAGTACCGCAACGTCTGGGCCAGTTCGTACGCGGTGTCGTCGCCCCAGCGGGCCAGGATCATCGCCGCGACCGACCCGAGGTAGTAGACGGCCAGTGCCGACCAGACCCAGCCGACGCGCCGCTTCCACAGCACCGTCGCGGTCACCGCGGCGATCACCACGATCCAGGAGACCACCACCAGGAGGGTGGGCGGTGTCGCCCACGGTGGGCTGGGCAGCCACCGCGTCCACGACCACGGCCCGCCGAGCAGGGTCGGAACGATCCCGTAGGACGTGCCGTGGTGCAGCAGCCCGAAGGCGCGCCGGGGAGACGCCCACTGGATGTGGGTCTCGCCGATCGACAGATAGGCGACCAGCCAGATCGCGAGGGTGGCCAGGGCGCCGATCCACAGGGCCCGGCAGCGCTGCCACGTGGCGCGCAGCGGCGCGGGTGTCCCGTCCACGTGCAGCAGCAGCGCGACGGTCGCGAACGCGACGAACGGGACGGCGACCGACTTCTCGAAGAACAGCAGACCGGCGACGGTGACCGCGATTCCGGACACGGCGTATCGCACGCGTCCCGTCCGATACAGCCGGATGGCGTCCCCGGCGACCCAGGCGAGCGCGATCTGCATCGGCAGGGTGTTGAGCGCGGCCGCCCACCACGTGAATGCAGGCACCGTCAGCGGCACGAACAGGTAGAGCGTGAGCGGCACCAGCAGGGCAGGACGCCGGCCGAGAATCAGCGTCAACAGCCGCAGGACGGCGAGGGAGGCCAGCAGCTGGCCCACGATCAGCGTCAGTGCGGGAAGTGCCCACTCGTACGGTGCGAGCTTCGTCGTCACCGCCGCCACCCAGAACGCCGCGGGCATGAGGTGGCCGTCGTGGGAGTACACCAGCAGGTCCGACGACCACAGGGGCAGTGTCCCGCCGCGGCCGGTGAGGATGAGGTCGTCCCAGTAGTAGCCGCTGTTCGCCGCGATCCAGGTACGCGTGAGTGTCTGCAGGACCACCAGTGCCGCGGCGACGTAGGCGACCGTGCGGGCGGTGGTGAGGGGAGCGAATGCGGGCATCGCCCCGAGACGTTACCGCTGCCGCCGCGCGCGGCGACCGGCCCCGTGTGTGCCGTGAAGTGGGATCGGAAAGTTTTCCGGACGAGGAGGGAACCGGATCGTCCCGGGCAACGTCTGAGTAATCGTGAGGTCGGCTCGTCCGGGGTGGGACCGGACCGGAGTTCAGGAGGGGGGATTCCGGCTCGGTCCCACCGGTGTCCGCAGCGACGGGCACCGGCGGGATGCTCGTCGTCCCGGGTAGCTGCCCGCAGTGCCCGATCGGTCCACGTGTTGTGGACCGCGCGGTGCACAGGATGGTGGACCGACGCCGAACCACGGCGCCTGACCTGTGCACACCGTCCCGAAAACATCCCCAAATCTGGGGATGAACCTGTGGATACTGTGGATAAGCTCCGAAAATCGATGACGTGGGTCACACAATTAACACGTCGTTCACCCGGATTCTCCCGTGGAGGAGTGTCGGCGACATCGGCTTGGTGTGCGGGGCGGGGCGTCTCCCATTCGTCTGATTCCCCGGCTTCCGGTCGCGGATCCGTGAGTGCGTCCGGGAAGCCGGATGCCTGCCGCATCGCTCGGGACGTGACAGAATCGGCGCCGTGACTCGGTCGGGGACGAAGGGGACACCTGGATGATCAACATCCAGGTGTGCGCACGGTGCGCCACGCGGTGGCAGAACCAGGGCCGTCCCATGCAGTGGTGCCCGAAATGTCACGGTGTCCTGCTCGCGCCGTTCCGGGCGGACCGGCCCCAGGGGCGATCGTTCCGTTGGATCGCCCGGCCACCGTCGCTGCGTGCGAAGCCGCGGGGCACCGGAAGCCGTGGCCCCTCCCCGACACCGCGCTACACCGAGATTCCGCGGTGGGGCCTCCAGGACCACGTCGCTGCGGCTCCGGCCCGTCGCGACTGGGCGGCCGCCGCCGCGGAGAACGCCGCCGTCTTCGCCCTGTGGACCGCGGGGGCTTATCTGCTCGCGGCCGTGGCGGAACTCGCGCGGTACGGGATCCTCGTCCGCAACCGCACTCGGCTCGTCGACCCGATGCTGCTCGCCGCGTCCGACGCTGCCGTCATCGTGGCCGGGGCGGCAGGGGTCCTGCTGGCCGTCGCCACCGGTGTCTGCTGTGTGTGCTGGCTGCTGCGCGCGCGGCGCCGGACGTTCGCGGCGGAGGGCGTCCGTGACCCGAGATCGACGGGTGCCGTCGTGCTCGGCTGCGCGGTGCCCGGCCTCAACCTGGTGATGCCCGCCGTCTACCTGCTCGAGATCGTGCGGCGTGATCCCCGCGCGCTGCTCCTCGTCCGAGTGTGGTGGGCGACGTGGGTGCTCGGGGGCCTGCTCCTCGTCGTCAACTGGGTGTGGCGATTCCGCACGTCTCTGCAGGCGATGGCGGACGGAGTGCTGCTCGCCGCCTTCACGGCGTTGGTCGCCGCGGCCACCGCGACGGTCACCGCCGCGATGATCCACCGGATCGAACGCCGCACCTGGCGCGGGAGCGAGGCGCGGCCCACCCGCTGGGTGCAGGCGCCTCCCGGCGTGCGGGAAGCGGTCACGGAAACGAGCGGCGAAGACACCGCGTCCAGCGGCGAAGACACCGCGTCCAGCGGCGAAGACACCGCGGCCGGCGGCGAAGACACCGCGGCCGGCGGCGAAGACACCGCGGCCGGCGGCGACGCCCGCTCACGTGACGGAGCCGCCGCGTGAGGGAACCGCTCGTCGTCGCCCACCGTGGGGCGTCCGCCGCCCTGCCGGAGCACACCCTGGCCGCATACGAGCTGGCCCTGCGGGAAGGCGCGGACGGGCTCGAATGCGACGTCCGGCTCACCAGGGACGGCCACCTCGTGTGCGTACACGACCGCACCGTGGACCGGACGTCCGACGGGTCGGGTGTGGTCAGCGAGTCGACGCTCGCCGAGCTCCGCGAGTTCAACTACGGCACCCCGGACGTCCCGGCGGAGCTGCTCACCCTGGACACGCTCGTCGAGCTCGCCCTCTCCTGGACCGAGCGCCCGGTGAAACTGTTCGTCGAGACCAAGCATCCGGTGCGGTTCGGTTCGCTCGTCGAGAGCAAGGTGCTCGCGGCGCTCGCCCGGTTCGGCATCTCCACGCCGGCGTCGGCTGCCCATGCCCGGGCCGTCGTGATGTCGTTCTCGGCTGCCGCGGTATGGCGTGTGCGGCGGTCGGCGCCGCTGTTGCCGACGGTGCTGCTCGGTGAGTCCGCCCGCTATCTCGGCGGCAGCGCGGCCACCACCGTCGGGGCCACCGCGGTCGGGCCGTCGGTCAAGACCCTGCGTGAGCACCCCGACACCGTGGACAAGGCCGCGGCCGCCGGACGGGCCACCTACTGCTGGACCGTCGACGACCGCGCCGACGTCGAACTGTGCCGCGAACTGGGCGTCGGCTGGGTCGCCACCAATCACCCGGGCCGCACCAAGAACTGGCTGGCTTCCTGACGCGGCCGACCCCGGCGTGTAGGTTTCGGACTCGTGGGAAAGAAGAGCAAGAGAAACAGTGGTCCGAGGTTCGGGAGCGAACGCGCCGAGAAGCTGGCTCGCCGCGAAGCCGAGCGCGAGCTCGCCGCCACGGCGGTGACCAGGCCTTTCGCGGGAATCGCTGCGGAGTGCGATCTGGTGGCGATGCGCGAGTTCGTGCCGTCGGCGACGGCGGTGCTCCCGCTGCGTGACCCGGCCCGTTCGGTCACGGTGGCCACGGTGCTTCCCGGTGCCGTCGCGGCCCTGGTGCGTGAGGTGGGTGACGATCCGGAAGGTTTCGTCGGCGTCCAGGTCCAGGTGTACTCGGACGATCTCGGTGGCGACCTCGCCGCCTCGATCGCGTGGGCGCAGACCGCGGAGGCCGGTGAGTCCCTGCAGGCCGCGCAGCCCGGCGACGAGACACCGGCGCTGGCCGACCTGATCGACCCCGATGCGCAGCTGGACATCACCGTGCACCAGAACTTCGACTGGTGGATTCCGGAAGGCGTCGAGCCGGCCGCCGACGTGGCGGCGACCGTGCAGCACGCGAACGAGGCGATCATGCCCTCCGCGCGGGTGCAGGGAGACGGCGTCGTGGCGGCCTGGTGGGTCGATGCCGGCGAGAAGGCCCACATCCGTTGGGTCCGGCCGGAGGACGAGGACGAGTTGATGCTCGCGCTCGCCCGTGTCCACGCCACCGGCGACCTGCATCTCGGTGAGGGTTCCCGCTTCGCGGGATCGTTCCGTACCCAGGGCCTGCTGGTTCCGGTGTTCGATCTCGACCGCGAGAAGCACCCCGACGAGTGGGCGCCGGGGCTGATCGCCCTCGCCCGACGGCTCGAGGAGGCCCTCGCCGTGGACGCGCCGCTGACGAGTGCCGAGCGGCGCGCCCGCGACGGCCTACGCGGCCGTCAGGTCACCCTGGTGCGGTAGCACCGATCGGGCGGCGGCGCGGTAGCACCGGGTGGCGCCGCGGCACGTCAGAGTGAGCCGCCGGCGGTCTCCGGGGCACCCGGGGTGCCGTCGGCGGCCTTCATCTCGCGCGCGACGAAGTCCTCGATGTGGAACAGGTCGCGGCCGGCGCGGTCGGCGATGGTCAGCAGGGTGGTCATGCTCGAGACCTCCTCGACCTGCTCCTTGAGGAACCACTGCATGAACTGCTCACCGATGTAGTCGCCCTCGTCGCGGGCGGTGCGGGCGAGGCGGATCATCTGCTCGGTGACGGCCTTCTCCTGCTCGAGTGCCAGTGAGATCGCCTCGCGGGGAACCTCGAATCCGGAGACGGCCGGGTCCACGCCCCCGAGGTCGACGGCGATACCGCGGTCGAGGAAGTACTGCACGATCATCATCGCGTGGTTGCGCTCTTCGACGGCCTGCTTGTAGAAGAACTTCGCCAGCTGCGGCAGGTCCTCGTTGTCGAACCACACGGCCGTCGCGACGTACTGGTGCGAGGCGTTGAACTCGTTGCGGATCTGTTCCTGCAGCAGCGACAGGAATGTCGAGCTCGGTGCGATGACGCTGACGTCGGGGACGGGTGCACCGGAATCGTGGGTGTGCTGTGCGGTTGCTTCGATGCTCATGGAAGCCAACCTAGGCGACCGGAAAAACGCCCTCGAGCTCAGTTTCGCCTTATTGTGCTTAGGCTTTCACAAGAATGCATCCGAGTCGCTGGTCGATCGCCCCCGTGGTAGTCGGTGACCGCCGTGGTTTCTCGGTCACTGCCCCGTGGTGATCAATTCCGGAGGCAGCGGGCGGTCGTCGGCGAGTGTGTCGAAGAACTCGATGGCACGTTCGCGATCCCACAGCACGACGTTGCCGGAGCCGTTGTCGGTGAAGCCGCCGATCGGCACGGTTGTCGTGACGACCTCTCCCCGCATGGCCCACGCGAGCCGTGCCAGGTGCCAGATGTGGTCGCCCTGGTCCACCTTCAGAGACGCGACGGTGTCGAAGGCGAGGGGAAACATCCGGAACGGGTTGAGCAGGGTGGTGGGGCTCGTCGCCTTCGACAGCAGGGCGGACATGAACATCCTCTGGTTGTTCATCCGGTCGATGTCGGCGAGGGCGGTCGCCCGGGTGCGCACGAATCCCAATGCCTGCGGGCCGTCCAGCTTCTGGCACCCGGCGGGCAGGTCGATCCCCGCGAGGGGGTCGACGATCGGCTGTTCGAGGCACATCTCGACCCCACCCACGGCGTCGACCATCCCGGCGAACCCGCCGAAGCCGATCTCGGCGTAGTGGTCGATGTGCAGGCCGGTCGCCTGCTCGACGGTCTGCACCAGCAATTGTGGACCACCGATGGCGAAGGACGCATTGATCTTGTCCTGGCCGTATCCGGGAATCGACACGTAGGAGTCCCGGGGCAGGCTCACCATCGTCGTCGGGCCGCCGCTGCTGGGGACGTGGATCACGATGATCGTGTCGGTGCGGTCCGGACCCGTCTCGCCGCCGGTGGCGAGGGCCGCCTCCTGCTCGGGGGTCAGGCCGGCGCGGGAGTCGGAGCCGACGAGCAGCCAGTTGGTGCCGGGGGTGTCGCCGATCCGGTCGGGGTAGTCGGCGAGGGCATCGATCCGGTTCAGTGACCGGTCCAGGTAGACGACGGTGCCCACCAACACGACGGCGAGAGCCAGCGCCAGGACGCCGAGACGTCGACCCCAGCGGGGACGGCGCCTGGGCCGGGGAGGTGCCGGTGGCGCCGGGGGTGCGGCAGGCGGCGGACGGCGGTAGTCGTCCGGCGTGCGCCGGTACGGCCGTTCGCGGGGTGGTTCGGGGCGGCGGTACGGCTGGTCCCGGCGTGGCGGGGTGCGGTACGGGTCGGCCGGCCCCGGCCGATCCGGGTTCGGGGCGTAGCGCGGCGGCGGGGCCTGCGACCACGCCTGTTGCGGCGGTGGCGGCGGTGGGCCTCCGGCGCGGCCGTCGCGCCGGATGACCTGCGTGCCCTCGGGCGGTGATGGCGGGGGTGCCCCGCGCCTCGGCGGTACCCGGCCGGGCGGGGGAGCGTGTGGTGGAGGTGGCGGCGTGCGCCTGCCGTCCCGCGCGTCACGACCGCGCGGATCGCGCGGCGGCTGGTAGGGGCGGTCTCCGGTCACGTCACGACTGTACTGTCCCGTGCCCGGCTGCCCTGTGCCCGCGGACGGTGCGCCGGGAACACCGCACATCGATACTCGTCGGGAACGTCACCGGCCGGTCAGGGGATCCAGCCGACGCGTCCGCGCAGCGCCGCATAGCCGACGAAGGCGACGGCGTCGATGAGAGCGTGCGCGATCACCAGCGGCCACAGCCGGTTCGTCTTCTGCCAGTACCGGCCGAAGACCAGGCCCATGACGACGTTGCCGACTCCACCGCCGAAGCCCTGGTAGAGGTGGTAGCTGCCGCGCAGCAGCGCGGACGCGAGCAGCGAGGAGTTCTCGCCCCAGCCGAGCCGGCGCAGGCGGGAGAGCAGGTACGCGACGACGAGGATCTCCTCGGCCCCGGAGTTGGCAATCGCCCACAGCACGAGCACGGGCAGCCGCCACCAGTGGTCGTCGATCGTGCTCGGTGCGACGGTGAGGTTCGCGCCGACGGCCTGCGCGGCGAGGTACAGGGCGAGTCCGGGAATCCCGATGAGCGCGGCGAGCCCGACGCCCTGGGTCACGTCCGGGCGCACGACGGGGCGGCCGAAGCCGATGGCTCGGGGACCGAGACCGCTGCGCCACAGCAGGTACAGCCCGAGCGCGCCCCAGGCGAGCAGGCGGACCACACCGAGGAGCTGCCGTGCCAGGTCGAGCAGGGGATGTGACGCGCGCGGGACGTTGAGTGCGACGGTCTGCTCGGCGAGGCTGCCGGGCGTCAGGAGCGATTCGGCGAGGGACAGCAGCCCGGACAGGCCGCTGAGGCCGAAGGTGATCAGCAGAACGATCGTGATCTCGACCCACAGGGCGCGGCGCTGCGGTGCGGTGAGCGCCGGATCGGTACGCGGGGGCGGCGCCGGGCGCAGCCATGCGGACACTGCTGCCGGGATCGCAGGGCGAGAGATCACCTGAGGAACGCTAGTCGCGTTCGGGCGGGCCGTACGTCAGGGGCGGGCGCGCAGGCCGTTCACGAACGGGCAGCCGACGAGGGTGCGCAGCGCGCGGCTCAGGCCGGTGGCGTCGGAGACCGGCATCGAGAACGGCATCCACACGTCGCGGTCGCCGCCGACGGTCGCGGAATCGTCCTCGACGCGCAGGCGTAGCCCGTACCGGGTGATCGCCAGCGGGCGTACGTGACCGCGCCGCAGGTGCGGCGGCAGCTTGCGGGAGAGCAGGTCGATCAGGGCCCGGTGATCGGTGTCGAGATGCTGCAGCCAGGCCGTCTCGACTTCCCAGAACGGGTCCGGCTCGGCGGCGAGCAGGTCGTCGACCGACACCGGCTCGGCCCCGCTGGCGTCGGCGACGACGGCGGACGAGACCCGCAGGATCAGCAGCACCGTGGAGTGGCCGAGTTCCAGCAGTGCTCCGCTGGGGAACTCCGAGGCGACCTCGTCGGCGATCTCGCGGGTGTGCGACGCGCAGACGCGGTGCAGCGTGCCGCGCAGCCAGACCAGGGACCGGACCGGTTCGCGCAGTTCCAGTGGCGAGCGGTCGGTGACCTCGAGGACGGCGGGGAGGCCGCCGGTCACCCGGGTGATCATGTCGGCGGCCGAGCGATGCGGTACCGCGATGGCGACGTCGCCGTTCGACTGCAGGTGGTGCAGCGAGATGGGGGTGGGATCGGTGCCGTCGATCGCGAGGACGGCGTCCTGATTGACGGCACACGCGCTGCGGACCCGCTCTGCGGTGGACGGTGCGATGGTCGTCGCGGTCATGCTGCCCCCTCGGGTCGTCGTTAAGGTAAACCTAACCTAAGGGTATGAAGTGGTTCCCGCAACACTCGAGCGCGAATTTCCCGACTACGGTGAAGCGAGTGGCTACCCCTCCCGTCCCGCTCACCCTCGGTCTGCCGCCACGTGAGCCGCGTCCGCTGACCGCCGGATTGCTCGCCGTACCTGCGGCGATCGGTGCCGGGAGGGTGCGCGACGTACTGCCGGTGCTGTCTGCCACGGAGCTCGTCGGTGGTGGGGGTGGTGGTGTGGATGCGGGTCGCGTCATAGGGGTGGATGCGGGTCGCGTCGTAGGGGCCGATGCGGGTCGCGTCGTCGTCCGCCTGGACACCGATCCCGCTCGGCTGCGGGCCGCGCATCCCGCCCGCTACGAGGCGGTGCGATTCGACCTCGACTGCGAGGAAGCCGATCTGGCGGAAGCGCTCGCGGTGCGCGTGCCGGCGCCGCTCGCGGTGTTCGTCGGCGATGTCGCGCCGGCTGCCGCCGCCGAACGGATCGTTGCCGCGGGCCGCATCCCGGGGCTCCCGGCCGCGACGTCGCCCGCCGAGATCTCGGATTTCCTGTCCGTCCTCGCGCACAGCGACGTCGGCTACGTCGCCCGGGCCCGTGGGCCGCAGGACGTCCTCGCGTTGCTGTGCGGCACCGTCGCCGCGTTGCGCGGGGACGACACGCGGCAGGCGCTCGACTCGCCCGATCCCACCGTCCTGACCGCGTTGAGTCCCGAGGCCGGCGGTGCCGTGCGCGAGGTGCTGACCGGGGTCGAGGTACCGGATGCCGAACCCGTACTGGCGATGTTCGACGAGCTGGGACTCGGGGCGCCCTGAGTCGTCGATCGCACGCGATTGCACCGGCCGCGGGACCGGCGATGCGTAATCTCGTAGCGTGCCCCGCATCGCCTACTTCGGACCCTCCGGAACATTCACCGAGATGGCCCTCGCGCGCCTCGAGTCGCTCGGCATTCTCGCCGCCGGCGCTCCCGACACCGGCACGGGCGGTGTCGAGCGGGTCTCGTGTGCCAGCCCGCCTGCCGCGCTCGCCGAGGTGCGCGCCGGAACGGTGGAGGGCGCCGTGGTGCCGATCGAGAGTTCCGTCGAGGGAGGCGTCGTTCCGACACTCGATGCGCTCGCCGCGGGTGACCGGTTGCAGATCGTCGCCGAGACCGAACTGGACGTGAGCTTCTCCATCCTCGCGCGGGAGGGAATCACCGATCTCGGCCAGGTTCGGACGGTGCGCGCGTACCCGGTGGCCGGCGCGCAGGTGCGGCAGTGGCTCGAGGAGAACTGCCCTGCTGCCCGGATCGAGAATGCGTCGTCGAACGCGGGCGCCGCGGAAGACGTCGCCGCGGGCGCGGCCGATGCCGCCGTGTCGACGGCACTGGCCGGGCAGCTGTTCGGCCTGCACAGCCTCGCGGACGACGTCGCCGACGTCCGGGGAGCCCGAACCCGGTTCGTCCTGGTCACCCGCCCGGCCCCCGTGCCCGAGCGCACCGGCGGCGACCGCACGTCGGTGGTGCTCGAACCCCACAACACTCCGGGTTCGCTCGTCGCGGTGCTCTCTGAATTCGCTCTCCGCGGAATCGACCTGACCCGGATCGAGTCGCGACCCACCCGCACCGATTTCGGCACGTACCGCTTCTTCGTCGACTGCGTCGGGCACATCGACGATCCGCTGGTCGCCGAGGCGTTCCGGGCACTGCATCGCAAGTCGCGGGTGCGCTTCCTCGGTTCGTGGCCGGCGACGGCGCCGAGCGGACCGCCACCGGAATCGGACGACGACGCGCGGCGTTGGGTTGAGCAGATGAGGTCCGGAGGCGCAGAGTCGTGACAGCGGGGTGGTCACCGAGACCGTCGGTCGGGTCAGGGAACGGAAAGGCGGGATACGAGTCGTGAGTGGAAGGCTGATCCTGGTCCGGCACGGCCAGACCGAGGCGAACGTGGCGCGTCGCCTGGACACCCGGTTGCCGGGTGCCCGCCTCACCGAGGAGGGCCTCGAGCAGGCGCGGCGTCTGGGAGTGAGCCTGGCGGAGCGGGCATCGGCGGCCGCCCTCGTCTCGTCCCGGGCGCTGCGCGCCCGCCAGACGGCGCAGCCCGTCGAGACAGCGGCGGGCCTCGAGGCTCAGGTGCGGGAGGGGCTGCACGAGGCGCAGGCGGGCGATCTCGAGGATCGCAGCGACGAGGAATCGCACCAGCTGTTCATGAAGACCTATCACCTGTGGCACACGGGCGAACTGGGTGCGCGTGTTCCGGGCGGCGAATCGGCGCTCGACATCCTCGACCGTTTCGTCCCCGTCGTCGACTCGCTCCGGGAGGAGTACCTCGAGGACCCGGCGGCCTCCGGCGACGTGGTGGTGGTCAGCCACGGGGCCGCGATCCGGCTCGTGGCCGCCCGACTGGGCCGGGTGCCCGGACTGTTCGCGGCCAACAATCACCTCGCCAACACCGAGTCGATCGAGCTCGCCCCCGCCGCCGACGGCGGTTGGCAGTGCGTGCGATGGGGCCGCATCGGCCCGCCGTTCGAGCACCGGGTGATTCCGGGTGCCGACGATCCGATGGGCTGACGCACTGCGCGGCTCATCCTCCTGACGAGGTGCTTCGGCCGGTTCCTGCAGCGTCTCGACGAGGGTGATTCGCAGACTCTTCGGCTGTTCGGACGAACCCCCTGCCGCCCGGCCACCGGCCCACGTGCGCGCCCGGATGTACCGGTACCGCTTCTCCACCCGACGCGAACGCCGGGAGGCCGGCGCGTGGTGGGTCCGGTTCGAGCTGTGACGATGCCGGGTCGTGTGTGCCCCGTCACATCGACACGTAGAATCGGGCGAAACAGGCGCGGCAGAGCCTCCCCCCGTCCGAACGGAGAAGGGCATGCAGGGCACCGAGGGACCGAGGGGCCCCAGGCGGCTGGGCCCGGGTGAGGGTCCGCCCGAACTGACGCGGGGTCGCCGCCGGATCGTCGTGGTACTGGTGGCCCTCGTCGCGGCCCTGCTGATCGTGCCCCGCTTCGTCGCGGTGTACACCGACTGGTTGTGGTTCGGCGAAGTGGGCTTCCGCCAGGTGTGGGGCACCGTCCTCGTCACGCGACTACTGCTCTTCGTCGTGGTCACCGGACTCGTCGCCGGGCCGATCTTCCTCGCCGTGATGCTCGCCTACCGGGCGCGCCCGATCTTCGCCCCGCGGGCCTCGCAGGACGATCCCGTCGCGTCCGCCCGGACCACGGCGATGCGGCGCCCCAAGACGTATGCGGCCGGAGTCGCCCTGTTGCTGGGCATCCCGGTCGGTCTCGCCGCACAGGCCAACTGGACGATGGTCCATCTGTTCCTGCACGGTGGTTCCTTCGGTGCCACCGACGCCGAGTTCGGCCACGACATCGGGTTCTACGTCTTCGACCTGCCGTTCTACCGCTCCGTCCTCAACTGGCTGTTCCTCGCGGTCTTCTTCGCGTTCTGCGCGTCCCTCGCGACACACGCCCTCTTCGGTGGCGTCCGCCTGCCGGCCAACCTGGGGCGGTCCGGAGACCGCTCCCGCGAGCGCTCGTTCCCCTTCACCCGCGCCGCCGGCATCCAGCTCACCGCCATCGCGGGCACCTTCATCCTGCTCAAGGCAGTTGCCTACTGGCTGGACCGATATTCGCTGTTGTGGAGCGGTCGCAAGGAACCCACCTTCACCGGCGCCGGGTTCACCGACATCACCGCGGTGCTGCCCGCGCGCACCATCATGTTCGCCATCGCCGTGCTCTGTGCGCTCGCGTTCTTCGCCACCCTGATCGTCCGGGACCTGCGCCTGCCCGCGATGGCACTGTCACTGCTGGTGCTCTCGTCCGTACTGGTGGGCGGGGTGTGGCCGCTCACCGTCGAACAGTTCTCGGTACGGCCCAACGCCGCCGACCGGGAGAGCCCGTACATCGAACGCAACATCGAGGCGACGCGGCAGGCCTACCGGATCGGGGACGATCGCGTCCACACCGTGGACTATCCGGGCATCGGCACCCGGCCACCCCGCGAGGTGCCCGCGGACGCCACGACCCTTGCGAACGTGCGCATCCTCGATCCCACGGTGCTGTCGCGGACATTCACCCAGCAGCAGCAGCTCAAGAACTTCTACGGATTCACCCCGACCCTCGACGTCGATCGGTACGAGGTGAACGGCGAACTCCGTGACTACGTCGTCGCCGTCCGCGAGCTGTCACCGGGAAGCCTCAGCGGCAACCAGACTCAGTGGGTCAACCGCCATTCGGTGTACACCCACGGCAACGGATTCGTCGCGGCACCGGCGAACCGGGTGAACGCGGCCGTGCGGGACGCCACCGACGGCGGTGCGGGCAGTGACAGCGGGTATCCGATCTACGCGGTGAGCGACATCGCGTCCCAGGCCACCGGGCGGCAGTTGATCCCCGTCGAACAGCCGCGGGTCTACTACGGCGAGCTGATCGCCGGCGGTGAGGCCGACTACGCGATCGTCGGCGGGGAGCCGGGGGAGCCGCCGCGCGAGTACGACACGGACACCTCCCAGTACACCTACACGGGTTCGGGTGGCGTGCCGGTCGGGAACTGGCTGAACCGGCTCGCGTTCGCCGCCAGGTACACCGAACGCAACATCCTGTTCTCCGGCGTGATCGGCTCCGAATCGAAGATCATCTTCAACCGGGACCCCCGCCAACGGGTCGAGATGGTGGCGCCGTGGCTCACCACCGACGGCAACCCGTACCCGGCCGTCGTCGACGGGCGGATCGTGTGGATCGTCGACGGATACACGACCCTCGACCACTATCCGTACGCACAGCGGTCGGTGCTCACCGAACCGGCGGATCCCGTGGCGGGCACCCGCACCGCCGTGCGCGAGGTGTCCTACGTACGCAACTCCGTGAAGGCCACCGTCGACGCCTACGACGGGACGGTGACGCTGTACCAGAACGACACCGAGGATCCCGTCCTCGACGCGTGGATGAAGGCCTTCCCGGGAACCGTGCAACCGGAGGACACCGTGTCCGACGAACTGCGGGCGCACTTCCGTTATCCGGAGGACGTGTTCCGGGTCCAGCGGCAGCTGCTCGCCAAGTACCACGTCGACGACCCGCGGGAGTTCTTCACCAACAACGCGTTCTGGTCCGTTCCCAGCGACCCGACCGTCGAGGCCAATCCCACTCAGCCGCCGTACTACGTGCTCCTCGGCGACCGGGAGACGACGGAACCCTCGTTCCGGCTGGTGAGCGCGATGGTCGGCTTCAACCGCGAATTCCTGTCCGCCTACCTCTCGGTGGAGTCCGATCCGGAGAACTACGGGCGGATCGAGGCGCTGAGGCTGCCGACCGACACGCAGACGCAGGGTCCGCAGCAGACGCAGAATTCGATGATCTCCGACACCCGCGTCGCCTCCGAGCGGACCCTGCTCGAGCGGTCCAACCGGATCCACTACGGCAATCTGCTCACGCTGCCGATCTCCGACGGCGGCATCCTGTACGTCGAACCGCTGTACACCGAGCGACTGTCCGCGGCCACCAACGGCTCGACCTTCCCGCAGCTGTCCCGGATGCTCGTGAGCTATCGCGAGCCGGGAACCGGCGGCGTGCGGGTCGGCTACGCCCCGACTCTCGCCGAGGCGCTGGACCAGGTGTTCGGCGGGGGAACGGGACGGATGGCCACACCGCCCGGCGGAGACGCCGCGCCGCAGCGCGAGTTGCCGGCCGAGGCGATGGAGGAGGCGGCTCCGGACGCGGCGAGTCCCCAGGACGGGACGGAGGCTCCCACGGACGGGGTCGGCCCGCCCGTCCCCGCGGCACCGACCACCGAACTGGCCGCCGCAGCCCGTGAACTCGAAACGGCGATGGCGAGCGCCCGCGATGCACAGCACCGGGGCGACTTCACCGCATACGGAATCGCGCTCGACCGCCTGCAACGGGCGATCGACGCCTACCTCGATGCGGGCGGGTGAGAGAGCGGTCAGACCAGGCGGTCGACGAGCCCCTCGAGCGCCTGACGTAGCCGGGCAGGGGTACCGGGACTCAGCGAGGACCACGCGACACCGTGCGCGGACGTGCTCGACGTCCCGACGATGCGACCGAGTTCGGTGTCGAACACGGTGACCGGTCCGTCGAGAGGGTCGTACTTGCCGTCGCCGTAGACGATGCCGACGATCTCCGCGAACGTGCTGCACCCGACCATCGCGCGGGCCACCGCCGCGGCGTCGTCCGGCCCTGCGCCGAGCGTGCCGAGCCGGTTGGTGAGTGACTGGGGCGTAGCGGCCTCGTCGAACGCCTCGGACAGCTGGGCCGTGGGCGCGTTGATCGCTCCGAACTGCATGGGCGGCTGCGACCCGATCGCACCCGCCACTGCTCCGAGAGGATCCGCGCCCGGATCCTGGACGACCAGGGAATCGCCGGCCCGGAGCGTGAGCACCGAGTAGTCGTCGCCGCGCGACAGACACAGTCGGGAGACGACGCCGTCGACGTGCCAGCGCAGCGCGATCTCCCAACGGGGTCGGGCGACGACGCGGAGCCATTCGGCCAGTTCCGGTAGCGGCGTGCCGTACCGGGCGAGGCCACGGGAATCCAGCGATGCCGCCGCGGCCCGATGCGCGTCGTCGCGCTCGTCCACCGTGTCGAAACGGCCGAGGACGTCGAGGACGACCGGCAGCTGATCCAGATCGAGCTTGTCGACCAGATAGTTCGCCTCGTCGAGGGAGAGCGTCACCGCCGACATCGACGGCGCCCCGCCCGTGCCGAGATCAATTCCCGCAACGCGGGTGGGATCAATTCCCGCAACGCGGGTGGGATCGACCGTGCCGTACGTGGGTGCAGGGCCGTCGATCCCGGGCTCGGCCCGAGGCTGCTCCCGTGCCGGTGCGCTCTGTTCCTGCGTCGGCTCGGGTACGGGCGCTGCCGGGACGGTCTCGCGGCGGGTGGTGTGGACGGCGGGATGCCCCGTTCCCAGGTCGATCACCGCGAGCCCCGCTGGTCCGGCGTGCCGCCGATCACCGAGGGGATCACGGTGCGGCCGTCGGCGAAGTGCTCGAAGTTCTTCAGGTAGTCCGGGGTGTCGCGTTCGTCGCCGTCGTCCGAGGAGCCGTGGGCTCCCACGGGCCGCGCGGGCATCATGCTGCCGCCGGCCGCGGGACGGGTGCCTGCTGCATCGGTGCGCATCTCGCCGCCGAGCACCCCGGGGGCACCCCCGGCCGGTCCGCGAGCGCCCTGTGTGCCGTCGACCTTGCCCCAGCCCTCGGGCAGGGCCGCGCCGCCGATCGCACCGACAGCACCGACGCCGCCGCGATGGGACATGGCGGATGTCGATGCCGCGCCGTTTCCGGCGCCGCCGAGACCACCGAGCATGGGAGCGCCCGGCATCATCGACTGCGAGGACTGCGAGGCGCTGTACGCGGCGCCGCCGATGTTGCCGACCGCGGACGTCGCGGTCGAGGCCGCCGAGGTCGCGACGCTGCCCGCCTGGGACGCCGCGGTGGTGAGTGCCGGGTTCTGTCCTGCTGCGGCGAGCGCGGCGAGGCCGGCGCCGACGGGGTCGCGCTCCCAGTCACCGGCGTCGTCGAACTTGGAACTCTCCGCATCCGCGGAGGTGACGATCCTCGGCGGCTGACGGAACGAGCGCTTGAGTGCCAGCACGTTGGAAGCCGCCTCGTACGTCTCCATCACGATGCCCGCGCGGATGTCCATGGCACGATCTGCGGCCTCCGCCACGGCCGCGGTGCCGTTGAGTGCGCCACCGGTGCTGTACGCCGTGGTCTTCGCGGTCTTGACCGCGACGATCTCCGGGATGCTCGGCATCACGAGAGCCGCGGTCGTGTACGCGCCGGCCTGGAAACCGGCCTTCGCGGCGGTGTCCGCCGCGAGCTCGATGCACTCCGCCGTCCAGATCGTGAACGGGGTGATCTTGGCGATCGCGGCGACGGATGCGGTGCCCTGCCATCCGGCGGCCAGCTCGGCGGTGACCCGGAGCAACGTGGTGTGTGCGTCGGTGAAGGCCCCCGCCAACGCACCCCACGCCGCGGATGCCGTGCTCAGCGGCACCGGCCCCGCGCCGCTGATCAGCGTCGTCGAGTTGACGGTGGCTCCGCGCGGCAGCCAGATGACGCCGGTGAGTCCCAAAGTCATGATGCGTTCCCCCTGGTATTCGTGACCGACACGGTCACATGATCGACGAGATCGAGCCGCCGTGCGTCAGATCCTGGGCGACGTAGTTGGCGGCCTGTTGCTTGAGAGTAGCGGCGGTGGCCCGCAGTTCCGCGATGCCCTGCGCGATGGCGGGCGTGAAGGAATTGGCGACCGTGTGGAAGTAGCCGGTCGCGTGGAGCGAGACCTCTTCGCTCCCGGACGGCAACGGGCGCAGCGCGGGGCTCGCCCCGGCGACGGCCGTCTCCAGACGGGCCGCGAGTGTGTCCAGCTCGACGGCTGCTGCGATGAGAGCTTCGGGTGAGACCTGCAAGAGCGCCATGCGTCGGAACCCCTTCTGCACCTCGTACGGTGCGGTACGTCGTGCGTGCTGTACCTCGACGATGCGGAAGGTGTTCCCCCCGCGAAACGACCGGTGTCCCCCGGCCTCCACATCATTGGACGCCGGCGGTTGCTCGTCGGTTCCCCCCGATTCCGGATCACCCGGAAACCGTCATCCCCAGCCGAGCTCGTGTAGGCGATCTTCGTCTATCCCGAAGTAGTGCGCAACTTCGTGAATGACGGTGATCGCCACCTCTTCCACGACCTCCTCCTCGGATCCGCACATGTCGAGCAGTGCGTCGCGGTAGACGGTGATGGTATCCGGCAGCGATCCGCCGTAGTGACTGTCCCGCTCGGTGAGGGCGACCCCCTGGTAGAGCCCCAGAAGGTGGGGGTCGTCCTCGTTGCGTGCCTCCACCAGGACCACGACGTTGTCGATGGCCGACGCCAGAGCGGAGGGAATGAGATCGAGTGCCTCGCCGACCAACTCGTCGAAGCGGTCGGTCGTCATCGTGACTGCCATGTCAGTTCCCCGGTGCGGGGGCGCCGGGCAGCGGCGTGGGCAGCGAACGGCCCTCGGGCACGGGCGGCGGCGGGACCGGCGGCTGCCCGTTGATGAGGATGTCGCCGCGGGCTGTCCCGGTGACGGTGGCGAACCCGCCGGTGTCGAGTTCCTTGCCCACGGAGCAGTTCACCCGTCGGCTCCCGGCGAGCCAGCTCTCCACGTCGACGTTGTCCCAGAACAGGGTGAGCGTCTTGTCGCGCAGTGCGTCGGCCGACCCCAGGTACTCGTTGGACGCCTGCGTGCAGACCCCCTCGAGATAGCGGTCCTGATCCTCCACGGACGGGAGCGCGCCGGGGAACTGGGTGCTGAGGTCGACGACCGAGATGACCTCGTACGCGTGGGGTTCGGCGCAGTCCACCGGATCGCTCGGCACGTTCTGGTTGATGCCGATGCAGGTACCCGGCTCCCAGATGTTCGACTGGTCCTGGTCTGCGACGCGGCCGGTGAAGGGCAGCAGGGTGCCCGCCGTGCTCGAGTACTGCAGTCCGCAGCGCATCGCGCGGTCGCCCTCGCCCCACGCCGCCTCGCTCGGAAACATCAGGCCGATGCTGAACTTGCCGTACGGATCGAACCCGGAGCCCAGGTAGGAGTCGACGGCCGCGACGCAGTGCTCGTCGCGCAGGCTCGCGAAGCGGAGCGCCCCGGGATACCGGGCGCCGGGCCCGAATTCCGCTCCCGGGTAGTTCGCCAGGTCGAGCGGGGCGACGACCTCGAAACGGTGCTCGCTGCCGCACTCGACGATCGCCACGTCCTGGCGGTCCTGCTGTGGATCGTCCGAGGGGGTCCAGTTCAGGCAGTCACCCGCCTCGGCCTGGGCGAACGCGCTGTCACCGGTCGCGGCGGATCGCTGCCCGTTGTCGCTGGGGCGCAGGTTCTCGCCGCTGTTGAAGCCGCCGGCGATGGCGATGGTCGCGACGGCGGCGACCACGGCACCTACCGCGACGGCGATCAGTGCACGACGAGTGGTGGTCGCCGACATGGTGCGGGGCGGCTTGGCGGCGGCGCGGCGCGACCGCTTCTCGGGCTGCTCTTCGGACATCGACTCCATCATGCCTGTTCACTTCGCGATCCACGACAGTCGGCGCGGGTCGCGGCCCGAACCGGCATCCGGGGACCGCCCCGGCGCGTACCTTCGGAACCTGTGAGCGACACACCCGAGCAGGCCGGCGCCGAACCGGTCGACCCGAAGATCCAGGAACTGGCCGGACGCGTGTTCGACGCCGCCCGTGCCGGTGACGCCGCCACCCTCGTCACCTATGTCGACGCCGGCGTGCCGGTCGACCTGACCAACGAGAAGGGCGACACGCTCGTCATGCTCGCCGCGTACCACGGGCATCCGACCGCGGTGGCTGCGCTGGTCGAGCGCGGCGCCGACGTGGACCGCCTCAACGACCGCGGGCAGTCGCCGCTGGCGGGCGCCCTGTTCAAGGGGGAGGACGACGTGGTCCGGGTGCTGGTCGCCGCCGGCGCCGACCCGGACGCCGGGCATCCCACGCCGGTGGACACGGCCCGGATGTTCGGTCGGGAGGATCTGCTCGAGCTGCTCGAGTCCCGGTCGGACTGAGCCGGGATCGTCGGCCGAGTAGGGTTTGACATCGTGATTGACCTGAAGTTCCTTCGTGAGAATCCCGAGGCCGTCCGGCAGTCCCAGCGCACCCGTGGTGAGGATCCGGCGCTGGTCGACGCCCTGCTCGCGGCCGATTCCTCCCGCCGAGCCGC
Source organism: Rhodococcus triatomae (assembly GCF_014217785.1). Taxonomy (NCBI): domain Bacteria; kingdom Bacillati; phylum Actinomycetota; class Actinomycetes; order Mycobacteriales; family Nocardiaceae; genus Rhodococcus; species Rhodococcus triatomae. The sequence goes on along the minus strand of NZ_CP048814.1, from coordinate 1,965,334 downwards.
GGTGCTGGCGGGGGACAATCTGCGCGCCGAGCAGAAGGCTTTCGGCAAGAAGGTCGGGCAGGCGTCCCCGGAGGAGCGGCCCGCGTTGCTCGAGGGATCCAAGGAGCTCGCCGCCAAGGTCAAGGAAGCCGAGGCCGCGCAGCACGAGGCACAGGCGGCGCTGGACGAGGCGCACCGGGCGATCTCCAACGTCGTCCAGGAAGGCGCACCCGCCGGCGGCGAGGACGACTTCGTCACGCTCGAGACCGTCGGCACCGTGCCGGAGTTCGACTTCACCCCGAAGGATCACCTCGAGCTGGGTGAGTCGCTCGGGCTGATCGACATGGAGCGCGGAGCCAAGGTCTCCGGCGCCCGCTTCTACTTCCTCACCGGCTACGGCGCGCTGTTGCAGCTCGGCATGTTGCAGTTGGCTGCGCAGAAGGCGGTCGCCAACGGCTTCACCATGATGATCCCGCCGGTGCTGGTGCGGCCGGAGATCATGGCGGGAACGGGATTCCTCGGGTCGCACGCGGACGAGGTGTATCACCTCGCGGACGACGACCTGTACCTCGTGGGGACGTCGGAGGTGCCGCTCGCCGGCTACCACTCGGGCGAGATCCTCGATCTCGGCAAGGGTGCGAAACGCTACGCCGGGTGGTCGTCGTGTTTCCGCCGGGAAGCCGGCAGTTACGGCAAGGACACCCGCGGCATCATCCGGGTGCACCAGTTCGACAAGGTCGAGATGTTCACCTACTGCAGGCCCGAGGACGCCGACGCCGAGCATCAGCGTCTGCTGACCTGGGAGCGTGACATGCTCGCCGCGATCGACGTCCCGTACCGGGTCATCGACGTGGCCGGTGGCGATCTCGGATCGTCCGCGGCGCGCAAGTTCGACTGTGAGGCGTGGATTCCCACGCAGCAGGCGTATCGCGAGCTGACGTCGACGTCGAACTGCACCACGTACCAGGCGCGCAGGCTCGCGGTCCGCTACCGGGACGAGAGCGGCAAGCCGCAGATCGCGGCGACCCTCAACGGGACATTGGCGACGACGCGCTGGCTGGTCGCCATCCTCGAGAACCATCAGCAGGCGGACGGCACCGTGCGCGTGCCGGAGGCGCTGGTGCCGTTCGTCGGGACCGAGGTCCTCACGCCCCCCGAGTAATCTGCCTGCGCAGTGTGCCGCCGGGATCCCCGGCGGAGTCCCTGCTCGGCGCGGTCCGCCCGGCCCGGACGCGTTCTCCATCCCCGGTGTGCTGGGGAAAATTGTCCGCTTCCTCGGGAATTTCGGTAAGGCAACCCTTGCGCCCACGTTCGAATGATGTAACCCTTACCTAATCTGCTGAGTTGGTGAGGAGTCCGGTCCGATGTTCGTGTGTATCTGCAAGGCGATAACCGAGGCAGAGGTTCACGAGCACCTGGACGACGGTGCCGACACGGCAGACGCCATCGGAGAACGCTGTGGAGCTGGATGGGGGTGTGGAACCTGCGTCGATCGCCTCAACGAGTTGTTGGTGCAACGCTCGGCCGTCGGCCGTACTGCCGCCTGAGGGCCGCATGATCGCCCGACGAACAATCACCTGACGGCAACGAACGCCGGACGGTGGACACAGTCTGACAACCGAATACGTCGATCTGCTGCGAGGGCACATCGACAGTGTTACGGTCGCTCCAAGCGGGCGATCGGAGGTTTGTCATGCGTGGCGACGATGAGGTCATAGCTCTACTCAACGAACAGCTCACCAGTGAGCTGACAGCGATCAATCAGTACTTCCTGCACTCGAAGATGCAGGCGGACTGGGGTCTGACGAAGGTCGCGGAGAAGACGCGGGCGGAGTCCATCGAGGAGATGCAGCATGCGGAGGTCCTCACGGACCGCATCCTGTTCCTCGAGGCCCTCCCCAACTATCAGAAGCTGCTCCCACTGCGCATCGGGCAGAACCTGCGCGAGCAGTTCCACTCCGATCTCGCCATCGAGATCGAGGTCGTCGAGCGGCTCCGGCCCGGCATCAAGATGTGCCGCGAGAAGGGCGACATCACGTCGGCCAAACTTCTCGAGGAGATCCTCAAGGACGAGGAGCATCACATCGACTACCTCGAGACCCAGATCGCTCTCATGGACACTCTGGGCGAGCAGCTCTACCTCGCCCAGACGGTGGACACTCCACCGACCGTCGGATAGCTGTCCTCGCCGCGACGTCGGGTGCTCGGATCGAGGCCCCCGGCGTCGCTGCGGTGTCCGGCGTCGTCGCTGGTCGAGGCGCCCGACGTGTCGTGACAATCCCGGTGGCCCGTTCCATACTGGAGCGGTGAGATACCCCGCCGCCCAACCTTGACGCCGTTCGGTCCGCGCGACAGCGACCATTGCGGTCGCCTACTTCTCCACCCGTGAGCTGATTCCGCTCTACGGGGTGTATGCCCTGCTCTTCGAGGACTACGGGCTGAGCACGGCGCAGATCTCCTCCCTCTTCGTGATCTGGTCGGTGACCTCGTTCGTCTCCGAGATCCCGTCCGGCGCCTGGGCGGACACCGTGTCCCGTCGCGGGCTCCTGGGCGGCAGCGCCGTCCTGTATTCCGCCGGTTTCGCGGTGTGGATGCTCGCCCCCTCGTACGCGGGATTCGCGGTGGGCTTCGTGCTGTGGGGGGTGAGCGGATCGCTGCAGTCGGGCACGTTCGAGGCTCTGCTGTACGACGAGTTGACGGCACGGGGCGGTTCCGACCGCTACGCCGCGATCATGGGCTACGCGAACTCGGGCTCGCAGGTCTGTGTGTTGGTGGCGACGCTGGCAGCCGCGCCGTTGTTCGCGCTCGGCGGCTATCCGCTGGTGGGATGGATCAGCGTCGCGATCACCGTCGGCAACGGCCTGCTCGTCGCCGCCCTCCCGTCGGCTCCGCGCCGGGCCGAGACGTCGGAGTTCGGTCCCGCGCACGGCGTCCTGTCCCGGTACACCCGGATGCTGCGCGAGGGCGCGGGCGAGGTGTTCGGCGATCGACTGGTGCGCCGGGCCGTCGTTCTCACCGCGCTGCTCACGGGATTCCTGGCTTACGACGAGTACTTCACCCTCGTCGCTCGTGACGGTGGTGCGGAGACGTCCGAGGTGCCGGTGCTCGTGGCGATCACGGTCGTCGGTCAGGTCGTCGGTACCGCCCTGGCCGGCCGTACCGCCCGGATGCGTGGGGCGACCATGGCCGTCGCGGTCACGGTGGGCGCGGCGGCGCTCGGAGCGGGCGCGCTGCTCGGCGGAGTGTGGGGGTTCGCCGCTCTCGGCGCCGGGTACGGCATCGTCGCCAACGCGATGATCGTGTCGGAGGCGCGGCTGCAGGACTCGATCCGCGGATCCGCTCGTGCCACGGTGACGTCGGCCGCGGGGTTCCTCAGTGAGGTCTCCGCGGTCGTGATCTATGCCCTCTTCGCGCTCGGGTCGACGTGGTACTCGACCGCCGTGCTGGTGGCCGCCCTGTCGGTGCCGCTGCTGGGAACGGCCCTGCTGTCCCGCCGATGGCTCCCCACCCTCCCGGGGTGAAGGGACCATTCGACTCGTCTGATCGGCCGAAGGCCACCTTCACCCAGGGAGGTGGGCGGGTGGGTGGGGAGGGTGGGAACAGGCCCGGGTCAGAGCTTGCGGGTCCGCAGTTCGTGGCCCTTCGACGTCTTGCACCGTCCGGAGTCGAGGTCCCACTGCCAGCCGTGCAGGTTGCAGGTGAGGTTGGTGCCCTCGACGACACCGAACTTGCCGAGGTCTGCCTTCAGGTGCGGGCAGCGGCGCTGGATCTCGTATCCGCCCAGTTCGATCGACGCACTGTCGTCGTGGGCCTCGGAGAACCAGCCGTCCGCATAGGCGATCCGCTCGTCGGTGAGGCACTTGAAGAACGTGTACAGGAACTCGTTGTAGCCGCCGATGCGCCACGCCTCGAAACGGGTCGACAGGAAGATGGTGTTGACCCAGTCCGGCTCGTCGTCCCGGAGCACCGTGCGCACCAGTTCGGGCGCGATGCGGAAGCCGTAGCGGTACTTGCCTTCCCCCTCCTTCGGCTCGCGCACGATCCGGTTCGGGAAGTCGAGGACGACGGTCTCGTCGCCCATGACCAGTCCGACGGGATAGCCGATGCCGTCGCAGATCAGGTCCGACTGACGCATGATCGGCTCGAACTTCGCGCGGATCCCGTCGATCAGCGGTTCCCCCTCGGCCGGGGCCCACGACGCCTTCTCGGCGGCGAGCACGGGCGCCATCCGCTGCGCCATGTCCTCGATGTACGCGGCCTTGTCGGTGAAGATCCGTTCCACCTCGGTGTCCGGGACCGGGTGGGTCAGCGTCATCGACTCGCTGCCCCGCACGTCCACCACCGAGCCCGGGATCATCAGCAATCCGCCGTCGTTGCCGTGGATGCGCATCTGTTCGAGGAACACGATCTGGTCGGGGAAGATGTTGCCCTCGTCGCCGTGGTCGTCGTTGAGGTAGCGCAACTGCTCGTCGAGGAACACCGGCGGCCCTGCCGACGGCACCACCCAGGTGGCGCCGACCTGGTCGATGTAGCTGCGGCAGCGGTCCATGCCGCGCTGACGCTTCTGCTTCCCGAAGTTGGCCTTCGTCTTCTTCGGGATGTCGTACACCATCGGGTACCAGATCGCGCCCGAGTACTGGAGCAGGTGCACGTCGATGTGCCCGAACTCCTTCAGGACGTCCATGTCGACGGGGCGGGCGTCGTTCATGTTGAAGACGGTCGATTCCCCGTCGGAGACGACCAGGCCGGAGTCGCCGATCGGGCCGTCGGCGGGCGCGCGCAGGGCGATGATCATCACGTCGAGTTCGCCGGGCGCGGGCGGAGTCGCCGGGGCGACGGTCATCTCACCGCCGCTGATGCGGTGTTTCACCGAGTCCTGGGTGGCGAAGAACTTCGTGAAACCGAGGGCCCGCAGCTCCCGCTCCAGATCCGGTACGGGGTAGTCCGGCAGCAGCACGGTCGCGTTCTTGTCGACGTGCGCGGCGAGGTTCTCCGGATCGAAGTGGTCCTTGTGCAGGTGCGAGACGTAGAGGTAGTCGCAGGCGCCGAGGGTGTCCCAGTCCAGCTGGGTGTTGTCCGGGAACGGGAACCAGGAACCGAAGTAGGCGGGATTGACCCACGGATCGCACAGGATGGACCCTGCCTCGGTCTGAATGTGGAACCCGGCGTGTCCTACGCTGGTGACCTGCACTTTTCGCCTCCTGAGCCTGCACTGCAACGTATCCAGGGTAGGCCGGGTGCACGGGTGCCGGTCCGCAGGCCTGCCGTGTCAGTCCTCGACCTCGCCGAGGCAGTAGCCGTCCGGTCCGACCGCGAGCAGAATCTGCCTGGTCAACTCGTCGCCGTCGACGGTGACCGGTGCGGTGACCGTCACATATCCGCTCGCGAGCCGGGTTGCCCGCAGCCGGTCCGGAGCGAAGTCGGAGACGTCGTCCAGGGCGGACGCGTCGAGCTTGAGTGGGGGTTGCCCGCCGGCCCCGGTGCCGCGCGGATCCCACGGGCTGTTTCCCGGGCAGATCAGGGGATACGCGGCCTCGCGATCGGCCCGGTCCACCGGGTCGCCCACCGCGCGGGCCAGGAACCGCCGCGCCGCGTACTCGGCGTCGTCGAGGGTGTAGTAGTCGACGGTGCCCTCCGGATGGACGTGTGGGCACGCGTAGCCGGAGGCGATCTCGCTGCGTTTCGCCGACACCCGGGTGGTGCCGTCGGTCCAACTCACCGCGTACTGACCGTCCATCCCCGGGCGGGCGACGACCGCGGCCACGGACTCGGGATCGGCGTACATCGTGCGGACCAGCGACGGTGCCAGCGTCCAGCAGGTCTCGATCATCGACTCGATGTCGGTGCTCACGAGGTCGTCGGCCCAGGCCTGCAACGCCGCCGCGGCGGCGGGATTTCCCGGTACCTCACCGACGTCGACGGGCGCGGCGCGGCGCGTCGTCGTGGGTGGGGTCGTCGAGGGCCTGGTCGTGGTGGGCTCGGTCGTGGTGGTCTCCTCGGTGGCGGGCGGATCGGTGGGTATGCCCGACTGTCCGTCGCCCTCACATCCGGCGACCAGCAGCGCCAGCGCCGCCGCCACACTCACCACGCCGATTCGGTCTGTCGCCGTCCTCGACTTCCTCCGCACCTGACTGCCTCCGCAGGTTCCGCGTGCCTCGCCTCCCGAGCGCACGACGTCCATGTCCCGGGCCACGCTAGCGCAGACACACTGTGTGTGACCCGGCGTGACGTCATCCGTGTCGAAGGGCGACCGAAGTGCGCATTCCCGACTAGTGTTGCGGACTGTGGAACCCGTCTACCGCACCATCATCGGCATCGCCCGCACCGTCTTCGCAGTCCAGGGCCTGAAATTCACGGTCACGGGGGACGAGCACGTTCCCGCGACCGGTGGCGCGGTGATCGCCGTCAACCACACCGGCTACATGGACTTCACCTACGCGGGCCTTCCGGTCCGTTCGGTCAAGCGGTACGTCCGCTTCATGGCCAAGAAGGAAGTGTTCGACAACAAGATCTCCGGGCCGATCATGCGTTCGCTCAAGCACATCCCGGTGGACCGGACCGCAGGCGCGGAGTCGTACCGGGCCGCCGTCGAGGATCTCCGCAAGGGCGAGCTCGTCGGCGTGTATCCCGAGGCGACGATCAGCCGCAGCTTCGAGATCAAGGGGTTCAAGTCGGGTGCGGCCCGGATGGCGATCGAGGCCGGGGTGCCGATCGTCCCGGTGGTGATCTGGGGTGCCCAGCGGGTGTGGACCAAGGGCCACCCGAAACGGCTCGGCCGCACCAACACGCCGATCTCGATCGCGGTCGGCGAGCCGATCGCGCCGTTCGAGCCCGCGGAGGAGCTGACCGCGAAGCTCCGCACGACGATGCAGGAACTGCTCGCCGGGCTGCAGGAGAACTACGAGCACCCGGCCGGCGAGTACTGGGTGCCGGCGCGGCTGGGCGGTAGCGCACCCACCCTCGAGGAGGCCGACAAGCTGGACGCCGAGGAGGCAGAGGCGAGGGCGCGACGTAAGAGCACCGGCGAGGGCTGACATGGCCGTCGAGCCCGTCTACACGTTCACGGAATACCTGGCACGCGGGATTTCCGCGGCGCAGGGGCTGCGCGTGACACGGACCGGGCTCGACCGCATTCCCCGCAGCGGCGGGGCCGTCGTCGCCGTCAATCACACCGCCTATCTCGACTTCGTCCCGCTGGGTGTGGCCGTGGGCGATTCCGGGCGCCGGCTGCGGATCATGGCGAAAGCCGAACTGGCCCGGAACCCGGTGCTGCGTTTCCTCATGCGCGGATGCGGAGTCATTCCGGTGGATCGCACCGAAGGGGCCGATTCGTATGCCCGCGCCGTCGACGCGCTGCGCGCCGGGGAACTGGTCGGTGTGTACCCCGAGGCGACGATCAGCCGCAGCTTCGAGATCAAGGGGTTCAAGTCCGGCGCCGCCCGGATGGCACTCGAGGCGCAGGTGCCGGTGATCCCCGTGATCGTGTGGGGTGCGCATCGGGTGGCGACGAAGGGACAGCCCCGCAGCCTGGGACGGCACCGGTTCCCGGTGCGAGTCGCCGTCGGTGAGCCGCTCCCGCCGCGAGGGTCGCCGGACGCGTTGACCGCGACGCTGCGGGAGCGGATGCAGCAGATGCTCGCGGACGTCCAGGAGGACTTCGACCACCCCGCGGGCGCCTGGTGGGTGCCGCGGCGCCTCGGCGGCAGCGCGCCGACTCTCGAGGAGGCGACCGCGTTGGACGAGGCGGAGGCCCGCGAGCGGCGGGAGAAGCGGGAGCGGCGGGACAACCGGGAGGGGTGAGGAGTCGGGCACACGTCACCCGTCCCGGGTGCAGGGCACAATGGGCGAGTGAACATCGATCGCCCCAGTCTTGTCGCGTCCGACGTGGACGGCACGCTCATCGACCACGAGGAGCGGGTCAGCGCGCGCACGCGTGAGGCGGTGTCGTCGGTGATCGCGTCGGGTACCCCGTTCGTACTGGCGACGGGCCGGCCACCCCGGTGGATCCATCCCGTCGTCGAGGGGCTGCGCTATGCGCCGCTCGCGGTGTGCGCGAACGGCGCGGTCATCTACGACAGTGCGTCCGACCGGGTGCTGAGCGCCACCACTCTCGACGTGGACGTCCTCGCGTGGCTGGCCGAGTTGGCGACGGATCTGCTTCCCGGCGCCGGTCTGGCTGCCGAGCGGGTGGGTGCGAGTGCGCACGACGCGGCCACCGCACAGTTCGTCAGTTCTCCCGGGTACGAGCACGCGTGGCTCAATCCCGACAACACCGAGATGTCCGACGAGGAGGTCATCGCGACGCCCGCGGTGAAGCTGCTCGTCCGATTGCCGGGAGCCACCAGCCAGTCCATGGTCGACGCGTTGGCCCCGCACGTGGCGGGCAAGGCCGATCTCACGTACTCGACGAACAACGGGCTGGTCGAGCTGGCTGCTCCGGGTGTCACGAAGGCGACCGGGCTGGTTACCGTCGCGGAACTGCTCGGCGTCCCCTCCACGGGGATCGCGGCGTTCGGTGACATGCCGAACGACATTCCCATGCTCACGTTCGCCGGTCACGGCGTCGCGGTGGACAACGCTCATCCGCACACCAAGGCGGCGGCCGACGAGATCACCGCCAGCCATGCCGAGGACGGGGTCGCGAAAGTACTCGAGCGGTGGTGGTCCTAGGACCACCACCGCTCGAGTCGGGGGTACGGGGTCAGCCGACCGGCGCCACCTCGGGTGCCGGTTCGGGCGCGGGTGCCGGCTCCACCGGTGCCGCGGCGGGGTTCTCCGCCATCTGCTCGGCGTAGGTGTCGTTGTAGGCCTTGAGGATCTTCGTGACGGCGCCGGTGATCTCGTTGAAGATCAGCGAGCCCTGTTCGAAGTCCGTCCGCATACCGCCGGGGATCGGGTACTCGTCACTGGTCGGGAGTCCCAGTTCGCCGCCGTCGGCACCGAGCGAGCTCCACGTCCGGAAGATCTCGCCGAGCACCGTCCAGACACCGCCGTTCGGTGAGGTGTAGATCGCGCCGTTGACGAACTGCGCTCCGGTGAACCCGGCCTTCGCCGGCAGGAGCCCGGTCAGTGCCGCACCGAGACGGCCGGTGTCGCCGCCCTCGGCGACCCACTTCTGGGCGACCGGGGAACTGTCGGTCAGGCGGAGGATCTCGCCGACGAGTGCCGGGAGGTTCTCGCCGGGCGTGACGCTGGCATCCGAGCGGGGGACCGCCGGGTTGCTCGCACCGGGATTCGCGGCTTCCGGTCCCGACGCGAGGATCGACGAGCCGGACGTGTTCGCCGCGGCGATCTGGCGGATCTGGTTCATCTGGGCGTAGGCGCCGTCACCGGGGCAACTGGTGTTGCCGACGTCGCGGTGCGCGAAGATGATCGGCAGGTCCACGGCCGCTCCCTGCGGGTACGGCGTGAACTCGGTGCCCTCGGAGTACATCGTGGTGGTGCCGAGCGGGTCGAGTCCCGCCTGGGCGAGCCGCCAGCCGAGGAACTTGCCCACCGAGTCGATGGCCGCCTGCGGGGCTCCCTGCGAGGAGAAGTCGCCCATCATGGCGATGCCCGTCGTGTTCTCGTTGAATCCGCCGGCGTGGGCGCCCTGGACGGGGCGGTCCAGACCGCCGGCGCGGCCCTCGAAGATCTGGCCGTACTTGTCGACGAGCACGTTGTATCCGACGTCGCACCAGCCGAGAGTCTGTGCGTGGTAGGCGTAGATCGCGCGGACGATGCCTGCGGACTCGGCCTTGGTGTAGTCGTTGCTGCCGGCCGTGTGGTGCACGGTCGCTCCGCCGATGAAGTCGTCGTACGTGGGTGATCCGCACCGGATCGATTCGTCGGCGCCCCACTGGGACCGGGTGATCACATTCGGGCCGGTGGATCCGGAGATCGGGGTGGCGATGTCCGACAGGGTGCCGTCGGCAGGGCCGGTGCCGGGGTCGATCAGGATCGCGGTGACGTCCTCGGCGCCGGTGAGCGCCGGCTGGGCGCGCAGCGGACGTTGGGACGAGGCGGGGACGTAGCCGAGCGACTCCTCCGGTGCCGGTGCCGCCTCGGGTGCGGGCTCGGGTGCCGGTTCCGCCGCCGGCTCGGGTGCGGTGACCTCGGTGCCCGGCAGTTCGATCGTCTGGTCCGCCGACACGGTCGGGGTCATGACCTGGACGGCCTTGGTGAGACCGACGAACACGGGATCCGTCGCGGTCCGGCCGTCGGGGAGCGTGCCGTCGGGACGGTCGCCGTCGATCGCGTCGACCGAGAACCAGGGCCCCCAGGACCCGTCCTCGTTCTGTGCCCGCACCTTCGACAGCGCCGAGGAGACGGTGTCGGAGGTCAGGGCGATCATGCTGAACGGGGTGTCGCGGGTCAGTTCCTTCACGACGGCGCCGGCAGCCTCGGCCTCGGCTTGTCCGGCTTCGTGACCGGGGACCTGCTGTTCGGGAGCCGCCTCCTCGAGGGGAGCGGCGGTGTCGACGGGGAGCGGGCCGAGCGGGATCCGCAGGTCGGACACCGAGAGCCCGCCGGGAAGCTCGAGGTCGGACGGAATGGTGATCGACGAGGGCAGGGGGATCGACGAGGGCAGGGGAATGCTCCGCAGGATTCCGAGGTTCACGTCCGGCAGGTCCAGCCCGGTCAGTTCCTTGACCGGGATGACGATATCGGGGACCTGGGACAACGCGACTTGCGCGATCTCGGTGGAGACCTCGCCACCGGACGTCTGGTTCGTCGACTGGATGTCGGAATCGGACGAGCCGGCGATGCCGTAGGCGGCAAGGGGACCTGCAACAGCCACGGCGGCTACGGCCCCGAGGATCATCGAGGGCTTCGGTCGACGGTGTGGCAAGAGAATCTCTCCTCGGTCGTGGGTGCTCCCCGGCAGAAACCTCCAGGAAGCGTGTGACGCGTGTGACTCGTGTGACGGTTGTTGCCATCTCTGAGCACTCTTGCCACACTAGCCACAGCAGAGCATAACGCTCAACCTTAGATTGAGACTTTATAGGCTTCGAAACGGTCACGGTTGTCCCAAGCGCGGGCAAACCCGGCCACCGGTAGTCGAGCGAGGAAGTGCACATGGCCAGGACACCGATCTTCAGGAAGCCCTCGGGGCCGGTACTCGTGCGTGGTCCTCGCGGCCGCACCGGGTGGCGGCGACTGGCGCAGCGCGGCGTGATCGTCGGGATCGCGCCCGCCCTCGTCGCCGGCGTGACCGCCGTCGGAGTGGTCTCGTTGCGTCAGACCGGCCCGGCGGTGGAGAGCGTCGTCGCGTCCGACACCCCCTTCACCATCTCCGGGCGCGGCCACGGGCACGGCCGGGGAATGGGCCAGTGGGGTGCTTACGGGTACGCCAGGGATCACGGATGGGGCGCCGAGCGCATCCTCGCCCACTACTACGGCGGAACCACCCTCGGCGCCCTCGCCGACGGCCAGATCAGTGTGCGGCTCACCGCATTCGACGACCAGTCGCTCTCCGTCCACTCCGACGTCGGTGCGTCCGTCGCGGGCAAGCCCGTCGGTCCCGGCGAGGCGGTGCACCTGACTCCGACGTCCGACGGCGGCGCAGGCGTGGTGGTGACGCGGGGCTGCGGCGGTGAGGTGCTCTGGCAGGACGCCACCGATCATCCCTGGGTGGATCCGGTGGACCTCGCACCCGACCGTCCGGTCGAGGAGCATCTGAGGACCTGCACCGGGGACGTCGCCTACCGCGGTTCACTCGGTGTGGCGCTCGACGGGGATGCGCCTCGGGTGGTGAACGTCCTCGACATGGACGACTATCTCCTCGGTGTCGTGCCCGCGGAGTCGAGGGCCGAGTGGGCCGATCAGGGTGGCGCCGAGGCGCTTCGCGCCCAGGCGGTGGCTGCCCGCTCGTACGCGGCCGCCGAAGATCGCAGCGAGTACGCCCGCACGTGCGACACCCAGAGCTGCCAGGTGTACGGGGGCTCCGCCAAGGAGGATCCGCGTACCACCGAGGCGGTGCGGTCCACCGCGGGGATGGTGCTGGTCCAGGGCGGCAAGCCCGTGGCCACCGAGTTCTCGGCCTCCACGGGAGGTTTCAGCGCCGGTGGGGTGTTCCCGGCGGTCGAGGATCTCGGCGACTCCATCTCTCCGCACCACCTGTGGACCCAGACCGTGACCGCGGGGGACATCGCACGGGCGTTCGGGGTGGGCGAACTCCACTCGGTGGACGTCCTCGCGCGCAACAACTTCGGTGTCGACGGCGGCCGGGTCACGACGCTGAAGGTGACCGGGTCGGACGGCGTCGCCGAGGTCACCGGCACCGAGGCGAGGTCGAGGCTGAAGCTGAAGTCGGACTGGTTCACGGTGACGGAGGGGATCGTGCCCGGTCCGGACCCGGCGCCCGCCGAGACCGAAACGGTCACGCCGGGAACCGAACCCGAACGGGAGGTCGCCGAGCAGGTGTCGGAATCCCTCATCGACCGGCGGTACCGGGAACTCGGTGGACGCGGCGGTGCGCTCGGCTCGCCCATCGGCCCGGAGCTGATGCTGCCCGACGAGTCCGGCAAGTTCCGGCTCTACACCGGGGGCACGATCATCTGGACCGAACGACTCGGTGTCCAGGTGGTGGATGCGAGCATCCTGCGTGAATGGCTGCCCGGGACGGCCAGCTCCCGCTGAGCGCGCAGCTCACCCGTCGAGGGTCGTGAGCATGCCGTCCACCGATCGCGCCCAGCCGAACTGCTCCGCGCGCCGACGAGCGTGACCGGAGCGCAGGCCACGCGGGACGGCGAGCATCGCATGGGTGGCCCGCGCGAAGCCGGCGCCGGCGTCCTGGGCCAGTGCTCCGCAGTCGGTGGTGAGGATCTCGCCCAGCGCGGACGAGCGTGAGGCGACGACGGGCGTTCCGGCGGCGAGGGATTCGAGTGCCGACAGGCAGAACGTCTCGTGCGGGCCGGGGGCCAGCGTGACGTCCGCGGTGGCGAAGAGCGCGGCCAGCCGCGCCCGGTCGTCGACGTATCCGGTGAAGGTGACGGGGAGATCCCGCGCACGTCGGCGCAACGTGTCCAGGCGGGGGCCGTCCCCGGCGACGACGAGCCGGGCATCGACGCCGCGGTCCCGCAGATCCCGCAGTGCGTCGATGCTCCGATCGGCGCGCTTCTCCGGGGACAGGCGGCCGCAGTGCAACAGCAGCGGCTGCTCCGGGCGAGCGTAGATCCGGCGCAGGGTGTCGTCGCGGTGATCGGGGTGGAATGCGGCGAGATCGACCCCGAGGGGCACGCGCACCAGATTGGGCGCACCGATCCGGTCGAACTCCGTGGCCGCGAACGCCGTGGTGCAGACGACGGCGTCGAACTGCTCTGCCATCCGGCGATTCGCCAGATCGGCGAGCGCGCGGGCGGCACGGGACGGGGTGAGGATGCCGAGCAACCGGTCCAGTCGTTCGTGCGAGACGACGACGCTGCGGATCCCGCGGCGGCTCGCCCACCTGCCGAATCCGCGCAACGTGATCCGGTCGGACACCTCGAGCACGTCCGGTCGGAGGCCGGCGACGACATCCTCGACCGAACGGGGCGCGACGAGCCGGTAGCCGCCGGTTCCCGGAATCTGCGGCGCGGTCCGGGTGATGCGCAGGACGCCGCCCGGCATGACCTTCTCGTCGGCGCGCGGCCCGGGCACGATCACCGTCACCTCGTGCCCGCGCGCGACGTAGCCGCGTCCCCACTGGTCGATGGCCGTCCGAAGCCCACCGGACCGGGGTCCGTAGAAGTTCGCCAGCTGAACGATGCGCATCTCCCCTTGGTCGCCCGCCGGAGCGTCGCCACGGCCAACCGATCCCGGCGCGGGCGTGAACGTCGCGAGAACATTCCTCGCGCCCTGCCCGCGCCGCCGACGCTCGACCGCCGCCGACGTGACGTTTGACATTGACGCGACGTCAACTTGCATCCTGGACGTGTGGGTACGACGAGACAGGAATGGTCGATCGCCGCACTGGCGAGGGCAGCCGGGACGACGAGCAGGACACTGCGGCACTACGACGACGTCGGCCTGTTGCCGCCGAGTCGTGTCGGCGCCAACGGCTACCGCTACTACGACGCCGACGCCCTGATGCGGTTGCAGCGAATCCTGCTGCTGCGGGAACTCGGTCTCGGGTTGCCGGCGATCCGCGACGTACTCGGCGGCCAGACCGACGCCATCGCGGCCCTGTCCACCCACCTCGAGCTCCTCGAACAGGAGCAGGTGCGCCTGAGCCGTCGGATCGCGTCGGTGCGCACCACCATTCGCAAGACGAGAGAAGGTGAACCGCTGATGGCGGAAGAAGTGTTCGACGGGTTCGACCACACCCGGTACGAGAGCGAGGTGGTCGAACGCTGGGGTGCCGAGGCCTACGAGAGCGGCGACCGGTGGTGGCGCGGTCTCGGCGACGCTGAGCGGCGTACCTGGAAACAGCAGGTGGAGGAGCTGAATGCGGAGTGGGCCGCGGCGGCACGTTCCGGGGTGGCGCCGGACGGCGCCGAGGCCACGGAGCTGGCCCGGCGGCACGTCGCGTGGCTCCGGTCGGTCCCGGGTACGCCCGGCCACGACGGGGCGCCGGTGACGGAATACCTCCTCGGGCTGGCCGAGATGTACGTCGCCGACGACAGGTTCGCCGCCAACTACGGGGGAACCGAGGGTGCGTCGTTCGTCCGGGATGCGCTCACCGCGTATGCGAGCACCCACCTCTGACCGGGACGATGTCACACCGGTTCGTTCAGATCGAACCGGTGTGACATCGGGCCGCGGGCAGCCGGAGCAGCGGTACCGGATCGCGGTCCCTTACCCTGGTTCACCGTGACCGCTGCATCCCCAGAGACCACCGCACCCGGCCGGTACGACCTGATCGTGGTCGGCTCCGGCTTCTTCGGACTGACCATCGCCGAGCGAGCGGCCTCCCAGCTGGGTAAGCGCGTCCTGGTCCTGGACCGGCGCCACCATCTGGGTGGCAACGCCTACTCCGAGGCCGAGCCGGAAACCGGCATCGAGATCCACAAGTACGGCGCGCACCTGTTCCACACCTCGAACAAGCGGGTGTGGGACTACGTCAACCAGTTCACCGACTTCACCGGCTACCAGCACCGCGTCTACGCGATGCACGACGGGCAGGCCTACCAGTTCCCGATGGGTCTGGGTCTGGTGTCGCAGTTCTTCGGCCGATACTTCAGCCCCGAGGAGGCCCGCGCTCTCATCGCCGAGCAGGCCGCCGAGATCGATGCGAAGCAGGCCCAGAATCTCGAGGAGAAGGCGATCTCGCTGATCGGCCGCCCGCTGTACGAGGCGTTCGTGCGCGACTACACGGCCAAGCAGTGGCAGACGGACCCCAAGGAACTGCCCGCCGGGAACATCACGCGGCTCCCGGTCCGGTACACGTTCGACAACCGCTACTTCAACGACACCTACGAGGGTTTGCCCGTCGACGGCTACACCGCGTGGCTCGAGAACATGGCGAAGCACCCGAACATCGAGGTACGCCTCGACACGGACTGGTTCGAGGTGCGCGAGGAACTGCGCGCGGAGAGCCCGGCCGCCCCGGTGGTGTACACCGGGCCGCTGGACCGGTACTTCGACTACTCCGAGGGCAAGCTCGGTTGGCGCACCCTCGACTTCGAGACCGAGGTGTTGCGAGACCGCGGTGATTTCCAGGGCACCCCCGTCATGAACTACAACGACGGCGACGTCCCGTACACCCGGATCCACGAGTTCCGGCACTTCCACCCGGAGCGGGACTACCCGACCGACAAGACGGTCATCATGCGCGAGTTCTCCCGGTTCGCCGGGGACGACGACGAGCCGTACTACCCGATCAACACCCCCGAGGACCGCGAGAAGCTGGCCGCCTACCGGCGCCGCGCCAAGGAGGAGACGGCAGCCGCGAAGGTGCTGTTCGGCGGCCGCTTGGGTACCTATCAGTATCTGGACATGCACATGGCGATCGCGAGCGCACTGTCGATGTACGACAACGTGCTGGCCCCGCATCTCGAATCCGGCACCGACCTGGTGGGGGACGACGCGTGAGCGGCCGGCACCTGCTCGCGGGAACCGGCGAGGACGGCACCGAGACCGGTGCGTACCCGGAGTTCCGCGGAAAATCGTTGCTGCAGCGGGTGATTCTCGCCCGCGCGGGCGAGCCGCTGGACGTGCGGACGCTGTACGTCGAGGAGTCGCGGACGAACGGGCGCCGGGCGCATTCGCTCTCGCGTACCTCGCTGTCGATCGGCGCCGAGTCCGAGGTCTCGTTCGGCAGCTACTTCAACGCCTTCCCGGCCAGCTACTGGCGTCGGTGGACGACGCTCGAGTCGGTGGTGCTGCGACTGGCGCTCACCGGTCACTGCCGGGTCGACGTCTACCGCTCGAAGGCGGACGGATCGCGCATCCACGTCGAGGGCCGCGAGTTCGAGGACGGCGACATCGACCTCGAGTTCGAGGTCGACCTCGGGCCGTTCGAGGACGGCGGCTGGATCTGGTTCGACATCACCACCGACTCCGAGGTGGTACTCGAGAGTGCGGGCTGGTACGCGCCGACCGCGGCTCCCGGCGAGGGCCGGGTGGCGATCGGTATCCCGACGTTCAACCGCCCCGCCGACGCCGTCAAGGCGCTCACGGCGCTGGCCTCGGATCCGCTGGTCCTCGACGTCATCGACGCGGTGATCATGCCGGACCAGGGCACCAGGAAAGTGCGGGGCGAGGCCGGTTTCGCGGACGCCGCGAACGCACTCGGTGATCGTCTCGCCATCCACGACCAGCCGAACCTCGGCGGGTCCGGTGGGTACAGCCGGATCATGTACGAGGCGCTGAAGACCACCGACAGCCCCTACATCCTCTACATGGACGACGACATCGAGATCGAGCCCGACTCGATCCTGCGGGCTCTCGCGATGTCGCGGTTCGCGAAGACCCCGATGCTCGTCGGTGGCCAGATGCTCAACCTCCAGGAGCGCAGCCACCTGCACACGATGGGTGAGGTCGTCGACCGTTCCGTCGTGATGTGGACCGGGGCCCCGAACGCGGAGTACGACCACGACTTCTCGAAGTACCCGCTCGGTGACCGGGAGAACTCGAAGAACCTGCACCGTCGCATCGACGTCGACGGCAACGGCTGGTGGATGTGCATGATCCCGCGGGTGTGCGCGGAGCAGATCGGCCTGCCCATGCCGCTGTTCATCAAGTGGGACGACTGGGAGTTCGCGCTGCGGGCCCGCGATGCCGGATTCCCGACGGCGACCGTGCCCGGTATCGCGATCTGGCACATGGCGTGGACCGACAAGGACGACGCCATCGACTGGCAGGCGTACTTCCACCTGCGCAACCGCCTGGTGGTCGCATCGCTGCACTTCCCCGGCAGCGCCCGCGGACTGGTCGTCAGCAGTGTCAAGGCCACCCTCAAGCACCTGCTGTGCCTCGAGTACTCGACCGTCGCGATCCAGAACAAGGCGATCGAGGACTTCCTGGCGGGTCCGGAGCACATCGCCGAACAGCTCGGCACCGCGCTCGGAGACGTGCACGCGATGCGCCGGGAGTTCCCGGATGCCGTGGTCGTCCCGTCGTCGACGGAACTGCCGTTGCCGTCGGGTGCCGGCGTCGGCGCGGTCGGCGAACCGACGAACCCGGTCGCGAAGGTCGCCCGGCTCGTGAAGGGGCTGGTCCACAACGCGAAGCCGGCGCAGGAGGACCACCACGAGCGGCCGCAGCTCAACGTCCCCACCCTGGATGCGCGCTGGTACCTGCTGTCGCAGGTCGACGGGGTCACCGTCACCACGGCGGACGGTCGCGGCGTCGTCTACCGCAAGCGCAACCCGAAGCAGGCGCTGGCACTGCTGAAACGGGCGATGGAACTGCGCCGGGAACTGCTGCGCCGGTTCCCCGAGCTGACCCGCGAATACCAGGCCGCGGCACCGGAACTGACCAGCAAGGAGAGGTGGGAACGTGTCTTCGGGATCTGACTCGGCAGGATCCGGCGGGGCGGGGACGACGGTGTCGCCCGAGGTCCGGGCACTGCAGGTGGTGCAGGCGACGATCGGCGCGCGGCCCGGTGCGATCACGGCAGCGCGGGGACTCTCGCACTTCGGTGAGCACGCCCTCGGCTGGATGGCGATCTCCGGCATCGGTGCCGCGCTCGACAAGCCTCGCCGCAGACAGTGGCTCGGGGTCGGTGTCGGCGCCGTCGGTGCCCACGCCGCCTCGATCGTGATCAAGCGTGTCGTGCGCAGGCCCCGGCCCAACGACCCGTCGATCCAGGTCAACGTGTCGACGCCCAGCAAGCTCAGCTTCCCGTCGTCGCACGCCACGTCGACCACGGCGGCTGCCGTGCTGCTCGGTCGGCTCACCGGGCTACCCTTGCCTGCGTTGTTGGTACCGCCCATGTTGCTGTCCCGGCTGGTGCTGGGAGTGCACTACCCGACCGACGTGCTCGCCGGGTCGGCACTGGGAGCCGCGGCGGCGGCAATCGTGTCCCGGCGAGCCGCGGCAGCGGCACCTGTGTCCCGGCCCGAGCGAAAGTGTGGAGACGTATGAGCGAGGAAGCGGCCGAGGTCAGCGGGCCTCCCAAGAATCTGGCGAGCGGCATCGTCAAGGCGATGCGCCCCCGCCAGTGGGTCAAGAACGTCCTGGTCCTGGCCGCTCCGCTCGCCGCGGGTACCGCGACGCAGTCCGACGTGCTGCTGCCCGTCGCTCTCGCCTTCGTCGTCTTCTGTATGGCGGCGTCGGGCATCTACCTGGTCAACGACGCCAGGGACGTCGAGGCCGATCGCGCGCACCCCACCAAGCGCTTCCGTCCCATCGCCGCCGGAGTCCTCCCCGTCAACCTGGCGTACGCGATGGCGGTCGTGCTGCTGGCCGGTTCGATCGGATTGTCGTTCATCGCGAACTGGCAGCTCGCGGTCGTCATGGCCGTCTACATCGCGGTGCAGCTCGCCTACTGCTTCGGGCTCAAGAACCAGGCCGTACTCGACATCTGCATCGTCTCCTCGGGCTTCCTGCTGCGTGCGATCGCCGGAGGCGCGGCCGCGGGGATCGACCTGTCGCAGTGGTTCCTGCTGATCATGGCGTTCGGCTCGCTGTTCATGGCGGCCGGCAAGCGGTACGCGGAGCTGCAGCTCGCGGAGCGGACGGGCGCGAAGATCCGCAAGTCGCTGCAGAACTACACCACCACCTACCTGCGGTTCGTGTGGACGCTCAGCGCCACCGCCGTCGTGATCTGCTACGGGCTGTGGGCCTTCCAACAGGACGAGCTCGAGTCCACCAACTGGTACGCGATCTCCATGGTTCCGTTCACCATCGCGATCCTGCGGTACGCGGTGGACGTCGACGGCGGCGAGGCCGGCGAGCCGGAGGAGATCGCTCTGGGCGACCGAGTGCTCCAACTTCTCGCGGTCGTGTGGATCGGAGTCGTCGGTGTCGCTGTCTACATCGTCTGAGGTCCGGCGCCGCGGCGGCGACCTCGACGAGCCGCGGGAGCGCGACACGGCGTCGCCGGTCTGGTCGAGGTGGGTGTTCGCCGGTGGCGTGGTCGTCGCCGGCGCACTGATGTTCCTCGGTGCCTGGGAGCGCCGCTGGATCGCGGACGACGGGCTCATCGTCCTGCGGACGGTGCGCAATCTGCTGGCAGGTAACGGCCCGGTCTTCAACGAGGGCGAGCGGGTCGAGGCCAACACCAGCACGGTGTGGACGTACCTCGTGTACGCGTTCGGCTGGCTCACCCAGGCACGGCTCGAGTACGTCGTGCTCGGAATCGCCCTGTTCCTGTCCACCGCGGCGATCGTCGTGATGATGCTCGGTACCGCGCGGCTGTATCGCGGTAGCGCGTTCGCGGCGGGCGGGACGCTGCTGCTGTTGCCCGCGGGCGCACTCGTCTACATCGCGGTACCACCGGCCCGCGACTTCGCCACGTCCGGCCTCGAGACCTGCCTGGTCTTGTTCTGGCTGGCGCTGCTCTGGTGGCTGCTGGTGCGGTGGAGTCAGGCGAGGGTGCCGTCCACCGGATCGGTACTGGTGTTGGCGTTCCTCGCGGGGCTCGGGCCGCTGGTCCGGCCGGAGATGGCGATCGTCGCACTCATCGCCCTGGCGATGGTCTTCCTGGCGCCGGGCAGCAGCTGGCAGCTCCGCACGGCGATGGTCGTCGTCGCCGCGCTCGTGCCGGTCGGCTACCAGATCTGGCGGATGGGGTACTACGCGCTGCCGTACCCGAACACCGCGGTCGCCAAGGATGCGGGCGGTGCCAAGTGGGGGCAGGGCTTCTCCTACCTGGCCAACCTGGTCGGACCGTACCTGCTCTGGTTGCCGTTGCTGCTGCTCACGGTCGCGGTCGTGGCCCTGTGGACGGGCCACCGTGGGCGTACCGCGGAGGCGTCCGACGCCGACGCTGGGCCGGAGCCGGTGTGGCAGCGGTTGCGGCGATTCCTGCACACGCCCACCGCGGTGGTGCTCTTCGCGCTCGGCAGCGGGGTGCTGCTGTGCCTGTACTCGCTGCGCGTCGGTGGCGACTTCATGCACGGGCGCGTGCTGCTGCCGCCGCTGTTCCTGCTGCTCACTCCGGTGGCGGTTCTGCCGATCCGCCTTCCCGAACGCTGGCGGCCGGGCCGCGCGCTGTGGGTGTTCGCCGGTACCGGCCTGATGTGGGTCGGCACCGTCGTCTGGGCCTTCTTCGCATCGAACACCACGGGCATGCCGGAGGGCGCGGTCGTCGGAAAGTCGGGAATTGTCGACGAGCGGGCCTTCTACGTCCTCAACACCGGTCGCGATCACCCGATCCGCGCGGAGGACTATCTGGATTACCCGCGGATGCGGGCGATGGTCGAGACCATCTCGTCGACCCCCGACGGCGGTCTGTTGCTGCCGTCGGCGGACTACACGTTCTGGTTCGTGGTGCCCCCGCCGCTTCCGATCCCGGAGGAGGGCGTCGGCCACACGGTGTACTTCCTCAACCTGGGCATGACCAGCATGAACGTCGGCCTGAACGTGCGGGTCATCGACCAGATGGGACTGGCGTACCCGCTGGCGTCGCACACCGAGCGGCTCGACGACGGCCGGATCGGACACGACAAGAACCTGTACCCGGACTGGGTGGTTGCCGATACCGGGATGGTCGACCGGCATCCGTGGATGCCGTTCTTCCTCGACGAGAAATGGGTCACCGAGGCGAATATCGCCATCAATTGCCCGCAGACGCAGGAACTGTTGACCTCTTACCGTTCGGAATTGACCTGGGCCAGGTTCAAACAGAACTTCCGGCAGGCGTTCGAATTCGCGGATTACCGTTTCGACCGGGTTCCGAAATACGAAATCCAGCGGTGTGGATTGACGTCACCCTTTACCGAGCCAGGTAACTGAACTATCTCGGAGCGTGCGGAATCTTCCGGACGTGTGGCGCCGCGATCTGGCCATACGGCCGGTGAGAGGCGCCACAGGCGGGGCGTGGATCACATCACGGTTGTGTAACGCGGGCGGGGTCGCCGGAGATATGTTCGGCAGATCGCTTCGGTGCGACGTACCGCCGCCTGTCCGATTCGTGCGTTTGTCACGACCGGACGCGTGACATACGCTCCACCGAGCGCGAACACCGCAGCACACTCGGTTATCGGCCGGAGCCACCGCTCGTGTGGAGGCTGCAGACGACAAGAGAGAGAGCAGTATTCATGCGTTTCGCACAACGCCTCAAACGGCGCGCGATGGCGATCGGCGCGGCTGCGCTGGTTCTTCCGCTCGCAGCCGGGATCGCCGGTGGTTCGGTCGCCGCAGCAGCACCCGACCGGTCCGGTCCGGTCCGCACCGTCCCCGCGGGCGGCTACGACGAGCTGTGGGTCCCGTCGTCGATGGGTCCGATCAAGGTCCAGGTCCAGTGGGCCAAGCGCGGCGGCAACGCGGCGCTGTACCTGCTCGACGGCCTGCGTGCCCGCGACGACCGCAACGCCTGGTCGTTCGAGACCAACGCGCTCGCACAGTTCGGCAACGACAACGTCACCCTCGTGATGCCGGTCGGCGGCGAGTCCAGCTTCTACTCGGACTGGTACTCACCGAGCAACTTCAACGGCCAGGAGATCACCTACAAGTGGGAGACGTTCCTGACGCAGGAACTGCCCAACTTCCTCGCCGGCTACGGAGTGTCCCGCTCGAACAACGCCGTCCTCGGCCTGTCGATGGGCGGCAGCGCCGCACTGACCCTGGCCGCGTACCACCGCGATCAGTTCAAGTTCGCCGGTTCGCTGTCCGGCTACCTGAACATCTCGGCTCCCGGCATGCGTGAGGCGATCCGGGTCGCGATGATCGACGCCGGCCGCTACAACGTGGACGCGATGTGGGGCCCGCCGTGGAACCCGGCCTGGCTGCGTAACGACCCGTTCGTCTTCGCGCCGCAGTTGCAGGGTCTGTCGATGTACATCTCCGCGGCGAGTGGCCTGCCCGGCGAGCACGATCGTCCGGTTGCGCCGATCGACTACTACAACACGGCCAACGGCATGGGGCTCGAGGCGCTCGCGCTGATCAACACCCGCGCCTTCCAGGTCCGCCTGGCCACCCTGGGCATCCCTGCCAACTTCAGCTTCCCGCCCAACGGCACCCACTCGTGGCCGTACTGGGAGGCGGAGCTGTGGAAGGCCCGCGGACAGATCCTCGACACGCTGAACGCCTGGTGAGGACGCTCGACAGTAGGTAGAACTCCACAATTTGGACGCCGGTATGCCATCTGGGCCCGAGTATCAGTAAGGTAACCCCGTCACGACGACGCCACCCGCACAGCGTGAACTGTGCGGGTGGCGTCGTGTACTGAGATTTTGCGTCGCGCCCGGGTGACTCCCGAGGCGCGACCTGCCGCGGCCGCGGCGAGAGGCATCGACCGGAGGGAAGACGGGTTCATGAGAGTTGGAGGTTCGGCTGGTAGACGCGGCTGGATTCGGCGCATCGCCGGGGCCGTCGCGCTGGCTGTGGCGCTGCCGCTGGGTGTGACTGTCGTCGGGGGCGGCGCGACCGCGTCCGCGGCGTTCGACCCCGCCGCGCAGGATTTCTGGGTCGATTCGGACATGGGTCCGATCAAGAGCCGGATCTGGCGTGCGCACGACGGCAACACGCAGCGTGTCGTCTACCTCCTGGACGGCCTGCGTGCACGGGACGACCTCAACGGCTGGGAGATCGACACCAACGTCGGCGGGTTCCTGGCGAGCCAGAACATCAACGTCGTCATGCCGGTCGGTGGCGAGTCCAGCTTCTACTCGGACTGGATTTCCACGTCCAACCTGAACGGACAGACCACGCCGTACAAGTGGGAGACGTTCCTGACGAGCAACCTCCCCAACGCGCTGCGCAACCAGCTCGGTTTCTCGTCCACCCGCAACGGCATCATCGGCATCTCGATGGGTGGCAGTGCCGCACTGACCCTGGCCGCGTACCACCCGAACCAGTTCAACTACGCCGGCTCGCTGTCCGGCTACCTGAACATCTCGGCTCCCGGTATGCGTGAGGCGATCCGGGTCGCGATGCTCGACGCCGGCCGGTTCAACGTGGACGCGATGTGGGGACCGCCGTGGAACCCGGCGTGGCTGCGTAACGACCCGTTCGTCTTCGCGGACCGCCTGCGCGACAACAACACGCGCGTCTGGGTGTCGGCAGGTAGCGGCATTCCCGCCCCGGGCGGCCCGAGCCGGCACAGCCCGATCGACGTGTTCAACACGGGCACCGGCTCGGCTCTCGAGGTGTTGGCCGTGACGAACTCCCGCGCGTTCCAGGTGAAGATGGCCGCCATCGGCGCGCACAACGTCACCTACAACTTCGAGCCCCGCGGTGTCCACACGTGGCGCTACTGGGAGAAGCAGATCCACGATCTGACTCCCGATCTCAGCGCCACCATCGGCTGAGTCGGTTAGCTCGTAAGTAACAATTGCAACAGCTGCAACAGCGCGGCACCCCCACTTTCGGCATCTTTCCGTGTAGAAAGAACCCGATGCGAGGCCGATCGGGCCTCGGGCGCACTCGGTTGGACGCGCAGAAAGTGAGTGGGTTTCATGCAGGCATCGGGTCCCCGGCGAACTTCGGGTCTTCGACGAGTGCTGATGGCCGCGCTGTTGGTGTTGCCGGTGGCGGTCGGGGCAACCACGGCCGCCACCGCGAGCGCCGACCCGGTCTCCGCACGCGCGCCGCTGTCGGCCTCACCCGGTCCCGCTCACACGCAGGCGCCGTCCGGCGTCACCGTGGACCGGGTCGACTGGCTCACCGACCGGCGGGTCGCCCTGTGGATCTCGTCTCCGTCCATGGGCACGCCGATCCAGGTGCAGTTGCTGCTCGCGCGTGACTGGAACGCCGACCCGAAGGCGTCGTTCCCCGCGGTCTTCATGCTCGACGGACTGCGGGCGCAGGACAACGAGAACGGCTGGACCCTCGAGACGGACGCCGAGGCGTTCTTCGCCGACAAGAACGTCAACGTCGTTCTCCCGGTCGGCGGCCAGTCCAGCTTCTACTCCGACTGGGTCGCCCAGGACAACGGGCAGAACTACCAGTGGGAGACGTTCCTCACGAAGGAACTGCCGCCGATCCTCGAGGGGGAGTGGCGGACCACCCAGACGCGCGGCGTCGTCGGCCTGTCGATGGGTGGGACGTCGGCGATGTTCCTCGCCGCCCGCAACGAGGGCTTCTTCGATTTCGCGGCATCCCTGTCGGGCATGCTGACCACCACCTCGCTGGGAATGCCGCAGGCGATCCAGTACGCGATGATCGACGCCGGCGGATTCGATTCGCGGGCCATGTGGGGCCCGCCGAGCGCGCCCGCCTGGGCCGAGCACGATCCGTACCTGCTCGCGGACAGGTTGAAGGGCGTCAGCCTCTACATCTCCAGCGGCAGCGGAACCACCGGACCGTACGACCAGCCGTCCGGTATCCCCGGTGTCTCCACCAACTACGCCGGGATGGGTCTCGAGATCCTGTCCCGCCTCACGTCGCAGGCCTTCGCCACCAAGCTGAACACTCTCGGGATCCCGGCGCAGGTCGTGTACCGGCCGTCCGGCACCCACTCCTGGCCGTACTGGCAGTTCGAGTTGCACCAGCTGTGGCCGCAGCTCGCCACGGCGCTCGGTGTCCCGGCCGACAAGCCGGCGTGCTCGGCGTCCGGCGCCATCGGCGGTGCCGCCGCGGCCGCGCCGTGGATCGGCGACTGCCTCACCCCGGAGTACAACGTGGGTAACGGTGTCGCGCAGGACTTCCGGTTCGGCCGGATCTTCCATTCGGGCGAGACCGGCGCGCAGCCGGTGGCCGGAGCGATCGGCGGCAGCTACCAGGCTGTGGGCGGGCCGGCGGGTGCCCTCGGCTTCCCGACGACCCCGGAACTCGTCACCCCGGACGGTCGTGGGAGGTTCACCCACTTCCAGCACGGATCGGTGTACTGGACCCCGCAGACCGGCGCGCACGCCGTCAAGGGCGCGATCCGCGACGAGTGGGCGCGTCAGGGCTGGGAGGGCGGCCCACTCGGCTATCCCGTCGCGGCCGAGGTGCCGACGCCGGGCAAGCCGGGAGCGGTCCAGGGCTTCGAGATCGGCGCGATGTACTCGGCAGCCGACACCGGCACCCATGCGGTGCAGGGAATGATCATGGGCAAGTACGCGGAGACCGGGTACGAGGGTGGCTGGCTCGGCTTCCCGAAGACCAGTGAGATTCCCGTCAGGGACGGTGGCCGCTTCAACGAGTTCGAGGGCGGCAACATCTACTGGAGTCCGCTGTCGGGAGCGTGGGCGGTCGAGAACGGGCCGATCTTCGAGGCGTGGAAGAGCGTCGACTACGAGGCGGGCCGGATCGGGTACCCGATCAGCGACAAGTTCGCGATTCCCGGTGGTGTCCAGCAGAACTTCCAGTTCGGGTACGTCACGGTGATCGACGGCACCGCCGAAGTGCACTGATTCCGCAGCAGCGGCTCGTCTGTACCCTGTGGAGATACAGCGACCTGGACTGCTGACCGGGTCGGTCCGTGGACAGGTGACCGGATCGGTCGGGGCCCGGTCAGGGAAGACGAGAGAGTTGAGGACGAGAGTAAACATGCCGCACGCCAGACGTTTCCGGACTTCCGTTGCCCGTGCCCTCGCGGTCGGCGCCGTCGCCGTCGCGGGCGGCGGACTGCTGGTCGGCTGCGGCAGTGACGACTCCACCGCCACCTCGACGCCCACCGCCACCACGACGGCCGCGGCGACGACGGAGGACGCGGAGGAGTCCGGCGAGCCCACGACGTCGGCCCCCGTGACCAACCCCGGCGAGGCGGCCACCGCACCGCCGTCGGAGCCGGAGCCGGTGCCGGACGACTACCCCGGCCCCGCCGAGGTTCCGGTGAGCGAGGACGGCAAGCGGTTCCTGGATGCCCTGCGCGCCGCGGGGATCACCCCGGCCGGGGACGGCTCGATCGCGGTGAGTACGGCCGACTACATCTGCCAGGCGCAGCGTGAGGGCCTCACCGACGCCGACACCATGATCTTCGTGACCGCGATGGTCGGTACCGAGGCCAGCGCCTCGGGCACCGAACTCGGCCCGGACCAGGCCGCGGCCCAGGCGCGCACCTACGTCGACGTCGCGCACGCCGACTACTGCAGGTAAGCGATGTCGAGGAGAGGTACCCGCGGCCGCCGCGTGTCCCGCGGCCGGCGCCTGGGCAGGTGGGTGCTGGTGGCGGTCGCGGTGTTCGTCGTGGTCGTCCTCGCGATCATCGCACTGTGGTATCTGCTCGCCGGGAGGGTGCCGCCGCCGATTCCGACGCCGCCCCCACCGGACCGGCCCCAGTCGCAGCCGGCGAGCTGTCCGGACGTGCAGGTGGTGGCCATCCCCGGCACCTGGGAGTCCAGTGCGGTCGACGATCCGTACAACCCGACGGCCAACCCGCTGTCGCTGATGCTCAACATCACCCGGCCGCTGCAGGAGCGGTTCGATTCGTCGCGCGCGGATGTCTACACCGTCCCGTACGTGGCGCAGTTCTCCAATCCGGTCGCGTTGCCGCCGGACGGGCAGCAGTCGTACAACAACAGCCGGGGCGAGGGCACCGCCCGGGCCACCGAGTTCATCGCCGCGCGGCACGCGGAATGCCCGCTGACGACGTTCGCGCTCACCGGCTTCTCCCAGGGCGCGGTCATCGCCGGTGACCTGGCCGCGCGGATCGGCAGCGGCGACGGCCCGATCCCGGCCGACCAGGTGCTGGGGGTCGGCCTGATCGCGGACGGACGCCGCGACCCGGCGCACGGACTCCAGGTCGGTCCGCCGGTCGCCGGAGTGGGAGCAGAGCTGTCGCTGGCGGGACTCGAGGTTCCCGGCATCACGATGACCGGCCCCCGGCCGGGAGGTTTCGGCGAACTCGACGACCGCACCGCGACGATCTGCGCGCCCTCGGACGGCATCTGCGATGCTCCGCCGCAGGCGTTCCGTCCGGGCAACTGGATCTCCAGCGCGGCCCGGCTGCTCGAGTACAACAACAACCCGGTCCACGCCCTGTACAACACCTTCGTGGTGGACGACTCGGGCGCGACGTCGACGCAGTGGACCGCGTCCTGGCTCGGCGACAAGATCGACGCCGCGCCGCACCCCCCGCATTCGTGATCCCCGAATTCGTCATCCGGGACACGGCGCGGCCGCGGGCGCTGTGTAACCTCCCAACGCCGGGCGCCGGGGTACTACCGGTCAGTACGTGGCCGGTAGTGTGCGTTCTTCGTCACCGGTAAAGTGCTGCAGGGTCCGGAACGGACGGCAGGGCGCGCACGCGCCCCGACGGCCACCGGTGTGACGGACGTTTCCACCACCACGAGAGGCGATAGATGACAGCGTCGGACGGCCGCGCGCTTCGCAAGTTCCGGTTTGCGGCCGGAGGCGAGGGCAATGCAGACGAGGGCGGCGCCCGCCGCTTCGTGAAGCTCGCCCAGAAGGCCGAGGAACTCGGCTTCGACAGCTTCATGATCCCGGACCACCTGGGCAACCAGGTCGGCCCGATCGCCGCGCTGGGAGCGCTCGCGGTCGCCACGGACAAGATCCGGCTCGGCACCGCCGTCCTGGCCAACGGCTTCCGGCATCCGGCGATCCTCGCCAAGGACGCCGCGACCATCGACGTCCTCTCCGGTGGCCGACTCGAGCTGGGTATCGGCGCCGGCTGGATGAAGGAAGAGTTCGACAAGGGCGGCATCGAGTACGAGCGCCCCGGAGTACGGATCGCGAAGCTCGAGGAGTCGTTGCAGATCCTCGACACCCTGCTGCGTGGGCAGGAGTGCAACTTCGAGGGCAAGTACTACCAGATCAGGGGCCTGACCGGCAGCCCCCGGCCCCGGCAGGGTCCGCGCCCGCCGATCGCGGTCGGTGGCGGCGGCCCGAAGATGCTCGCCCTCGCGGCGAAGTACGCGGACATCATCTCGGTGGCCACGCCGACCAGCCGCGACGGCAAGCTCCTGCTCTCGGGCGTGACGATCGAGAAGACCCTCGAGCGGGTCGAGCAGATCCGTGAGGCCGCCGGCGACCGGTTCGCCGACATCGAGCTGAACTGGACCATCACCACCATCGTCATCACCGACGACCGCGAGCAGACGGCGGAGATGGCGCTGGCCGCGCTCGATCAGGGATTCCCCCCGAACATCGAGGTGGACACCAAGCTGTCCGTCGAGGACATCCTGAACTCGCCGTACCTGGCCATCGGCTCCTTCGAGGAGATCGCGGACCAGATCCGGATGGTGCGGGAGAAGACGACCATGTCCTACGTGGGTGTCTTCCCGACTCAGATGGACGCGTTCGCCCCGATCATCGCCCAGTTGAAGGGCGAGTGACGTCGGGCACGTGGGCGATCCGTTCGATGCGAATCTGTAACATGACGACTGTTCGATAGCGATAGGCGTATTCGGGCAAGTGGTATTTGGAGCCGCGCCCACCAGTGGCGAAGATCCGATTCAGCGAAGGAAGTCTGGGGCGCAGGCGTGCCGGAAGTACGCCTGTGTGATCGCTTCGGAGGAGAAGGAATGAACGCGAAGTTCGATGATTTCATCGACGAGAAGGGGCACATCCGGCTGGAGCCGGGCAACACCCTGATCGATTACGTCCAGCGGCACACCCGGGACAATTCGGACGAGCTGGCGTATCGCTACATCGATTATTCGCGTGACCGTGACGGCGAAGTCCACGAGTTGACCTGGGAGCAGTTCGGCGTCCGGCTGCGGGCGGTCGCCGCTCGGCTGCAGCAGGTCACCCAGCCCGGCGACCGCGTGGCCGTCCTCGCCCCGCAGGGCCTGGACTACGTCATCTCCTTCTTCGCCGCGATCCACGCCGGCACCATCTCGGTACCGCTGTTCGACCCCGACGAGCCGGGCCATACCGACCGGCTGCACGCCGTCCTCGGCGACTGCAAGCCGTCCGCGATCCTCACCGCCACGTCCTCCGCCGCGGGCGTACGCCAGTTCTTCCGTGCGCTGCCCGCCGCCGAGCGGCCCCGCGTGATCGCCGTCGACGCGATCCCGGACAGCGTCGGCGAGACCTGGGTGCGCCCGGATGCGGACCTCGACGACATCGCGTACCTGCAGTACACCTCGGGTTCGACCCGGGTTCCCGCCGGCGTGGAGATCACCCATCGCGCCGTCGGCACCAACGCGCTGCAGATGGTCGATTCGATCGAGCTCACCGAGAACTCCCGCGGTGTCACCTGGCTGCCGCTGTTCCACGACATGGGTCTGCTCACGGTGATCCTGCCTGCCCTCGGAGGCAAGTACATCACCATCATGAGCCCGCGTGCGTTCGTGCAGCGCCCGTACCGGTGGATCAAGGAACTCGCGGCCGTGTCGGACGGCGCGGGCACCTTCGCCGCGGCGCCGAACTTCGCGTTCGAGCACGCCGCCGCCCGCGGACTACCCAAGGACGGCGAGAGCCTGGACCTGTCCAACGTGATCGGGCTGATCAACGGCTCCGAGCCGGTCACCACGTCGTCGATGCGCAAGTTCAACGAGGCGTTCGCCCCGTACGGGCTGCCGAAGACCGCGATCAAGCCGTCCTACGGCATGGCGGAGGCCACCCTGTTCGTCTCCGCGACGAGGCACTCGGACGAGGCCCGGATCATCTACGTCGACCGCACCGAGCTCAACGCCGGCCGCGTCGTCACGGTGGATCCGCACGCGGAGAACGCGATCCCGCAGGTGTCCTGCGGCTACGTCGCGCGCAGCCAGTGGGCGACGATCGTCGACCCGGAGACCGCCACCGAGCAGCCCGACGGGCGTGTCGGAGAGATCTGGCTGCACGGCGAGAACATCGGCATCGGCTACTGGGGCCGCAAGGACGAGACCGACGACACCTTCCACAACAAGCTGCCGAACCGGCTCGCCGAGGGCAGCCACGCCGAGGGCGTCGCCGAGGACGGCAACTGGATGCGGACCGGCGACTACGGCGTGTACGTGGACGGCGAGCTGTACATCACCGGCCGCGTCAAGGACCTGGTGATCGTGGACGGGCGCAACCACTACCCGCAGGATCTCGAGTACTCGGCGCAGGAGTCCAGCAAGGCACTGCGGCCCGGCTTCGTCGCCGCGTTCGCGGTTCCCGCCAACGAATTGCCCGCCGTGGTGTTCGAGAACTCCCATTCGGGGATCAATTACGACCCCGAGGACAGTTCCGAGCAGCTGGTGATCGTCGCGGAGCGGGCGCCGGGCGCCGGCAAGGCGGATCCGCAGCCGATCGCGGACACGGTGCGCGCCGCACTGTCCACGCGTCACGGCGTCACGGCGCGCGATGTGCTGCTGGTACCCGCCGGGTCGATCCCGCGGACCTCGAGCGGCAAGATCGCACGGCGCGCGGCCAAGGCCGCCTACGTCGAGGGCACGCTGCGCGGTGGGCACGCGCAGACCGCCTTCCCGGACGCCGTTTCCGAATAATCCTTCTCCTCCTGACGGGTAGCTTGGTGAATTGATGGCTGAGAACAACGAGTCGACAGGTTCCGACGCGACCGGTGGGGGGACCGGGGACATGACGGTCGCGCAACTGCGTGACTGGCTACGGAACTGGATCGCGGATGCGACGGGGCAGCCGGTCGCCGCGATCACGGACGACCGGCCGATGGAGGAGTTCGGGCTCTCGTCCCGGGACGCCGTCGCGCTGAGCGGTGAGATCGAGGAACTGGTGGGTGTCACACTCACCGCGACCGTCGCCTACCAGCATCCGACGATCGCGTCGCTGGCCACCCGCATCATCGAGGGCGAGCCGGAGGCCCCGGCCGATTCGCTCGACGACGCGTACTACACGTCGGGTCCGGTGTCGGATGCGCACGACATCGCCGTCGTCGGCCTGGCCACGAGGTTCCCCGGCGCGGGCAACACGCCGGAGGCGATGTGGGAGATGCTGGCCGCCGGGCGGGACGGGGTCTCGGATCTGCCGGAGGACCGGTGGGAGGAGTTCACCTCGGACCCGCTGATCAAGGCGGCCGTCGAGAAGGCGAACACCAAGGGTGGCTACCTCGACGACGTGAAGACGTTCGATGCCGAGTTCTTCGCGATGTCCCCGCTCGAGGTCGCCAACGTCGATCCGCAGCAGCGGCTCGCGCTCGAGCTCGCGTGGGAGGCGCTCGAGCACGCGCACATCCCCGCCAACGAGCTCAAGGGCAAGCAGGTCGGTGTCTTCATCGGCACGTCGGCCAACGACTACCAGCTGCTCGCGGTCAGCGACCCGGTGCACGCGCATCCGTATGCGCTCACCGGTACCTCCACCGCGATCGTCGCGAACCGGGTGTCGTACTTCTACGATTTCCGCGGTCCGTCGGTGGCGATCGACACGGCGTGCTCGTCGTCGCTGGTCGCCGTGCACCAGGCCGTCCGTTCGCTGCGTTCGGGTGAGTCCGACGTGGCGTTGGCCGGCGGCACCAACATGCTGCTCGCGCCCCCGGCCACTCTCGGTTTCCACGAGGGCGGCATCCTCACCGAGGACGGCAAGATCAAGGCCTTCTCCTCGGACGCGAGCGGCATCGTCCGTTCCGAGGGCGGCGGTCTCGTCGTGCTCAAGCGGCTCGAGGACGCCGAGCGGGACGGCGACCCGATCCTCGCCGTGGTCGCCGGAACCGCCGTCAACCAGGACGGCAGGTCCAACGGCCTGCTGGCGCCGAGCCCGGATGCTCAGGCGGACGTGCTGCGGCACGCCTACCGGGACGCCGGGATCAACCCGTCGGGTGTCGACTACATCGAGGCGCACGGCACGGGCACCATCCTGGGTGACCCGATCGAGGCCGACGCGCTCGGCCGGGTCGTCGGCCGCGGCCGTGACGACGACAAGCCCGCCCTGCTCGGCAGCGCGAAGACGAACTTCGGTCACCTGGAGGCGGCGGCCGGTGCCGCCGGGCTCATCAAGGTGGTTCTGGCGATGCAGGAGAACACCCTGCCGCCGACGCTCAACTACGCGGGCCCCAACCCGTACATCGCGTTCGACAAGGCGCACCTCGAGGTGATCCCCGAGGGCGCCGAGTGGCCGCGCTACACCGGCAAGGCCGTCGCCGGTGTCTCCGGCTTCGGCTTCGGTGGCACCAACGCCCACGTCGTCGTCCGCGAGTACACCGGCCCCGAACCGGTGGCCGTCGATGCCGACCCGGACGCCGTGGCCGATGCCGACACCCTGTCCGCCGCCGCCGCCGCCGCCGACGACGACGACGCCGCCGCCTCCCTCCCCGTGGGTGAAGGTGGCCTTCAGTCGGATCACCCGGTCGAAGGGTCCCTTCACCCGGAGGAGCAGCAGGTCACCGAGGATCCGACGGTCGTGCTCCCGGTCTCCGGCGCACTGCCCTCGCGTCGACGCCGTGCCGCCGCGGAACTGGCCGACTGGCTCGAGACCGAGGTGGGCAGCACCACCCCGCTCGTGGACGTGGCCCGTACCCTGGCCCGCCGCAACCACGGCCGTTCGCGTGCCGTCGTGCTGGCGAAGACGCGGGCCGAGGCCATCACGGGCCTGCGTGCCGTCGCGGCGGGCAAGCCCGGTCCCGGCGTGTTCGCCGCCGACTCGCCGGCGTCGAAGGGCCCGGTGTGGGTGCTGTCCGGCTTCGGATCCCAGCACCGCAAGATGGCCAAGCAGCTGTACCTGGAGAACAAGATCTTCGCCGCGGCGGTCGACGAGGTGGACGCCCTCATCGTCGACGAGGCCGGATACTCGATGGTCGAGAAGTTCCTCGACGACGGCATCGACTACGACGTCGAGACGTCGCAGGTCGGCATCTTCACGATCCAGATCGGTCTCGCGGCCCTGCTGCGCCATCACGGTGCCGATGCGGACGCCGTCGTCGGCCACTCCATGGGTGAGGCGGCGGCCGCCTACCTGTCCGGCGGCCTGCATCTCGAGGACGCGGTACGGGTCATCTGCTCGCGGTCGCGGCTCATGGGCGAAGGCGAATCGACCCTGGTCGGCGACGACATTCGGCTCATGGCACTGCTCGAGTACAGTGCCGACGAGGTCGAGGCGCTGCTGCCGCAGTACCCGAAGCTCGAGGTGTGCGTGTACGCCGCGCCCACCCACACGGTGATCGGCGGCCCGCAGGCCGACATCGAGGCCATCGTCGCCCACGCCGAGGGCGAGGAGAAGATGGCGCGGGTCCTCAAGACGAAGGGCGCGAGCCACACGTCGCAGGTCGATCCGATTCTCGGTGAGTTCGCCGCCGAGCTCGCCGGTATCGAGCCGTCCGCCCTGAAACTCGGGGTGTACTCGTCGGTGGACAAGGACACCTTCTACCGCGCCGGCCACGCCGCCATCCACGACGAGGCCTACTGGGTCAAGGGCATGCGGCACAGCGTGTACTTCGACAACGCGGTGCGCCTCGCGGTGGGCAACGGGCACAGCACCTTCGTCGAGCTGTCCCCGAACCCGGTGGCGCTGATGTCGGTGGCAGCCAGCGCTTTCCACTCGGGTCTGCACGACATGCAGCTCATCCAGACGCTCAAGCGCAAGGAGGACGAGCCGCTGGGCGTCCTCACCGCGCTCGCCCAGCTGTACGTGCACGGCCATCGGGTCGACCTCTCGTCCCTCCTGCCCGCGGGTGCCGGATACGCCGAGATTCCGCGGACGTCGTTCCAGCGCAAGAGGTTCTGGCTCGATCATCGGATCGGGAGCGCGAGCAACTCGCGCGTGCCCGGTGCGCACGTGTCGTTGCCGGACGGCCGGCACGTGTGGGAGGTGCAGGCGGACGCCGTCTCCGACATCGAGTCGCTCGTGACCGCCGCTGCGGCGCAGGTGCTCTCGGACGTGGCGCTGACCGCCTCGGTCCCGCACGCCGCCGTACCGGCGACCGGGACGCTCACCACGACACTCGCTCCCCATCTCGGTGGGGCCTCGATCCAGGTGCACGCCAAGGACGGCAGCGCGTTCACGCTGCTGGCCGACGCCGTCGTCACCTCCGGTGATCCGCTGCCCGAACCGGTCGTCGCGCCGGTACCCGCGGTCACCGAACGGGTCGAGGAACTGCCCGAGGTCGTCGAGGACATCGGTGACAAATGGGATCCGGAGGGATCGCAGACGCTCGAGGAGCGGCTGACGATCATCGTCGCCGAGGCGATGGGCTATGCGCCGGAGGA
The DNA here is from genome assembly GCF_014217785.1 of Rhodococcus triatomae. Lineage (NCBI taxonomy): Bacteria > Bacillati > Actinomycetota > Actinomycetes > Mycobacteriales > Nocardiaceae > Rhodococcus > Rhodococcus triatomae. The sequence continues at coordinate 1,930,874 of NZ_CP048814.1, read as the reverse complement.
CCTCCCGCCGGAGATTCCGCTCATGGAACTGGGTCTCGACTCGCTCATGGCGGTGCGGATCAAGAACCGGGTCGAGTACGAGTTCGACATCCCGCAGCTGCAACTGCAGGCGGTCCGCGACGCGAACCTGCTCGAGGTGGCGAAGTACCTGCGGTACGCGGTGGAGAACCGCGAGGAGGTCGCCAAGCTCGCCGAGAAGCAACAGGCCGAGAAGGAAGCGGCGGAAGCCGCCGAGGAAGCCGGCGAGGCCGGGCAGGTGGCCGAGGAGGCCCAGGACGAGGCAACTCCGGGGGAGCCCACGGCCGACACCGTCGCCGAACCGGCTGCCGGGGGAGTCGGGGTAGCCAACAGCGCCCTGGCCACGAAGGAGGCCTTCGCGACCGCGACGGGATCCGACGTCCCGCCGCGCGATGCCGCCGAGCGGCTGACGTTCGCGACCTGGGCCGTCGTCACCGGCGAGTCGGCGAAGGGCATCTTCAACACGCTCCCGATCCTCACCGACGAGAAGGCGGAGGCCCTCGCGCAGCGCCTGTCCGAGCGCTCCGGCGGAGAGATCACCTTCGACGACGTGCTCGACTCGACCACCATCGAGGAGCTCGCCAACGTGGTGCGCGGCTTCCTCGAGGACGCGGGCAAGATCGACGGCCTCGTCCGCACGTTGCGGGCGCGCCCCGAGGGCTCCACGGCCACACCCGTGTTCGTGTTCCATCCCGCGGGTGGATCGACCGTGGCCTACGAGCCGCTGCTCAAGCGGTTGCCGGCGGACACTCCGATGTTCGGTCTGGAACGCACCGAGGGCCCCATCGACGTGCGGGCACGCGAGTACCTGCCGCTGGTCGAGGAGATTCAGGGGGACGGCCCGTACGTGCTGTACGGGTGGTCGCTCGGCGGCGTCCTCGCCTATGCCGTGGGCAAGCTGCTGCGGGACGCGGGCAAGGACGTCCGGTACGTCGGGCTCATCGACACCGTCATGGCCGGGGAGAAGATCGAGGACACCCCGGAGGAGATCCGCAAGCGCTGGCAGCGGTACGCGGCGTTCGCGAAGAAGACGTACAACGTCGACTACCCGTTGCCGTACGACAAGCTCGCGGCCGCCGAGTCCGACGAGGAGCAGATCAAGATTCTCACCGAGCTGCTCAAACTGTCCGGCGCCAAGATCCCCGGCGGCATCATCGAGCACCAGCGCACGTCCTGGCTCGACAACCGCGCTCTGCAGACCGCGCACCCCGACGTCTACGACGGCGACGTGGTGCTCTACCTGGCCGATCGGTACCACGACGACGTGATGCAGCTCGAGCCCGCGTTCAAGACCCGGCAGCCGGACGGCGGCTGGGGCGAGTTCGTGGAGAACCTCGAGATCATCCACGTCGGAGGCGATCACATCCAGATCGTGGACGAACCGTATATTGCGAAGGTGGGGGCGGACCTGACGAAGAAACTGGCGGCTATCGACGGCGCCGGAACCGGAGAAGAGTAGTGACCGAGTCCACGACGGCGGGAAAGCTTGCCGAGCTGCGCGAGAAGCTCGAGAAGGCGAAGGAGCCCGGATCCGAGCGGGCCATCGCGAAGCGCAACGCCAAGGGACTGCCCTCGCCGCGCGAGCGGATCAACATGCTGCTCGACCCGGGCAGCTTCGTCGAGGTCGGCGAACTGGTCAAGATGCCGGGCGACGCGAACAACCCGTACGGCGACGGCGTCGTCACCGGTCACGGCACCGTCGAGGGCCGGCCGGTGGCCGTGTTCTCCCACGACCAGACCGTCTTCGGCGGCACGGTCGGCGAGATGTTCGGCCGCAAGGTCGCCGGGATCATGGAGTTCGCCGCGAAGATCGGTTGCCCGTGTGTCGGTATCAACGACTCCGGTGGTGCCCGCGTCCAGGATGCGGTGACGTCGCTGGCCTGGTACGCCGAGCTCGGCCGCCGTCAGGAACCACTGTCGGGCATGTGCCCGCAGATCTCGATCATCCTCGGCAAGTGTGCGGGCGGCGCCGTGTATGCGCCGATCAACACCGACATCGTGGTGGCCACCGAAGAGGCGTACATGTTCGTCACCGGCCCGGACGTGATCAAGTCGGTCACCGGTGAGGAGATCAGTCTCGAGGAACTAGGCAGCGCGCGTAAGCAGGCCGAGTACGGCAACATCCATCACGTCGCGCCGGACGAGAAGGCGGCGTTCGACTGGGTGCGCGAGTACCTGAGCTTCCTGCCCTCGACGTGCCGGGAAGAGGCGCCGATCGTCAACCCGGGGCTCGAACCGGAGGTCACCGAGTCGGACCTCGAGCTCGATTCGTTCATGCCCGATGCGGACAACGCCGGGTACGACATGCACGACATCCTGCTGCGCCTGTTCGACGACGGCACGTTCCACGAGATCGGTGCGCAGGTGGCGCCGAACATCATCACCGGCTTCAGCCGGGTGGACGGCCGGTCCGTCGGAGTCGTGGCGAACCAGCCGATGTTCCTGTCCGGTGCGCTCGACGCCGCCAGTTCGGACAAGGCCGCTCACTTCGTGCGGATCTGCGACGCCTTCGAGATCCCGCTCGTGTTCGTCGTCGACACGCCGGGCTTCCTGCCGGGTGTCGAGCAGGAGAAGATCGGCGTCATCAAGCGTGGTGGCCGCTTCATCTTCTCGTTCGTCGAGGCGACGGTGCCGAAGGTGACCGTGGTGGTGCGCAAGTCGTACGGCGGCGGATACGCGGTGATGGGCAGCAAGCAGCTCGGTGCCGACGTGAACCTCGCCTGGCCGACCGCCCGCATCGCCGTCATGGGTGCGGAGAGCGCGGTGAGCATCATCGGCCGCAAGCAGATCGAGGCCGCGGGCGACAACGCCGAGGTGGTGCGCCGCCAGCTCATCAATTTCTACAACGAGAACGTGGCAACACCGTACATCGCGGCCGAGCGCGGCTACATCGACGCCGTGATCGAGCCGTCGACGACCCGACTGGAGATCCGTCGCGCCCTGACTCTGCTGCGCGACAAGAAGATCCAGCGGAACCCGCGCAAGCATCACCTGCTGCCGCTGTAGCGGCCGCTGGCTGTTGCCGTCCGCCCCGCCGTCGTCCCCCTGCGTTGGCACGATGTCACATCGTTTCGCTCAGATCGAACCGATGTGTCATTGTCCCGGGGCGGCGCGGCGGCCGGTGGAGTCTCAGGCGGCTTCGCGGAGGAATACCGCCGGCCGTGGTCGTACGCAGGCGAGCCGGTGGGCGGCCCGGAGGTCGGCGAGTACGGTGCGGGGGTCGCTGGTCAGCTGCCGTGGCAACGTACTGACGACGACGATCCCGGCGCGTTGCATGCGGGCGCGTCGTTGCAGGGTGGCGGCATGTGCCTCCGCGGTGAAGTGATAGCGCAGCGAGTCGATCTCCCAGGCCAGTGCCACCTCGTCGAGCCAGCCGTCCGGTCGCGCTATCCACTCGCCCGATGGGCCGAAGACGTCCTCGTTGTGAACCATGCGGGGAAGGCCGCTCGATGCATACAGTTTCTGTGCCTGTAGTTCGGCGACGGAGTGGGCGTCGTCGCCGAGTTCCCTGACGATGCTTCGGGGCAGGCCGCTCCCACGGTTGGGCCCGTCGCCCAGTTCCCGAGCCAGTTGATCCACCGTGACGTCCCCACGCTGTAGTCCCGACGTCAGCACTGCCCGGCAGCGGTCCGCGGACGAGAGCCGGCGAGCAACGTCGATCAAGCTGCGCGACGGTGGCGCGTAGCGGAGGTGGCCGCGCCGCAGGCCGTCCGGCATCCGGCATGTCCGTTCGACGTCGACGAACGAGACGGCACGCCGGTGCTGCTGCGCCGGGACGAGGAGTAGTACGTCGTTCCGATCTGCCGTGGAGTAGCCCGCCACGTCGAGTGCCGCGTATCCGCTGAGCAGGCAGTCCGGTCCGCCGTACGTCAGTGCGGCGAGATATCGCTGAGTGGTCGACGGACGGCCGTTGTGCAGCAGGACGACGCCGGGCAGGATCCGTTGCCACGGTCCCTCGGGTCGGCAGCGTGACCACACCGTGGACCTGGCGACGCCCAGCTGTTCGAGGGTGCGGGCGCGAATCACCCCGTCCAGGCTTGCATCCCGGATTGCCGTGAGATCGTCTGCCCATGCTCCGCGCTTCATGGTCGACAGCATGACCCCGCATCGGCGACCCCGGCCCCCTCCGCGCGATCTGTGGATGACGGAATCAGTTGTCCACATTCGTCCAGGAGCCTGGACAACTGGCCTTCCGTATGCGCCATCGGTTCGGGCCTCCCCGCGTTCGACCCGCCGCACGTTCGGCACGATGTCACACCAGTTTCGTCAGAACGAACCCGTGTGACATTGTGCCGCAGGCACGGTGGCGGCGAGGTGGGGCCGGCGAGGGGGGATCAGTAGACGCGGAGCGTGCCCTCCTTGGCCCAACCCCATCGGGTCACCTCGCCGGTGGTGAGTTCGGCCGGGGTCGCGTCGGGGGAGTGCCGGTCGTAGCGTTCCAGGGAGCCCCAGTCGCGCGCCCAGTCGTCCTGCAGATAGGTCGGGACGGCGGTGGCCCCGGCGAGCAGCTCGGTGATGCCGAGCGGGCCGCCGTTGTCCGCGGACTGCCAGGTGTCGGTGGAGCTCACGGCGAGCGGGCGGTCGGGCAGGATGCGGTAGTTCGGCATCTCCGCCACCCCGTAGCGGTGGTCGAACGGCCGCTGGCACGGGAACTGCAGTCCCACAGCCCAGTCCAGCAGCACCGGCTGTTCGGTACCGATGTAGCTGTTCAGCGTCTCGAGCTGCGGTACCCGCGGCGGGGTGAAGGCCAGCCACTGGTCGCCGATGAGGATGGGGTCGTACGCGAGGATGCGTACCGCGTCGGCCTCGGGTGCCAGATCGGCGATCGGTACCCGCAGATTCCGCCACGACGGCGCGGGGCCGATGTCACGGGGCTGGAAGGTGCCGAGCGGCTCGACGGACCCGTCCGCCTGGCGGGTGCCGTACTCGACCAGCAGCGACTGACCGTATGTCCCGGCACCGGTGTCGTCGACGGACGCGATACGGCCCGCCGCCGAGATGACCACCAGTGGCGCGTCGTCGCTGCGCTCCGGCAGCTGGTACCAGCTCGAGGTGAGGCTCGCCGGCTCCTGCACACCCTCCTGGTAGCTACCCATCACCGGGGTGGTGGCCGGGTCCAGGGCGAACGGCAGCCGGGCGGTGGAGCCGTTGACGCCGACGGCACCGGTGCCGCCGCTGGTGCCTGCGCTCGAACCGGTCTCGAACGTGGGGCCGACACTCTGGGTGTCGGTGTTCCCCATGCCCTGCTTGACCTCGATGTAGTCGGCGGTCAGGTCGGTGGGGACACCGTTGGGGGAGAAGCCCCGCGAGTCGGTGCCGGCGAGCGGATCCTCGAGCGGCCCATCCGGGCCGACGATCGGTTGCAGGGCGCCGGCATTGGTGTCTCGTTCGACGAGGACGTCCTCGGCGAGACCACACGTCTGGCCGGTGACCGCATCGATGTTCGAGCGCGCCAGCGAGTAGGCGGGGTATTGCGACACGGCGCCCTTGGCGAGCGAGAGGACCTCGAACACGACCATCGCAGCGGCGATCACGGTGAGCGGGGCGGCGGCGAACTTGCGAATCCGGCGGCCCTTCTTCGTGTTCGCGCGCACCGGCGGAGCCGCGTAGCCCTCGCGCAGGTACTGCCAGCCGGCGAGGGCGACGGCACCCGCGAAGAGCGCGAGGAACAGGGTGTTCGATTCGCGCCCGCCGAGCGAGACGGTCTTGTCGAACCACGGGACGCCGTAGCTCGAGACGTACCAGTAGCCGTTGATGCCGGCGAACGTCAGCGCGAGGACGAGGAGCAGGCCGGCCAGGAAGATGGTGCGGTTGCGCCGAGAACGCAGGGCGGAGGCAGACACCGCGACGGCGGTGAGTGCGGCCAGGGATCCGGCGATGCCCGCGTACGCCCCGAAGTGGTGAGTCCACTTGGTGGGGTTGAACATCATGAAGAAGATCGTGCCGAACACCACACCCAGCAGGCGCCAGGACGGCCCGGTCGCCGCACCCGGGATCCGGCGTCGGCGCAGCAGCACGAACAAGGTGGTGAACAGGCACAGGAGCAGCACCAGGAACGCGAAGCGGCGCGCCACCGACCCGTCGACGGTGTCGACGAACAGGTAGTAGTAGCGCAGGAAGTCCTTGTACCACTCGAGGTTCGGGCCGATCAGCGTGCGCACCCGGGTCGCTTCCATCACGGTGGCCAGGGTCTGATCGGCGAAGACGACGACGAGGACCAGGGTTCCTGCCGCGCCGATCGGCGCGATCAGCGGCAGGGTGCCGACCTGTCGGTGACGTTTGACGACGATGCGGACCAGGGGTCGGGACGCGGCGAGCAACGCGGCCACACACATCAACCCGGTCGGTGCCGCGGCAAGGGTGAACGCACCTATCAGCACCGCGATCGCGGCGGGCAACAGCCGGGCCGTGGCGATGGCGCGCTCGATCGAGCACCAGGTGAGCAGTGCGCCGAGGGCGACGATGGGTTCGGGGCGCAGGCCGTTGTTGAAGGGCAGCCAGAACGCGAGGAACACCATGCCGCCGGTCCACAGCGCGACGTTGTTGTTGCGGACGGCGCGGCCCAGGCGCGGGGCGACCTCGCGGCTGATCACCATCCAGCAGAGGACGCCGGCGATCAGCGCGGGCAGCCGGATGAACGGTGACGCGGTGGAGATCTTGGCGAGCGTGGCGAGCACGTCGTAGTACCAGCCGAAGGGTGCCTCGGGGACGCCGAACCAGCGGAAGTAGTTGGCCATGTAGCCCGAGTGCTCGGAGACACGGGCCATCGTGAGCAGGTAGCCGTCGTCGGAGGTGTTGGCGCCCAGGAAGTGCCAGAGTCCGAGGGTGCCGAGAACCACACCGTCGATGACGGTGAACTTCCACCAGTGTGACGGCAGGAAGCGCCGGTGGTGCCGGCCGTCGGTGCCGTCGAGTCGGCCCAACGCCACCAGCGACGTGATCGTGGCGAGGATCGCGACGATCATCGCGACCAGCTTGATCAGTGTGGGGCTGGACGAGAACCGGGAGTCGACGTCGATGGAGACGGACAGCCCGTCCGGTGCCGCGCCCTGCAGATCGGTGAACACGCCGACGACCTGCGGCCGGAGGTCACCGCCGAGCTCGCCACGGACCGGGTCACCGGCCTCGGTGGTGAGTCCGGTGAATTCGGCGGTCGTGCGGTTGATGTCGGCGGAGATCGCGATCTGCGAGCACTGCGCGGACTGCACCTGCTCGCGGGGCGCCGATGCCACCACCACGTTGCGGTCGAGCACGTCGACCGATTCGCCGGAGACGCGCACGAACAGGGCGTTGAGCGGTGCGCCCTCACCCTGCGGCGGCGCCGTCGACAGCAGGATCCCGCCGTAGTCGGGCAGGTCCGCGACCGTCGAGCAGGGAATCGTCGCCTCGAACCGCACCGGCACCTGCGCCATCAGCGGCGCCTCGACGTCGCCGACCTGGCCGTTCTGTGGCCAGGAGACGGACGCGGTGTCCTGGGTGACGGGCAGGAACGGGGTCGACACCGCCAGCACCAGGCCGAGGAGGCCGGTGACGATCGCGATCAGGCGCGCGGTCCGATACTCGGCCCGGAAATCCTGTGCGTTCGGCGGCGGTGGGGAGGACTCTGGCTCGGCTTGCTGAGCAGTCACGGCGTCGGACACGATTCGCCATGCTATGTCAGAAACCTGAGAACACCCACCTCAGCTACCGGCCGGTCGGTTACCCGATTCGTACCGGACCTGGCGTCCACGTACCCCAGCGGTCGACCTGCTCGACGTCGATCTGCGGGGTGCCCGCCGACGGATCGATCGGGGTGTACCGCTCGAGCGAACCCCAGTCCCGGTACCAGTCCTCGTCGAGGTACGTCGCGTACGTCTCGGCGCGTAGCAACTGGGTAGTCCAGCCGAGGGGGCCGCCGCCGAAGTGGTCCTGCCACGCGTTGGTGGCTTCCGCGCCGGTGCGGTCGGGCAGGATCCGGTACTCGGGGACCTCGGCGACGCCGTACCGGTGGTCGAACGGCCGCTGGCACGGGAAGGCCAGGCCGACGGACCAGTCCAGCAGCACCGGGGCGTCGGAGCCGACCACGTTCTGCAGGGTCTGCGTCACCGGCACCCGCGGCGGGGTGACGGCCAGCCACTGGTCGGGGCTGGCGTCCTCGTCGGTGACGACGAGGCGCACGCTGTCCGCCTCCGCGGCGATCGCGTCCAGCGGCACCCGCAGGTTCCGCCAGGAGGGCGCCGGGCCGATGTCGATGGGGTCGACCGTGCCGAGGATCTCCGTCGACCCGTCCGCGGCGGTGCGGCCGTATTCGACCTGGAGGCTGCCGCCGGGGGTGACGATGCCGTCCCGGTCGACCGAGCGGATGCGTCCGGCGGCGGCGATCGTGAGGAGCGGTGCGTCGTCCGTACGTTCGGGCAGTGCGTACCAGCCGGTGGTCAGTGCCGCCGGCCCCTGCTCGCCGGGCTGGTAGCTGCCGAGCACCGGTACGGCACCCCGGTCGAGCCCGAACGGGAGCGAGACGGTGCTGCCGTTGATGCCCTCGGTGGCTTCGGATCCTCCTCCGGTGCCGGCGCTGGTGCCGGTGGTGGCGGACTCGTCGGAATCGACGGTGTTCGCTGCGCCGGATGCGCGTTCCTCGGTGTCGGCGGTGAGGTCGTCGGCGACACCGTCCGGGGTGAAGCCGGTGGATTCGGTGGCGCCGAAGGCCCCCGCCCCGGCCAGGTCCACGGGGGGTACCCGCAACGGCAACACCGCGGCGTTCGGGTCGTTCTCGACGAGGACCGCGTCGGCGAGGGCGCAGGTACCGGTGATCGAGTCGAGATTGGCCTTGCCCACCGAGTACGCGGGGTACTGCGAGACGAACCCCTTGGCCAGCGAGGCCACCTCGAACACGACGACGACGATCGCCGCGAGCGTCAGAGGGGACACGGCGAGTGCGCGGGCGTGCGAGCCGTTGGGCCTGCCCTTCTCGTACGGCTCACGGAAGTGGAACCACGCGGCGAGCAGCAGTGCCAGGACGGTCAGGGCGAGGAACCCGGTGGAGAAGCCGCGCCCGGCGATCGACGGCGGCTTGTCGAACCACGGGATGCCGTAGCTCGAGACGTACCACCACCCGTTGGATCCGGTGAAGGACAGGGCCAGCACGAACAGGACGCCCGCGGCGAACAACGAGCGGTTCCGTTTCGATCGGATACTGGCGGCCCCGACCCCGACCGCGGCGAGCACCGCCACCGACCCGGCGAGGCCGGCGTACACACCGAAGTGGTGCGTCCATTTGGTCGGCGTGAACATCATCAGCAGCAGCGACGCGAAGACGATGCCGAGAATCCGGCGCGACGGCCCGATCGCGGTGCCGGGGATGCGGCCCTTGCGCAGGATCAGCATGACGCACAGGACCAGGCACAGCAGCATGACGAAGACACCGAAGCGGCGCGCGAGCGAACCGTCCGGAGAGATGGTCATCAACGCGTCCCAGCGCATCCGTTCCTCGAACCAGGCCAGGCTCGGTCCGACGGCGTTGCGCACGCGGGTCGATTCGAGGACGGTCGCGAGCGTCTGGTCGGCGAAGACCGCGACCAGCACGACGGTGCCCGCGGCGAGCATCGGGGCGGCCTGGGCGGCGACGCCGACGTTCCTGCGCCGCGCGACGAGCGCCTTCACCACGGGTCGGGAGCCGGCGACGAGGGCGGCGACACAGATCAGCCCGGACGGGCCGGCCGCGAGGGAGAAGGCGGCGATGAGGACCGCGACGGCGGCGGGCAGCATGCGGCCGGTGGCGATGGCCCGCTCGATCGAGCACCAGGTGAGCAGTGCGCCGAGCGCGATGACCGGCTCGGGGCGCAGCCCGTTGTCGTAGGGCAGCCAGAAGGCGAGGAACACCAGGCCGCCGGTCCACAGTGCGACCCGGTTGCGGCGGACGGCGACGCCGAGCCGGGGCACGACCTCGCGGCTGATCACCATCCAGCAGGCGATGCCGGCGATCAGGGCGGGCAGGCGCATCCACATGCTGGCGGTGGAGATCTTCGCGAAGGCGGCGAGCACCTCGTAGTACCAGCCGAACGGCGCCTCGGGGACCCCGAACCACCGGTAGTAGTTGGCCATGTAGCCGGAGTGCTCCGACACCCGGGCCATGCTGAGCAGGTAGCCGTCGTCGGAGGTGTTGGCGCCGATCACGTGCCACAGCAGCAGCGTGCCGATCACCACGACGTCGACGCCGGTGAATTTCCACCAGTGTGCGGGCAGGAACCGGCGCGCACGGCGGTGATCGACGCCGTCGAGTCGGTGCAGCGCGACGAGCGAGCTGATCGTGGCGAGGACACAGACGATCATCGCGAGCAGCTTCAGCAGCGTCGGCGAGGAAGAGAATCGGGAATCCAGGTCCACGTGCACGTTCAGACCGGGCACCGACTGGTCGAGGTCGGTGTACAGGCCCACCATCCGCGGCCGCAGGTCGCCGCCGACCGTCTCGGTGCGGTCGAGTCCGGAGACGGTCGTGGTCGTGGCCTCCGCGTCCGACGACACCGAGATGTCGCCGCATGCCGCGGCTTCCTGGGCGGTGAGCGAGGTGAGAGTGGTGCCGCGCAGGATCACGTCGACCGCGCCGTCGGCATCCGACCGGATCACCAGGCCCTTGTCGAACCGATCGGACGCCCCCTCGGGCATCGTCGACACGACGGTGCCACCGTCCGGTCCCAGTGCCGCGATCGCCGCGCACGGGGCGTGCACCCGGATCCGTTCCGGTGTGTAGGAGACCAGCGGCGCGTTGACCGATTCGGTGAGATCGGCCTGTGGCCACGAGATCGATGCCGCGTCCTGCTGGACGGGGAGGAACGGGATCGACAGTGCCGCCAGGAATCCGACGATCCCGGTGACGATCGCGATCAGTCGGGTGGTGCGCACGGAACCGGGGGTGACGGCAGGGCTCGGTGCGGCGGGGCGTTCTGCGACTTCGGACGGCACAACTGACGATGGTAGGGGAGGGCCGGACCGGGCAGGTCGGATCCCACCCGTCACACGACGGCGCGCACGTCCCACACCCAGGTGCCGCCCACCCGTTCACCCTGGACCCCGACGAGTTGGTTCACGGCCTCCTGGAGCATGCGATCGTTACGCGTCTTGGCGAGGACGAGGACGTCGGCGTTCCAGAACTCCAGGTCGGCGCGCGCCTGGGCCCTGGTCGCCTCGTCGACGGCAGGGATCGTGCCGGTCTTCTCGACCTCGCGTAGGAACAGCGCCGTCGGCCGATCCTCGGGACCGTACTTGCCGAGGTCGTCCGGCCCGGCGGGCCCGACGAAGTAGCCACCCGCGATGGGGAACCCGAAGTCCTGCTCGGCCTGCCAGTGCAGCAGGCGGGCATTCTGCGGGGAGGACAGCGGCACGGCGACGACCGATCCGTCGTCGACGTAGTCCCGCCAGATTCCGTCGTCGAAGAACGCCGGTGCCTGGGCACGGGGAACCACCTCGAGGGGGGTCGGTGCGAGTGGTATCAAGGCGATCGCGAGCCAGGCGAACCAGAGGAACGCTGTGGACCGCTGCCCGTCCCGGGCGAGTGGTGACTGCCCGGAGCGGGAGGAGGCGAGGGCACGGTCGGTACCGAGCGCGAGCAGCAGCGCAGCCGCGGGGATCACGCCCATCGCGAACCGGGATTCGAGCACGGACTCGAACAGGGGCTGGTCGGCGAGAAGCGCCCACGGGAGGGTGATGCCGGTTCCGGTGCCGCTGACGGTGAGTTCCGATCCGAGGGACAGCACACCCATCGCCACGGCCGTCGCGGTGGCGGCCCGTGCGAGCGGCATCCGCCACAGCCACAGTCCGGACACGGCGATGAGCAGGAGCAGCGGCCAGCCGAAGAAGGCATTCTCCTCGGTGGCGTTCATCCGCAGGCTGGACATGTCGGCGGGCGCGCCGGCGAGTGATTCGGTGGGGAAGCTGGTGATCGCCTGGACGTCGTTGCCGACCGGGCCGTGTTCGAGAGCGCTGTAGGCGTTCGGTCCGAAGAACTGCCACCACAGCGGGAACGCGGCGATCGCCAGTGCCACGGCACCGGCGACGGCGAAACCGGGGATCCCGCGGCGTACCGCCGCGACGGCGACCTTCGGCCGGCTCATCGCGTACACCAGCCCGAACACGCAGAAGGTGAGGGCGTAGATCAGCAGGGGTTCCTCGCCGAGGAAGATCTGATAGGCGATGAGCAGGCCGAGGACGATGCCGTCGCGTACCTGCCGTTCGCTGCTTCCGAGCCGCACGACGCCGAGGGCGATGAAGGGAAGCAGGAAGAGCGCGACGAAGTTGGGGTGTCCGTTGGCGTGCGAGATCATCGCCGGGGCGAAACCGCAGACGAGACCGCCGGCGGCGGCGGCGAAACGGGACGACACCACGTGCCGGGACAGCACCCAGTACCAGGCGATGGCGGTACCGGCGAGCCCGACGGTGAGGGCGAGCGCGAAGGTGACCGTGGGACCGAAGAGCAGCGTGACCGGGGCGAACGGGATGCTGAACCCGAACATCGCGGTGTTGCCCATGAGGTTCACGCCGAGTGGGTGGTTCTGCAGATCGCTTCCCAGCGGGTTCTGCAGGTTCACCAGTGAGTGTGCGGCGACGGAGAAGAACCACTCCCACATGTTCTGGTCCTGGCCGCTACGCAGGAGGTAGCCGGTCCCGAGGTTGCGCCACTGCCGGTACAGCACGAAGACGGCCAGAGCGACGAAGCAGGTGATCGCGGCGACATCGGCGGGCTGAGGCGCGAATCGCGCGAGCCGGCGAGAGGGCGGTGGCGCCTCGGGCGCGACGGCGGTGGCGCCGGGCGCCGACCGTTCCGTGGTCGTTGCGGTGGGCGGAAGCTGCCCCGTTTCGGCCAGGATTTCGCGCACTCAGCCGCACCTCCGGATTCCCTCGTCGGACACAATTCGGTCGAGGGTACCGAAGGGCCCTGAGCGCTTCCTGTGCCGTCCCGAGGCGGCGGGAGGAGGGTCAGGCCGCGTGGGGGAGATGCCGGTGGTCGCGCGCCGGGGCGGGCACGGTGAGGCGGGGGCGGGCGTGGACGAGGTGGGCGATGCCGTGTCCGCCCAGCCAGAGCCCGGCGAGTGTGGCGGCTACGGCCATCACGATCCAGATGCCCGCGAACACCGCGGAGATGGCGCCGACGGTGACGATGAGGCCGGTACTGACGGCGAGATGTCCGCCGGTGGTACCGAGGAGGTATTCGGATTCGTCGGGGCGTGCCGGATGCTTCATGATCACTCCTGCCCTACCTCGTGGAGGTTCCCACTCGTGTGCCGGACAGAGAATGCCCGAGTCACATCACGATTAAACGCCGAAAACCGACCGGTTTGCTGCGAATTGTCACAATTCGACGTTCTGTCGGTGTGTTTCCCCGACCTCCGGGTGGAGGTCGTTCACTCCCGGGTGACCACGACGAACGGGCCGGTCTCCGTCACGGTGAAGCGCGGGCCGTCGAACAGGCGCTCGTCGAACGTGACGGTGTAGCGCCGCACGTTCGGGTCGTTCGGGTAGACGTCCTCGGCGAGCCGCAGGGTGTACCCCTCGGGGGAACGGCGGAAGACGAAGGCGTCCGGCGCCCGCCACGGCAGCGAATCGAGCGCGTCGACGAGTTCGTCGGTGCTCTCGAGCTCACTCCATTCGCCGATCGCCGCGGCCCGGCCCGCGAAGTCCGCGAGTGGATTGGCGTAGTGCGAGGTGAGCGCCTGGAAACCGAGGTAGGGGTGGTAGCTGAGGAAGCTGGTGTCGGCGGTGAGAACGACGGTCTCGTCGCGCGGCCGGGGTATCTGCTGTTGCAGGATCGCGTCGACGTCACGGTAGTAGGACGCGGCTCCCGGCGGTCGCTGGTCGGCGCGTACCCCGTCACCGTCGGTGTCGGTGTAGGCGATGGTGATGTCGGGAGCGAGGAATCGGGGCGTGTCCTGGACGAACGCGAGCGCCCCGACGACGCCGACCGCGACGAGGGCCGCCTTGACCCGAGGATTCTCGCTGGTCGCGAGCACGATCCAACCGGCGAACTCGATGAAGCCGAACACTCCGGCCGCGCCGAGGAGGGCGATCAGTACCGGTTCCAGGCGGAAGGACAGCAGGGTCCCGCCGGCCACCGTGAACGCCATCGACAGCAGACACCACAGGTAGATCGCGACGACCCCGACGCCGAGGGCCTGAGCCCGCCGCGAGGACCACGCCCGGGAGACCAGCCACAGCGTGCCGAGCAGGCACAGCGCGCCGGTGAGGGAGAAATGCACCATCGGCAGGGGGAGGACGGCTCCGGATTCGGGAAGATAGTGCGTCGCGGTGCCGCTCGTGGCGGTGCCTCCGCGCAGCGCCTCGAGGAGGTAGGGCAGCCAGACGACGAGGGCGAGCAGACCGGAGATCGCGGCGATCACGACGAGGCGCAACGCCGGAACGAGAATCGCCCGCCACGAACGGGTTTCGCGTACCGAGAGCCAGGCGGCGAGCAGCGCCATCAGCACCACCGTGAAGGCGGCCCAGCCGAGGTAGAGGGTGTAGAAGGTGGCCGCCAGGCCGAGGAAGAGGCCGGTGCCGACCACGGCTCCCCAGCCGGCTCGCGGGTCACGCCGGTGCAGTGCACCCCAGGCGAGTAGCAGCCCGGGACCGGCGAGCAGGATGATCACGGCCCCGTACGCCTCGGGTGAGGCGTAGGTCACGGTCAGTGCGGCGGTCGCGGTGGCCGCGAGCACCGCCCAGTCGTGCCGCACGAGCTCCGTCCAGAGCACCAGGCCCACCACGGCCGCGACGGCGAGCGAACCGATCGCGTAGGGCTTGAAGGCTTCCCACCCGTCGAGCCCGAACACATTCGCGACGCGTCCGCCGATCCAGAACCAGCCGGCCGGGTAGTACGGCGGCAGGTCGGCGTAGTTCATGTCCCGCAGCGCCGCGCTGTCCGTGAGCCGGGTGAGGTACTGGGTGCGGAACTCCTGATCCACCGAGATCCCGTGCAGGTACAGCTTCGTGGCTGCCAGTGGCATCCCGAGCGTCACCGTCACGAATCCGGACAGGCTCGCCCAGGACAGGATCCGGGCGACCCACGGTGCCCGGTGGGCGCGGATCAGCAGGACGGCCCCGGCGATCCCGGCGAGGGTGACCACCTGGCCGACGGTGGTGATCGCCTGGGTGACGTTCGAGGAGTTGAACGCCGGCCAGTTCACCCGGCCGAACGCGAACAATCCGACGACGGCGACGAACGTCGCGACGGCGGCGGCGGCGGCGAGGTGCCCCATCGTGGACGCTGCGCGTATCCACGGCGTGGTCGTCGATGCGGTGGCCGGATCGGGTGAGGTGGTCGCGAGCACTCTCCGAGCATAGGGGGGCCGGTGGTCCGCCCAGGGCGAGGCCGTTCCGAAGACGACACTGCCGCGCCGGGAGAACCCCGGCGCGGCAGGTCGATCGTGTGGCGACCGGTCAGATCGGCAGCTTGCGGAAGATCTTCCGAGGGACGTGTCGCAGGATCATCATCACGTACCGGAACGGTGCCGGAGCCCAGACGAGTTCCTTGCCCTTCTCGGCGGAGCGCACCGCGAGGGCGGCGACGTCCTCCTTGTTCACGGTCAGCGGCGCGTCGTCGACGTGGGCGCTGAACCGGGTGCGGACCATCCCGGGGCGGATGACGAGGACCCGGGGGCCGAAGGGCCGCAGCGCCTCGCCGAGCCCGAGGTAGAAACCGTCGAGGCCCGCCTTGGTGGATCCGTAGACGAAGTTGGAGCGGCGCACTCGTTCACCCGCGACCGAGGACATCGCGATGATCTGCCCGTAGCCCTGCTTCTTCAGCTTCTCGCCGACCAGGACGCCGACCGAGACGGCGGCCGTGTAGTTGATCTCGGCGACCCGGACGGCCTTGGCCTGGTTCTGCCACAGTTCCTCGGCGTCGCCGTCGAGTGCGAACGCGACGATCGCGACGTCCACGTCGCCGGCGCTGAACGCCTCGTCGATCACCTTCGGGTGGCTGTCGGTGTCGAGCGCGTCGAAGTCGACGATGTCGACCCGGGTGGCGCCCGCTTCCCGGAGTTGGGCGACCGCCTTCTCGCGGAGCGGGTCACCCGGCAGGGCCGCCAGGATCACCCGTAGCGGAGCCTTCTTCAGGTACTCCGTGCAGATGGCCAGGCCGATCTCGGAGGTGCCGCCCAGCAGCAGCAGGGTCTGGGGATTGCCCACGGCATTGATCACTGCAGTTCCAACCTTCTGGACATATCGGAGGCGAAGACGTTGTGCGGGTCGTACTTTCGCCGGGTGGCGAGCCACTCGTCGATGCGCGGGTACATGGCGTGGAAGGTCTCCGCGGAGGTGCGCGAGTCCTTCGCCGTGTAGAGGCGTCCACCGAACTCGAGGACGCGAGCGTCCAGTTCGTTCACCAACTCGCCCAGACCCGAGACGATGGGGAAGTCGACGGCGATGTTCCAGCCGCGCATCGGGAAGCTCAGCGGAGCCTGGTTGCCCTCACCGAACAGCTTGAAGACGTTGAGGAACGAGTAGTGCCCGGACGCCTGGATGTCGCGGATGATGGCCTTGAACTCGTCGACGGCCTCGGTGGGGACGACGAACTGGTACTGCAGGAAGCCCTTCGATCCGTACGCGCGGTTCCAGTCCCCGAACATGTCCAGCGGGTGGTAGAACTGCGTCAGATTCTGGACCTTGCCCCGGTAGGTGCCCGACTTGCGGTACCAGAGTTCGCCGATGGGGCCGAAGGTGTACTTGTTGGCCAGTCCGTTGGGGAACAGGTCCGGGAAGTCCAGCAGTTGCGGCGCATCGAACTTGAGCGGGTTCTTCTGCAGCTTCTTCGGCAACTGGTCCAGCGTGGCGAGCGATCCCCGCGAGACCGCGGCGCGGCCCGTCTTCGGGGGTGCCGAGATCGCGTCGAACCAGGCGCTCGAGTACTCGTAGTTGTCCTCGGTGCCGTCGCTGTGCAGCGCGATGGTCTCGTCCAGCGTCCGGGTCACATCGCCGTCGGCGATGAAGTACGCCGTCTCGGTCGGCGTCATCTTGATGGTCGCCCGCAGGATGATGCCGGTGAGGCCGATGCCACCGACGGTCGCCCAGAACAGCGCGCCCTTCGGATCGTTGCGTCCACCCTTGGGGGTGAGCTTGCGCACCTTGCCGTCCGCGGTGAGCAGTTCCATCGACACGACGTGGTCGCCGAAGCTGCCGGCGCTGTGATGGTTCTTGCCGTGGATGTCGTTGGCGATGGCACCGCCGACGGTGACCTGCCGGGTGCCCGGCAACACCGGAACCCACAGTCCGAACGGCAGCGCGGCCTTCATCAACTGATCCAGGTTGACGCCCCCGTCCACCTCGACCAGGCCGGTGTCCCGGTCGATCCGGTGGATCCGGTCCAGCGCGTTCATGTCGATGACCAGGCCACCGGCATTCTGTGCGACGTCACCGTAGGACCGCCCGAGGCCGCGGGCGATGACGCCCCGCCGCAGGTGGGCCGGCTTGGAGTTGTTGTGGTCCGCCACCTCGGCGACCGCCTGAGCGATCACCTCGACGTCGGGGGTGGACAGGACCTGCGCCATGGTGTGCGCGGTCCGTCCCCACCCGGTGAGGCTGCGGGGCTGGGTGTCGAGCGCCGGGAGCGGCGTCTCTTCTGCTGTCGTGGACATCGGGATAGAGGTTACCTGGCGGTACCGGGGTGACCTACGGCCTCGTGACCCACACCGGGTGCGCACGCGGCCGCGGGGTGGGTGGTTACCCTCGTCTACGTGTCCGATGCCCATGCCAGCAGCCACCTCGACGGAACCGATCCTTCCGGGGCGGATCGGCCGGACCCCGACGAGTTGGAGGCGCACGTACCGCTGCCGCCGGCCCTTCCGGTCTCCGAGAACATTGCGGACGATGCGCTCGACCTGAAGACCCAGGCAGTCCGGTTCGTCGTCACCGGTGGCGTGTCCGCGGTCGTGGACTTCGGGCTCTACCTCCTGTTGCTGGTGGTCGTCGGCCTGCCGGTCAACATCGCCAAGGGCCTCAGCTTCATCGCCGGAACCACGACGGCGTACCTGATCAACCGCCGTTGGACCTTCCGCGCCGAACCGAGCACCGCCCGGTTCGTCGCCGTCGTCATCCTCTATGCGGTGACGTTCGCCGTGCAGGTCGGCATCAACTGGGCGCTGTATCACGCGCTGGCGGACGAGTGGTGGCGGCTGCCGCTGGCGTTCGTCGTCGCTCAGGGCACCGCGACGGTCATCAACTTCGTCGTGCAGCGCGCGGTGATCTTCAAGATCCACTGACCCGTGCACGCGAGGGGATGAATGGCACTTTCATCCCCTCAGAGGCGATGAAAGCGCCATTCATCCGGCGAGATCACCGGTCAGGATCCGGTGGTGTGATCTGGCCGGGCCCGACCCGGTGCGGCCGTGCGGGCGAGGATGCCGAGGGTCGCCCGCAGCGCGTTCTCGGAGATCACCGGGAAGATGCCGGCCTCTCGCCACACCGGGTCGATGCCGGACCAGTCGTAATACGAGGTGACCAACGTGCCCGGGGCGGCGTCTGTCGAGGCGGTGCCGTTCACGGGGAGCGGTTCGAGCCGGTAGCCGAACACGTGCCCGATCGGGGGCTTGATCTGCCCGATGACGCTCCAGGCGATTTCCCGTTCGGGAACGTACGTCTCGATGGTCACCGTCACGTCGTAGAGACCGAGCGGAAAGTCGTTGAGCGCTTCACGATCCATGTGGACGACGAAGCTGTCGCCCGCGGCCGTCACCGGGTCGCCGTCGGCGGACATGAGCATTCCGGACGAATCGATCGCCACGTGACCGGCAGGGGTGCGGAGGATGTCGAAGATCGTCGACGGCGGCGCGGCCACGGCGCGCTGGACCTCGAGTCGTTCAGTCGTCATGGGGCCATGGTGCCTCACACCCGCGGCCGGTCCCGAACGTCAGACCCGTTTCGCGAGATCGCCGACGTCACCTTCGGTGCGGGCCTCCTGCGCCTCGTACTCGACGACTGCTCGGCGAATCGTCCCGGCGAGCCTGTCGAGATTCGTGCACAGGGCATCGTCGTCGGCGGCCCAGCGTTCGATCGTCGTGCCGTAGGCGCTCCGAGCGACGCCGGCGAACGAGTGCGGCAGCCCTGTCAGGGCGCCTGCATTGCCGGACAGGTCGCTCCGTGTCCGGTTCGACAGATCCGTCAACCTCTGGGCGTCGCCCTGGGTGCTCGGAACGTCGATCCGCATGCCGTTCGTCATGATTCTCCCCCCGAATCGGTGACCGGTGTCGGCCCCTGTCTGCACTGGTACGGTACCTCCACTGATCACGACCAGGGGGGTGTGGTGGTTTCCATCGGGGAAATCCGAGAGTGGGATCTGGGGGCTCTCGATTCGCTCGTCACCGCGTTGACGAGGCGTGCGGACACGTTGACGGAACTCGATGCCCAACTGGGTTCCATCGGCGAGCTGAACGGCTGGGAAGGCGACGCCGGCGACGCGGCTCGCCGGGACTTCGTCCGTGTCCGCGACGACGTCACCGACAAGGCCGCGGCGGTCGGGGCTGTCCGCCGACTCGCGATCGACACCGAATCATCGGTAGAGGCGCTGAAAGGCGCCCTGTCCGAGGCGGATTACCTCGCATCGTCCTACCGGTTCGAGATTCGTCCGGACAACACCGTCGCCGATCTGATCACCGACCGGTCGGGCCTGTCGGCGGAGGAGCTGTCCGACCACGACCGGATGAAGGTCGAACTGACGGATCGGGTGGAGCAAATCGTCCGGACCGGTACCGACATCGAGACGGACGCCGAGAAGGTGCTGCGTGCGGCCGCGGACGGGAAGATCGACGACCGTGGGGCCTCGACGGCGGAGGAGGCGGCACGGGCGGGCGAAGACCAGGGCCGCCTGTCACGCCTGGACCCGCCGGCCGACGGGTCGCCCGCCGACAACTCGGCCTGGTGGCGCGCCCTGACCGACGAGCAGCGCGCCGAGATCCTCGAGCAGCATCCCGCGATGGTGGGAAATCTCGACGGAATACCCGCGGCGGCGCGAAACGAAGCGAACCTGGCTCTTCTGGAGACGGAAGAGGCGCGGCTCCAGCAGGTGGCCCGCGAACTCCAGAAAGAGTTGGACGACAACTTCTTCGGTGGTGCCTTCAGTAACGCCGACGCGGGACTGGCGCAGACGAACGAGAAGTTGGCCGCCCTCGACGCGATCAGGGATCAGATGTTGGACGGATACGGCCAGCCCCGGGACGACCGGCAACTACTGCTCCTGGATATGACCGGTGAGTTTCCCAAAGCCGCAGTGGCGCATGGCGATGTCGACACCGCCGATCACGTCGCGGTGTTCGTCGGCGGGACGGGCGGCACGGTCGCGGACAAGCCGAACGAGGGCAACGACCTGCCGACCTATGTGGAGCAGACGGGATGGCTGAAGGCCGAGACCGAGGAACAACTGAAACGTGCAGGTCGGGGTGAGGAAACCGTCGCGACGATCGCCTGGATGGGATACGAACCGCCGTCGAATCTCGCACAGGCGTCATCTCCTCACTACGCGGTCGACAACGCGCCGAAGCTGCAGGACTTTCTCAACGGTGTCGATACATCCCGCACGGACGACCCCCGAATGACCGCGATCGGACACTCCTACGGTTCGTTGGTCACGAGCGAGGCGCTACAGCACGGGACGGGCGTGGACGCGGCGGTGTTCATGGGCTCACCCGGGCTCGATGCAGAAGACGGTGACGTGTTCGGGGTGCCGCAGATGAATCTTCCCTCGGGTGAGGCGTACCTGCTCAAGGCGGAGGAAGACTTCGTCGGCAGCCAGGTGGCCGGGACGGGGTGGTTCGGCCCGAATCCGGACGGGATGGAGGGGCTCACGCGGTTGTCGACCAACGAAGGGATGATCCCGGCCCACGGTGATTTCCCCGGGGAGTCCAGGAAGGCCTCGACCGGGCACAGCGAATACACCCACGGCGACACGATGAGTCAGTACAACCAGGCGATCATCGTCGCCGGTCTGCCACAGGAGTTGCTGGTGCGATGAGGCGTTCGGTGGCAGTGGCGACGGTGATGGTTGTGGCAGCACTCGTAGGAGGATGCTCCGAGATGAGCTGGGAAGAGCACAAGCAAGTGAAGTTCGAGCAGAACATGGGGCTGCTGGTGCAGCGCCCGTCGCTCGAGGAGATCGAGGCCCGGTACGCGGCTATGCAGGAGGAGATGAAGGCTTCCGTGGTCGCGGTCGCTCCGCAGGTGGAATGGAGCACTTCGGACGAGGTGAGGCAGGGCCTGTGCAGCGGTGAACTCTCCGGTAGCAGGGCAACGGAAATCAAGTTCCCGACCTGGATGTGGATGTGGACGTCAGCGGACCAGGAGTGGCCCGCAATGCTCGATGCCGTGTCGTCGGTCGCGTCACGGTACGGATTCACGGACCCGAATACGGTGGCGGGTCAGTCGGGAAATCGGGATGTGCGGCTGTATGACGAATTCGGGGGACAGGTGCGATTCGGGTACAACGTGAACCTCACCCTGAGCGTGCATTCGGGCTGTCACGTCCGCCAGGAGGCGAAGGACAGGTTTCTGTCCGGGGACACGTCGGCGCCGTCGTACGGCGGCGACCGCACGCCGCCGAGCGGGTAGCACGTCGCCGCCGAGCGGGTCGAGCCTCACAGGTCCCCGGAATCCGCGCGTTTTGCCTCGGTAGCGCGCACACTGCAACATGCGCGCATGCCTGCAATCTGCGCGCTCCAGCGGGACACGCCTGAATCCGATGGGGAGGCGCGTCCTGCGATCGCCGGAACGTCTCGGGTCGGCGTCCGCTTCGTAACGAGTTCGACGAACCCGGCGGCGTCGCCGATCTCGAGTCGCGGCGCGGACTAGCGTGGGGAGACCGCGCGGATCAGCGTCGATCCGCTCGGCGATGGGAGCTGGCCATGGGCGTCGTCCCCGGGATCGGTACCACCGGTCCGAGCCTCGAGTCGATCCTGCTGTTCCAGGCGTGTCGATGGTTCCTCCGACCGGTGGTGCGCGTGGCGCCCATCAACGAGGCCGCGATCCGGCGGGCCGCGCTCCTCGACCTCGCCGCCGGACTCCGGCCGGCCTCCGGGATCCGCCGACAGAAGGTCGAGCTTCCTGGCTTCGACGCCGAGATCGTCCGCGCCTCCGGGGTCGGCCCCGACCTCACCGGCGGTGCACTGCTCTACCTGCACGGCGGTGGCTTCCTCTGTTGCGGACTCAACACGCACCGACCCGTCGTCGCCGCACTGGCGAAGCTCACCCGTCTCCCCGTCATGCACGTCGGGTATCGGCAACTTCCGGACACCACCATCAGCGGTTCCGTCGACGACTGTCTCGTCGCCTATCAGTGGTTGCTCGAGAACGGGGCACGCCCAGAGTCGACCGTGTTCGCCGGAGACTCGGCGGGAGGGTTCCTCGTCTTCGCCACCGCGTTGCGGGCGCGGGATCGGGACGTCGGTCTTCCCGCGGGGCTGGTGGGGCTGTCCCCGCTCCTCGATCTCGACTGCACCGCGAAACAACTGCATCCCAACGCGTCCCGGGACGCGTACGCGCCCGTGTCCGCGCTCGAGGCCATCGGTCGGCTCGGAGGCAGCGTCGACGGCGTGCTCGATCCGGCACTCTCACCCGTCAACGGCATCCTCGACGGACTGCCTCCGGTTCTGCTCGTCGCCGCCGAATCAGAAGTGCTGCGGCCTGATTCGGAAACGATGAGCGAGCGGCTCACCGCCGCGGGGGTGCCCCACACCTTGGAGATCTGGAAGGGACAGGTCCACGCCTTTCCGGCGCTGCTACCGGGGCTTCCGGAGAGTAGGCGGGTGCTCGCAGGCGTCGCCGAATTCGTCGGAGATCGGCTGGGCTGAGGCGACTTCCGTCAGTTCGGCGGACCGGCGTCGAGGACCACGGTCCCCGTCCGGCGAGCACCCGACTCGTCGGTCCAGACCAGTTCCACCTCGTCGCCGGGGCCGAGCAGGCGCATCCGGGCGATCATGTCCCGGGACCTCCCGACCGGAACGCCGTCGAATACCGTGACCACGTCCCCGATCCCGAGTCCCACTCCGTCGGCGGGGGTCCCCCGGGTCACCCACATCACCTCGGCTCCGTCGGGGTGGTCGACGACGCTGACCCCGAGGAGCGGCGTCGGGCCCACCTGCACCGACTCCGAGGCGTCACCTGCCCGGACCTGGTCGACGATGCGCAGCGCGTCGTGGATCGGTACCGCATAGGAGCGGGGGACCTCGGGGGGAGGTTTCGTCGGGTCGGTCTCCGCGTTGCCGGCGGTGTTCACGCCGATCACCCTGCCCTCGGCATCGACGAGTGGGCCGCCCGAATCTCCGGGACGAACCGGGCCGTCGAACTCGAGCAGCCCCTGGAGCCGATTCGTCGAGCCGTCGGTGGTGCGGCGCGCGGTGATCGCCCGGTCGAGCGCCGTCACCGTTCCGCGAGTCGCGGCAGGAACGCCCTCGCCCTCGGCGTTGCCGACGGCGAGGACCGGGTCTCCCACGGAGACGACACCGTCCGGCGGCGCGATCGGTGCGGGAGTCAGGCCGGACGCCCCGGACAGGCGGAGGACGGAGATGTCTCGAGAGCTGTCGTAGCCGAGGATCTCTACCGGATAGGTCGCGCCGTTGCCCTGGTGGATTGCGGACACCGAGGTGCCACGCACGATGACGTGATGGTTGCTCAGGACGATGCCGTCCTCGGTGAGAACGATCCCGGTGCCCGCGGTCCGGTAGCTGCCGGCATCGGTGTCGATGGCGACGATCACCGCCGCGGTGCGTGCCTCGACTTCCGCGGGACTGGGCGGCGGGGGCGGGGCGGGCGGCGCGACCGGCCGGCCGATGGGCGCGACGGGCCCGGTGGTGTCGGTCAGCGGCGGCGCGGTCGCCACCAGCGCCGCCGCCGATGCGACGGCCGCGAGCAGCAGGGTGAGGGAGCGTGGCATCCGCATGGTCGAGGTCCGGGGTCAGTTCTGCCGCAACGCGCCCCAGCCGTGCCAGCGGTCGATGTCGATCCACGCACTGACCCGAGCCCGGTCCCGAACCGGGTAGGGCTTGCCGGTGTAGTGCTCGGCGATTCGGTCGATGTCGGCCAGCTCCGGGTCGTCGGCGAACTCGACGACCCGTCCCTGCACGCTCAGGTGCGTGATCCAGTTCTCCGGATCCATGGCGGTGAGGCTGATTCGAGGATCGGCTCGCAGGTACTCCAGGCGCTTGCGGGCGGCGTCCATGTTGACCAGTACCCGACCGTTCTCGTAGAGGTACCAGGTGGCGACGGACACCGGTTGACCGTCGGGCCGCACGGCCGTGATCGTGGCGTAGTTGGGGCGAGCGAACATCTCGGCGGCATTCGCGGGAAGTGGTGGCTCGGGCACACGACGCCCCTCTCCTGGTCGGCTTTCCGATATCAACGTACCCGGAACACGGTGTGATCGAACCGCCTTCGCTCGGGCGGCCGTCGAACTGCCGGATGCTCAGGCGCGCAGCGCGCGGATCATCCGCTGCACCACCGGCCACGCCTCCTCGGTCGCGTCGTCCGGGTCCTCGGCGCCGGCGATCCACAGTGCGGCCTCGTTCATCGCGCCCGACAGTGCGGCCGCGGCGGCGCCGGGTGCGACGTCCGCGAGTTCGTCGGCATCGCGCAGTGCGACGAGGACGTCGAGGAGCAGGCGCCCGGACGCGGCCGCGTCCTGCCCTCGCCACGTGTTCCAGCCGAGGACGGCGGGGGCATCGACGAGCATGATCCGTCGGGCGCGCGTGTCTGCGCTGGCGGTCAGGAACATCCGGCACCCGGCTTCGAGCCCGTCCCAGAGGTCGGTCTCCGCGTCCGCGGCGGCTTCCACCCGGCTGGCGATGGTGTGCTGGACGTCGGCGAGCACGGCCTCGAACAGTCCTCGCTTGCTACGGAAGTGGTGGTAGACGGCTCCGCGGGTGACTCCGGCCTCGGCCGCGACGGCCTCGAGCGCGACGCCTCCGTAGCCGTGTGTGGTGAACATGGCCCCTGCGGTCCGCACGATCCTCTCCGCGGTGGCCTCGCTCTGCTCTCTCGTCGCTCTGGGCATACCCACCACTATACGTACAGAGTGTATGTATAGTACGAAACAAATACATACACTCTGTACGTAAAGGGGCACTCTCATGGCACTCACCAGCATGTACCCGGTTCTCCAGAGCGCGGATGTCGCCGCGGCGGCCGCGTTCTTTCGCACCCATTTCGCGTTCGAGACCACCTTCGAGGCGGACTGGTACGTCAGTCTCCGCCGCGGCGATCGGGAGCTGGCGATCCTCGACGCCGGGCATTCCACCGTCCCCTCGGAGTACCGGCAGCCGGCAGGCGGGGTCCTGATCAACTTCGAGGTCGACGACGTCGATGCCGAGTATCGCCGGTTGGTGATCGACGGCGGTCTCGAGCCGGTGCTCGAGCTGACGTCGGAGGATTTCGGGCAGCGGCACTTCCTCGTGGCCGGGCCGGACGGCGTCCTCGTCGACGTCATCACGCCGATCGCACCGAGCGCGGAGTTCCTCGCCCGGTACTCGTGAGGTGCCGGTACCCCCGAGGCGAGCGCTGCCGCTCAGGCGCGGATCGTCATCGACGAGATCCGGCCCTCCTCGACGGCGAACCCGAACGTGCTCGGTCCGTTGAAGCCGTCGCCACCGACCGTCGCGAGAACGATCGTGACGTCACCGTCGCGGTGCACGGCGGTGACCTCCAGAGTCACGTTCTTTCCGAGGAACTCGGCGTCGCTCCATCGTCGGATGTCCTCGCCGCGGAACTCACGGCCCCAGTCGTCGACCACGCCGGACGTCGTGAATGCTCCGAGGAAACCGTCGAGGTCCCCGGCATTCGTGGCATCGAGGAGGGCTCGCACCGCCGCGGGCAGTGTGGATTCGAGATCTGTGTCGGCCATGCCGGCTCTCCTGTCGTGTGGTTGCGCGGTCACCGGGTGGTGTATCCACCGTTGGCGAACAGCGTCTGCCCGGTGATCCAGCCGCCGTCCGCGACCAGGAATCGCACCAGCGGCGCGATGTCCTCGATCCGGGTGAGTCGGCCGTCCAGTGCCTGCGACTTGTGGAACTCGACGCGCTCGGGAGTCTCCTGTGGGTAGAAGAACGGGGTGTCCATGGGGCCCGGCGCGACCGAGTTCACGGAGATCCCTCGTCCGGCGAACTCCTTCGCCGCGGCGCGGGTGAAGTGTTCGACCGGGCTCTTCGCTCCCGCGTAGGTGGAGTAGCCGTCGGTGAAGGCGGCCAACAGCGAGGTGAGGATCGTGACGACGCGCCCGCCGTCGGCGACGGTGCGACCGGCTTCCTTGAGGAAGAAGTAGGCGGCCTTCGCATTGATGTCGAACATCGAGTCGTACTCGGCCTCGGTGGTCTCGACGATCGGCTTGCGCAGGACCTTGCCTGTGGTGTTGACCGCGATGTCGACGGAGCCGAAGGCGTCGACGCCCGCCGCGAAGAGGTCGGTGACGGTGGCCGGGACGGTGAGATCGCCCTGGAAGGTCTCGGCCTTCGCGCCGGCGTCGCGTACCGCCGCTGCGGTCGCTTCCGCGTCCTGGGCCGAGGCGTCACTGTGGTAGTGGACGAGGACGTTCGCCCCGTCGTCGGCGAGGGTGCGGCTGATCAATCCGCCGAGGTTCTTGGCGCCCGCGGCGACGATCGCGGATTTTCCGGTCAGGGGAGCGGTCATGGTGGACCTCTTTCTCGTGTCGGTGGCGGTGTGCCGTGCCTCCGACGCTAGAAGCGATGTCCACAAATGAAAAACAGGAATTTATCGTAATTCGACAAGTAGTGCTTGTTGATGGCCGGCGGTCGGGCCACCGGTCAGGACATCCGCCGCCGCAACACGACGTAGGCCGCGCGCCGCAGGAACGACGTGGCCAGCGCCTTCGCGTTGCCGATCCGCACGTCGGTCGCCGACAACAGGGTCGGATCGGCCGCGCGCAGGCGGCGGTGGAATGCCGCGGCCTGACCGGCCTGCTGCCTGGCGAGACGCACACTCCACTGGCCGACGCTGACGCGGAACGTCGCGAGCGGACGGTCGATGGCGACGACGTCGCCCTCGAGCGCGACCGCGGCATACGTGGCCTCGTCGATGAGGTAGGGATCGGTGTCGTCCCACCATCCCTTCGCCTCGAGCAGGTCCCGGCGCATCAGCACGCAGCCGGGCTCGCCGAAGATGTTCGAGCCTGCTCGCACTGTCGCGCGCACCGCGTCCCGGCCGGACACGAGACCCGACAGGCCGGGTAACCCGCGGGACGCGACGATCGGCTTGCCCTTCGCGTCGGTGAGGGTGCGACGGCTCGCCACCAGCACCGCGCTCGGGTGGGCGTCGAACGCCGCCACCTGCTCCTCGAGGCACGTCGGCAGCAGGGTGTCGTCCCCCGGCAACAACTTGATCAGTTCACCGCGCGCCGCCTGGCTCACCCGGTCCCAGTTCCGTTTCGCTCCGCCGCCCGCCTCGGTGGTGAGGACGGTGACCCGGGGGTCTTCGGCGAATCCGAGCGCCACTTCGTGGCTGCCGTCCGTGGAGGAGTGATCGGCGACGATCAGTTCGAAGTCGGTGAAGGTCTGCTTCAGCACCGACTCGATCGTCTCGGCGAGGTACTCGGCATTCTGGAACGCCGGGATCACGACGGATACGCGGGGTGACGACGAGGACGGCACGGGATCAGCCTTTCTTTCGGCGGAACGAGAAGTCGCGATAACCGAAGAAGCTCGCGACGGCGGTCACCGCGGTGATGACGATCTGAGCGGGAATCGGCGGGAAGCCGAGGACGCTGACCGCGAGTGTCATGAGGACCATGTTCAGCGCGAACGCGCCGAAGTTGACGACGACGAAGCGCCACAGGTCGCGGAAGAAGTGACCGCGCACCTCGAACACCAGGTAGCGGTACAGCGCGAACGCGCACGCGACATTGCACAGGTAGGCGGCGGTGATGGCGACGCGGTAGTCGACGTAGTCGCCGATCGCGAGTTGCCATCCGATGAACCACAGCGTGCCGAGGCCCGTGTTGAAGCCACCGACCAGCAGGAAGGCGAGTTTCTGGTTCCTCACCATCCGCATGAGCGGTCCGGGCTTGCCCGTCATGCCCGCGGGGGGAGCTTCCGGAGTGGAGTCCGTCGCCATCAGCCCGCGGTCGGGCCGTCGGCGAACGACGGGAGGATGCCGTCGGCGAGCGCGGTGGCCAGCGACGGCGCGTCGCTGTCCTTCGCGGACAGCTGGAAGCTCAGCGGGTTGCCGTCCCGGCCCGTCTTCGGCCAGTCGATACCGATCTCCGGATCCAGCGGGTGCACGCCGTGCTCGCGTTCGGGGGCGTACCCGGTGGAGCACAGGTACACGACCGTGGAA
The DNA here is from genome assembly GCF_014217785.1 of Rhodococcus triatomae. Taxonomy (NCBI): domain Bacteria; kingdom Bacillati; phylum Actinomycetota; class Actinomycetes; order Mycobacteriales; family Nocardiaceae; genus Rhodococcus; species Rhodococcus triatomae. The sequence goes on along the minus strand of NZ_CP048814.1, from coordinate 1,902,572 downwards.
TCGTCCTCGAGGGAGAGGAACGCGTGGCCCAGGCCCTCCGTGAGAAAGATCGCGCGCCGGTCCACGTCGTCGAGCAGCACCGCATCCCACACGCCGTACGTGGGGGAGCCGACCCGAAGATCCACCGCGACGTCGAGTACCGCGCCCGTGACGCACGTGACGTACTTGGCCTGGCCGGGCGGCACGTCCGCGTAGTGGACCCCACGCAGGACTCCGGCCGCGGACACCGAGCAGTTGGCCTGCTGCAATTCCAGCGTGCGGCCGGTGAGCTCGGAGAAGCCCGGCTCCTTGAACCACTCGAGGAACACTCCCCGGTCGTCACCGAACTGGCGCGGGGTGAACTCCCAGGCACCGGGCACCTTCAGTTCGCGGTACTGCATCAGGCTCCTCGCACCTCTTTGCCGTGCTCGAGCAGCCCCAGCAGGTAGCGCCCGTATCCGGATTTCAGCAGTTGCTCGCCGCGTTGACGCAACTCGTCGTCGGTGATGAAACCGCGCCGCCACGCCACTTCCTCCGGCGCGCCGATCTTGAGTCCCTGACGCTCCTCGATGGTGCGCACGAAATTGGAGGCGTCGAGCAACGAGTCGAAGGTACCCGTGTCGAGCCAGGCGGTGCCACGGGGCAGCACCTCGACCTGCAGCCGGCCTGCTTCGAGATAGGCGCGGTTGACGTCGGTGATCTCGTACTCGCCGCGGTCGGAGGGCTTCAGGTCCTTCGCGATGGCGACGACGTCGTTGTCGTAGAAGTACAGCCCGGGCACCGCGAAGTTCGAACGCGGGTGCTCCGGCTTCTCCTCGAGCGAGATGGCCTTGCCGGTCTCGTCGAACTCGATCACCCCGTATGCGCAGGGGTCGGACACCCGGTAGGCGAAGACGGCACCGCCGTCGATGTCCTCGAACCGGTCCAGGTGTGAGCCGAGACCCGGTCCGTAGAAGATGTTGTCGCCGAGGACGAGTGCGACGGAATCGTCGGCGATGTGGTCGGCGCCGAGGACGAAGGCCTGCGCGAGGCCGTTCGGCTCGTGCTGCACCTGGTAGCGGAGGTCGATCCCGTAGCGGGAGCCGTCGCCGAGGAGTCGCTGGAACTGCGGTGCGTCCTCGGGTGTGGTGATGACGAGGATGTCCCGGATCCCGGCGAGCATCAGCGTGGTCAGCGGGTAGTAGATCATCGGCTTGTCGAACACCGGGACCAGTTGCTTGCTCACACCGAGCGTGATCGGGTGCAGTCGCGAACCGGTCCCACCGGCCAGAATGATTCCGCGCATGCTGCGTAGTGTCCCAGGCTTCGGGCCGGATACAAATCCGGCCCGCGCGGTATCCTGCGGGTTCGTGTCGATTCGGCGTTCTCCGGAACGCGGTCTGTGAGGGTGGATCAGTGAGAGTTCTCGTCACCGGAGGCGCCGGTTTCATCGGCGCCAACTTCGTGCAGCAGACGGTGCGGGAACGGCCGGACGTGCAGGTCACGGTGCTCGACGCGCTCACCTACGCGGGCAACCGCGATTCTCTGGCGCCGGTGGCCGACGCCATCGACTTCGTGCACGGCGACATCACCGACACCGACCTGGTCGACCGCCTCGTCGCCGCCTCGGACGCCGTCGTGCACTTCGCTGCCGAGTCCCACAACGACAACTCGCTGCAGGACCCGTGGCCGTTCCTGCACACCAACATCATCGGCACCTACAGCCTGCTCCAGGCCGTGCGCAAGCACGACGTGCGCTACCACCACATCTCCACCGACGAGGTGTACGGCGACCTCGAACTCGACGACCCGGAGCGGTTCACCGAGGCCACCGCATACAACCCGTCCAGCCCGTACTCGTCGACCAAGGCGTCCAGCGACATGCTGGTGCGGGCGTGGACCCGCTCGTTCGGGGTGCGCGCCACCCTGTCGAACTGCTCCAACAACTACGGGCCCTATCAGCACGTGGAGAAGTTCATCCCGCGGCAGATCACCAACGTGCTCACCGGGGTGCGGCCCCGCCTGTACGGCGACGGCCTCAACGTGCGCGACTGGATCCACGTCGACGACCACAACAGCGCCGTGTGGGCGGTGCTCGACCGTGGCCGGACCGGGCAGACGTACCTCATCGGCGCCGACGGCGAGACCAGCAACCGCGTCGTCGTCGAGTCGATCCTCGACGTTCTCGGGCAGTCCCCGGACGCCTTCGACTTCGTCACCGACCGCCCCGGCCACGACCGCCGCTACGCGATCGACTCCACGCTGCTGCGTACCGAACTCGGCTGGACACCCCGGTATGCGGACTTCCGTGCCGGGCTCGAGGCCACCATCGCCTGGTACCGGGAGCACGAGGACTGGTGGGGGCCGCAGAAGGCCGCCACCGAGCAGGCCTACGCGGCTGCGGGCGAGTCCGTCACGAAGTAGTGACTCGGTTCGGAACGGTGGTTCAGCGTCGCGCCAGCTGACGCCGGATCGCCCCGAGCGTCGACTCGATACCGGCGGGCAGCGGCAGGTGGGTGCGTTGGTCCAGATCCGTCCACACCACCGAACGCAGCCGAAGATCCCGCGCCTGCCCGGCGGCGAGCGGGCTCGTCGCGAGCACCACGTTCGGCTTCTTCCGGAACACCGAGCGGCAGGCACCGAGGATGGAGCCGATCGTCACACTGCGACCGGAGGCGAAGATCTTCGTCGTGACAGTGACACCCGTCGCGGGGCGGGACAGTGCGTCCGCGACCATCTCCGCGGCGTCGGTGACGTAGACGTAGTCGCGCAGGGTGTCCATCGGGACGTAGATCGACACGGGTGCCGAGAGCAGGTAGCCGCGGCACAGATGCGAGATCAGGCCCTGAGGTTTCGCCAGGTTCTGGCCCGGCCCGTACAGGTTGGCGAAGCGGCCGATCACGATGTCGGTCCCCGAGCGGCGCCCGAAGTCCGTGACGATCTCCTCGGCGTCGAGCTTGGCACGGCCGTAGTCCGACAACGGCGCGGTGGTGCTGTGCTCGTCGTGAGGGGCCCCGGGAGCGCCCGCGTACACCCCGCCGGCCGACGACGCGTGGAAGACCCGGCCGTCACCCCCGCCGTCGGCGAGAGCGTCGAGCACGTTGCTCAGCAACGTGTTCTCCCCGGCGAACTCGTCTGCGCTGGTGCCGTTGACGCCCGCGCCCGCGCACCACGCCATCCGCCACGGACCACCGGCAGCCTCGGTGAGCAGCCTGCGTGCGTCGTCGCGCAGGACCTGCACCGCCCGGGCCGGGTCGCCCCACGGAACGACGCTGGTCAGTGCGGGAGTGTCACGCCGCCGTAGTTCCCCCGCCAGTGCGCCGCCGAGGAGCCCTCCGCTCCCGACGATCCAGGTGGGGCCGGTGGTCACGGGTCGGCGCGATCCGTCGGGTCGGCCGGGACGGCGGGTGCGGTCCGGCCGAGTGGCCCGTCCGCCGGGTCGCTGACGATGAGATACGGCGGTTTGCCCATGGCCGTCTTCACGTTCACGCCGATGTACTCGGCGATCACGCCGAGCGAGAACAGGGAGGCGCCGAAGCCGAACAGCATGACCACCATCGTCGAGGCCCACCCACGGACCTCGGCGCCGGAATCGAGGAACAGGTACGACGCGAGGACGTACAGCACCAGCGCGATCCCGCAGATGGCGAAGAGGAAGCCGACGAGGCTGACCATGCGCAGCCCCTTGGTCCCGCTCGAGAGCACCATCCGCCAGAAGTGCGACAGCAGCGTCCGCAGCCGGTACCCGGACCGCCGGTCCTGTTCCTCCCGGAGCGTCACCGGGCTGGTGGTGACCTCGCCCGCGATCCAGCCGAGCGCGACGTCGAGATATGCCTCGGAGCCGGCGTATGCGGCCACCGATCGCCCCACCTCGCCGAGGACCAGCCGGAAACTCTGGTATTCGCGGGTACCCTCCGCGGACAGGACCGAGGCGAGCAGCCACTTCGCGCCCTTCGACGCCGTGTTGCGCAGCGCGCCGTGCGGTGGCGGGTTGGTCGGCTTCGCGTAGACGAGGCTCGCCTGACGATCGAGCGCGGTGTCGAGGAGACCGCCGATCTCGGCCGGGTCGTGCTGGCCGTCCTCGTCCATCGTCACGACCCACTCGCCGCCGCTCGAGGCCATGCCGGCGAGCGTTGCCGGATGCTGCCCGAAATTGCGGCTGAGCCAGATGGGGCGGATGAAATCGTGACGGGCCGCGAGTTCGCGGATCACCCGCGCAGAACTGTCCGGGCCGTGGTCGAACACGAGGAGTACTTCCTCGACCACCATCGGCCGGCCGGCCGGGGTGGTGCTCGCGGTGGTCCACGGGAGGATCTCGTCGATCAGTGCCGCGAGGGTCTTCTCGCCCTGGTAGACCGGCACGACCACGGAAATCCGGTGCGGCTGCACCGGTGCTGGGGTGCCTTCGGTCATCACAGGCGGCGAGTTTATACGTCGCGGGTCACGACCTCGGTCACCGCGGCGCGGTTCGGCTCGGCAGAGTGTGCCGATCGTTATGCTCGGGCGCACGGCGTGGCCGGAATCGGTGATGCCGCCGCAACCGGAACGGGTGATACATGTGACCAGCCGCGAAGGAACGAGCGACGAAGGAGCGGGTACCACCGAGAGCGACTACACCGCCCGCCTGCGGGAACTGCAGGGCGCGCGGTGGAAGCGGGTCCTGCGCGTGCAGGCGCCCTATCAATGGAACATTCGGAGATTCCTCGGCGGACGCCGCGTCCTGGACGTCGGCTGCGGCATCGGCCGGAACCTGCGCAATCTCCCGCCGGGCAGTGTCGGTGTCGACCACAACGCGCATTCGGTCGAGTTCTGCCGCACCCAGGGGATGCAGGCGTACACCCCGGACGAGATCGGGGAACTGGCGACCACCTTCGACGGCATGCTCATGGCCCATCTGCTCGAGCACCTGCCGCCGGGCCAGGTGACCGGGATCGTCGAGCAGTACCTGCCGTATCTCGAGCCGGGCTCGACCGTCATGCTCATCTGTCCCCAGGAGCGCGGCTTCGCCAGCGACGCCACCCACACGGTGTTCCTGGACGGGCCGGACCTCGAGCAGGTGTGCGCGGCCGTCGGGCTCGAGGTGCAGCGGTCGCTGTCCTTCCCGTTTCCCCGCTGGGCGGGGCGGGCGTTCGTCTACAACGAGTCGGTGGTGGTGGCGCGCCTGCCGCGGTAGTAATACACCGTCAGCGCGGTCAGCAGGAGCAGGCCGAAGGCGATGCCGACCTGTCCGACCCGCCAGCCGGGCGGACGGAACTCGATCTCGAGATCGCCGTCGACGGTTCCCGGCGGGATGTCGACGAACAGGAACATCTCGCCGATACCCATCGTCGGCAACGGGTCGCCGTTCAACGTGGCGGTGTACCCGGGCCAGGCGAGCCGGGAGAACACGACGCTGCCGCCGTCCACCGAACTGACCCGGAGCCGTTCCCGGTTCACCGCGTACGAGACCGGTTCGACGTCGACGCCCAGGGCGGCCGACACCCGCCCCGGTGCGTCGGAGATCGGTCCGCCGTCACGCTCGAGGACGTAGATCTCGTCGTCCGCGACGGCAGGCACCTCGGCCCAGTGCCAGCCCGGGGGCGCCGGCGTGCGGTCGGCGTCGGGATACTGCTTGCGTTGCAGCACGACCCGGTCCACCTGCATCAGATCGACGAACGTCTCCTGGGTGTACGGGTCGACCTGGAAGACGTTGTCCAACGCGTCCGGGCAGGTGGAGCTGTCGAAATTCATGCACAGCAGGCCGGAGAACGGGCCGTGGCCGACGGGCGTGTACGCGTTGACGTAGTCGAGATCGAGGATCTTCGCGTAGTTGCCGTACACCTGGGACTGCCAGGGCAGCTCGGGACTGTCTCTCTCGATGGTGAGGATGCCGCGGGCGCCGAGTTGCAGCGTGACACCGTCCCACTGGGGGAAATTGGCCTTGGCCTCGGTCTGCGTCGCGGGAAGGAACCACTTGTGCAGCGCCTGCGGATAGGTCGTCGCCTGGTAGGCGGCCACCGGGACGATCGTCAGCAGGATCAGCGCCGTCACCGCGACGGTGCCGTACCGGCGGGCCAGGAACAGCGCCAGCGCCCCGACCGCGAGGATGGCCAGCGCCCACAGCAGATGTCGGCCGAAGTACTGGGGGCCGGACGACGAGGCACGCAGCAGCAACACCAGCACCAGCAGCGACGCCGCGACCACCCGGGTGCGTAGTGCCTGCAACGTCCCGAAGCGGCTGAGGAGCACCACCACGAGGATCAGCAGGACCACCGCGACGACGGGGAGCAGGCGGGCGGGCCAGCGCACCTGGCCGATCGCGCTGGGTCCTGCCGTGAACAGCAGGGCGAACGAGGCCATCAGCAGAAGTGGGGACAATTCGCGGAGTGAGGACTGCGCGGCCCGCCACCCGACGAACGCCAGTGCCGGGACGAGGAACCACGAGATGTAGGTGACCGGTGCGAACGTCGTCTCGCCGGTCCACGACTCGATGCTCGACACCGCGGACGGCATGCTGGCGGTGAGCGTCTCGGACCAGGGGGCGGTGAGGAAGTTGTCGTTGTAGACGCCCTCCTCACCGGTACGCCAGGTGACCGACGAGGACAGCACACCGGGGAGGAAGGTGATCGCTGCTGCGGAGGCGGCGGCGATCCCGACGAGCGCCAGGAGCATCGACGGCTTCCACTGCCGCTGGTACAGGTACTCGCCGATCATCAGCACGGCGACGACGACCCCGGCCAGTAGCGCCGCGTGGACGTATCCGACCGTGATGGCCAGGTACAGGAAGGCGAACACCGGTAGTGGCCCGGAGCGGCCGCGCGCGTACCGGACACCCGACGCCCACGCCTGCATCACGTACGCGGTGCCGATCATCGAGGTCACCCACGACGTCTGCTCGAAGTAGAGGGTGAAGCCGACGAACGGCGCGCTGGCCCCGGCGACCGCGGCCCACGCCGGGCGCGCGCCGTACTCGAGCGCCACCCGGTACACACCCCAGCCGAGCAGGATCGAGAACAGCAGCTTCACCACGGTGACGAGGACGACGAGATTGTCCACCGACGGCGCCACGTAGTTGATCGCCATCTGGACGGGATTGAACAATCCGCCCTGGCCCTCGACCGGGTAGTTCCCCGACATCCACTGGTCCAGCACCAGCGTCGGGAACCACTGGCCCTCGCGCATGAGGTGGCCGAGCTGCAGCCAGTTGCCGACGGCCCCGGATTCGGTGTCGTCGACGAAGAAGTAGCGCGCGTCCACGGCGACGAGAGCGGCGAAGCCGGCGCAGATCACCAGCGCGACCACGGCCCCCCACGTCCATCGTTCCTTGCGGGTCGGAAGGGCGGTATCGGGTGTCACGGGTGCTCCGAGTCGAGGGGCGTTGTCGCAGTGACAGTAACGGACAGCCCGTGCGCATCCCCGCACCGGCGCGGCCCGTTCCCGCGCGTGGCCCGATTTCGCCGCGATACGCTTCGGGGGCAAACGACCGGTCGACAGACATGTGGGTGGATGGTGTGAGCGTGCCCGGACAGACGGACACACAGGTGGCGGAACGAGCGCGGGCGGGACGGCTGCTGGCGCAGCGTGGACTGTTCGCGGGAACGTCGCCGATCGTCGACGACGGGCTCTATGCGGTCGCCGACGGCCCGTCCGGCCGCACCCGCACTCGCCTGCACCTCGAGGACGGCACCCGGGCCCACACCAACACCTACTTCGGGCGGTTCGCCGCCAGCTACTGGCAGCGGTGGACGACGGTGACCTCGGTGCGGGCCGGTGCACGGGTGGAAGCCGCGTCGCAGTGCACGGTGCGGTTGATGGCCTCCGACATCGCCGGCCATCGCAGGATCATCGGTACCGTCCAGGTCGAGGGAGCCTCGGATGTCCGGCTCGATGCCGCGCTCGACAAGTTCCTCGACGGCGGCGCGCTGTGGCTCGAGTTCGACGCCCTCGGTGGGCCCGTCGAGGTCGGAGCCGTCGAGTGGACGGTGGATTTCGACCGGCAGCTGCGGCCCGTGGCCGTCGCGATCTGCACCTTCAACCGCGCGGACGACTGTGCGGAGACGGTCGCGGCACTCGCCTCGGACGAGGTGGTTCTCGATGCCCTGGACGGCCTCTACGTAGTAGATCAGGGCACCGATCTGGTCCAGGACCGCGCCCGGTTCCAGGAGGTCGCGCCCCGCTTCGGCGAGCGGCTGCACTACCTGCGCCAGCCGAATCTCGGTGGGGCGGGCGGGTTCACCCGTGGCCTGTTCGAGGTCTCGGCAGAGGGGAAGAACGCCGACGTCATCCTCATGGACGACGACATCCTCTGTGAGCCGGAGACGGTACTCCGGCTCAGCGCGTTCGCGAACGTCACCACCGAGCCGACGCTCGTCGGCGCGCAGATGCTGTTCCTCTACAACCCCGACTATCTCAACGTCGGGGCCGAGGAGGTGCATCTGGACACGCTGCAGCACGGTCAGCGTGTGCCGAAGGCGTTGCGCAACACCAGCATGCTCGAGAACAACCAGGAGCGCCGGGTCGACGCGGGCTACAACGCGTGGTGGACGTGCCTGATCCCCGGCGAGGTGGTCGCGGAGATCGGGCTGCCGCTGCCGATCTTCTTCCAGTGGGACGATGTGGAGTACGGAATCCGTGCTCGGCGTGCCGGATACGTGACGGTGACCCTGCCCAACGCGGCGGTGTGGCATGCGGACTTCTACTGGAAGGACTTCGACGACTGGGCGCGGTACTTCAGCACCCGCAACTCGCTGATCGTCGGTGCCCTGCACGGGGACGTCACGACGAAGCAGATCCGGCGACAGTTCCTCGGTCAGCTCACGGAGTACATCGTCGCCATGCAGTACGGCCTGGCAGCGACCACGCTGCGCGGTATCGAGGACTTCCTCGCCGGGCCGGAAGTGTTGCGGGACGGCGGGATCGAGGCGATGGCAGCGATCCGGAAGGAACGCAGTGCCTACCCGGAGACGGTCCGGTACCCGGCCGCCGAGGCCCCGGTACGTGACGCCGACATCTCGGTGCAGCGCGATGTCGGCGAGCCGAGCCGGATGGGCGTGGTGCGTCTCAAACGTGCGGTCAACCAGTTCCTCGGCCGCACCCGCGGCGGTCTCGTGGCGGTGCCGCGTGAGGACGCGCACTGGTGGCACGTGTCGCTGTTCGACCACGTTGTCGTCACCGACGCGTCCCAGTCCGGTGTGCGGATCCGCCGGCGGGACAAGGACACTGCCACGGCACTGATGAAGCGCACGTTCGAGCTGCTGCGGCGGCTCGACAAGGAGGGCGCGGACGTGCAGGAACGGTACCGTCGAACAGCCGCCGAGCTGATCAGCCGGGAGAACTGGGAGCGTCTCTTCGGTCGCTGACGCGAACCGGGGAGCGCCGCTCCTCGTCGGCGCATGGAGGTTGCAGTCTCGACCGGGTTCAGGATCGGTTGCCGCGGGCTGGTCGGGTCGAGAAGTCCAGTTTCGGTCGGCAGTCGGCGCTCCCGGCCCAGCGCCTGCTCGATTGCAGTTGCTGTGCTAGTTTCGCCTCCGAGCTGTTGATAGGGGGGGAGATGCAAGTTGATCCCGAGCAGTTGCGGGCGTTGGCGTCGTCGATGGACCGCATAGGCGCAGAGATCGATGCGCTCAATGTTCGCAGTAAAGTCGATGAGGTCGGACCTGCAATGCAAGGATCTCCGCTGGGGGGATCTTGCTCAGTCGCGGGAGAGTTCGTAGAGGGGGCCTGGCTACGGATGGCTATGCGCTGCGCGAGGTACTCGAATCTTGCCAGGGGCAGCGCATCTACGTACGCGGTTACTGACCAGGATTTCCGTGACGGCTTGACCGCGATGGGGTGACCGGTGACCGATGACGTGCCGTCCCTTGGTCAGGTTGAGCTCAATTGGCAGCCCGGAAAGCTCCGCGAAGCAGGTGAAGTAATGCGGGCGCAAAGTGAGGATTTCCTAAATCTGACAGATCAGATGGTCAGTCATATTCGGGAGGTTGGAGCAACCTGGGAGGGAGACGCCTACTGGGCTGCGTACGATCGGATCGCAGGTGATCGCGACAACGGAAACCGCATCGCGAGTGAGGTCGGTAACCTTGCGCAACTGTTGATTTCCAGTGGCGACAGCATTTCAAGCTACCGTGGAGTATTGCTCGGTGCGGTGGCTTCAGCCCGAGAATCGGGGTTTCGCGTTACAGAGCGGTGGACCGTAGAAGCCGCTGTTGCTACCGCGGATGATCTGGGCCAGGTACTTTCAGAGCATCAGAGTGCGATATCCACCGCAGTCAACGAGATGCTATCTGCTCAGAGCGATGCGGTAAGCGCCATTGAACAGGCGTCCAGGGAGGTTCGTGCCGAGGGCGACCGACTAGGTGCGGGTGATGACCCGACGGCAGATCGCGCCGAGGAAGAGGCTAGAGCGGCAGCCGCTGCTGCGGCATTCGCGGAGATTTTCGGACGGCCGCCAGTAAGCCTGACGGATTGGGAAACTGCCCGGGTGCTGGACCCGAATAGCTACGATCCCAAGTATCGAGGCGTAGATCCCGAAATTCGAGTAGCGCGTATTGATCCTGTTACTGGGCGGGGGTGGTTCGGGTGTCGCAGTACATAAGCCAAGACAAAGTTCTGAGTGTTCCTCAGGGGCTCGACGATATCCTCAATCCGTACGATCTCGGTGATAACAGGACGGAAGACCCCAACTTTGATCCTGAGCACACTCGAGTAGCCACCTACATAGACTATGAGAACGGCTTGGTCGTGATGAGACAGAATCCCACGGTGACGGCTGGCGGAGACGTTGCCGTCGAGGCTCCGAGGGCTGATGTCTGGCAGGTCGAAGACGGGTCAGTGAGGATTCGCTATGACGCAAAGAATCCATTTGCTCCTGATATTGACTCGGGCCATACTGTAAATGGTGATTTGGTATTCACTCCTGGGAATGATGGCGTCGCGGTCGCTGGAACCCGGACGGATTACCCTTCGTTGGAGGTATATCAGGATTATCCAGAGGGGGAAACTCCTACTGTGGCAATTGACCCAGCCAAATCTGGTCAGCCGTGGGGCCCGGCCGCAAATCTTCCATTCCACCATGATCTTGGTTCGGGCGCATTGGCGACGCAGCCGTTCAAGACATATCCATGGTCGGGTGGCGAGCTTCCGCCGCCGCAGGACCTGCCATGGACCAGCGCGGGTTCTGTCGATAGCCCGCCGAAGGTGCCGATAGTTACACCTGAGTATCCGGCAAAGTTGCCAACGATATGAGCGTGTCTCCTGGGGTTCCGCGAAATCGACGTTGCGACGGCTATTGGGCGTCGGCCACATGGTCTGTTCCGGTCGCCTTCCCGCTCGTCGTCGCGGCACTGGCGCTGATGGTGTGGGCGATCGGACGGATGTCGTCGATCGACGAGCGAACATCGTTGCTCGTAGTCGCGGCGGCGTCGAGCGTGAGCGTCGGGGTGGCAGCAATCGCTGCCGCCCTCACCACGCGGGGTTCGGCAAGGTTGCGTGGCGCTGCTCTCGGTCTGGGTTGTGTCAGCGCTTTCGTGTGGGTGTGCGCAATGGTGTTCGCGGTATCGGCGGATCGATGGTGACGACCACTTCTGGCGAGAGTGATCTGGAGCGTAGATTCGGTCCAGCCAGTTTCGTCGCTGCGCTTCTCAATGTTCCAATTGCACTTTCTCCCGCCCTGTTGCTCATGCTTGGCGGAATCTCATACTTCTTTCTGTTCGTGGTGCTCCTCGACCTCGTGGTGGCATTCGTCCTGGTGTTCCTCCGTGGGCGTGCAGGCCAAATTGGAAGGGGGATGCTCATCGCTTGGGTAACGCTTCCCGTGATGGCTGTAGTGATTGTCGGGGTCGTGATCGTGCGCGCATGAGCGGAGCGCCGACGGACGGAGTTGCCGAACGCACTCGTGCGGTGACGGCCAGTGCGGCGCAGGCGACGACGGCGGCGGCACCGAGGAGCACACCGGGCGTGAGAGGTTCGTGCAACAGCGTCGATGCCCAGGTGATCGTGAGCACGGGCTGCACGAGCTGGATCTGGCTGACGTTCGCGACCGGGCCGATGGCCAGGCTCCGGTACCAGGCGAAGAATCCGAGGAACATGCTCACCAGAGCCAGATACGCGAAACTCGCCCACTGCGCGCCGCCCGCATCCGGCCCCGGCCAGGGCAGCAGCGCGGTGAGCACGCTCATCGCCGGTAGCGCGAGCACCAGCGCCCAGCAGATCGTCTGCCAGGAGCCGAGCTGCCTGGACAGGGCGGCGCCCTCGGCATAGCCGAAGGCGGCCGCGATCACGGCGCCGGCCAACAGCAGGTCGGCCACACCGACGCTGCCCAGCCCGCCGGTCCCGAGCGAGACGAACACGGCCACGGCAACCGCGCCCGCGGCCGATGCGACCCAGAAGATGCGGGACGGCCGTTCCGGACCTCTGACGACGGCGACCACTGCGGTTGCGGCGGGCAGCAGGCCGATGACCACGGCGGCGTGGCTCGCGGACACCGATTCCAGGGCCACCGACGTGAGCAGCGGAAACCCGGCGACGACGCCCAGTGCGACGACGGCGAGACCGGTCCATTGCCGACCGCAGGGGAGCGGAGCGCGGACCGCGAGCAGCAGCGCGCCCGCGCAGACGCCCGCGACCACGGCGCGGGCGGTCCCGACGAAGTACGGGTTCATCCCCTCGACCGCGATACGGGTCAGCGGCACCGTGAACGAGAACGCGAGGACCCCGAGGAATCCCCAGGCCACCCCGGCGGCCGATAGCGGAACTCGCACCGTACTGATAGCGCTATCATGATCTCTCATGAATGATGGTAGCAGTGCCGCTCGGGTGGCCGCCGGTCTCCGGGGCTGGGTGCGTACTCGACCGGCGGGGACGAGGCTGCCGTCGACGCGCTCCCTCGCCACCGAGCACCACGTCGGCCCCGTCACCGTCCAGCAGGCACTGCAGCTTCTCGTGGCCGACGGCCTGGTCGAGACCCGTCCGGGGGTAGGCACCTTCGTGGCGGCCGCGCGGCAGGCACGGCCGGCGGACGTCTCGTGGCAGACGACGGCGCTGGGGCCGTCGGAGGTGTTCGACACCGAGGGCTCCGGGGTGCGGACCTTTGCCCCGGACGTGATCGGCCTGCACGCCGGGTACCCGTCGCCGTCGCTGCTGCCGGGGCCGCTCCTGCGCTCGGCCGTCCAGAAGGTGGCCCGCGACCCCGACGTCCTCATGCGTGCCGCGCCGAATTCCGGTCTCCCACAACTGCGGGCATGGTTCGCGCGGGAGTTGGACGGTCACCGTGCGGGCGGAGCAGGCGTCGACGAATCGGACGTGATCGTCACGTCCGGGGGACAGGCCGCGCTGTCCGCCGCCTTCCGGGCGCTGGCGTCTCCCGGCGAGACCGTCGTGATGGAGTCTCCGACGTACTGGGGTGCGATGGCGGCCGCCCGGGCCCACGGGCTGCGCATCGTGCCGCTCGCCAGGACGGCGGACGGCATCGACCCCGAGGATCTGGATGCCGCGCTCGCGGCCCACGGCTCCCGCGTGTTCTACGCGCAACCGACCTATGCGAACCCGACCGGCGACGTCTGGGCCCCGCAGGTCCGGGCCCGGGTCGGCGAGGTGCTCGCGGACCGCAAGGCGTTCCTCGTCGAGGACGACTGGGCGCGAGACCTGTACTACGACGCCGAGGCTCCCGCGCCGCTCGCGGCGGCCGACGACGACGGTCACGTCGTGTACGTCCGGTCGCTGACGAAGAGCATGTCCCCGTCGATCCGGGTCGCCGGGTTGGTCGCGCGGGGTCCGGCGCTGCGGCGGATCCGTGCCAGCCGCTGGGTCAGTGAACTGTTCGTCCCCGCATTCACCCAACAGGTCGCGATCGACGTCCTCGCTCACCCCGGATGGAACCGGCATCGCGGCGCACTGCGCCGGGCGTTGCGTACACGCCGGGACACGCTGCTGGCCGAATTGACCCGCGCCGTCCCGGAATTGCGCGTCGATCGGGTTCCTCGCGGCGGGCTGAGTCTGTGGGCGCGGCTGCCGCGGCCGCACCACGCCGATCAGGTCGCCGAGGCGGCACTCGCGGCGGGCCTGGCGATCTCCCCGGGCGCGGAATGGTTCCCGACGGAGCCGTACGGCCAGTTCGTACGGCTCAGCTTCGCCGCCACCCAGGAGACCCGGTACGCCGACGCTGCCCGGATCCTCGCGGACCTCCTCCGCTGACCGCCGCGCTCCCTGGGTGTCCCCCTCCCTCCGGCGCGATGTCACACCGTTTCGGTCAGATCGAACCGATGTGACATCGTGCCAGGTCGGAAGGGCTTTCAGTCGCGCTCGAACCGCTCCTGCCGGCCGAGCTTGCGCAGCCGGGCCCACTCGAACAGGCCCTTCGGGTCGCGGCGGGTGATCAGGAAGTACCAGCCGAATCGCACCCACTCCTGCGGGAGCAACCGGCGCAGGCCGGGCTGGGACAGGAGGTAGCCGCGGTTGCGGTAGGTGAAGAAGCGCTTGGTGTCGTTGTCCGGGTACTGGGTGTGCATGCGCCCGCCCAGGATCGGCTTGAACTCGTCGGCGCCGTTCGGATGCAGGTACGCCGTCGTCAGGCAGGTGCCGAACCGTAGCCCCGAACGCACCAGCCGCCGGTGCACTTCCACCTCGTCACCGCGCACGAACAGCCGCAGATCCGGGACGCCGACGGCATCGATCGCGGACGCGGTGAACAGGGCCCCGTTGAACAGTGATGCGATACCGGGCAGCAGATCCGAGTCCTCGCTGCCGCCGGCGAACAGTTCCGACCGCAGTCGCCGCCACTGCACTCCGCGGCGTAGGGGGAACGCGAGCCGGTCCGGCTCGTCGATGTCGCACACCACGGGCGACACCTCGGCGAGGTCGTGGCGTAGCGCGCAGGCCAGCAGGGTGGCGAGAACGTCGGGGCCTTCGGGGCGGCCGTCGTCGTCGGCGAGCCAGACGCGGTCCGCGCCGAGGGACAGGGCGTAGAGCATGCCGAGCGCGAAGCCCCCGGCACCGCCGAGATTGTGCTGCGAACCCAGATAGGACGTCGGGATCGGTGCCGACTCGACGAGGGCGCGTACCTCGTCCTCGTTCGCGTTGTCGACGACGACGAGGTGGTCGAGCGGCCGGGTCTGCGAGGCCAGCACTTTCAGGGACTGGGCGAGCAGTTCGCGCCGTTTGTGGGTGACGACCACTCCGACGATGCGTTCGCCGGCCCCGATCCGTTCGCTCACGTGGCGTCCCGCTCCTGTTCGCGTTTCAGTTCGGCGATGACGTGGTGGACGTGGTCGCCCGCCTCGTCGCCCTCGTACGCGCGCACGACCTCCTCGATCTCACCGTGTTGACGGATCTGCCCGTGGTCCACCCACATCGCGGTGTCGCACAGCTGCGCGAGGAACTCGTTGGAGTGGCTGGCGAACACGAGGATGCCGGAGCGCTTCACGAGAGCCTCGAGCCGCACCCGGGCCTTCTTCATGAACTCCGCGTCCACGGCTCCGATGCCCTCGTCGAGGAGCAGGATCTCCGGGTCGATGCTGGTGACGACACCCATCGCGACGCGCACGCGCATACCGGTCGAGTAGGTGCGCAGCGGCATCGCGAGGTACTCGCCGAGCTCGGTGAACTCGGCGATCTCGTCCATCTTCGCGAGCATCTGCTTGCGGGTCTGTCCGAGGAACAGGCCGCGGATGATGATGTTCTCGTAGCCGGAGATCTCCGGGTCCATCCCGACGCCGAGGTCGAACACCGGCGCGACGCGGCCCCGGATCCGGGCGCTGCCGCGGGTGGGCTCGTAGATGCCGGAGAGCAGGCGCAGCAGCGTCGACTTCCCGGCGCCGTTGTGCCCGACGAGGCCGATCCGGTCGCCCTCCTTCAGGGACAGGGTGATGTCGCGCAGCGCCTCGACGACGACGACG
The DNA here is from genome assembly GCF_014217785.1 of Rhodococcus triatomae. Taxonomy (NCBI): domain Bacteria; kingdom Bacillati; phylum Actinomycetota; class Actinomycetes; order Mycobacteriales; family Nocardiaceae; genus Rhodococcus; species Rhodococcus triatomae. Next base: position 1,886,745 of record NZ_CP048814.1, on the reverse strand, counting down.
TCGGAGCTGTTGCGCCCGATCGTGCCTCCGGCCTTGCCGAGGAACGCCTTCTTCAGCGAGCGGGACTTCGCGTCGAAGATGGGGAAGTCGACGCACGCTCCGCGCGTCTCGATACTGACGGTCATGTTCTTCTTCCCTTACACCCAGTAGGGCACGCGGGCCCGGTACTTGCGCATCCCGAGCAGTGCGACGGTCCAGCCCACGACGGTGATCGCGAGCACGATGTACCAGTGGTATGCCTCCTGCGGCTGACCGATCATCGGGGCGCGGACGATGTCGAGGTAGTGGAACAGCGGGTTGATCTCGGCGATCTTCGCGCGTTCGGCGACCTGACCGCCCTGCGCCTCGAGGCTCTGTGTCGTCCACATGATGGGCGTGAGCACGAACAGCAACAGGGTCAGCGAGCTGAGGATCGGCCCGATGTCCCGGTAGCGGGTGGCGAAGATACCGAACACGATCGCCACCCACACGGCGTTGAGGCCGAGCAGCGCCAGCGCCGGGATCGCCATCAGTGACGCCCAGCTGAGGTTCGCCCACACCCCGAGCGCGACCAGCAGGATCAGGTAGATGATGAGGTTGTGCGCGAACAGCAGCGCCTGCCGCCACACCAGGCGGTACACGTGCACGCTCAGCGCCGACGGCAACTGCTTGATGAGGCCCTCGTTGGAGATGAAGACTTCCGAACCCTCCGTGATGCTCGCGTTGATCACGTTCCACACGATCAGGCCCACCGTCACGTACGGCAGGAACTCCCGCAGCGGGATGTCGAGGAGCGCCGAGTAGAGCAGGCCGATCGCGGACGCCTGCACGCCGGTGGCGATCGTGATCCAGAACGGACCGATCACCGAGCGCCGGTACTTCTGCTTGATGTCCTGCCAGCCGAGACTCAACCACAGCTCGCGCTGACCGAACCCGTCCTTCAGATCCCGGAAGGCGCGGCGGAACGTCTGCGAGCCGGACCCGTGCGGCGCCTCGTCGACGGTCCCGGAATCGATAGCGGATGCTGACACGGAGACCGAGCCTACCGCGATCGGGAACCGGCGCCGTTTCCCCAGGCTGTCAGCGGTCCTCCGCTAGAGATACTGTCCGGTTCCGGTGGGCCCCTGCGGGCGGTCCGAATTGGGTGATCCGGGTGGATTGCCGATGCTCAGCCCCGGGGGCAGTGCCCCCTGACGCATTTGTTCGAGCTGTGCCCGGGCGGCCATCTGCTGCGCGAACAGCGCGGTCTGGATGCCGTGGAACAGGCCCTCGAGCCAGCCGACGAGCTGGGCCTGGGCGATGCGCAGTTCGGCGTCGGACGGAATCGAGTCGTCGGTGAAGGGCAGCGCGAGCCGCTCGAGTTCCTCACGCAGCTCCGGCGCCAGGCCCTGTTCGAGTTCCTTGACGGACGTGCGGTGGATCTCCTTGAGGCGGGCTCGGCTGGCGTCGTCGAGGGGCGCGGCCTTCACCTCGTCGAGGAGCTGTTTGATCATGGTGCCGATGCGCATGACCTTCGCCGGCTGCTCGACCATGTCGGCGACGGAGTCGGCGTCGTCCGGGGCGTCCGCGGCGTCGGGCGACTCCGTGCCGGACGGGGGCGGCGTCGCGGCACCGTTCGCCGGAACCGCCACCGGGCGACCGTCGGGTCCGATCACGAGGACATGTTCATTCTCCGCGTTCGTCATGCCTCCATCTTGACGGTTTCGGGCACCGGGTGGGAGTCGGGAGCCCCGACCGGGCGTCGCAGCGGTGCGTTTCCTCACCGCTGGGCGCACTCTGCCTTACCTCCGGTTGACGAAGCGTCCTAGAGTGTCGGGCATGGTTTACGACGTTGCCCGTGTACGGGGTTTGATCCCCTCACTCGGCGACGGGTGGATCCATTTCGATCCGCAGGCCGGCATGCAGATTCCGGACGCCGTCTCCCGGACGGTGTCGACGGCGTTCCGGGCGTCGGCCTCGTCCGCGTCCGGCCGTCACGTGTCCAGCCGGCGTAGCGCCGCGGTTCTGGAATCCGCCCGGGCCGCGGTGGCCGACCTGGTCGGAGGTGACCCGGCCGGAGTGGTCCTCGGTGCCGATCGGGCCATCCTGCTGGCCTGGCTCGCGGAGTCGCTGAGCACGCGGCTGGGTCTCGGTACCCGGATCGTGCTGTCCCGGCTGGACGAGGAAGCCAACGTCGCCCCGTGGCTGCGGGTGGCGAACCGGTACGGCGCCCAGGTCAAGTGGGCCGAGGTCGAGATCGAGACGTGCGAGCTTCCGGCGTGGCAGTTCGAGGACCTCATCGGCACGACGACACGGCTGGTCGCGCTCACCGCCGCGTCCCCGATCGTCGGCTCCGCGCCGGACGTGCGGGCGGCGGCGGACCGGGCCCACGAGGTGGGTGCCGTCGTCGTGGTGGACGCGATCGGGGCCGCGCCCTACGCGCACATCGACATCGAGGAACTCGGCGCCGACGTCGTCGCGGTCAGCGCGCCCGCATGGGGTGGCCCACAGGTCGGGGCGCTGGTGTTCCGGGATCCGGGGCTGCTGGACCGCATTCCGGCACTGTCGCTCAATCCGTTCGCCCGCGGGCCCGAGCGGCTCGAGGTCGGCGGGCACCAGTTCGCCCTGCTGGCCGGGCTCACCACGTCCGTCGACTTCCTCGCCGGGCTCGACGACGCGGCCGTCGGCAGCAGGCGGCAGAAGCTCGAGACCTCGATCAGCTCGCTCATGCACTATCAGGACGGCCTGTTCGACCACCTGATGAACTCCCTGCGGCGGTTGCCGCAGGTGATGATCATCGGCAAGTCCCCGAGCCGGGTGCCGACCCTCAGCTTCACCGTGGAGGGCATTCCGGCGGACAAGGTGGCCTCGCATCTGGCGGATCGCCGGATCGCGACCATCAGCGGCGGACACGGCGGCTCTCGGCTACTGGACGCGCTGGGCGTCAACGACGAGGGCGGTGCCGTCACCATCGGGCTCGCCCCGTACACCACGCGGTTCGAGATCGACCAGCTGGTGAAGGAACTCACCGCCCTCGGCTGACGCCGGGTCACCGCACCCGCAGGATCACCTTTCCCACGGCCTCGGGCGAGTCGAGCAGTTCGTGTCCCCGGGGGCCTCGGTGATCGGAAGTTCGGCGTGCACCACCGGCTGCACCGTGGCGTCGGCGATCAGAGGCCACAGCTTCGCGCGGACCTCTCCGACGATCTCGGCCTTGCTGTGCCGTCCGGTGACCGGGCGCCCGCGCAGTCCGGCGGCGAAGACGCGGGCCCGTTTGGCGAGAAGTGCGCCCAGGTCGAGTTCGCCCTTGCGGCCGCCCTGCATCCCGATCACCGCGAGGCGCCCGTCCGTGGCGAGGACGTCGACGTTGCGCGGCAGATAGGACGCGCCCATGTTGTCCAGGACGACGTCGGCGCCGTGACCGTCCGTGGCTTCGCGGAGCACGGTGACGAAGTCGGTCTCCCGATAGTTGATCGTGATGTCGGCGCCCAGTTCGCGGCAGCGAGCGAGCTTCGCCTCCGACCCGGCGGTGACGGCCACCCGGGCACCGAGGGCCTTCGCCACCTGGACGGCGTGGGTGCCGATGCCCCCGGCGCCGCCGTGCACCAGGAACACCTCACCCCGGCTCAACTGCGCGTCCATGACGACGTTGGACCACACCGTGCAGGCGACCTCCGGCAGTGATGCCGCGACGGCCAGGTCGAGGCCGTCGGGAACGGGGAGCAACTGCGCGGCCGGAACGGCGACCCGCTCGGCGTATCCGCCACCGGCCAGCAGGGCGCAGACCTCGTCGCCGACGGACCAGCCGGTGACTCCGTCGCCGAGGCGCGCGATGGTGCCGGAGCATTCGAGTCCGAGGATGTCGCTCGCGCCCGGTGGGGGCGGGTACAGGCCCTGTCGCTGGAGCAGGTCGGCGCGGTTGACGGCGGTGGCGGTGACGTCGACCAGGACGTGTCCGGCGGGCAGCTCCGGTTCGGGCTGCTCGGCCCACACCATCGCGTCGGGTCCGCCGGGCTCGGGAACGGTGATCGCATACATGGCCTAGACCGTAGTCAACGAACGGAACGAGAATAGCCTGTGAGCAATCATAAAAGCGGTACGACAGTACTGGAATCCCGCCACCGCGAAGATGGGGAGTGGCCCACTAGGATGTGGGATGTGTCAGCAGAGCGCAGCGATGTCGAGTACCCCACCCCGTGGTTGACGGCCGAGGAAATGCGGGCGTGGCGTGGCTACATGGACGGCAATCAGCGCCTGATGAGCGTGCTCAACCGTGATCTGCAGGAGATGCACGGACTGTCGCTCGCCGACTACCGGATTCTGGTGCTCCTGTCCGAGTCCGAGGACGGTTCACTGCGCATGAGCGGTCTCGCCGACGGGATACTGTCCTCGCGCAGCCGCCTCACTCATCAGGTCCGACGGATGGAGGCGGAGGGCATGGTGGCTCGCGACACCTGTGTCGAGGACGGGCGCGGGGTACGCGCCGTTCTCACTCCGGAGGGGCGCCGCCGTCTCGCCGAGGCTGCCCCCACCCACGTCGCGGGCGTGCGCGCCAACCTCATCAACCTGCTCACCAAGTCTCAGCTCAAGATGCTGGCCGAGGTCTTCGAGCGCGTCGAGAAGGCCGTCGTCGACCGCTGACCGATTGGCCCGGCTTCCTCCCTGCCCGCTAGGATCGCCCACGGAAGCGTGGCAGAGCGGCCGAATGCACTCGCCTTGAAAGCGAGCGTCGCGAGAGCGACCGGGGGTTCAAATCCCTCCGCTTCCGCCGCCGGCACAATGTCACACCGGTTTCGTCAGATCGAACCCGTGTGACATTGTGCCTATTCTTTTTAGGTCTTCCGCGCCGCCGGTGTCCGGTCCGGACGGCGGCTGACGGGCGGGGGTGTGCCGGGGTACCAGAGGTGGGGTGGGAATTTACGTTGCTGTCACAAACTGTCAGGTGTTTGTTGACCGGTAGGTGCCTGTACTGTGCAATCGTCACAGTGTCGGAAGAGGGAAAACACCATGCGTCGTAGGTCGATCATTGCCGTCGGGGCGGCGCTCGCGCTGTCTTTCTCCGGGGCAGGAACGATCGCCGTCGCGGACCCCGCCGACGCACCTCCGGCACCCGTTTCGGCACCGGCGACCATCGAGCGCACCGAGACGATCACCGACACCCGCACCGCGCTGTTCGTGTATTCCCCCGCCATGAACCAGACCGTCCAGGTACAGGTGCTGCACCCGGCATCCGGCGGTTCCCGCCCCACGCTGTACATGCTGGACGGCGTCGGAGCCGGCGAGGAATCGAACTTCGCGGAGAGCACCTGGACGTTCAAGACGGACCTCGTCGACTTCATGTCGGACAAGGACGTCAACGTCGTGCTGCCGGTGGGTGGCACCGGCAGTTACTACACCGACTGGCTGAACCCGGATCCCAAGTTCGGCTCCTACAAGTGGGAGACGTTCCTGACGGACGAGTTGCCGCCCCTCATCGACAAGGAATTCCGCGGCAACGGCGTCAACTCGGTCGCCGGTGTCTCGATGGGCGCGATGGGCGCGGCCAACCTGGTCACCCGGCATCCGCACCTGTACCGCGGGCTCTCCGCGTTCAGTGGCTGCCTCGACAACAGCGAGCCCAGCTCACGGGACTCGGTGCGTGGCACCGTCGCGTTCAAGGGCGGCGACGTGGTGAACATGTGGGGCGCGGACTCGCACCCGGCGTGGAACGACCACAACCCCACCGTCAACGCGGAAGCGTTGCGCGGCAAGCAGATCTACATCTCCACCGGCAACGGCCTGCCCGGTCCGCACGAGCGCGCGCGGGGCGGGGACCTGGCGTCCACCATCGCCGTCGGCGGCCCCCTCGAGGCGGCCGCGAACCTCTGCACCCGCACGTTCGAGAACCGGTTGGGTCAGCTGCGCATCCCGGCGACGTTCGTCTATCACGACTACGGCACGCACTCCTGGCCGTACTGGGAGGACGAGTTCAAGGCGGCATGGCCGCAGATCGCTTCCGCGCTCGGACGCTGAGTTCGGGGGTCGGTCAAGCCCGGCGCCCCGTGGGGTGCCGGGCTTGTCGGCAGGCGTGAGCGTGGAGAAGGGGCGGCGGGGACGGCGCGGACACGTGGCCGGCCCCGCCGCTGTTCATCTCACGCCGCCCGTTCATCTCATGCGGAGACGCCGACTCCGGCCACCGCTCGCACGTCCGCGCTGGTGGCGAAGGAGAGGAAGGCGTCGTTCTCGTGTGGGTCGCCGATGGTGATCCGCACCCCGTCCGTCCCGTAACCGCGCAGGAGCACTCCGGCCTCGGCGCCGGCTTCCGTGTATGCGGCGGTGTGCTCACCCAGGGGTAGATAGACGAAGTTCGCCTCCGTGTCGGGCACGTCGTATCCGGCGGCGATCAACGCGGCGCGGACACGGCCGCGTTCGGCGACGACGGCGTCGGTGCGGGCGAGCAGTTCGTCCACGGCACCGAGTGACGCGATCGCGGCGGCCTGGGCGAGGCTGGACACACTGAACGGCAGGTGCACCTTGCCGAGCGCGGCGATCACCGCGGGATCTCCGACGGCGTAACCCACCCGCACGCCGGCCAGTCCGTACGCCTTCGAGAATGTCCGCAGGACAACCACATTGGGGCGCGAACGCGCGTATTCGATGCCGTCGACCCCGGACCGGTTGTATTCGTAGTACGCCTCGTCGAGCGCGACGACGACGTGTTCGGGCACGGCGTCCAGGAAGCGTTCCAGTTCGTCGCGTCCGAGCGAGCGGCCCGTGGGGTTGTTGGGATTGCACACGAAGATCAATCGGGTGCGATCGGTGACGGCCGCCGCCATCGCGTCGAGATCGTGTGCCTGGTCGGCGGTGAGCGGGACCTTCACGGCGACCGCCCCGGCCACCTGCGTCACCACCGGGTAGGCCTCGAACGAACGCCACGCGAAGATCACCTCGTCGCCCTCGGCGCACGTCGCCTGCACCAGCTCCTGGCAGAGGGTGACCGAGCCGCAGCCGCAGGCGACCGATTCCGGGGCCACCTCGAGGAACTGGGCGAGGGCGCTGCGTAGCTCCAGTGCACCGTTGTCCGGGTATCGGTTGGCCGAGTCCAGGGCCGCGTTCACGGCGTCGCGCACGCTCGGCAGCGGGCCGTGCGTCGTCTCGTTGCTCGCCAGTTTGATCGCTCCGGGAAACGTGCGTCCGGGGACGTAGGCGGGGATCGCGGCGAGGTCGGGACGGGTCCGGGGAGTCACCTGACCGATTATGCGCCCCGGTCTCCGGTGCACGGAGGCCCGGTCCGTGCCAAGGTGGACGTATGTCGGGAATCTTCACGGACAGCGCCCCGCTTTCCGCGGGGTCCGATCATGTGCCGGTCACGGCCGCCGAGCCCGAAGGCCCGGCGCGCGGGGGCATCGTCCTGTTGCACGAGTCGCGTCAGTTCGGCGAGTCCGTCCTCGACCTGATGCGGGCACTGGCGGTGGAAGGCTGGCTGGTGGTCGCGCCGCATCTGTTCCACCGGGTGCCGGAGTCGGTGTCCGGCGTGTTCGGTGACGCACTGTTCGAGGACTTCGACGCGGCGGGTGCCTGGCTGGGCCGGCGCGGGGTGCAACCGGACCGGGTCGGCGTGCTCGGGTTCGACCAGGCCGGAACCGCAGCACTCCTCGTCGCCACGACGCGTCCCGTCGGCGCGGCGATCAGTGTCGCTTCGCCGGGCATCGTGGAGGCGTTGACCGTCGATGCCCCGCCCCTCGTCGATGCCGTCGTCTCGTTGCAGGCGCCGTGGCTCGGCCTGTACGGAGACGACGATCCCGGCACTCCACCGGAGCATGTCGAAAGGCTGCGCGAGGCGGCATCCCGCGCATTGGTGGCGACCCTGGTGGTCAGTTATCCCGGCCTCGGTCACCGTGCGGACGAGCCGTCGACGTTGCTGGAGCCGACGGAGGAAACACTCGTCGACGCGCAGGAGCGGATCTTCGACTGGTTCGACAGCAACCTGCGCTGACCACCCGTTTTGCGCTAAGTGGTCGAAGGTGTGTAATCTTTCCGCTCGGCGGTTCGAGAGAATCGAAACCCCCCAGGGAGGCGTGCCAGAGCGGCCGAATGGGACTCACTGCTAATGAGTTGTCCCCTTTACGGGGGACCGGAGGTTCAAATCCTCTCGCCTCCGCCACACCGGCATTCGTGCCGGGTGAACAACTGAAGAGCATGCGCCCGTAGCTCAACGGATAGAGCACTTGACTACGGATCAAGAGGTTAGGGGTTCGAATCCCTTCGGGCGCACAGTGAAATGCCCTGACGGAACTTCCGTCAGGGCATTTTCGTGCGGCCTTGGGGTTCACAACGGGAATGTCGGGTTCACCACCCCCGCGACGCGTCGCGGCCGTTGTGAACCCGACAGAATCATGGTGAACCCCTCGGAGTCATGGTGAACCCGTCAGAGGAGATGGGCCCGGTGGATCACCGAATCCACCACGAGCAGGACGCCGATGACGGCGAAGATGACACGAACCGTGGCCGGGCCGTACCGGTTCACGCCTCGCACGATCGCCATGTATCTGCGCCGGGACCGAGGCGTGCGGCGGGTGGCGAGCAGGAGGATCAGCAGCGGCGGCACGAGTGCCAGCGCGCAGTACGCGACCACGATGGCCGGCCAGGCGGGCGGGAGCGGCTGGTGCGCGGCGATCAGGCCCAGCCCGGCCAGATAGGGAATGGCCGTGGGCGCCTGGGCGAGACCGATCACCACCCCCGCGAGCGCGAGGACCCACGGATTGGTGCGGAGCCGCCGAGTCCACTCCGGCGGAGCGGAGTTCCGCACCGGCAGCGCCGCGAGGGCGATCAGCACGATGCCCACGACGAGCTCGCCCCGATAGCGGATGGTCGGGGTGAGAGTGAAGTCGAACAGGTCGGTGAGGAAGCCGATCCCGAGGACGGTGAGGATGCCGAACGCCGTCGTCACCGCGAACACACCGGCGAGGAAGCCGAGCCCGCCCGGCACCGGGGAACGTCGGCTCAGCCGCGCGTCGTAGACGACCGCCGCGGTGACTCCGACGAGCAGCACATCGAGCGAATCCAGGACGGCGAAGCCCACGAGTGCCACCAACAGTGCCGTCATAAGACCGCCACACTATGCGCCCACCGCCTCGGTGAGCGAACGGCGTCCGCTCACACGTGTCCGGTGGCGGAGGTGAACAGCGGTTGACAACTCGAGCAGCGGTGATCAGGGTTGACTGCCGTGACCCACGTGACCGCCGATGAGACGGGCTTCGTCCCCGACCAGGTTTTCGTCCAGCTGTTCGAGCAGATCCTCATCGGCGCGATCGCCCCGGGGGGCACAGCCTTCCTTCGGACCGGGAGATCGCCGACACCCATTCGGTCAACCGGCACGCCGCGCGGGACGCGCTCGAGCGGCTCGCCCGCGCCGGGCTCGTCCAGCTCGGCCACGGTGGCACCGGCCGGGTCCTGGACTGGCGCCGTAACTCCGGGCTGGATCTGCTGGCGGAACTCGCCGGCACCGGCGCCGTGCCGGCGTCCACGCTGCTGCGTGACGTGGCAGAGATGCGTCGCAGCGTCGGGGCCGACGCCGCTCGGTTGTGCGCGGAGCGGGCGAACGAGACTCAGCTCGCCCGTGTGCTCGCGATGGCCCACGGCTATCCGGATCGGCCCGTCGGTGTCGCCGAGCTGACCGCCGCGGACATCAGCTTCTGGGACGCCGTTGTCGACGGGTCCGGGAACATCGCCTACCGGCTCGCACTGAACACCCTGCGTCAGGGATTCCTGGCGATCGGGGTCGAGCATCTGGTGGGCCTGCTCGAGGAGTACTCCGACCGCGACGCGCACATCGCACTGGCGGCCATCATCGCCCGCCGCGACGGCGCGGCCGCGCACGACCGGGCGACGGCCCTGCTCGGGACGTTCACGTCCGCGGTCGCGACGGCGGACGGCGCGCCCTGACGGATTCCGCGCGTACGGTTTCGCCGCCCGTACCAATCCGCACGGGCCTCGGCTGTGAGTGCTGACAGTCCTGCCCAAGACCGGTAGGAATTCAACTACCCGAGCGGTCACCATCTAAGGGTCCCGAAACCGACCCGACTCGGAGTCCCTCCCGGACTCGACTCTGGAGCAGTGTGATGAGTGTTCCCACCCGGTGGTCGCGATGAGTACATCGATCGTGGTCGTTCTCTTCGTCTCCACCCTCCTCATGGCCTTGGCCAACATGGTGGCCAAGCCCAAGGTGTTCTCTCGTCCGGTGGCGCGCGGCACGTTCGCCGCGCCGTCGCTGTGTGACATGTCCATCGGCGAACTCGAGGCGCTCATCGCCGTCCAGTTCGCCCGCGAACGCGAACTGCGTGCCGCCGATCAGGTCGACGCCGCGCGTGAGATCGGTGTCCACCGCTTCCTCTGCATCTCCGAACTGCGCTCTCGGCACTAGCCCGGCCCGCGCGTCGGTCGCCTCACGGCACGATGACGGCCCGCCCGGTGAGCGTGTTCGCGCCGAGCCGCCGGTATGCCTCCGGCGCCTCGTCCAGCGAGAAGGTCTCGACCGCGATGTCGAGCACACCCTCGTGTGCGAGGTCGATGAGCTCGATCAGCTCGGATCGCGACCCCCAGTACGGAGCGCGCGCCGCCACCTCGAACGGCTGCGCGAAGAAGCCGATCTTCGCCGTTGCCTGCCCGTCGCCGAGCCCGACGATCATGACGTCACCGGCGGTCCCCACGATTCCCATCGCGGTGTCGATCGTCGGCTGGTAGCCGACGAAGTCGAACACCGCCTGTACGCCCCGGCTACCGGTGATCTTCCGGACCGCGTCGACGGCATCGGCATCCGAGAGCACCGCCTCGTGCGCACCCACCGAACGGGCGAACTCCAGCTTCTCCTCGGTGACGTCGAGGGCGATCACCCGCGCCGGAGTCAGGTGCCGCAGCAGTTCGATCGCGACGTGCCCGAGGCCGCCGGCGCCGATCACGGCGGCGGTCGATCCGGCCACCAGCTTCGGCAGCGAGAGTGTGATCGCGTGATACGGGGTGAGTCCGGCATCGGTGAGCGGGACGGTCGCCACCGGGTCGAGATCGCCGATGGGAACGAGGTGCCTGGGCGAGTCCACGATCATGTACTCGGCGATCGCCCCCGGCGCGCCGAGCCCCGGCGGGAAGATGCCCAACTCGGCCGCCCGCGGACAGTAGTTCTCCAGCCCCTGCGCGCACTGCAGACACTGACCACAGCCCCACGGACCGTAGACGACGACGTTCGTCCCCACCGCGATCTCGTCCACGCCGTCTCCCACCGCGTCCACGGTGCCCGCCCCTTCGTGGCCGAGCGTGAGCGGCAGCGGGTACGGGAAGCCCTCGGCGGGCATGTTCATCACGAAGTCGTCCGAGTGGCACACACCCGCGGCGGTGATCTTCAGCCGCACCTGACCGGGCCCCGGCTCCGGGGTGTCGATCTCGACCACCTCGGGCTCCGCCCCGACCGTCCTGTACTGCAGTGCCTTCATGCCGCGCTCCCTCGTCGGGTGACTGGTCGCCCACGGAGTACCCGGGACGGGGGATCTCATGCGTGATGCGCGATGTGAGTGCGCAGGCACCGCCGCGTCCGGACGTCCGCTACGGGGTGTGCCCGCCGGTGGCGCGGTTCCGGGCGGCCTCGACCCGGTCCGCGGCGGCGATCGGCTCCTCGTGCTCCCACACCCGCACCACCGTCCACCCGGCCTCGACCAGGCGACGGTCGGTGTCCCGGTCACGGAGTACGTTTCCCGCCAGCTTCTCCGCCCACCACCGTGCGTTGTTCTTCGGGGAAGTGGCGTGCTGGGGGCAGCTGTGCCAGAAACACCCGTCCACGTAGACGGCCAGGCGGGCACGAGGAAACACCAGGTCGGCGCGTCGGCGAATGTCCTTCACCGGCGCGCGGTCCACGAAGTAGCGCAGCCCGCGCCGATGCAGTTCGCGCCGCAGCGCGATCTCCGGCTTCGTGTCCCGGCGACGTTGGGCCCGCATCCGGGCACTGGTGGCGGGGTCGGTCGCGGGCACGGTACGCGTCCTACGCGGCGGCCTCGGGGAAGCCGCCCATCCGGTCGAGGTGGTTCTCCACGTCGTCGATGAAGCCGGGCTGGAAGCGCAGGTTGCCCATGCGGGCCCGCTTGAGGAAGCCGGCGGTGGCCCGCGCGGACAACAGCCGGCTGTCCTCGAGGAATCCGCTGAGGTCCTCGTACGGTTCCCGCACCGGCCAGGTCGACGTGTGCACCCGGTAGGCCTCCCGGTCGCGTCCCCACGCCGCGGACGGCCACGGGTCGCCCGGCTTCAGCGGGGACTGTCGATCGGTGGTGTAGGCGCGGGGTGCGTCGAGCCTGGCCCCCACCCACGAGGCCATCCGGACGCTGACGGCGTTGCCGACCAGCTTCCACCGGTGACCCGCGCGCAGGCCGCCGACGTCGGTGGCCGGTGCGGTCCAGTCGGGATCGAAGCCCTGCAACCGTTCCGCGTCGACGAGACCCGGTGTGACGATCTCCCCGGACGGGAGCCGCACCGCGGGAGGGCTCGCGATTCCCACCGAGGAGCCGCCCTTGAGGGTGGGGACGGCGTTGACGGCCCAGCCGAGCCCGCGCACCCCCTCGGTCCAGTAGAACCCGCAGGGATGCCCGTGCGGGTCGTCCTCGGGGCGCTCGCCGGCGTCCTCGCCGAACAGGACCTCGCGGGGATCGTCGGTCCGCGAGGCGAGCATCAGCACGCGCTGTCTCCGCTGGGGCAGCCCGAACGCCCGGGCGTCGACGACGCGATACGCCCACATGTAGCCGAGATCCTCGAGCGCGTCGGTGATGTGGCGCATCGCGGCACCACGACCCAGCTGGAGCATGAACGGGACGTTCTCGATGAGCAGCCAGCGCGGGCCGCGTTTGCGTCGGACCAGCCGGAACACCTCGTCGACCAGTCCGGACCGCTCCCCGGTGATACCCGCGGTGCGCCCGGCCTGGGACAGATCCTGGCAAGGGAACCCCGCGGCGACGAGTTCGATGTCGGACGGCAGCGACCGCAGCTTCGTCACGTCCCCGTGCAGCGGCACGTCCGGGAAGCGGGTACCCAGCACGGCCTGGGCGCCGGGATCGATCTCGCACAGCAGTTCGGTACGCCAGCCGTGCGCGCTCAGACCGAGCTCGAGTCCGCCGATACCGGCGAACAGCCCCACCATGCTCCCGGTCGACGCCACGACACCCTTCCTCACACTCCGATTCCCGGGAGACGTTACTCGAGTTCGCCGCCGCCCGAGCGCTGCCCCGCCGCCGACGGGCCCGAGTGTGCGGAGGACAATCCCTCTCGTTCCGGTGCAGGTCTGCGCCGGACCGTCGCCGAAGCCCGGAGGTGGTTCCGTGGAGCAACTCGTCGTCGTGATCGGGCTGATGCTCGTCACCGTACTGATCGTGGGTCTCGGCGGGCGACTGCACGTGCCGTGGCCGGTGCTGTTGACCCTGGTGGCCGCGGGTTTCGCGTTCCTCCCGGGCATTCCGGAGATCGAGGTGGATCCGGAGCTGATCCTCCCGCTGTTCCTGCCGCCACTGCTGTGGGCGCTGGCACGGCGCGCGTCCTGGGCGATGTTCCGGGACCGGTGGAGGACCATCGTCGTCCACTCGATCGGTCTGGTGGTGGTCACGACCGCCGCCGTGGCGTGGACGGCGTGGGCTCTGGTTCCCGGTATCGCGCTGGCGGGCGCCATCGCGATCGGTGCGATGACGGCCCCACCCGACCCGGTCGCCGTCGAGGCGGTCGCCGAGCCGGTGGGGATTCCACGTCGGATCGTCGGGGTCCTGCAGACCGAGGGCTTGTTCAACGACGCCGCCGCGCTGGTGGCGTTCCAGGCGGCGCTCGCCGCCACACTCGCGGGCCAGTCGCTCGACTACGAATTCGAGTTGCTGCACTTCTTCTACTCGGCGGCGGTCGCGGTCCTCATCGGGTTGGCGATCGGCTGGATCGGGTCCTGGCTGATCGTGCGGATCGTCGACCCGGCGGGCCGCGCGGGCTTCTCGCTGGTGATCCCGTTCGTCGTGTACCTGCTGGCGGAGGAGGTCCACGTCTCCGGCGTCATCGCCGTGGTCGTCGCCGCGGTGCAGATGAACTCGGCGAACGCCGAGATCGACGCCGAGGACCGCCTCGCCAGCACCTCGTTCTGGCAGGTGGCCGAGCTGTTGGTCACCGGCGTCGCCTTCGGGCTCATCGGCCTCGAGTTCCGGGTGGTCGTCGATGCGGCCGGGCCGGATCTGTGGACGATGGTGGCGCACGGCGTGGTCATCGCCGTGGTGCTCGCGCTGGTGCGTGGCATCTGGATGGTCGGGGCGTGGCAGCTGATCAGCCGCGGTTCCGACAGCGCCGCGTCGGCGCCGCGGACCGCCGCGGAGGCTTTCGTGATGACGTGGTGCGGCATGCGGGGCCTGGTCACGCTGGCGCTCGCGTTGAGCCTGCCGCTCGACTTCGCGGCCCGGTCCGAGGCGATCGTGATCGCCGCGACGGTCCTGGTGATGAGCATGATCATCCCCGGGGCGACGCTGCCGTGGATCGTGCGCAAGCTCGGTGTCGCGGACGCCGCCGACGCCGAGGAGCGCGAGGAGCACGAACTGGTCGAGCGGGCCCGGCGGGCCGCGCTGCACGCGATCGCCGGCCGTGCGGACGAACTGCCGGACGAGGCGGTCGCGCGGGTCCGGGCACTGTACGACCGGCTCGAGGAGGAGTCCGTCCACGATCCGAACCAGTACGCCGAGCACGTCGAGGGCCTCAAGGAGCGGCGACGGCACGTACTCGAACTCCAGCGGACGGCCCTGGACGCCGCGCAGGCCGAGGTACTGGCCGCCCGGACCGAGAAGGGGCAGGACCCCCACGTGGTGGATCGGGTGCTCGAGCGGCTGGATCGGTTGTCCACGGCGAGCCACACGCAGACCTTCCGGCATCACTGACCCGCGGACGCCGCACGATTTGCCGGTTTTCGCGGCAAATCCCGGCCCCGCGGCACGTCAGAGCCCGTCGTCGCATAACGTTAGAGCCGTGAGCATCCCAGCCCCCGGTGCCCGATCGTGGCCGGCGATCCTGACCTGGCAAGCACACAGTGGACCGCGCATGGAGTCGGTTCGTGTGCAGGTCTCGGGTAAGCGCGTCAAGGCTGCCGGGCGGATCATCGGCGCCAGCGCTCCCGAGCACCCGGCGTTCAGCGCGTCGTACGACATGGTGACCGACGAGAACGGAGTCACTCGCCGGCTGTCGCTGCGCCTGGCCGTCGCCTCGGGTGAGCGTCAGATGTCGATCAGCCGTGACGAAGAGGGCACCTGGATGATCGAGAGCGGATCGCTGCACCAGCGGTCCACGTTCGACGGCGCCCTGGACGTCGACGTCGTGCTCAGCCCGTTCTTCAACTCGCTGCCCATCCGCCGCTTCGAGCTGCAGGAACGCTCCGAGGACGTCGAGGTTCCCGTCGTCTACGTCAACCTGCTGGAGCTGAGCGTGGAGGGTGCCTCCATCACCTACAGCAGCGGTCCGGACGGCATCCACGTGCTCTCGCCGCTGTCGAGTTCGACCCTCAAGGTCGACGCGGACGGATTCGTCGTCGACTATCCGTCCCTCGCCCAGCGCATCTGATGACCGGTTTCCGGGATATTTCCGCACTGACGACGGTGGTCGTCGAGCGGTAGGCTCGAAGGGTGGACGAACTCCGGGACAACGGACGCACCGACGACGCCCCTTTCGAGCTGGCGCCGCCCGAACAGATCGACGTCACCCCGGAGATCGACGAAATCGGCGAGTTGCTCCGCAAGACCGGCCGCAAGCACGTCGTGGAGGGCCCGGATGCGCCGTGGCGCCAGGGCTATCCCTACGACAAGAAGATGAGCCGCAGGCAGTACGAGCACCGCAAGCGGGCCCTGCAGATCGAACTGCTCAAGCTCCAGGCGTGGGTCAAGGAGCGCGGCGAGAAGATCGTCATCGTCTTCGAGGGCCGTGACGCCGCAGGCAAGGGTGGGGCGATCAAGCGGTTCACCGAGCACCTCAATCCCCGTGGCGCGCGCGTGGTGGCGCTGGAGAAGCCCACCGAACGTGAGCGCACCCAGTGGTACTTCCAGCGGTACGTCCAGCATCTGCCGGCCGGCGGCGAGATCGTCCTCATGGACCGCTCCTGGTACAACCGGGCAGGTGTCGAGCGGGTGATGGGCTATTGCACTCCCACGGAATACCTCGAATTCACCCGGTCCGCACCGGAATTCGAGCGCATGCTGGTGCAGTCCGGGATCCACGTCGTGAAGTTCTGGTTCTCGGTGGGGCGGGAGGAACAGCACGCCCGATTCGTCGCGCGCAGCACCGACCCGGTCAAACAGTGGAAGCTGTCTCCGACGGACCTCGCGAGCCTCGACAAGTGGGACGCCTACACCGAGGCCAAGGAGGACATGCTCTTCTACACGGACACCCCGCATGCGCCGTGGACCATCGTCAAGTCCAACGACAAGAAGCGGGCCCGGCTCGAGGCGATGCGCTGGGTGCTGTCCCGGTTCGAGTACACGAACAAGGACAAGCGGGTCGTCGGCAAGCCGGACCCACTGCTCATCGGCTCGCCCGCCACGGTGTACGACGAGGGCGAGAATCCGTCGGACCACTTCCCGCATCTGGGGGACTGGCCGTCGGGCAACGGACAGGCCCGCTCCCGGCGCTGAGCTCCGCTCACAGTTGGCGCTGAGCTCCGCTCACAGTTGGCGCTGAGCTCCGCTCACAGTTGGCGCCGAGCTCCGCTCACAGTCGACGCAGCCGCCCGCCCCGCCGTCCGGCGTCGCGCATCCGGTCGAGCCAGCCGTCCTCGCCGGGAACGATTCCGGTGATCTCCCAGACGTCCTGTTCGTCGTAGCGCAGGCGTGCCGCGTGCCCGGCTTCGACGAGGGCTGCGGTGCTGCCGGTCTCGCCGAGCGCGAGCCGGGCGTCGCCGAGCAGCACCAGGGCCTCGTCCAGCGCCACCAGCAGGGCGTCCCGGTTGCCCTCGCACATCGCGCGCACCAGCGCCGGCGCGCTGCCCGCGACCCGGGTGCCGTCGCGGAATGATCCGGCGGCCAATCCCAGGGCGAGGGGGCCGCCGGCGTCGCCGGTGATCGCGAGCGTCTCCGCCAGGAGGTGGGGGAGGTGGGAGATGCGGGCGACCGCGCTGTCGTGCTCGGTGGATTCCGCCGGAACGACGACGGCGCCGCAGTCGAGCGCCAGTCGGGCGACCTGTGTCCAGATCGCGGGGTCCGTCCCGTCGTCGGTGCCGACCACCCAGACGGCCTCGCGGAACAGGTCGACCGTGCCGACACTCCATCCCGACGCGGACGTCCCCGCCATCGGGTGCCCGCCCACGTAGCGGTCGGCGAGCCCCGCTCGGGCCACCGCCTCCGCCACCTTGCCCTTGACGCTCACGACGTCGGTGACCGGGCAGTTCGGGGCGTGCTCGGCGATCGCGGCGAGGGTGGCGTCGACCGCGGGCATCGGCACCGAGATCACGATCAGTGCTGAGCTCTCCGACGCGCGGCGCAGTACCGCGACCAGATCGGACCCGGCGTCGAATCCGTCGTCTCGCGCGGCCCGTACCGATGCCTCGGAACGGTTGTAGCCCCAGGCGGTTCGCCCGGCTCGGACAGCTGCCCGCAACAGGGAACCGCCGATGAGACCGAGGCCGAGAACGCACACGTCAGGTGTGGAGGCAGATGCTGGCACCCCATCAGGTTGGCACATTCGTCTGTCGACTTCATTTAGCGGCGCCGAGCCAGCTACCGTAGCGCACATGGCTGCACAGCGCGCAGGGACAGGGAACGTCTCCTCCGACCGGGACGAGGATCTGGCAGGGTTCGGCGTCGCGGTCGTCCACGAGGACAACAAGTGGAGGGTGAAGGCCCTCGATGTCTCGGTCCTGGGGAGCCTGCGCACCGCCGAGCAGGAGCTCCGCGGGTTGCGTAGCGCGGGCGCGTTCTTCGGGCTGCTGGATGTCGACGACGAGTTCTTCGTCATTCTGCGGCCGGCGCCGTCGGGCACGCGGATGGTGCTCTCCGACGCCACTGCGGCCATCGACTACGACCTCGCGGCGGACGTGCTCGACGCGCTCGGCGTCGAGGTGCCCGACATCGACCCGGACGAGCTGGACGACGTCGAGCCCTGGGAGGAGGGCGATCTGACGCTCCTCGCGGACCTGGGTCTGCCGGAGCCGGTGCTCGCGGTGATCCTGTCCGAGACCGATCTGTACCCGGACGAGCAGCTGACGATGATCGCGCAGCGGCTGGGATTCGAGTCCGAGCTCGCGGCGGCAGTCGACACGTTGCAGCAGCGTTAGGCGCGGAGATGGCGCTCGAGGACGACGAGCGGATGATCCGGGTGGCCATCGAGGCGGCCCGTTCCGCCACCGACGCCGACGTCCCGGTCGGTGCGGCCATCTTCGATCCGGACGGATACGAGATCGCCCGTGCGGTGAACTCGCGGGAGGCGGATTCCGATCCGACCGCGCACGCGGAGATCCTCGCCCTGCGGTCGGCGGCGCGTTCCCACGGGGACGGCTGGCGGCTCGAGGGCACGACCCTCGCCGTCACCCTGGAACCGTGCACGATGTGTGCCGGAGCACTCGTCCTGGCGAGGGTGTCGCGGGTCATCTTCGGTGCGTGGGAGCCCAAGACCGGCGCCGTCGGTTCGCTGTGGGATGTGGTGCGTGACCAGCGGCTCACCCACCGCCCGCAGGTGCGCGGCGGCGTCCTCGAAGACCAGTGTGCGGCCCTGCTCGAGGACTTCTTCCGCGAGCGTCGCTGAGAGCGGCCTGAGAGAACCCTGCGATTCTTCCCGAAGGGGTGGCGAGGGCGCGTCGATCCGTGTTTCGGTGGTTGCAGGTGCCCGCTTCGGGCACCGCATCGAGATTCACGGAGGTATCTCATGGGAATCGAAGACAAGGCGCAGAACAAAGCCGAGGACGTCGGCGGCAAGATCAAAGAGGCTGCCGGCAGCGCGACCGGCGACGAGGACCTGAAGAACGAAGGCAAGGGCGACCAGGTCAAGTCCGGCTTCAAGGAAGCGGGCGAGAAGCTCAAGGACGCCGTGGACGATGTGAAGGACAAGTTCAAGTAGCGCCGTCCCGTTACCTCTCGAGGCCGCACCCGCGTACGACGCGGGTGCGGCCTCGTCGTATCCGTCCACACAGGCCCCGCTGTTTCCCCTCGATATGACGCCTACCTGCGGATTTCGACCTCGGCCCCGTTTCCGGTAAAGTCGCGGGCGGTGGCGTGTCCGAGCGGCCTAAGGAGCACGCCTCGAAAGCGTGTGACGGGTAACCCCCGTCCGAGGGTTCAAATCCCTCCGCCACCGCCATGAGCCCCTCACCTGTTTCGGCAGGTGAGGGGTTTTTCGTGCCCGCATCGAGTGGGCTACTCGGTCGCTGTGACCGCGTCCAGCTCGACGTCGGCCGGGGGTGGCGCGCGCTCTCCCGAACCACGGCGTCTCCGATTGTGGACATTGAAAGGTAGCTCACCGCCGCGGCCCGAGATGCAGAACGAGCAGTGGCTCGCCGAGAGGAACGCGGTACCTACGGCCGGGTACCGGCCGACGAACCATCTGCGACAAATCGGTGGGCTGTCCCCGCAGCGCCGGAGCCGCCGGACCTACGGCGATCTGATACCGTCTGACCACCTGATGTTCCGGTTCTGAACAAAAATGCGAGGCCTTCCCCCTCCCTGTCGAATTGAGGCTGTCGTGGCGCAACCCCGCCAACTCCACGCCCCTGTAGTCATCGGACCAGGCGAGGCTGCCGAGTACCTCCGTCAGATGGACATCCCAGTGGATGCCATTACGGAGGCGATGGCCGCGGGCGAGATTGCTGCCGGCAACATCACCAGCTTTCATCCCGTAACTGCCGCAGGGCTCGCGCGGTGGATCAGCGTTGTGGGCGTGCTTCGGGAGAGACTCGCGGACACCGAGTGGAGCCCGGACAACCCTCTGAACCGCCCGATTTCGAAGCACACTACCCGCGGATACACGCTGTCGACCGTGGGCGGCACCGACGCGACGGGGGTCGAGGACCATCCGCAGGGTCCGCTCGCGGCCAGGAGGAAGGGTAAGTCGACCGCTGAGGCGGTAAACAACACTCTGGCCCTGATCTCGGTGGAGACGCTTCGAGGGAGCCCGAAGCCGACGGTTGGTGAGACTCCACCCGAAGGCAACTGGTTCTTGGTCTACCACCGCACCAGAGATGAGGGGACACGACTCGAGGTGTCGTTACCCTCGGGGTTCGATGAGGAGGCCGGTCAGTTCACGGGATGGCAGGTCCGCGTGATTCTGCCGAGCTGGCAATCTGAGGACACCACCACCCGTCCACTCGATGTGGGAGGTCAGGATGTCGACTTCCATGTACGCGAGGTCAGCTAACTCGTACCTCGACCCCGACCGGATCCGTGTTGCTCGCATGCGGCGCGGTATGACCAAGGTCGACTTGGCGCGCAAGCTCTCGGTCACGCCTCGGACGATCACCAAGTACGAGGATGGGGGAGCACCGACAGCTGGTGCGGATGCGCTGGCCCAGGCGCTCGGCTTTCCGGTGAAGTACTTCTTCCGCGGAAACACTCCCTCGCTGGGTGTGGACGAGGTTCGTTTCCGGGCGGCCCGGAGGGCGACCGCACGTGAGCGTGACGCAGCGGTGGCCGCGGGGGTGTCCGGGGTCGAGATCGACGGATGGATATCGGCCAGATTCGTGCTGCCAGACATCGACGTCGTCCCGTTCGCCGGCGAGGCGCCGCGTGTGGCGGCACACCTTCTGCGCGGGATATGGGGCCTGGGGACGAAGCCGCTGCCCAACCTGGTGCAGCTGTGCGAGTCGCGAGGTATCAGGGTCTATACGCTGCCTGCCTTCGCGGACGCGGTCGATGCCTACTCGATATGGCGGGGAGGGGTGCCCTATGTGTTCCTCGCGCGCCGTAAGACTCCCGAGAGGATCCGGTTCGATCTCGCGCACGAACTGGGGCATCTCATCCTCCACAGCGACGAGGGGGAAGGGACGGCAGCCCAGGAGAGGGAGGCGGATGCGTTCGCGTCCGAGTTTCTGATCCCAGGTGCGAGTGTTGTCGAGTACATGCGTCGGAACCCGTCGGTCGACGAGATCTTGGACGTCCGGTCCGCTTTCAAGATCTCGGCCATGGCGTTGGCATTCGCCGCGCACAAGGCCGGTCGGATGTCCGATTGGGCCTATCGCCAGGCATGTATCGAGCTGTCGCAGCGCGGCTTCAGGAAGAGTGAGCCCGGTGGCATGGCGCAGTACGAGGTCTCGCGAGTGTTTCCCCAGGTACTCAACGAGAGTCGTTTCGGGGGCGCGCGGGCGATCGCGAATGGTCTCGATCTTCCGGTGGAAGACGTACATGCACTCACTTTCGGTGTCGAACTGAGGGCGGCCCAGCCGACAGAAGCAGTGCAGGGCACGGATCGCCGCCCGCAGACACGGCGTTTGCGAGTCGTATGAGATACCTCGGACCCACAGTCGTGTGGTCGGGGCTGTACGCGCACGTTCCTGACGATCCGCGCAGTCTGCAGTGTGTGCGGATGCCTGCAGCCTGCGCGGATGCAGCAGCTCGGGACGAACCTCCACTTTATATTCCTCAAATTACTTGCGCAGTGCGTACATATAGCGGAATATAACGAACTATGAGGATAGTTGAGGATATCGGCGTCGGGCGATCGGCGCTAGCAGGGGCTTCCGCGGCGGATGGGCATCGGGCATGACGGGCCCGGCGTCGCCGACGGATCCGGAGGTGCTGCGATCGGCGATGCGGGCCGACCTCGTCGCCGCGATGAAGGAGCGGCGGCGCGAGGTCGTCGCGGTGCTGCGCACGGCCCTCGCGGCCCTCGACGATGCCGAGGCCGTCGCGGCACCGGCCGCGCAGTCGTCGCCCGTCGCGGCACCGGCCGCGCAGTCGCCGGTGCAGGGCGGGCACGTTGCCGGTGCCCGGGTCGGTGTCGGGTCGACCGAGGTGGAGCGTCGGGTCCTGTCCCTCGCCGACGTCCGGGCCGTCCTGGAGGCGCAGATCGCCGAGCGCACGGTCGAGGCGGAGCGCTACGACACCTACGGGCAGCACGACGCCGCGAATCGGCTTCGGCGGGAAGCCGGCGTGCTCGGGGCGTATCTCGGGAGGTGAGTCCCGGGCCTGCGCCGCCGTTCTGCGCGACCCGTTACTCGACCCGTTACTGAGGGCAGCCTTTCCTGTCTGTTCAGGGCCGTGTTCGCGGGCTTACCGTGGAATCCGCGGGGACCGAAGACTTACCGACGATGCTCGGAGGATCTGATGACCACGATGGAAATGCCCCACGTCAGCGAATGTACGGTCAGCGACTGTTCGTACAACCACGACGGCTGTCACGCCTTCGCGATCAACGTGTCCGGCCACAACGGCAGCGCGGACTGCGGGACCTTCGTGCCGCTGTCGACCAAGGGCGGGCTCGACCGGGTGACGAGCATGGTCGGCGCCTGCCAGCGCGCCGATTGCGTGCACAACCGGGATCTCGAGTGCGCGGCCAGCGAGATCCGCGTCGGCGCGGGCGGGGATCACCACGCGCACTGCCTGACGTACCAGCCTTCGTAACGCACGACGTTGTCGGTGGGCGGCGCTAACGTCGACGCATGACGAGCACCGCGCACAATCCCGAAGGCTCCGAACCACCCGGCGTCGGCTTCGCGCACGCGACCCGTGCCACGGGCACCACCGTCATCCACCTGTCCGGCCAGGTCGGCGTCGACCAGTCGGGCACCGTGGCCGACGGGCTCGCGGCGCAGACCGAACAGGCTCTCGTGAACCTGGGTCGGGCACTCGAATCTGCAGGCGGCAGCATCGAGAACCTGGTCAGCGTCCGCTTCTACGTCGTGGACTGGGACCCGTCGAAGTTCGAGGCGCTGGGGGAGGGTGGCGCACGAGCGCGCAGCACCTACCTGTTCCCCGAAACCGCGGTCACGCTCGTCGGTGTGGCCGCGCTGTTCCTGCCCGAGCACCTCGTCGAGGTGGAGGGCGTCGCCGTCCTGCCCTGACGGGACGGTCTCATCCCTTCCGGGTGAAGAGTTCCGCGTCCACGGGGCCGCACGATGAGAACAGTCATCGTCGTGTGTCCTCGAGGAAGGAACCTTCATGAGCACCAGGTCCAGTTCCACCAGCGGAAGCCCGGTCCGGCAGGGAATCGCGATGGGGACGACCCTCGTCGCGGCCGCACTACTGCTCGTCGCGGGAATCGTCTCCCTGTTCCAGGGGATCGCGGCGGTCGCCTCCGACGAGATCTTCGTCGTCGGAATCGATTACACCTATGCCTTCGACGTCACGACGTGGGGCTGGATCCACATCGTCGTCGGGGTGTTGGTGATCATCGCGGCATTCGGTCTCATCACCGGGGCGACGTGGGCACGCGTGGCCGCCATCGTTCTCGCCTCGCTGTCGATCATCGCCAACTTCCTGTGGTTGCCGTACTACCCGTTGTGGGCGATTCTCGTGATCGCGCTCGACGTCGTGGTCATCTGGGCTGTTGCCACGTGGGATTCCGAAGCACTCTGACCCTCGGTCGATCGAGAGACAGGACGACGTCATGGGCCCCGTGATCGGAGACCTCCTTCCCCTCGCCGTCGGGGTGGCGGTATCTCCCGTCCCGATCATCGCGGCGATCCTGATGCTGCTGTCGCCGCGGGCGAAGTCCACCAGCGTGGGTTTCGCGGCCGGCTGGGTAGTCGGGATCGTCGTGGCGACGGTGATATTCGTGCTCCTCGGTGGTGCCGTCGGCCAGTCCGACGGCTCACCGTCGGCGCTCGCGTCGTGGATCAAGGTCGGGCTGGGTCTGCTGTTGCTGGCCGTCGGAATCCGCCAGTGGCGCGCTCGCAACGACAGTCACGACACACCCAAGTGGATGCAGGCCATCGACGAGATGACTGCGGCCAAGGGGTTCGGTCTGGCCTTCGTGCTCGCCGCGGTCAATCCCAAGAACCTGCTGATGGCTGCCGCTGCCGGTGTCACGATCGGGTCGGCGGCGCTCCCGGCAGGGGAGGCGACGATTGCGGTGGCCGTGTTCGTCGTCATCGCCGCCGTGTCCGTCGTTCTCCCCGTGATCGGCTATCTGGTTGCGGCCGATCGCCTTCGGCGCCCACTGTCCGAGTTGAAGGAATGGCTCCAGGTGCACAACACCGCCGTGATGGGCGTGCTCGTGCTGGTCATCGGTGTGGTGCTGATCGGCAAGGGAATCGCCGGTCTGTGACTGTCCTTTGCGTCGAAGTGCTCACCGGGAGAACAGTTCCCGGAGTCTGCGTTCCTGCGATCGGGTGAGGTTGGTGGACATGAGCTCGCCGTTCTGTCCGGCGAACTCCTCCCGGACCCGATCCAGGACGGCGTCGCTGGACAGCACGAACAGGGCGGAGCTTCCCGGAGTGATCTTCTCTCGGGTGTCGGCGATGAACTGATCGTCGATCCCCAAGTGTTGCAGTGGGTTCGCGTGCGCACCCAGCCCCACACCCAGGGCGTTGCGTACCGGGAAGAGGAACAGGGTGGTCACGAACTGGGCCCAGAACGATCCGCCCAGGAGTCCCACCTCGGACAGCGTCTGGACGCGCCTGGTGGTCGGGGCATCGGATCCCTCCGGCCAGGAGACGACGGCGGCATCGTGCACGTCGATGAGGCGTTGCCGTTCGAGATCCTCGAGGGTGGATGCAGCGGTGTCCGCTCCCGTCGGAGACACGAACTGCCACACCGTGAGTGTCTCTCCCATGGTTCCTCCCCGTTCGTCGATGCCGGTGGTGAGGTCGAAGGCTCAGTCGTGTCGCGGCGTGAAGTCGAAATAGGTGCTCTCCTCACCCGGGACGTCGATGTCCTTGTGGGTGAAGGCCAGGCCCTGGTCGTCGAAGAGGTCGAGCCATTCGTCCCACGGAATGTGCTCGATGTCCTCGCTGGAGGCGCCACCGGTGAAGTCGAGCCGGAGTACACCGCCGCCACCTTGGGCCTCGGCCGCGGGGACTCGGGCGGGTGCTCCGTCGCGTGCCTCGACCCACGCGCGGATCTCGTCGTGATCGGTGGTGGTTCGCGGTGTCGACATCGTGACGCTCCATCCCTGGCAGCACGGGTGCGGTTCCCACTAGCCTTGCATTCATGAGGAAGCTGTGGTGGTTGATCGGGGCACTCGCCGTTCTCGCCCTGCTCGTCGTGGCCGGTCCGTGGGTCTACGGCCAGTTCATCGCGGAGGACGACGACCCCGCGGCGACGGTGTCCACGGAGGGCGCCGAGGCGGCCGGCGGTGAGGCCGAGGGACAGTGGGTCGTCGACGCAGGGGTGGCTCCGAACGAGACCTCGGCCGGATACACGGTGCACGAGATCCTCAACGGCGCCTCGGTCACCGTCGTGGGGTCGACCGCGCAGGTGAACGGCTCGGCCACCGTGGAGGGCACCGCGGTCACCGCGGGCGAGATCACGGTGAACGTCGCCTCGATCACCACCGACGAGTCCCGGCGTGACTCCTACTTCCGGGACAACGTCATGGACGTCGAGCAGCACCCGACGGCCACCTTCACCCTCGACCAGCCGGTCGACGTCTCGTCGGTTCCGGACGACGGCACGATCGGCACCGTCACGATGAACGGCACCCTGACGTTGAAAGGTGAATCCCGGCCCGTCACGGTGGAGACGGACGTGCTGCGGACCGGCGAGCGGATCGTGGTCTCCGGCAGTATCCCCGTCACCTGGTCCGACTACGGGGTGACACCGCCGTCCCTGGGGTTCGTGTCCGTGGACGGGAACGGCTCGGTCGACTTCCTCGTCAGCCTCGACCGTCGCTGAGGTCGCGCTCGCTCGAGTGTGCGGGTTTCCCTTGGCAATTCCCCATCGAAATGATAGGAATTGGGCGTGCACATCACCGCCCGAGTGGACTATGCGGTCCGCGCTCTGATCGAACTGGCCTCCGCGGGTCCGAGGCCGGTCAAGGCCGAGTTCCTCGCGGGCGCGCAATCCATCCCGCACAAGTTCCTCGAGGCGGTCCTCGCGGATCTGCGCCGAGGCGGGCTCGTGGCCAGTAGGCGCGGGCCGGAGGGCGGCTACTGGTTGTCCCGCCCGGCGGCGGAGATCAGCATCGCCGACGTCATCCGTACGGTAGAGGGTCCGTTGGCTTCCGTGCGTGGTGAGCGTCCCGAGGACGTGCGCTACAGCGGTCCGGCCGCCGGTCTCGAGGACGTGTGGATCGCGGTGCGGGTCAATCTGCGTGCGGTGCTCGAGAACGTCACGCTCGCCGACGTGGCGGAGGCGCACCTGCCCGAGTTCGTCGCCGAGCTCACGGCCGACCCGGGTGCCTGGGAGCGTCGCCGAGCCACGGTCTGAACCGTGCGCGTGACTGCAGCCACAACGACGGCCGAGTGTGGGCAAGCCCATAATATTTCCTGACTCTGCAAAATTGCAGAGCTCTGCACCGTCTGTACGCTCGATGTGGTGACTTCCGATATCGGATTGCGGGACCGCAAGAAGGCGGCCACCCGTACCGCGCTGGCCGACGCGGCCGCTCATCTCGTCCTGACCCTGGGCGTGGAGGGTGCCACCGCGGAAGCCATCGCCGACCGGGCAGGCGTCTCCGTGCGCACGTTCCACAACTACTTCTCCGGCAAGGAGGAGGCCGTACTCGCGCACTTCGAAGCGCAGGTGCACGGCTGGGTGGATGCTCTCCGTGCCCGGCCGGTGGGCGAGCCCATCTGGGATTCGCTCGAGCGCCTGGTGCTCGACATCGTGACCGATCCCGAGCGCCCGCTCGAGGACACCCACGCCATGATGGAGATCGTCGACTTCAGCCCCTCCTTGCTGGTCAAGAAGCAGGAGATGCACCAGCGCATCGGGCGGTTGATCGCTCAGGCCATCGCCGAGCGGACCGGCACCGATCCCGACCGGGACCTCTATCCCACCCTGCTCCACCTCGCGGTCGGTGCCGCCTGCAAGGGCGCACTCGAGCTCTGGTTCGACGGCGCCACCGAGGCGGCGAACCCCGGCGAACTCGTCCGGGACGCGTTCGCGCAACTGCGTGCCGGGCTTCCGGAGCCCGGCACAGCCCCGAGCACACCGGCCACAGCCCCGAGCACACCGAACACCGGTGACACCGAACACCGGTAACACCCAAGCCCTGTAACACCACACCCGAGGAGCCTCTGGATGGCGACGTATCTCTACCGGATGGGCAAGTTCGCCTACCGGCGCAAAGGCGTGGTTCTGGCCGCCTGGCTGGCACTGCTCATACTGATGGGGGTCGGCGCTGCCACCCTGTCCGGCCCCACCAAGGACACGTTCTCGATTCCGGGAACTCCCGCGCAGCAGGCGCAGGATCTGATGGCGGAGCGGTTCCCCGAGGCCGCGGGCAGCGACCCGATGAGCGCGCTCGGTGCGCGGTACGTCTTCGCCGCCCCCGACGGGCAGACGCTCGACTCTCCGGAGAACCAGGCCGCCATGGACGAGGTCCTGGCCCAGGTGCGTCAGATCGACCAGGTCCAGGACGTCGCGAAGGCCGAGCCCACCGAGGCCGGCCCTCCCGGTGCCCTGGTGAACCCGGTCGTCGCCGACGCCCAGCTGACCGCCATGGCCGAGGGGCAGGCGCAGGAGCAGGGCAGCCCCGCCGAGGTGGCGGTCGACAACGCTCGCGCCCTGTCGCCGCTCAACGAGGACAAGACCGTCGGGTACGTCCAGGTGCCGTTCGACGGCGACTTCTCGGACGTGACCTCGGAGCTCAAGGACGAGGTCACCGCTGCCGCGGACGTTGCCCGTGACGCCGGCCTGACCGTCCAGATCAGCGGCTCCGTCGCACAGGACGCCGAGATGCCGGGCGGCACCGCCGAGCTGATCGGCCTGGCCGTCGCCGCAGTCGTCCTCATCCTCACCTTCGGGTCGCTGGTCGCGGCCGGGCTCCCGCTGCTCACCGCGATCATCGGAATCTCGATCGGCAGCCTCGGTATCACCGTCGCCACCGGCTTCATGGACCTGGGATCGATGACGCCGACCCTGGCGATCATGATCGGTCTGGCCGTCGCGATCGACTACTCGTTGTTCATCGTCTCGCGGTTCAAACACGAACTGACCGTGACGCAGGACCGGGCCGAGGCCGCCGGCAGGGCGGTCGGTACCGCGGGCTCGGCGGTCGTCTTCGCCGGTCTCACCGTCATCATCGCGCTGTTGGCCCTGCGTGTCGTCGGTATCCCGTTCCTCACCGACATGGGTCTCGCCGCGGCGTTCACCGTGTTCATCGCCGTACTCATCGCGATCACGCTGCTGCCCGGCATCCTCGGGCTGTTCGGGCGTAAGGCGTTCGCCGGCAAGGTGCCGTTCCTTCCCCAGCGTGACCTCGAGGACGACGCCGAGGGCGGGAAGAAGAACATCGCCCTGCGCTACGCCGAGGCCGTGGTGCGCCGCCCGCTGGTGCCGCTGATCGCGGGCGTGCTGCTGCTGGTGCTCGTCGCCCTCCCGGCATCCGCACTGCGGCTGGCGCTGCCGACGGAAGCGACCGGCGACCCCGCCACCAGTTCCCGGCAGGCCTACGACCTCGTCGAGGAGGGCTTCGGGCCCGGCAAGAACGGCCCGCTGCTCGTCGTCGCAGACGCCCGGGATGCGAACCTGCCCGCCGAGGAGGCATTCGGTGAGGTCGTCGGCCTCATCTCGGCGGAGGACGACGTCCTCAACGCGCAGATCGTCGCCGTGAACGAGGCGGGCGACACCGCGCAGATCATGGTCACGCCGCGCAGCGGACCGAGCGAGCAGGGCACGATGGACCTGGTCGACAGCATCCGCGGCGCGGAGGCGGAACTGGCCGAGTCGACCGGGGTGAGCTTCGGTGTGACGGGGCAGACGGCGATGGAACTCGACGTCTCGGAACGCCTTCTCGACGCACTCGTGCCCTATCTCGCCGTCGTCGTGGGCCTGGCGTTCATCCTGCTGCTGCTGGTGTTCCGATCCATTCTGGTCCCGCTCACCGCGGCCCTGGGATTCCTGCTCTCGATCGTCGCCACCTTCGGTGCCACGGTCGCGATCTTCCAGGAGGGCTGGGGCGGCCTCATCGCCAATCCGCAGCCGATCGTCAGCTTCATGCCGATCTTCCTCATCGGCGTCGTCTTCGGTCTCGCGATGGACTACCAGGTGTTCCTGGTCACCCGTATGCGCGAGGAGTACGTCCACGGGGCGTCCGCGAAGAAGGCCGTCGCGATCGGCTTCAACCACGGCGCCCGGGTGGTGAGCGCGGCGGCGGTCATCATGATCTCGGTGTTCGCGGCGTTCATCTTCGAGTCGAACGCCCTGATCAAGTCGATGGGCTTCGCGCTCGCCGCGGCCGTGTTCTTCGACGCCTTCATCGTCCGCATGGTCATCATCCCCTCGGTGATGGCGTTCCTCGGCGACAAGGCGTGGTGGCTGCCCAAGTGGCTGGACAAGATCCTCCCGAACGTCGACATCGAGGGCGAGAAGCTGCGTCAGCTCCTCCCCGAGGAAGAGCGTAAGGAGGAGGTCGCGGTCGGCTCCCCGGGCTGACCCGTCCACCGCCGAAGAGCCCCGTCCGAATCCGGATGGGGCTCTTCGCGTTCTCCGGTGCGACCGGATCGGGAAATGCGGGCGACGGCGTCGGTTGCCGTTGGTAACTTCGAGAACCATGAGCAACGATCGCGCGGCGAGGGGCAACTGTCGGGCCGTGTGCCCATGTTGATCCGGTTGATGGCCGAGTTCCTGCGCCCGTATCGCCGGGAGCTCGCCGTCGTGGTCGTATTGCAGTTCGTGGCCACCGCCGCTGCCCTGTACCTTCCCGCGCTCAATGCGCAGCTCATCGACGACGGCGTCACCCGCGGGGACATCGGCTACATCGTCTCGACCGGAGGCGTGATGCTCGCGGTCAGCGTGTTGCAGATCGTCTGCTCGGTCGGCTCGGTGTACTTCGGGGCGCGCGCCGCGATGGGATTCGGCCGCGACGTGCGACAGGCCGTCATGCATCGGGTGGGGACGTTCTCCGCTCGCGAGGTGGGCCGGTTCGGTGCCCCGTCGCTGATCACCCGCAACACCAACGACGTGCAGCAGGTGCAGATGCTGGTGGTCATGAGCGCCACCATCCTGGTGATGGCCCCCATCATGTGCATCGGCGGCATCGTGATGGCGGTGCGCGAGGACGGGGGACTGGCGCTCGTCCTCACCGCCACGGTGCCGGTGCTGGCGCTGACGATGACGCTGATCATCGCCCGGATGGTGCCGGCGTTCCGGCAGATGCAGGAGCGTATCGACGGCGTCAACCGGGTCCTGCGCGAGCAGATCACCGGCATCCGGGTGGTGCGCGCGTTCGTGCGCGAACGCAGCGAGATGCAGCGCTTCGCGGTGGCCAACGACGAGCTCACCGACACCGCGCTGCGAGTCGGACGATTGACGGCACTGATGTTCCCGGCCGTGATGGTGATCGCGAACGTCACCAGCGTCGCCGTGATCTGGTTCGGCGGGCACCGGATCGAGGACGGGCACATGCAGGTCGGCTCGCTCACCGCGATGCTGAGCTACATCATGCAGATCCTCATGTCGGTGATGATGGCGTCGTTCATCGCGATGATGGCGCCCCGTGCGGCCGTCTGCGCCGAACGGATCTGCGAGGTCCTCGGCACCGAGTCGTCGGTCGTGCCACCGGCCGATCCCGTCACCGTGATGGAGCAGCCCGGCCTGGTGGAACTGCGCGGTGCCCAGTTCCGCTTCCCCGGGGCGGAAGAACCGGTGTTGCGGGACATCACCTTCCGTGCCGAACCCGGGAAGACCACCGCGATCATCGGCGGCACCGGATCCGGGAAGACGACGCTGCTCAACCTGATCCCCCGCCTCGTCGACGCCACCGAGGGGCAGGTTCTGGTCTCCGGCACCGACGTACGCGCACTGGACGCGGACCTGCTCCGCTCGCACATCGGGCTCGTCCCGCAGCGGCCCTACCTGTTCTCCGGGACGGTGGCGACCAATCTGCGGTACGGCAACCCCGACGCCACCGACGAGGAACTGTGGAGCGCCCTGGAGATCGCTCAGGCCGCCGATTTCGTGCGGGTGATGCCGGAAGGCCTGGACACTCCCGTCTCGCAGGGCGGCACCACGGTGTCCGGCGGTCAGCGGCAGCGTCTCGCGATCGCGCGGGCGCTCGTGCGCCGGCCGTCGATCTACCTGTTCGACGACGCGTTCTCGGCGCTCGACCTCACCACCGACGCGCGGCTGCGGGCCGCGCTCGCCCCGGTGACGGGGGACTCGTGCGTCATCGTCGTGGCCCAGCGGGTGTCCACCATCATCGACGCCGATCAGATCGTCGTTCTCGAGGACGGCGAGATCGTCGGAGTCGGCACACACGAGGAACTACTCGTGACCTGCCCGTGTTATGCCGAGATCGTCGAGTCCCAGCGATCGGTGGAGGAGGCTCGATGACCGACACCGGCGAGACCGGACCCGGCGGGGACGCCGGACACAGCGGGGACGCCGCCACCGGACACAGCGGGGACACCGCCACCGGACACAGCGGGGACACCGGGGACCGCCCGGCTGCTCCGCCGATCCCCGCGGGACCGCGCGGGCCCATGGGGGCACAACCCGGCGCGAAGGCGGAAGCACTGTGGCCGTCGACGAAGCGGTTGCTGGGCCGGTTGGCGCCGCACAAGGCGATGGTGTGGGCGGTCCTCACCGTCTCCGCGGCGTCCGTCGTCCTCATGGCGATCGCGCCGCGGATGCTCGGGCAGGCCACCAACTACATCTTCGACGGGGTGATCGGCAGTCAGCTGCCTGCGGGCCAGACCAAGGATCAGGCGATCGACGGGCTCCGTGCGCAGGGCCAGGACACTTTCGCGGACATGGTGTCCGGCATGGCCGTCGTCCCCGGCGTGGGTATCGATTTCGGGGCGGTGGCCCGAGTCCTCGGCATCGTGCTCGCGCTGTACGTGGGCTCGTCCGTGCTCGCCTGGCTGGCGGGATACCTGCTCAACATCGTGGTGCAGGCGACGATGCGGTCGTTGCGCGCCGACGTGGAGCGGAAGATCCACCGGCTTCCGTTGCGCTACTTCGACACCCATGCCCGCGGGGATCTGCTCAGTCGGGTCACCAACGACATCGACAACGTCTCGCAGGCGATGCAGCAGACGATGAGTCAGCTGATCCAGTCCGTGCTGTCGGTGCTGGCGATCCTCACCATGATGGTCGTCATCTCGCCGCTGCTCGCACTGATCGCGGTGCTCACCGTTCCGCTGTCCGTCCTGGTGACCACGTTGATCGCTCGCAGGTCCAAGCGGCACTTCGTCGGTCAGTGGCGGTCCACCGGCCTGGTCAACGCCCAGGTCGAGGAGGCGTTCACCGGCCATCAACTGGTGACCGTGTTCGGTCGGAGCCGGGAGGTGGAGGCCCGGTTCCAGGAGCAGAACGAGAAGCTCTACCAGTCCAGCTATCGGGCGCAGTTCATCTCCGGCATGGTGATGCCCGCGATCATGTTCCTGGGCAACCTCAATTTCGTCGCCGTCGCGGTGATCGGCGGAATGCGGGTGGCCTCCGGAACGATGAGTCTCGGTGACGTGCAGGCTTTCATCCAGTACTCGCGGCAGTTCACCCAGCCGCTCACCCAGATCGGGGCGATGGTGAACGTGCTGCAGTCCGGGGTCGCCTCCGCCGAGCGGGTCTTCGCCGTGCTCGACGAGGAGGAGGAGTCGCCGGACGCGGCGGACGCCCCCAGGCCCGGCGCGGCGCGGGGGCGCGTCGAGTTCGACGACGTGTCCTTCCGGTACAAGCCGGCCGTTCCGCTCATCGAGCATCTCTCGCTGGTCGCCGAGCCCGGGCAGACGGTCGCGATCGTGGGCCCCACGGGGGCGGGCAAGACCACGCTGGTGAACCTGATCCTGCGTTTCTACGAGCTCGATTCCGGCCGGATTCTTCTCGACGGGGTGGACATCGCGCGGATGACGCGCGACGATCTGCGGTCCCGGGTCGGGATGGTGCTGCAGGATGCCTGGCTGTTCGGGGGCACCATCCGCGACAACATCGCCTACGGCAAGCCGGGCGCGACGGAGGAGGAGATCCTCGCGGCGGCGCGGATCAGTTACGTGGACCGATTCGTGCATTCGCTGCCCGACGGGTACGACACGGTCATCGACGAGGAGGGCGGCAACATCAGCGCCGGGGAGAAGCAGCTGATCACCATTGCCCGTGCCTTCATCGCGCAGCCGTCCCTGCTGATCCTCGACGAGGCCACCAGCTCGGTGGACACGCGCACCGAACTATTGGTCCAGCAGGCCACCGCGGTGCTCCGCAGCGACCGCACGAGCTTCGTGATCGCACACCGGCTGTCGACGATCCGCGACGCGGATCTCATCGTGGTGATGGAGGAGGGGCGCATCGTCGAGCAGGGCTCGCACGACCAGTTGCTGGCCGCGGAAGGCGCGTACTTCCGGCTCTACAACAGCCAGTTCGTCGGAGCGGACATCTGACGATGCCGCGGTGATGGTAACCGCAGTGTTGCTGCCAGGTCAATAGTTTGAATCATGTTGATCGACAACGTATTTGAATGTTGCGTGTCGCCGGAGCGTCGCTAGGGTCTGCTCATGGCAACACCCGGCTCCTATCTCGTCCTGGCCTCGCAGCGCAGTGGCAGCACCCTGCTCGTCGAATCGCTGCGCGCCACGGGCGTCGCGGGCAACCCCGAGGAGTTCTTCCAGTACCTGCCCGAGACGGGCCTGGCTCCGCAGCCGCGTGGGTGGTTCGCCCCGGTGACGAACCCGGACGTGCTCGAGCTGCTCGATCCGCTCGACCCCGGGACGCCGACCACCGAGTCCGCGGTCGACTGGCGCGCGCGGATCCTTCGCGCGGGGAAGAGCGCCAACGGGGTGTGGGGCGGCAAGCTGATGTGGAACCAGACGCCACTGCTCGTCGACCGCGCGGCCGGACTGCCGAACCGGTCGGGAAGCGACCTGCGGTCCGCGATCGACGACGTCCTCGGGGACGTGCTGTGGGTCAAGGTCACGCGGGACGACGTCGTCGAGCAGGCGGTGTCGTTCTGGCGCGCGGTGCAGACGAGAGTGTGGTGCGGGCGGGCGGACCCGGAGGTCGACGCCCGTGCCCGGTACCACCCGGACGGGATCGCCCATCTGGTGACGGAGCTGCGGAATCAGGAATTCGGCTGGCGAAAATGGTTCGAGGACAACGACATTCGCCCCCTCGAGGTCGGGTACGAGGAGCTGACCAGCGATACCACGAAGGTCGTCGCCGGCATCCTCGAGGCGCTGGGCCTCGATCCGGCAGCTGCTCCACCGCCTGCCCTGGAGAAGCAGGGAGATCTCCGCTCGAACGAATGGGCCGAACGCTACCGCGCGGATGCCGCGTCGAGAGGACTGCCGCTGTGAGTACCACCGAGACGAGTGCCGAGACCGTCGCCCCCGACATCCGCCACGTGGAGGAACTGCGTGCCCTCGAGGCCGAGTCGGTGCACATCATCCGCGAGGTGGTCGCCGAACTCGAACGCCCGGTCCTGCTGTTCTCCGCAGGTAAGGACTCGATCGTCCTGCTCCGGCTGGCCGAGAAGGCATTCCGTCCCAACCCGGTGCCCTTTCCCGTGCTGCACGTGGACACCGGACACAACTTCCCCGAGGTGCTGGCATTCCGGGACAGGCGACTCGCCGACGGTGGGCACCGGCTCGTCGTCGCCTCCGTGCAGGAGGCGATCGACAGCGGCCGGGTCACCGAGACCGCCGGGGCCGGCGGCTCGCGGAACCGGCTGCAGACCCGGACCCTGCTCGACGCGCTCGAGGCCGGTGGCTTCGATGCGGCCTTCGGCGGCGCCCGCCGCGACGAGGAACGCGCACGGGCCAAGGAACGGGTGCTCAGTTTCCGGGACGAGTTCGGCCAGTGGGACCCGCGTGCCCAGCGACCGGAACCCTGGTCGTTGTACAACGGGCGGGTCCGGCGCGGGGAACAGGTGCGGGTGTTTCCGCTGAGCAACTGGACCGAACTCGACGTGTGGCGGTACATCGCACTCGAGAACCTGGCGCTGCCGTCGATCTACTTCGCCCACGAGCGTGACGTGTTCGAGCGGGACGGGATCCTGCTGGCGACGTCGGAGTACACCTGGCCCGCCGGGAACGAGGTGCCCGCGCGTGAGTGGGTGCGCTACCGCACCGTCGGCGACCTGACCATCACCGGCGCCGTCCGCTCCACCGCGACGGACATCGAGGCGGTGATTTCCGAGATCTCGGCGGCGCGGGTGTCCGAGCGGGGCGAGACCCGAGCCGACGACCGAACGTCCGAGGCGGCCATGGAAGACCGTAAACGTGAGGGGTACTTCTGATGACCGACATCGCCACACCACAGTCCGCCACCGGGACCACCGGGACCACCGGGACCACCGGGACCACCGGGACGGCGGGGGCATCGGGGGTGTCCGGGGCCCCGACCGCAGCCGGTACGCCCACCCCGCGCCAGCTCCTTCGGCTGGCCACGGCGGGTTCGGTCGACGACGGGAAGAGCACCCTGATCGGGCGCCTGCTCCTCGACACCGACAGCCTGCCGCTCGATCACCTGGATTCGGTCACCGATGCCGACGGGGCCGTGGATCTGGCGGCTCTGTCGGACGGGTTGCGCGCCGAACGTGAGCAGGGCATCACGATCGACGTCGCGTACCGCTTCTTCTCCACTCCCACCCGCAACTACATTCTGGCGGATACCCCCGGGCACGAGCGCTACACCCGCAACATGTTCACCGGGGCGTCGAACGCACACGTCGGGGTCCTCCTCGTCGATGCGCGCGCCGGTGTGCTGCGGCAGACCCGTCGGCATGCCCGGATCGCGTCGTTGCTCGGCGTGCCGCACCTGGTGGCGGCGGTGAACAAGATCGACCTGGTCGACTACGACGAGTCCCGGTTCCGGGAGCTCGAGTCCGAGCTGCGCACGCTCGCCGATCGGCTCGGGGTCGCGGATCTGACCGTGGTCCCGGTGGCGGCACTCGACGGGGACAACGTGGTGCAGCGGTCCGACCGGACGCCGTGGTACGACGGTCCCACCCTCCTCGGACACCTGGAGGAGATCGACCTGGAAGCGCCGGCCGCGCAGGCGAGCGAGCTGCGGCTGCCGATCCAGTGGGTCTCTCGCCCCACCGGCAGCGAGCGGCGGCGGTACACCGGACGCCTGTCGGCCGGCACGCTGGCGGTGGGCGATCCGGTCACCGTGTTCCCGGCCGGAACCGCCAGCACGGTGACGGCGCTCGACACCCTCGACGAATCGAGGGCCGTGGCGGTGGCGCCGCTGTCGGTATCGGTGGAACTGGCCGACGACATCGACGTCGGACGCGGCGACGTCCTCGTCTCCACCGACGGGACGGAGCCGCCCGTCTCCTCCGAAGGGACGGAGCCGCCCGTCCTCGCCCGCGAACTCGACGTCACCCTGTGCTGGTTCGCGGACGGACCGCTGCGCGCGGGTGATCGCGTCGCACTCAAGCACACCACCCGCACGGTGCGCGCCACGGTGCAGGAACTGCACAGCCGACTGGATCCGGAGACCCTCGAGGTGGACGACAGTCCGATCGAGTTGGCACTCAACGACATCGGTACCGTCACTCTGCGCACGAGCTCGGTCGTCGTGGCGGATCGGTACGCCCGCAACCGCGATTCCGGAGCCTTCATCCTCATCGACGAGAACTCCAACGACACCGTCGGTGCCGGAACGATTCTCGAGCCCCGTGAGGTCAAGCCCGGCGAACGCACCCGCAACGACGTCAAGTGGCACCCGTCGGCGCTCGAACGTGCCCATCGGTGGAACGCGGTCGGACAGCGGGGCGCGACGGTGTGGCTCACCGGGCTGCCCGCGTCCGGCAAGTCCACCCTCGCCGTCGGACTCGAGCGTGCGCTCGTCGAATCGGGCCGGGTCGCCTACCTCTTGGACGGGGACAACGTCCGGCACGGGCTCTCCGACGATCTGGGCTTCTCGCCGGGCGACCGCGCCGAGAACATCCGCCGGGTCGGGCACCTCACCCGGCTGTTCGCCGATGCCGGGGTGGTGGCGATCGCCTCCCTGGTGTCACCGCTCGAGGCGGATCGGGAGATCGCCCGCACCCTCAACCATGCCGCCGGCCTGCCGTTCCTCGAGATCCATGTCAGCACCCCGCTCGCCGAATGCGAACGCCGCGACCCCAAGGGCCTGTACCGCCGGGCCCGGGCAGGGGAGTTGAAGGGGCTGACCGGGATCGATGCTCCGTACGAGGCACCGGTGGCGCCGGACCTCGCGGTCGACACGACGGATGCCGACCTCGACCTCCTGGTCCGGCAGATCCTGGAACTACTCGCCGCCCGGCAGCCCGAGGCCGGTGCATCGAGCGGTGCCCTGCACGTGTAGCCGGGTTACGGTGAAGTGTGAGCCATGACTGCTGCACGCCGGCGGCGCAGCGCCCCGACCGGCGGGAACCCACCGGCACACCCGACTCTGCCGCGCCGGGGCGGACACCCCCGCTGATCGCGCTCGACGGCGGCGAGTTCCGGATGGGTTCGGACGATCCCTGGGCGTATCCGCAGGATCGGGAGGGCCCGCCCCGGCAGGTTCAGGTGGCGCCCTTCGAGATCGGAGCCACCACGGTCACGGTGGCCGAGTTCGCGCGCTTCGTGAACGCGACGGGGTACGAGACCGACGCCGAACGGTTCGGTGACTCACTGGTGTTCGCCGGAGTCCTGGGTGCGGACGCCGAGCGCTGGCCCCGCGTCGCGGCGACCCCGTGGTGGTGTGTCGTCGCGGGTGCGGACTGGCGCCACCCGGGCGGTCGGGGAACCGCACTCTCGTCGGTCGCCGATCTCACCGATCATCCGGTCACCCATGTCTCCCGGCGGGACGCGCAGGTCTACTGCCGGTGGTCCGGGACGGACCTGCCCTCCGAGGCGCAGTGGGAGTACGCGGCGCGCGGTGGCCTGACCGGGCAGCCCTTTCCCTGGGGTGCGGAACTCACACCGGGCGGCGAGCACCGCATGAACGTCTGGCAGGGCACGTTTCCCGAGGAGAACACCGCGGAGGACGGGTGGCTGTGGACGGCCCCCGCCAGGAGCTACCCGCCCAACGGATACGGGCTGTTCAACACCACCGGCAACGTCTGGGAGTGGACGGCATCGGGGTTCGATCCCGACAGCGGCGACGATCGCGCGGTGATGCGCGGGGGCTCCTACCTCTGCCACGAGAGCTACTGCCGCCGCTACCGGGTGTCGGCACGTTCGGCGGCCACCGAGGACACCTCCAGCGGACACATCGGATTCCGGGTGATCCGGGGCGGGGCGTGATCCGGAGCGGGGAGTTCGAATCTGCTCGAGCAGAACCCGCCCCTGGCCGGACGGCCCCACTAACCTCGAACGAGGGCATCGGCCGCCCGGCCCGGCACGAGGACGTGGACACCGCGGGGGCCGATCGAAGGCCGAAGGGTGATGGTGAATGACAGGCATCGATGCCGCAGCGGTGACCGGGGCCGATACGACGCGGGAGAACGTACTCCTCGTCCACTGGCACGATCTCGGCCGCCATCTCGAGCTCTACGGCGCCTCGGGCGCGAAGAGCCCGGCCCTGGACGCGCTCGCCGCCGAGGGAGTCCTGCTCACCCGCGCTCACGCCACCGCCCCGCTCTGCTCTCCGTCACGTGGCTCGCTGCTGACCGGCCGCTACCCGCACAGCAACGGCGTGGTGGGCCTGGCCCACCACGGTTGGGAGTACCGCGAGGGGGTGCGCACCCTGCCGCAGCTGCTCGGTGAGCAGGGCTGGAGCAGCGCCCTGTTCGGGATGCAGCACGAATCCGCGACCCCGGGGCGGCTCGGGTACGACGAGTTCGACGTCACCGACTCGGACTGCGACTACGTGGTGGACCGGGCGCAGGAGTGGCTCCACGAGGCGGCGGAGCGACGCCGCGCGGGCGATGACAGCCCGTTCCTGCTCAACACCGGTTTCTTCGAGGTGCACCGGCCCTACTCGCCCCAGCGGTACCCGGTCGGCGATCCTCACTCGTTCGACGTGCCGTCGTATCTCCCGGACACCGCGGACGTGCGGGCGGACCTCGCGGCCTTCCACGGCAGCATCGAGGTCGCCGACGCGGCCACCGGCCGGCTGCTCGATGCCCTCGAGGAGTCCGGGTTCGCCGAGGACACGTGGGTGGTCTTCTTCACCGATCACGGCGAGGCCTTCCCCGGCGCCAAGTCCACGCTCTACGACCGGGGCACCGGGATCTCCTTCATCGTCCGGCCGCCGCGGTCGAGGTCGGTGTCGCCGGTTCGCTACGACGGGTTGTTCAGCGGCGTCGATCTGGTGCCGACGCTGCTCGAACTGCTCGGTGTGGACGTGCCGGAGGACGTCGACGGCGTCTCGCACGCCGCCGTGTTCGCCGGGTCGGACCGCGACACCGAGGTCCGGGACGCGGTGTTCACCCAGAAGAACTACCACGACAGCTACGACCCGATCCGCGCGATCCGTACGGCCGAGTTCAGTTACATCGAGAACTTCGCCTCGCGCAGTGCGCTCGAGCTGCCGCTCGACATCGCCGACAGTCCCTCGGGCCGGGCGATCGGCCGCTCGCACCGTAGGCCACGGTCGGCCCGGGAACTCTACGATCTGCGGGTGGATCCGGGTGAGCAGCACAACCTCGCCGGTGACGCGGCGTACGCGGACATCGAGCAGGTCCTCGCGGACCGGCTGTTCTCCTGGCGGGTGACCACCGGTGACGCGGTGACCGGGGACGCCGAGGGCAGTGCCATCGCGGCCGAGTTCATGCGCCGCTACCGGGCCGCGCTGGCAGGCAAAGAGGCGGTGCCCCGATCGCCGAAGGGGCGGGACCGGCAGTTTCGCGACGCCCGTCCCCGCGCCGCCACCGCCTGAGCAGGATTCCGGTGCGGTCCGGCAGCTGCGGCGTCGCTGAGGTGTGACAGCCGGCAATACCGCGCGACACCCGACGCCTGCACTAGATTCTCGCTATGGACACGGAGACACTCGGAAACGTCGGCCTCGTCCTGTTGTTCGTCCTGATCGGCGGCGTGTTCGCGGGAACCGAACTCGCCCTCGTCTCCTTGCGGGAAGGGCAGATCCGGCAGTTCGAGCAGGAGGGGGCGCGGGGTGAGCGGATCGCGAGCCTGGCCCGCAACCCCAACCGGTTCCTGTCCGCGGTCCAGATCGGCGTCACCCTGTCCGGCTTCTTCTCCGCGGCCTACGGGGCATCCACCCTCGCGCCGGACGTCGCGCCGATCCTCGAGGGCGCCGGGCTCTCGCCGACGGCCGCGGCAACCGTCGCGTTCATCGGAATGACCCTGCTCATCGCGTACCTGTCCCTGGTGCTCGGCGAGTTGGTGCCCAAACGTCTGGCCATGCAACGAGCCATGGGGTTCACCCGCATCCTCGCGCCCCCACTGAATCTGTTCGCGGGCCTCATGCGTCCGGTGATCTGGCTGCTGTCGATGTCGACGAACCTGGTGGTGCGGCTGCTCGGCGGCGACCCGGACGCCAAGTCGGAGGAGATGAGCACTGAGGAGCTGCAGTACATGGTCACCGACACGCACGGATTGACGGCGGGCAGCCGTGCCATCCTCTCCGATGTGCTGGGTGCGAGCGACCGCTCGCTCCGTGAGGTGATGCGGCCACGTACCGAGGTGGAGTTCCTGCCCGCGGACCTGCCACTCGGCCCGGCGCGGGATCGGGTCGGCCGGCTCCCGTACTCGAGGTTCCCGGTCACCCGCGAATCCGTCGACGACATCGTGGGTTTCGTGCACATCCGGGACCTTCTCGGGGGAAGCGACGAGGCGCGGGTGGTGGACTTGGCCCGGGTGATCCTCGCGCTGCCCAGCACCAACCGCGTCCTGCAGGCGCTGTCGATCATGCGCAGCGGGAATCATCACATCGCGCTCGTGATCGACGAGTACGGCGGCACCGCCGGGATCATCACGCTCGAGGATCTGGTGGAGGAGGTCGTCGGCGAGATCTACGACGAGTTCGATTCGCGGATCGAGCCGGAGGACGCCGTCCTGCGGGCAGGGGACACGGTCCGGGTGGACGGGGGGCTGATCCTGCAGGAGTTCGGCCGGCTCACCGGAATCGAGCTGCCCGAAGGCGATTACGAGACGGTCGCGGGGTTCCTCATCGACCGGCTGGGCCGCATACCGGATGCGGGTGACACCGTCGACATCCCCGGCTACGAGTTGAAGGTGCTCAGCGTCAACCGTCGACGGATCGACCGAATTCTCATCACACCGGCGCCCGATCGGTAGAACGACGGTCGGCGGCACGGAGAAAGGCCTTGACCAGCTCGTCGCCCCACAGCGCCGTGGAGCCCACCGCGACGGCGAACAGCCACTGAGTCGACGTCAGTGCGGTCGTATCGAAGAACCGCTGCAGCGCTTCGAGATTGACGGCCGCGATCTGCAGGAGGATCACGCCGATCAGGGCGATCCAGATGGTGTGGTTGGTGAACGTCTGCATCGAGAACACCGAGCGCTTCTCCGAGCGCACGTTGAGCAGGTTGAACACCTGGTAGAACACGAACGTCGTGAAGGCGAGGGTGGTGGCGAACAGTGGGTCGTCGGCGCTCTCCGGGAACAGGTCGGGCCCCCAGTGCAGCACGGACAGCGTGCCGACGGCCATGAGTACACCCATCGTGAGAATGCGTTGCAGCCGACCACGGTTCAACAGTTGCTCGTCCGGCGGCCGCGGCTTCTGCTTCATCGTGTCCCGCTCGGTCGGGTCCACGCCCAGCGCCAGTGCGGGCGGGCCGTCCATGATGATGTTGACCCACAGGATCTGCAGCGCGGTGAACGGCGCCCCGCCCGCCAGCCCGAGCACGCCGGCGGTGAGGAAGATCAGCACGAAACCCCAGGCCGTGGTGAGCTGGAACTTCACGAACTTGATGATGTTGGCGTAGATGCCGCGGCCTTCCTCGACCGCGGCGACGATGGTGGCGAAATTGTCGTCGGTGAGGATCATCTTCGCCGCGCCCTTGGAGACGTCGGTGCCCGTGATGCCCATGGCGATGCCGATGTCCGCCTGTTTGAGCGCGGGAGCGTCGTTGACGCCGTCGCCGGTCATCGCGACCACCTGACCGCCCGACTGCAACGCCTTCACGTAGCGGATCTTGTGCTCGGGTGCGACTCGGGCCAGCACGCCGTATCCGCCGGCGACGGAACGTAGTTCGTCGTCTCCGATGGCGTCCAGATCCGTACCGGACACCGCCTCGCCACCGATCCCCAGATCGTGGGCGATCGCCGACGCCGTGGTGAGGTGGTCGCCGGTGATCATGTGTACGGCGATGCCCGCACCGTGCGCCGTCTCGATCGCCTCCGCGGCCTCCGTCCGGGGCGGGTCGAGGATGCCGACGACCGCATAGACGGTGAGGTCCCCGACGATGTCCTCGAGCCGTTCGGTCTCGCGGGAGACCGCGCCCTCGAACGTGCGCCCCGCGATCATCAGGGTGCGCAGTCCCTCTCCGGCGAGGGACTCGACGTCCGCGAGGATGCGGGCACGGTCGTCGTCGGTGATCTCGCGGTCACCGGCCTCGGTGCGCAGGCGGGTGGCCCGCCTCAGCAGCACGCCCGGTGCGCCCTTCGCGTAGCACCGCACCCCCTCGTCGGGATCGGTGTGCCGGTGGAAGGTCGCCATGAACTTGTATTCGGAGTCGAACGGCACCTCCGCGATCCGGGGATAGGTCTGCCGGGCACCGGCGACGTCGATGCCGCCCTTCTCGGCGAGCACCACCAGCGCGCCCTCGGTGGGGTCGCCGACGAGCTTGCCGTCCGAGACCGACGCGTCGTTGCACAGTCCCATCGCGAGAAAGGCCCGGCGCAGGTCGGGCAGTGGCTGCTCGTCGACGGAGAGGATCTTGCCGTCGGTGGAGTAGCCCTGACCGGACACCCGGAACCGTCGGCCGGCGATGTCCAGGCGGCGCACCGTCATCTCGTTGAGAGTCAGTGTTCCGGTCTTGTCGGTTGCGATGTGCGTGGTGCTGCCCAGGGTTTCGACCGCGCCGAGCTGTTTGATGATGGCACCGCGCTTGGCGAGCCGGGAGGCACCCATGGCCAGGGTGAACGCCACGACCGCGGTCAATCCTTCCGGGATGGTCGCGACCGCCAGGGACACGGCCGTGATCAGCAGATCCGACCAGGACTGCCCGCGCAGCAGCCCGAGAACGAACACCACGGTCACGACGACGAGAGCGACCGTCGTGAGGACCATTGCGAGCCGGTCGATCCGGCGTTGCAGCGGAGTCTTCGCGATCCCCGCACCGCCCAGGAGGGTGGCGATGGAACCGATCTCGGTGTCCATCCCGGTGCCGGTGACCACCATCGCGGCCCGGCCGCGGGTGACCTCGGTGTTCATGAACAGCATGTCGGTGTGGTCGCCGATCGGCAGGTCCGGGTCGTCGAGCGCGTCGGTGGACTTGTCGACCGGCTGGGATTCGCCGGTCAGCGCGGATTCGGCCACCTGCAAGCGGGCGGCATCGACGACGCGACCGTCCGCGGGGACGGCGTCACCGGCCTCGAGCAGTACGACATCGCCCGGCACCAGTTCGGCCCGCGGGATCCGCTGCTCGACGCCGTCGCGACGAACCCGCGACTGCGCGATCGACATGTCCCGCAAGGCCTGCAGGCTGGATTCGGCACGTGCCTCCTGCACGTAGTTGAGCACCGTGTTGAGGGTGATCACGGCGAGGATGACGACGGGGGTCTCCCATTCGCGGGACACCGTGGCGCTGACCACGGCCGCGACGATCAGGACGATCGTCATCTTGTCCGCGAGAAGACGCAGCACCTTCCGCCACGCCGGGTCCGAGGGTGCCTCGGCGAGCAGGTTCGGCCCGTACTGCGCGCTGCGCCGCTCCACGGCGGCGGCGTCGAGGCCGCGGGCCGGATCGACGTCGAGTTCCCGGGTGACGTCCCCGACCGTGCGGGTGTGCCAGCTGCGTGTCACTCGTGCCTGCCCTTCTGCGATTCGCGCAACGGCCACGGAGTCGTGCCCGCCCCCGCCCGTTCGGGATCAGCCCTCGAAGAGGTCCTTCTCGGTCAATCCCGTGGCGGCGAACGCGGCCGGGAGATCGGGGTGCCGGAAGATCGAGGTCACCTGGTCGTCGACGACACGGAACGCAGCGGCCCCCGGCGTCGGACCGTCCTGGTCCGTTCCCCAGGTCTCCGTGACCTCGGCGACGACGATGCCTTCGTGTTCGAACATCCGGCCCACCGAGAGCGTGAGCCCGGCGCCGGTGGCCCACTCGCGCAGTACGTCGAGGCCCTGGCTCGCGCCGTCGGCGCCGCCGACCTCGATGTCGGTGCTCGACAGGTTCAGCAGGGTGTCCACGTCGTTGTCGGCGAGGGCGTCCTTCCAGGCGAGGACGGTGGCGATCTCGGAGATGCTCATGCCCCAACGCTAGCCGCAGAACCGAGCGCGGTCAGGCGAAGCGGGGCGTCGGATGCGCCACGTGAAAAGATGCACAGGTGAGCCCTGCCGCAGTACCCGATTCGTCCGCCACACCGACGTCCCCGCCCCCGACGCCTTCCGACCCGTTCTTCACGATCGGCACCCGGCTGGACGGACAGTTGGGCCGCACCGGCGTGATCCACACGCCCCACGGCGACATCCGGACACCGTCGTTCGTGGCGGTGGGGACGAAGGCCACGGTCAAAGCGGTGCTGCCGGAGTCGATGAAGGAACTCGGCGCGCAGTCCCTCCTCGCGAACGCCTACCACCTGTACCTGCAACCGGGGCCGGACATCGTCGACGAGGCCGGCGGACTGGGCGCGTTCATGAACTGGGACGGGCCGACGTTCACCGACAGCGGTGGATTCCAGGTGATGTCGCTGGGAGTCGGGTTCAAGAAGGTGCTCGCG
Source organism: Rhodococcus triatomae (assembly GCF_014217785.1). Lineage (NCBI taxonomy): Bacteria > Bacillati > Actinomycetota > Actinomycetes > Mycobacteriales > Nocardiaceae > Rhodococcus > Rhodococcus triatomae. Next base: position 1,841,996 of record NZ_CP048814.1, on the reverse strand, counting down.
ATGGAGCACGTCGGGGTGCGTTCCGACGAGGTGATCGCGGCGGGCAAGGAGCGGCTCGCGACCGTAGACGACGACGGCGTCACCTTCAAGTCGCACCTCGACGGCTCCCGGCACCGGTTCACGCCGGAAGTGTCCATGCAGATCCAGCATCAGCTCGGCGCGGACATCATCTTCGCGTTCGACGAACTCACCACCCTGTTCAACACCCGGGAGTACCAGGAACAGTCGGTCGAGCGCACCCAGGCCTGGGCGGTGCGCTGCATCGCCGAGCACGAGAAACTCACCGCCGCCCGCACCCATCGCCCCTACCAGGCGCTGTTCGGCGTCGTCCAGGGCGCGCAGTACGAGGACCTGCGCCGCCGTGCCTGCCGGGGCCTCGAGTCGCTCACCGGTGAGACCGGCCGCGGCTTCGACGGGTACGGCATCGGCGGGGCTCTCGAGAAGGACAACCTCGGGACGATCGTGCGCTGGTGCAGTGAGGAACTCCCCGAACACAAGCCGCGCCACATGCTCGGCATCAGCGAGCCGGACGACTTCTTCGTCGCCGTCGAGAACGGCGCCGACACGTTCGACTGCGTCAACCCGTCCCGGGTGGCGCGCAACGCCGCGATCTACCACCCCGACGGCCGGTTCAACATCAACACCAGCCGGTTTCGTCGGGACTTCACCCCGATCGACGAGAACTGCGACTGCTACACCTGCGCGCACTACACCCGGGCGTACCTCCACCACCTGTTCAAGGCGAAGGAGATGCTCGCCTCGACGCTGTGCACGATCCACAACGAGCGGTTCACCGTCCGGCTCGTGGACGACATCCGCGACAGCATCGACGCCGGGCGCTTCGACGAGTTCAAGGCGGAGACGCTCGGCCGCTTCTACGCGGGCCGGTAGGTCGGTTCGTTCTTCTTGACGTACCCGATCACCAGGTAGGTGACGGGCATGACGACGACCTCGATGAGCGTCTTCCACAGGAAGCCGACGATCAGGTAGTTGAAGAACGTGCTCCAGGAGTCGATTCCGATGGCGCCTGCGGCGATGGAGCAGAAGATGAGTGTGTCCGCGAACTCGCCGACGACGGTGGACCCGATGAGCCGGGCCCACAGGTGCTTTTCCTTCGTGCGCTCCTTGATGAGCACCAGGGTCGCGGAGTTGAGCAGCTGGCCCACCAGGTACCCGGCGAGCCCGGCGAGCAGCAGGCGCGGATACACCCCGACGACGGACTCCAGCGCCGACTGGTTCTCGTAGAAGTCGGCCGGGGGCAGCGCCAGGAGCAGCCAGAAGCAGAGCGCACCGAGGATCAGGGCGCCGAAGCCGAGGAAGATGGCCCGGCGAGCGGCCTTGAAACCGTAGACCTCGCTCAGGACGTCGCCGATGATGTACGCCAGCGGGAACAGGAAGAACCCACCGTCGGTGATGATCGGCAGGATCTGGATCGGCCCCAGCGCGAACTCGGCGCCCTCGAAGAACGCGACCCCCTTGGTCGCGCAGATATTCGAGATCAGCAGCGTCGCGGTGAAGAGCGCGACGAACGTCGGGTAGTAGCTGCGACTGACGTCGGCGAAGGTCGCGTGCGTCGGCGTCTTCTCTGCCTGCTCCGAGCTTTCTGCCTGATCCGAGGGATTCACGCCCGACATCCAAGCACTAAAACGACTGCGGGCGCGAGTTCACCGAATCGGTGCACTCGCGCCCGCAGTCGTGGGGTGGCGCGGTGGGCGCGGTCAGGTCAGGCCTGGACGACCCGGGTGCCGCCCGCGAGCTCGTCGTGCTTGCCCTGCTTGGTGGGGCTGGAGTTGATCGTGACGGCGATCACGATCCACACCGCGATCCCGACCAGGCCGAACAGGAACCCGATGATCGGCAGCGAGCCGAGGACGCTGATCGCGTAGAACGCGTTGCGGATCAGCGACTGCTGCTGGGTGGGGAGGCCGCCGTCCGGGCCGAGGACGTGCAGCTTGAAGACCATCTTGCCGACGGACTGGCCGCGAGTGGTCTCCATGAGGACGAAGTAGCCGATCGTCCCGGCCGCGGTGACCACGGCACCGAGGAAGCTGCCGACGAAACCGCCGATGGTGAACACGAGGATCCCGTTCACGAACAGGAGCGGGATCAGCAGGATCAGGCCGTCGATGAACCGTGCGCCGAATCGGGCACCGAGTTCACCCGGGCGAGCCGGACCGGCGCCGGGGTACGGGCCACCGGCCGGAGCCTGGCCGTACGGGGGCTGGCCGCCGAACTGCGGGCCGGGCTGACCGTAGCCGGGCTGCTGCCCGAACTGGTCCTGACCGGGCGCCGCCTGCCCGTAGGTCTGCTGGCCGAACTGCTGGTGCGGCTGCTGGTTGAAGTTCTGACCCTGATTCGGATCGAATCCACCGGTCGTCATATGTGTTGGTTCCCCTCCGTGTGTCTCGAATGACCGGCGTTACTCTACGCACACACTGTGACTGGTGAGGTGTCGTGTACCCCCGCCGAAACGGATGAATGGCACTTTCATCGCCTCAGAGGCGATGAAAGTGCCATTCATCCGGGGAGGGTGCAGGCTCGGGGCCGCACCCTCGGAAGATCACGCGGGAGCGGAGATGAACCGTCCCGTGACCAGCCGGTACGCGTAGGTCGACGCGATCAGAGTCACCGGGGTGGTGACCAGGAGGCCGATGCCGCAGAGCAGCGCGCCGACGATGTTGATGCCGACGAGCGCGAGAGCGAGCAGGAACAGGGTTCCCGCATTCTGCGAGATCGTCCGGAAGCTGGACTTGATCGCGGTGATCGCGTCCTGCTCCTGGTCGATGACGAATTGCATTGTCCACCAGGTGAAGAAGAGCACCACCAGGCCGGGGATGATCAACAGGATGAAGCCGATCGTCGTCAGGATGCCGACCAGGATCGCGGCGATGAATATCGCGGCGACATTGGTGAACTGGAAGAACGAGCCGATGACCGGCTTGTTTCCGTCCAATTCGTGCAGGGCGCCGCGAACCATCGCGGCCTGGATCAGGATGCCGATCACCGCACCGATGAGGCTGACGAGTATGCCCCATATCGAGAACGCGGCCATCGTCGAGCCGCTCGCGGAGTCCGTGTCGAAGCTGAAGTTGGGATTCAGCAGGCCGACAAGTGCCTGGATCAGCCAGAAAATGAGGCCGATACCGACCCACACCAACCAGTTCTTGGTGAACTTGCTCCAGCCGTAGCTGATCGCGTCACCCACCGACAGGCTGCTCGGTGTCGGTGCGCCGTACCCGGAGACCGGGGGTGGGGGTGGGTATCCGCCGGGTGGCGGTGGAGGCGGTGGTGGATAGCCACCACCCTGCTGCGGTGGAGGCGGGTAGCCCCCCGGCGGTGGGTAACCGCCACCCTGCGGGGGTGGAGGCGGGTAGCCCCCCGGCGGTGGGTAACCGCCACCCTGCGGGGGTGGAGGGTATCCGCCGGGTGGTGGGTATCCGCCCGGCGGTGGAGGCGGCGGCGGTGGCGGTGTGCCACCGGAAGGTGGTGTGCCTTCCGGATCGGGGGCGCCGTACTTGTCGTCGTCGGAATTTCCGGTCGTCATGACGTCTCCTCGACTCGGGGGGCGAGCGTAGTACTGGAGTGACAGTTCAGTAACTCTACGTGCGAAGCGGGGCGAACGGCGGGGTTTCATTCGCGGTGTGCGCGTCGCAACGCGATGGCATACCCTGCTGCGGTGACGACGCCCTCGGGACCGAACGAACACGGTCCGGTTCCGGATCCCCGGCTGCAGCAGCCCGGATACGGGCCGCCGCCATATCTCCCGTACCCGTATCCCTATCCCTACCCCTATCCGTACGCACCGCGCGGAACGAACGGGCTGGCGATCGGGGCGTTCGTCGCGTCCACGGCGGGATCGTTCATCGCCTGCGGAATCGGGGCGCTGGTGGGGATCATCCTGGGCATCGTCGCGTTGCGACAGATCGCCGTGACCCCGCAGGACGGTAGGGGTTTCGCGATCGCTGCCATCGTGATCGGAGTGGTGGTCCTCTCCCTGTTCGTGATCCTGATCGGCGCCGCGATCTTCCTCTAGCGTCCGGGTCGGGCGAACACCCACGGTGTCCGGGGCAGCGTCGCGGGATCGAATCGGTCGAGAAGCAAGGGAAGGTCGACGGTTTCGCCGGCGCGGGCCAGGCCCAGAGACCGGGCCAGACGTGAGAGCACCTGCGCGGGTGAGTGACCGAGGGCGACCTGATCGGCCAGTGTCACCGCACCGTCGCGTTTGGCCAGCCGTTTTCGTTCCGCATTGAGGGCGAGCGGGACATGCGCGTACGTGGGGACGGCGAGATCCAGCAGCGAGGCCAGATATGCCTGGCGTGGAGCGGAACCGAGCAGGTCGTCGCCGCGGACCACCTGGTCGACACCCTGTGCCGCGTCGTCCACCACGACCGCGAGGTTGTAGGCGGGCACACCGTCCCCGCGTCGCAACACCACGTCGTCGACGATGCCGGTGTAGTCACCGCGCAGGACGTCGTGCACGGTGAACGTGTCGACCAGTGCGGACAACCGTGTCGCGGGGCGACGGCCGGTCGCGCGGCGCTGTTCCCGCTGCTCGTCGGTCAGGGTGCGGCAGGTGCCGGGGTAGGCCCCGGCCGGTGCGTGTGGGGCCGACGCCGCTTCGAGGATCTCTCTGCGCGTGCAGTAGCACTCGTACGTCCTCCCCTGCGCGGCCAATCGCGCGATGGCGTTCTCGTACAGCGCGATCCGTTGCGACTGGTGGACGACCGGGCCGTCCCAGTCGAGTCCGAGGGCGGCGAGGTCGTCGAGCTGGCGTGTTTCGGCCCCCGGACGCACGCGGTCCAGATCTTCGACGCGGAGGAGGAAGCGCCGGTCGGTGGAGCGTGCGAACAGCCAGGCGAGGACGGCCGTCCGCAGGTTGCCCAGGTGCAGGTCGCCGGAGGGGCTCGGGGCGAATCGCCCCGCGCCCGACATGGTGACGTGGTCCGTCAACTGGCCAGTTCGACCGGGGGCAGGTCCGCGTCCGCGTCCCACAGCGTCATGCGCACCTGCAGTTCCAGTGCGCGGGTGAGATACACGGCGGGATGGTCCTCCGGCGCGCCGACGGCGGCGAGTGCGAGCCCCTCGGCGCAGGAGAGCAGCAGTGCCGCACGTGCTTCGGCATCGGGCACACCGGATTCGATCAACACCGACGAGAGCAGGGTTCGCACGGCGAACCGCGCCTGACGGCGGATCGTCGCCAGGCTCGGCGTGGTGGCGGCGCGCACCGAGAACGCGGCCAGCACGTGTGCCTCGCGGGCGCGATCCTCGTCCAGGGGGAGTAGCTGCCCCAGCATCGCGACGAGGGCCTGCTCGGCGTCGGCCTCGTGGACGGTCGCGATACGCCGATGGATCCGGTCGACGACCGCACGCAGCGCGTACGCGAACATGGACTCCTTCGTCGCGAAGTGGTGCTGGACGGCACCGATCGAGACGCCCGCCTTCTTGGCCACCTCGCGTACGGACGTATTGTCCAGCCCGGCCGCCGCGGCGACGTCGAAGAGGGCCGCAGCCAGGAGCTCTGGGCTCGTGGAGGAGTACCGGCGTTCGCGCATGGACAAGACCTTACTGGTGTACGGAAATCCCGCACCCGCCGGTCGGGTCAGCGGCCGAGGGGCACGGTCACACCGTCCGGCCGAGGTACGCCAGCAGCTTCGTCTGGCGGTCGGCCGAGTCCGGAACCTCGACGGCGGGTCCGCAGATCCCTTCCATGCGAATGTTGTCGCCCAGCCCCTGCACCACGTTCTCGACCCAGACGACGTCGGCGTCGGGGATCGTCTCGTCGGTCCCGGTGGCGCGAGCCAGGTCCCAGCCGTGGACGACCAGGTCGAAGCAGTAGAAGGTGTCGATGGTGGACGCGAAATCCGTTCTGCCGAAATACCCGTCGAACTCGTGGCCGGCCACGTCGGGATCGTCCAGGGCGGCCTGCATGCCGTCGCGCAGTGTTCGCCACGCCGTCACCGGGTCGTTCTCGACCGACGGCCCTTCCGGGAGGGTGACGCCGATCCGCTCAGCCATTTCTCGCTGGGTGTCGATCACGTGGGCGACGACCTCACGGGCCGACCAGCCCGCACAGGGGGACGGTGCGTCCCAGCGCCCGTCGGGTACGGCCTCGACGCGGGCGGTGAACGTCGCGGCCAGATCGCGGTAGTGGTCCTGGGGGCTCACGGAAGTGGAAGTCATGGGCTCAGTGTTCCCGAGCGCACCGGGCCGGTATTGAAGAAATCCGACACCGTCAGGCAACCCGTTCCGAAGTCGAGGAGGGTGCCACCACCGATCCCTCTCCGTGCCAGTGCGGGGCCGCACTCGCGAGCAGGCTCACCGGCGTCAGCGACGTGATGCGGCGGCAATCGCGCGTCAGGTGCGCCTGGTCGCTGTAGCCGGCGAGGAAAGCCACCTCGGCGAGTCCGGATCCCCGCGCCTGCCGTGCAAGGGCCATGAAGCGTTGCAGTCGCAGGATGCTCCGCAGCGTCGCCGGGCTGTACCCGAACACGTCGTTGCAGCGTCTCTGTAGCCGACGCTCGGTCATCGACGTGTGTTCGGCGAGGTCGCGGACCGGCCAGTTCCACTCTGCGAGCGCCCCGCACACGTGCCGAGCGAACGGGTCCGGCTCCGGTCGATGCCTTCTCCACTCCCGCACGGCGTCCTCGAAGATCGCTGTTCGTGCCCGCGGGCCCGGGGCGTTGTCGAGTCGATCGGTGAGCCGCCGATCCCACGGCGACCCGAGGAGTTCGTCCAGGCCCACGCGTACGTCGCGGTACTCGGAGGTGGGTGTCCGGAACAGGTGCGCCGCCTCGCCGGGGCGGAGGCGCACTCCCGTGGATTCGACGCCGTCGGGAAGAACGAAGGCCCAGGCCGCGGTTTCCGGTCCGCAGACCCGTAGACCGACACCGCGAATCCACAGGACGTCGACGCAGGCATCGGGCACGAGCAGATGCTCCCCGCCCTCGGACCGCGCGGTCCAGCCACACACCACCGTGTCGGACAGATCCGGCGCCGGCGTCGACGGCACGTACCAGCTCATGGATCGAGCGTAGAACGGCCCGCCGACATCGGCGAAGTGTCTGCGCGGCAGCCGTCCGATGCGGTGAACTGGAAGTAGCCGCAGGTTCCCTGCCCGCATCGGACACAGGGGAATGGCCATGTACCGAACGTGGACGGCGGCGGTGGCCGCCTCGATCCTGCTCCTGGTCGCGGGCTGCTCGCCCGGGTCCGAGGACGCCGGGTACGACGCCTTCGACGACGACACGCCTCCGCCGACGACGACATCGGAACCCACCCCGCCGGGCGAACCGGTTCTCACGCTCGGACCCACGACGCTGGGCGAAGTCGTCGTCGACGCCGGTGGCCTGACGGTGTACGTCTACGACGCCGACGAGGTCGGCTCGGCGACGAGCACCTGCACCGGCCCCTGCCTGGAGTCGTGGGAACCGGTCACCTCGAGCACGACGGAACCCCTCGTCGAGGGACTGGAGGACACGGTCGTGGTCGAGACCATCCCGTCCGGCGACGCTCACCAGATCGTGGTGAACGGGCGCCCCGTCTACCGCAGCACGGGGGATCGGGAACCCGGCGACGCGTTCGGCCAGGCCGTCGGCGACACGTGGTGGGCGCTGGACCGGTCCGGCCTCGCCGTCACGGGTGAGCCGGACGAGTGAGGAACTGCCACGTGTAGACCGTCGTGCCCGCCGCCAGCAGGGCGGCGATCCAGAGCGAACCGAGTCCCGCCGCCCGGTACGTGAGTGCCCCGGCGACCGCCCCGATCGCGAGCCCCGCCCACAGGGCGAAATATCGGAGCCAGGTCCATCGCGGCCCGCCGACCAGTGCTCCCGCGATGCGTTGGCCCATCTTCACCAGTGCGCCGGTCATGTACGTCAGGCCGATGGTGACCTCGCCGTCACGCTGGAACACCGCGTTCTCGATCCCCATCGCGAGGATCATCGCGCCCACCGCGATCACCGTCAGATCCACGCTGCCGGCGACGGCACCGAGAACGAGGAAGCCGGTCACCGTCGCGAGTACCGCAGTCTTGCGGGTCCGGCGGTCCGGGCCGGCGAAGTGCCCGACGAGCGCACCCAGGACGACACCGACGACGAAGGTGCCGATGATGGCCCCCGCGGTAGCGACACTCGACCACACGCCCTCGGCGACGCTGACGCTGAATCGGGTCAGGTTGCCGCTCATGAACGAGACGAAGAATCCGCCCACGGTGATGAAACCGATCGCGTCGACGAAGCCCGCGAGTGTGGACAACACCACCGCGAGCACGACAGTCCGTCGGGACCGGTCCATCACGTGTCGACTCCTCCGCTCGGTGCTCGTCTCCGGAATCGACCCACTCTGGCACACGCCGCCCCTGCGTGCGGGTGCCCTCCGGTCACGAGGTCGAGGCGTCGGCTCGGCTCCCGTGCGTGCTCAGGTGGGGACTTAGTTGAACAGTCACGTATTCACGGTGCGAAAAGCCTGTGACCGGCGAAATCCTCAGTGCGGCGAGTCCTCGGCCCAATCGGGCACTTCGGCGACCAGGTCTTCGGGAGCGGACAGCCGCCAGGCCTCGAAGATCAGCTCGGACAGTTCGTCCTCCTCGATGCCGTTCAGGTGAACGACCACCCAGCCGAAGCCGCCCGCCGTGAACTGTTCCTCGAAGACGTCCGGGCGTTCGGACACCAGGGCCTGTTGCTCCGACAGCGTCTGCTTGAGCCCCACGGTCTCCGTGCGCGGCCAGTGGTAGCCGAACTTCCTGCCTCGCACGCTGAACGCGGTATATCTCTCGTTCTTCGTGCGCACCACGTCGACGAGCGCGTCGACGATGCGAAAGAACCCACCCTCCGACACCGGCACCGGACCCTCCCTCGATCGAGTGTCACGAGCATAGGGATCCGCTCCGACAGCGGGCGGATGCCGGGACGAACGACAGCAGGCCAGGACATCGAACTCGTCCTGACCTGCTGTCTCGGCGGAGGATAGGGGATTTGAACCCCTGAGGGCGTTAACCCAACCCGCGTTCCAGGCGAGCGCCATAGGCCACTAGGCGAATCCTCCGTGGGGGAGCATACCGAAAGACTCGCCGGTACTGGTAAACGGGCAGGTGATCGGGGGTGCTCAGGCCGTCCAGCCGAGCTCTCCGAGCGCGTGCTCGGCGAGGGGGACGGCCCGGTCACACGAGGTGTCCGGGTTGCCGGTGGCGTCGAGCCCGAACTTCGTCTCGACCGAGAGCACCCCGGAGTCGGTCTCGAACTCGACGATGCACTGGTACTTGCTCTCGGCGAGAACGCGCCCGGTCAGGCCGGCGACGTCCACCGTCCGGAGTTCGCGGGCGGTCTGCGGTGCCGACGTGAGAGTGATCGCGACGGTGTTGAGCTGTTCGGCCGAACCCCACGAACAGGTGACGCGTCCACTCGAGTCGGCTTCCGTGCCCTCGTCGACCCCGACGGTGAGCAACGGGGCCAAGGTGGCGTCGTCGGCCAGGTCACAGGCCCGGGCCGTGTCCCACTTCACCGGATCGGTGGTGGCACCGGTGTCGCTGCCGGAGCAGCCCGCGAGCGCTGCCGCCGTGGCCAGCAACGCAGCCGCGGATACGGTCCTGCTCGATCTCATCCCCATCCCCTCGTCCGGGCGCCGGTTGTCGAGGGGGGACGTTAACACCGTCACATCTCCCGGGCACCCGAGCCCGGCGGGCACCGGGGCGGATCACCGGTAGTGGCGGGGTGCGTCTACACTCTGTGGTGGATCCCGCGCGGCGCGCATCCTGTGAACTCCCCCAGGGCCGGAAGGCAGCAAGGGTCAACGGGCTCTGCCGGGTGCGCGGGGTCCCCTTCACTTTCGCTACCCGACCATTGTCGGTGAAAGGCCGCTCCGGATGCCTAGCCAAACCCAGATCGGGTTGATGAGCCACGAGGAACTCCAGACCGAGCATCAGCGTCAAGCTGCCAACTACGAGCAGCTGAAAACCGAGAAGCTCACCCTCGACCTCACGCGCGGCAAGCCCTCCCCGGAGCAGCTGGACCTCTCCAACGCTCTGCTCACGCTTCCCGGGGCCGACGACTGGTCGGACGGCTCCGGCACGGACTGCCGCAACTACGGCGGCCTCACCGGTCTGCCCGAGCTGCGCGCGATCTTCGGCGACCTGCTCGGCATCCCGGCGTCGAACCTGCTGGCCGCGGGCAATGCGAGCCTCGAGATCATGCACGACCTGGTCGTCTACTCCCTGCTGCACGGCACCGTCGACTCGCCACGCCCATGGGCGCAGGAGCCGCTCGTGCGCTTCCTCTGCCCGGTGCCCGGGTACGACCGGCACTTCGCGATCACCGAGTCGTTCGGCATCGAGATGATCCCGGTCGCGATGCATCCCGACGGTCCCGACATGGCCGAGGTGACCCGGCTCGTCGCGCAGGATCCGCAGATCAAGGGGCTGTGGGCGGTACCGAACTACTCGAACCCGACCGGCGCGGTGTACTCCGAGGACGTGGTGCGGCAGCTGGCGTCCATGCCGACGGCTGCGCCGGACTTCCGGCTGTTCTGGGACAACGCCTATGCGGTGCATCCGCTGGTCGGTGAGACGGCGCCGTCCTACGACGTCCTCGGTATGGCCGCCGAGGCCGGCCACCCCCACCGTCCGTTCGTGTTCGCCTCGACGTCGAAGATCACGTTCGCCGGTGCGGGAGTGTCGTTCTTCGGTAGCTCGACCGCGAATCTTCAGTGGTACCAGGGTCATTTCGGTAAGAAGAGCATCGGTCCGGACAAGCTCAACCAGTTGCGGCACCTGCGGTTCTTCGGCGACGCGGACGGGGTCCGCGCGCACATGGAGAAGCATCGTGAGCTGCTGGCGCCGAAGTTCGCGTTGGTGCTGCGCATCCTCGAGGAGCGACTCGGCTCGTCGAAGGTGGCCTCGTGGACCGAGCCCAAGGGCGGCTACTTCATCAGCCTCGACGTCCTCGAGGGGACGGCGCGGCGCGTCATCGCGTTGGCGAAGGACGCCGGAATCGCGCTCACCGCAGCGGGTTCTGCCTTCCCCCATCGTATCGATCCGGAGGACAGGAACATCCGGATCGCACCGAGCTACCCGTCGTCGGACGAGCTGGAGAAGGCCATGAACGGCCTCGCCACCTGCGTCCTGCTGGCGGCCACGGAGCACCAGCTCGCGAAGTAGCGGCCGCCGGCGCGCCGCCGTTCCCGGGCCCGGACCAACCGGTCCGAACCCGGGCGGACGTCAGGTGAGCGCGTCGACGACGCGATCGATGACGAGGTTGGCGCTGTAGTAGTCCAACCGGAAGCTGTCGTATCCGAGCGGGTAGACCTGTCCCTGCTCGACCGACGGCGTGGCGGCCAGCGTCGGGTCGGCGAGAAGCCGATCCGCGTCCGGCTGCTGGGCGTTGATGATGAAGGTGCTGTTCCCGGGCAGGGCCTGGGTGAGCAGTTCCTGGGACACACCGACGACGTCGTCACGCGTCGCGGTGTCACCGGCATCGATGTCGGTGATCGACGCCGGCAGCTCGGCGATCTCGAGTCCCAGGCTTTCCAGGAGCGCGCCCTGCGATGACTCGCTGGTGAAGATCCGCGAATCCTCCGGCGAGTTGTACGTCAGAACGTTCACCGGGTTCGACTGAGCGAGAACATCATCGGTGAGCGACTCCCGTGCCTCGTCGACCCGGCCGTCGAACTCGGCGATCAGTTCCCGAGCCTTGTCCTCGGCGCCGACGGCTTCGGCGATCTTCTCGGTGAGGTCCTGCCAGGACAGGTTGTCGTACCGCAGCACCACGACGGGTGCGATCTTCGCCAGGGTGTCGTACTGGGCTGCGGCCGCGTCGGCTCCGGTCGCGGAAACGAAGATCAGGTCCGGGTTCGCGGCGGTGATCCGTTCGATGTTCGGCTCACCCTGGTAGAGGACCTCGACGTCGCGTTCCTTCGCGACATCGGCCCACTGGAGGAACAGGCCGTCGTCGTCGGTGATGGTCGACGGCGGCTGCGTGCCGGTGCCGATCACCGGCGCATCGAGCGACAGCAGCGAGCCGGTGAGCGTGACGCTGGTCGAGACGATGCGCTCGGGCTGGGCGTCGATGGTGACGGTCCCGCGGTCGTCGGTGATGGTGCGGGGCCAGCTGCCCTCGGAGGATGCGGTGGGGTTGGAGGACTCGTCCGCGTCGGTGTCGGAGGAGCATGATGCGACACCGACGGCGACGACGAGACCGAGCACGGCGGCTGCGGTTCGACGGAACAACACTGTGGGATCCTTCTTTCTCGAAGTGAAACAACGTCGTTAGGTTAGCGTCAGCTAAACAGGAGGTGGTGGCGGTGCTCCGCAGAGTTCCGGGACCCGTCCGGCGAGTTCTCGGCTCGCCGACGATCGAGAGTCTGTCGCCGGAGTCGGTGCCGGAGTTCTGGAACCGGCTGGCCGCGGTCGGATCACCGCTGGTGGAGCGGCTTCCCGGCCAGTCGGACGAGGCGGTCACCGCGACGTTCTGCTGGCGCGACCCGGACGGCGACGAGTCCACGTCGCCGACGACCCGCGTGTATCTGGATGCGAACGGAATCACCGACAGGGCACAGCTCGATCGGGCATTGCTGACCCGATTGCCGGGGACCGACCTGTGGCATCTGTCCCTCGAGGTGCCGTCGCGGTGGCGCGGGGGATACCGCTTCCTGCCGCGCCGGGAGGAACTGCGGGAGCCGGAGTCCGGTAGCGCAGGGTGGCAATGGTGGCGATCGGTCGTCGAGGGCGCCCGACTGGACGAGTTCAATGCGCTTCCGCCGTTCGCCGCCACCCCGGCGCCGTGTTCGGTGGCGGTCATGCCGGACGCGCCGGAACATCAGTGGTGGGTCGAATCGCCGGGCCGCGGCTCGTGGTCCGAGTCGGTTCGCTCGCTCGCCGGCCGGGAGCGGACGATCGCGATCTACGAACCGCCCGGACCGGCGGCGCGGGACCGTCCGCTCGCGGTGCTGCTCGACGGACGGAACTGGACCGAGCAGGCGCCCCTCGCGGGCGCGCTGGACCGCCTCGACCCGACTCCGCTGGTCGTCACGGTCGACGGCCTCGACCCGCAGACCCGGACCACCGAACTCGGGTGCAGCCCGGACTTCCTCGCCGCACTCACCGAGGAGCTCGTGCCGTGGCTGCGACGCGAGCACGCCGTCACCGCCGATCCTCGGCGCACCGCGATCGGCGGGTGCAGTCTGGGAGGCCTGACCGCCACCTATGCCGCACTGGAAGCGCCGGAAACGTTCGGATGTGCGGTGAGCCTGTCGGGATCGTTCTGGTGGCCCGGTGACGGCGAGGGTGTGCCGCTGCAAAAGAGGGTGAATCCGGGAACGTCGCGGATGTGGCTCGAGGTGGGCGAGTTGGAGTGGATGCTGGTCGAGCGGAACCGCGAGATGGCGTCGCTGCTGCGCGAGGCCGGACATACCGTCGCGTACGGCGAGTACTGCGGCAGCCACGAACTGCTGCACTGGCGGGACCGGATGGTCGCCGGCCTCGACTGGGCGTTCCGGAGCTGACCGCCGCGGGCACTGCCCGATTCCCTGCTGGTTGCCGCCCCGCGCTCCCGGCACCATGTCGCATCGGATCGTTCAGATCGAACCGATGTCACATGGTGCCGGGGAGGGCGGCTGCATAAGGGAAGGGGCCGAGGAGGGGTGCCGGACGGCGGCGGCCGTGCCATGCTGAGTGCATGGCACCCGCGCTGCACCTCACCGGAGACCCCGAGGCGGACGACCTGCTCTCCACGGACCCGCTGGCACTGCTCACGGGGATGTTGCTGGATCAGCAGGTGCCGATGGAGTCCGCATTCGCGGGCCCGCTCAAGATCGCGCAGCGCATGGGCGGCTTCGATGCCGAGCGGATCGCGGACGCCGACCCGGAGGAGTTCGCGGCGTTGTGCGCCCAGCCGCCTGCGGTGCACCGTTTTCCCGGCTCGATGGCCGGCCGCATCCAGGCGATGTGCCGCGCCGTCGTCGACGACTACGACGGCGACGCCGCGAACCTGTGGACGGAGGGCGACCCGGACGGCAAGGAAGTGCTGAAGCGGCTGAAGGCGTTACCCGGATACGGAGACCAGAAGGCCCGCATCTTCCTGGCGCTCCTCGGCAAGCAGCGCGGGGTCGAGCCGAAGGGCTGGCGCGAGGCCGCCGGTGACTACGGCCAGGAGGGGTCGCGGAGGTCCATCGCCGACGTGGTGGACGAGAAGAGTCTGCTGGAGGTCCGCGAGTTCAAGAAGGCCGCGAAAGCCAAGGCCAAAGCCGCGAAGTGAGTGCATCCACCGTCCGTCCCGTCGTGTCGGGCGACGCCGGTAGTCTCTGACCGTGGCCCTGTACCGGAAGTACCGTCCCGCTACCTTCGCCGAGGTGGTGGGACAGGAACATGTCACCGAGCCGCTGAGTACCGCACTCGATGCCGGCCGGATCAACCACGCGTATCTGTTCTCCGGTCCGCGCGGATGCGGCAAGACCTCCTCGGCCCGCATCCTGGCCCGCTCCCTCAACTGCGAGCAGGGCCCCACGTCCACGCCGTGCGGGGTGTGTCGCTCGTGCATCGCGCTGGGCCCGGGCGGGCCGGGAAATCTCGACGTCACCGAGCTCGACGCCGCCAGCCACGGCGGTGTGGACGACACCCGGGAACTCCGTGACCGCGCCTTCTACGCACCCGCCGAATCCCGGTACCGGGTGTTCATCGTGGACGAGGCCCACATGGTCACCACGGCCGGGTTCAACGCGCTGCTCAAGATCGTCGAGGAGCCGCCGGAACATCTCATCTTCATCTTCGCCACCACCGAGCCGGAGAAGGTGTTGCCCACCATCCGGTCGCGGACGCACCACTACCCGTTCCGCCTGCTGCCTCCGCCCACGATGCGCGGGCTCCTCGGGCGGATCTGCTCGGACGAGGGCGTCGCCGTCGAGGAGTCGGTGTATCCACTGGTCATTCGCGCGGGCGGCGGCTCGCCGCGTGACTCGCTGAGCGTGCTCGATCAGTTGCTCGCCGGCGCCGGTCCGGAGGGCGTCACCTACGGGCGCGCGTTGTCGCTGCTCGGTGTCACCGACGTCGCGCTCATCGACGACGCCGTGGCGGCACTCGCCACCGGGGACGGCGCCGCGCTGTTCGGCACGGTGGCCCGGGTGGTCGATGCCGGGCACGATCCCCGTCGGTTCTCCGTGGATCTGCTCGAGCGACTGCGTGATCTCATCCTGTTGCAGGCGGTCCCGGATGCGGCGGACCGGGGCATGGTCGACGCGCCCGAGGACGTGCTCGAACGAATGCGCGGCCAGGTCCAGCGGATCGGGCCGGCCACCCTGGCCCGATACGCGGAGGTGCTGCACGAGGGCCTCGGCGAGATGCGCGGCACCACGGCGCCTCGGCTGCTGCTCGAGGTGATGTGTGCCCGCATGCTGCTGCCGTCCGTCTCCGACGCCGAGACGGCAGTTCTGCAACGGCTCGAGCGGGTCGAGCGGGGAGTGCCCGCAGCGTCCGGTGGCGCGGCGACCGGCGCGGCACCGGCCGAGCCGGAGACGCCGACCCGGTTCCAGCGCCCGTCCCAGCGACGGACCGAGCCGGAAGCGCAGCCGGATGTTCCACCGGCACCCGAGCCCACGCCGACACCCGCACCGGAGCCTGTACCAGCTTCCGGGGTGACGCCGATACCCGAGCCGGCCCCTACCCCCGAGGCGAGCCCTGCCCCCGAGCCGAGCCCCACGCCGGTTTTCGAGCCGGTGCCACAGGCGGCGGCGCCCGAGTCACCGTCGGTCACCGCGCCTCCGGTGAGCACCGCGCCTCCGGTGAGCACCGAACCCCCGCTGCCTCCCGAACCCTCGCTGCCTCCCGAGCCCCCGGCGACTCCGCCGGCCGCCGAGGTACGGGAAGCCCCGTCGGTGCCGGTATCCGCACCTCCGGAACCCGCTCCTGCGGCAGTGGGCGAATCCCCGCAACCGGATCCCGAGCCGGACGCCCAGCAGAGCGAGCCGGAGACTCCGCAGAGCGAACCGGACGCCCCGCGAGCGGCACCCGCGGGCCCGTCCGCGGAGCAGTTGCGCGAGAACTGGAACCGCCTGCGCGAGAAGGTCGGCGAGCGCAACAAGGTGCTCCCGGCGATGCTCTCCGCGGCCACGGTGCACGACGTCCAGGGGACGCGGCTGATCCTCGCGCATCCGGTGCCGAACCTGGGCGCCCGGATCACCCAACCGCACAACGCCCGCGTGCTCGCCGAGGTGTTGGCCGAGATGTTCGGTGAAAGCTGGGAGATCGACTACCTCCCGGGTGCACCCGCCGCGGCACCGTCGTCGCCGCAGTCCGCTCGGCAGGCTCCGCCGCCGAAGGGGGCACCTCGCTTCTCCCGCCCGAGTCAGGAGAAGGGTGCCCGCCCGGCTACCGCTCCTGCGGCGCCCCCGCCTCCGATCACCGAGGACGTCCGGCGTCCGGCTCCGGACCGGCGTCAGGAACCGGTCGACGACATTCCTCCGCCCGAAGCTCCGGATCTCCCGGACGACCCGGGTCCGCCGCCGCCCGACTACGATGCCGTGCCGTCGCCGTCGACACCCGAGGACGAGGAGGAGATGCTCGCGGCCGCGGCCGAGCCGGTGGACCCGGCCTCGCGACGTGACCCGGAGGACGTGGCCCTCGAACTCCTCCAGGACGTGCTCGGCGCCAAACGCCTCGACGGCTGATGCCGTCGGGGCGCAGCCCGCGTTCTGCTGACCTGCGACGATCGCCTCGGTCACAAGACCGGATCGCTTCGGTCCTTCCCTCGATTTTGTAACGCGTTCTAAAGTGGTCGAGCTGGGGTCTACCCCCGGCCACACACGCCGCGTCACCGCGTCGACAACCGAGCCCGCGACGAAGCAGGTTCGCGAGGAACCAGGAAGGAACACTTCACAGTGACCACAGAGGCATTCATTTATGAAGCCATCCGCACCCCGCGTGGCCGCGGGAAGAAGACCGGCTCGCTGCACTCGGTCAAGCCGATCTCGCTGGTCACCGGTCTGATCGACGAGCTGCGTACCCGCTTTCCGGATCTGGACGAGGATCGCATCTCCGATGTCGTCCTCGGCGTCGTCACCCCCGTCGGCGACCAGGGCATGGACATCGCCCGCACCGCCGTCACCGTCGCGGGCCTGCCGGACACCGTCGGTGGTGTGCAGCTCAACCGCTTCTGCGCCTCCGGCCTCGAGGCCGTGAACACCGCCGCACAGAAGGTGCGTTCGGGCTGGGACGAGCTCGTCATCGCCGGTGGCGTCGAGTCGATGTCCCGCGCGCCGATGGGCAGTGACGGCGGCGCCTGGGCGCTGGACCCGGCCACCAACTACGACAGCTACTTCGTGCCGCAGGGCGTGAGCGCCGACCTCATCGCCACGATCGAGGGCTTCAGCCGTGACGACGTCGACTCGTACGCGGTCCGCTCGCAGGACCTCGCCGCCAAGGCGTGGGCCGGGGGCTACTTCACCAAGTCCGTCGTCCCGGTCAAGGACATCAACGGCATCACCGTCCTCGACAACGACGAGCACATGCGCCCGGGCACCACCACCGGCGCGCTGGCAGGCCTGCAGCCGTCGTTCGCCGTCATCGGCGAGATGGGCGGCTTCGACGCCGTCGCGCTGCAGAAGTACCACGCGGTCGAGAAGATCGACCACGTCCACCACGGTGGCAACAGCTCCGGCATCGTCGACGGCGCGGCTCTGGTCCTCGTCGGCTCCGAGCAGGCCGGCAAGGACATGGGCCTCACCCCGCGTGCCCGCATCGTCGCGACCGCCACCTCCGGTGCCGATTCGACGATCATGCTGACCGGCCCCACCCCGGCAGCCCACAAGGCGCTTGCCGCCGCCGGCCTCACCGTCGACGACATCGACCTGTTCGAGATCAACGAGGCGTTCGCCTCCGTCGTCCTCAAGTTCCAGAAGGATCTGAAGATCCCGGACGAGAAGCTCAACGTCAACGGCGGCGCCATCGCCATGGGCCACCCGCTCGGCGCCACCGGCGCCATGATCACCGGCACCATGGTCGACGAGCTCGAGCGTCGCGGAGCCCGCTACGCCCTCGTCACCCTGTGCATCGGCGGCGGAATGGGTGTCGCCACCATCATCGAGCGCGTCTGACGCTCATCCGATCAGGACTATCAGGAGACTTGAACAAGTGAGCGATCAGAACATCATCAACTGGGAACAGGACGCCGACGGCATCGTCGTTCTCACCATGGACGACCCGAATCAGGGCGCCAACACCATGAACGAGGCGTACACGTCGTCGATGAAGGCGACCGTGGATCGGCTCGAGGCGGAGAAGGACTCCATCACCGGTGTCGTTCTCACCTCCGCGAAGAAGACGTTCTTCGCCGGTGGCGACCTCAAACTCATGATCAAGGCAGGCCCGGAGGACGCGGAGCGGCTCTACACCCACACCCTCGACATCAAGGCGGACCTGCGCCGCCTCGAGACCCTCGGCAAGCCGGTCGTCGCCGCGATCAACGGCGCCGCGCTCGGCGGTGGCCTCGAGATCGCCCTCGCCACCCACCACCGCATCGCCGCGGACGTGTCCGGTAGCAAGATCGGTCTGCCCGAGGTCACCCTCGGCCTGCTGCCCGGTGGCGGCGGCGTCGTGCGCACCGTGCGGATGCTCGGACTGCAGAACGCCCTGATGCAGGTACTGCTGCAGGGTCAGCAGCGACGCCCGGCACAGGCCAAGGAGGTCGGCCTCGTCGACGAGCTGGTCGGCACGGTCGAGGAACTGGTGCCCGCCGCCAAGGCATGGATCAAGGCCAACCCCGAGGGCGGCGTGCAGCCGTGGGACGTCAAGGGCTACAAGATCCCCGGTGGCACCCCGTCCACCCCGGCCTTCGCCGCCAACCTCCCGGCGTTCCCGGCGAACCTGCGTAAGCAGCTCAAGGGTGCACCGATGCCCGCGCCGCGCGCGATCATGTCGGCTGCCGTCGAGGGCTCTCAGGTCGACTTCGACAACGCCCAGGTCATCGAGTCGCGGTACTTCACGTCGCTCGTGACCGGTCAGGTCGCGAAGAACATGATCCAGGCGTTCTTCTTCGACCTGCAGTCGATCAACTCCGGCGCCTCGCGTCCCGAGGGCATCGCGAAGACCCCGATCACCAAGGTCGGCGTCCTCGGCGCGGGCATGATGGGCGCCGGCATCGCCTACGTGTCCGCCAAGGCCGGGCTGGAGGTCGTCCTCAAGGACGTCACGATCGAGGCGGCGGAGAAGGGCAAGGCGTACTCGGAGGGCATCGAGAAGAAGGCTCTCTCCCGGGGCAAGACCACCGAGGAGAAGTCGAAGGCGCTGCTCGACCGGATCACGCCCACGGCCGATCCCGCCGACTTCGCCGGTGTCGACTTCGTCGTCGAGGCCGTCTTCGAGTCGCAGGAACTCAAGCACAAGGTGTTCCAGGAGATCGAGGACATCGTCGAGCCGAACGCACTGCTCGGTTCCAACACCTCGACCCTCCCGATCACGGGTCTGGCGACCGGTGTGAAGCGCCCCGAGGACTTCATCGGTATCCACTTCTTCTCGCCCGTCGACAAGATGCCGCTGGTCGAGATCATCCGTGGTGAGAAGACGTCCGACGAGGCCCTGGCCCGGGTGTTCGACTACGTGCAGGCCATCAAGAAGACGCCGATCGTCGTCAACGACTCGCGTGGATTCTTCACCTCGCGCGTCATCGGCACGTTCATCAACGAGGCCATCGGCATGCTCGCCGAGGGCATCGAGCCGGCGACCATCGAGCAGGCCGGTCTGCAGGCCGGTTACCCGGCGGCACCGTTGCAGCTGTCGGACGAGCTGAACCTGACCCTCATGCAGAAGATCCGCAAGGAATCCACGGACGCGCTGCTCGCCGAGGGCAAGGAACTGCCTGCCGACCCGGCAGGCGACGTCATCAACACCCTCGTGGAGAAGTTCGACCGCAAGGGCAAGCTCGGCGGTGCCGGCTTCTACGACTACGCCGACGGCAAGCGCACCGGCCTGTGGTCGGGCCTGCGTGAGGAGTTCGGCTCGAAGGAGCTCGAGGTTCCGTTCGAGGATCTCGTGGAGCGCATGCTGTTCATCGAGGCGATCGAGACGCAGAAGTGCTTCGACGAGGATGTGCTGCTGACGACCGCGGACGCCAACATCGGCTCCATCTTCGGTATCGGCTTCCCGGCCTGGACCGGTGGCGTGCACCAGTACATCGTCGGCTACGAGGGCCCGGCCGGTAAGGGCAAGGCCGGCTTCGTCACGCGTGCGGAGGAGTTGGCGGCCAAGTACGGCGAGCGCTTCACTCCGCCCGCGTCGCTGAAGGACTAGTCGCTCTCGGCCGGTTCCCCGGCCGTGGGCGTGCGGCACGATGTCACACCGGTTCGTTCAGATCGAACCGCTGTGACATCGTGCCGTTCCTCGTTCGGCCCTTTCGTGTCCCGCCGTGCGGGACGAGCAGTGCTCCCGGCTGCACGTCGGCGCTAGCGTCTGGTGCGTCACACCCGTCCGCTCCGGGAGGCCCTCGTGTCCGATTCCGTGCTGTCCGACTCGGTGGAGCACTCGATGCTCGACCGACTCCTCGCCGTAGAGGCGATCAAAGCGCTCAAGTACCGCTATTTCCGTGCCTGTGACGCCAAGGATCCCGCGGTGTTCCGTGAGTGTTTCATCGACTCCGGTGCCTCGATCGACTACGGCGCGCTCGGTGCGTTCGACGACGCGGATGCGATCGCCGAAGTCTTCGAGCGCATCGCGCTCCACAAGGTGGACGGCCGTCACGCCATCCTCGACATGCATCACGGTATCCATCCGGTGATCGACGTCCTGTCGCCGACCGCCGCCACCGGATCGTGGACCCTCGCATTCCGCCAGGTGAATCTCGTCGAGCAGACCGAGAAGGTCCTCTCCGGCGAGTACGAGGACGAGTACGTCGTCGAGAACGGCGTGTGGAAGATGTCCCAGTGTCATTTCACGCGGACGTGGGAGATCACCCGTCCGCTCGGTGACGCGGTCGTGGAGCAATGAGAAACACGGACGGGGTCGCTCATGCGATGCAACAAGGCCGAGTCGGGGAACGAGGAATGCGGTCATGAGTGAGAATCCGGGCAGTCTTCAGGGCCGCGTCGTCGTCGTCACCGGCGGTGCGCGTGGCCTCGGTGCCGAGATTTCGCGCCGCATCGTGGCGAGCGGCGGACGGGTCGTCGTGGCGGACGTCCTGGACGAGGAGGGGAATGCCACGGCAGCGGATCTCGGCAGTTCCGCTCTGTTCGCTCACCTCGACGTCACCGATGCGGACGCCTGGCATCGCGTCGTGGATCTCGCCGTCGCCGAGTTCGGCAAGGTGGACGGGCTGGTCAACAACGCCGGTATCTCGACGGGGCAGTTCATCGAGAAGGAGTCGGTGGAGCACTTCCGCACCGTTCTCGACATCAACCTCACCGGAGTCTTCATCGGAATGCAGACGGTGATCGCGCCGATGCGTGCCGCGGGCGGCGGGTCCATCGTCAACATCTCCTCGGCAGCCGGCCTCATGGGCCTCGCGCTCACAGCCGGGTACGGCGCCTCGAAGTGGGGTGTCCGCGGTCTGACGAAGATCGGGGCGGTCGAGCTCGGCACCGACCGGATCCGGGTCAACTCGGTGCATCCGGGGATGACCTATACGCCGATGACGGCGGAGACGGGCATCCAGGTCGGCGAGGGCAACTATCCGAACACGCCGATGGGTCGGGTCGGTGAACCGGAGGAGATCGCCGGCGCAGTCGTGTACCTGCTCTCGGACGACGCTTCCTACGTGACCGGTGCGGAGATCGCCGTGGACGGTGGATGGACCACCGGGCCGACGGTGCGATACGTCATGGGCCAGTAGCAGCGGGCCCGTCATCTCCGTGGGTGAAGGTGGCCTTCGACCGATCAGACCGGTCGAAGGCCACCTTCACCCATGTGCGGGAGGGGGGGAGGGGGAGGAGCGAGGGGAGGGGAGGGGAGGGGCGTTCAGCCGTTCCACCACGGGCGCAGGGGCACGTGGGCCTCGCCCTTGGGGCCGAGCTTGACGGCGAGTACCTGGTGGAGCTGAACGACGTTGCGCTCGAAGCCCAGGCGGGACCCGGCCATGTAGAGGCCCCAGACGCGTGCCGTGCCCTCACCGACCTCGGCGACCGCATCGTCCCAGTTCCGGACGAGGTTCTCGCACCACCCCTTCAGGGTCAGCGCGTAGTGCTCGCGCAGGTTCTCCTCGTGCCGCACCTCGAGCCCGACGTTCTGGATCTCGGTGATGATGCGGCCGGATCCGGTGAGCTCCCCGTCGGGGAAGACGTAGCGATCGATGAATCCGCCCGCCCGCGCATTGGACCGGTTGTCCGGACGGGTGATGCAGTGATTGAGCAGACGTCCACCCTCGCGCAGCTTGTCCTTCAGCAGGCCGAAGTAGGCGGGGTAGTTGTGCACGCCGATGTGCTCGGTGAGGCCGATCGAGGAGATCGCGTCGAATCCGGTCTCCGGCACGTCGCGGTAGTCGGAGAACCGCACCTCGGCGAGGTCGCCGAGGCCTTCCTCGACGATCGCCTTCTGCGCCCACTCCGCCTGCTCGCGCGAGAGCGTCGCGCCGATGACCTTGACACCGCGTCGGGCCGCGTAGCGCACCATGCCGCCCCAGCCGCAGCCGATGTCGAGCAGCCGATCACCGGGCTGCAGCCCCAGCTTCTCGAACACCAGGCGGTACTTGTTCTCCTGTGCCTCTTCGAGAGTGGCGTCGACGTCCGGGTAGCACGCGCAGGTGTAGGTCATCGACGGTCCGAGGACGTACTCGTAGAACGTGTTGGACACGTCGTAGTGATGGTGGATGACCTCGGCGTCCCGCGAGCGCGAGTGCCGCAGTCCCTCCGCCACGCGGCGCCACCGGGGCAGGTGTTCCTGGGGCGGAGGAGCGATGGGCCGCAGCAGATCCCAGCCGAGGGAGCGCGTGATCGCGGCCAGTACCTTGGCCGAAGGGCGGCGCAGGTGGATGTCGTCGCCCATGATCTTGAGCAGCGCGTACGGGTCGCCCGGATGGACGCCACGGGCCTCCAGATCGCCGGAGACATAGGCGCGCGCCATGCCCAGGTCCCCGGGCGCGGTCGCGAGATAGGTCGTGCCCCGGGTGGAGTTGAGATGCAGCCCGTACGGGGCGTCCTCCGGTCCGGTGGCGCTGCCGTCGTAGGCGGTGAACCGGATCGGAAGCGTACCGTCCGAGAGGATCTCGAGAATCTGCGCGAGATTCAGCTTGTCGGTTCGTGCGTCCTTCATGGTGGTCATCGACGTTGCACCGCCTTCGAGAAGAGGTCCAGTAATCGGGATTTCGGGTCGTACTTCTGTCGTAGCTCGGTATAGCGGTCGCCGCCGTAGTACAGGCGCTCGAAGTCCTCGCGGGAGTAGTACGAGTCCGAGTACAGCGACTTGTGCCCGTCGAAGTCGTTCACCTTGTCCTCGATGAGCCGGTTGGCGGCACCTTCCGGGGTTTCGGGCGGGCTCGGCACCGAGGACCAGAACCCCACGTTCACGTAGGTGCGTTTCGGTTCCAGCGGATACAGGGGCCACGGCCGCTGGCTCGAGGCGCCGGCCGGCGCAGGCTCACGAAGTCGCAACGGGCACAGCCACAGCGGCTCGATCGGAATCTCGGTGAGGAACCAGTGCAGGAAGTCCGCCGTCCGCTCGATCGGGACCTCGACGTCCTGGACGACGCGCTCGCGTGGGGGGTTGCCCTTGCGGGCCTCGATCCGGTCGGCCACGTCGTACTTGTGATCGAGGGCGATGAGCTTCCAGTAGAAGCTGCTGCGCAGCAGCGGCTTCGGCCACAGCCTGCGCACCTTCGGGTTCTGTGCGCCGAACGCCCGGGAGCACCAGAACCAGTCGGTGTCCCACCGCCACAGGTAGTCCCGGGTGGTGAGCAGATCGGTCTTGGGGTGATTGACCGATTCGTGCTGGATGGAGCGGTAGTAGATCTGCGAACCGGTGTAGTCGCTCACCGGGCCGGACTCGTCGGTCTGCCGCCCCAGCGTCAGGTAGCTCTCGGTGGCGGTGAACACGACGCCGTCGAGGTAGTCGACCTGCTCGCCGCGGTACTCGCGGGCGGTGACGATCCGGTCCATTTCCGCTTGCAGGTCCTCGAGCGAGTCGAAGCGCAGATGTCGCAGGGCCACGTGCCTGCGCACCGGCTCGAGTTGGATGCGCAGGCGGGTGGAGTAGCCGAGGGTTCCGTACGAGTTCGGGAAGCCCCAGAAGAGATCCGCGTGCTCGCCCTCCGGTGTGGCGGTGAGGATCTCGCCGCTGCCGGTGAGCACGTCGATCTCGAGCACGGCCTCGTGGGGCAGCCCGTTGCGGAAGGAGGTGGATTCGATACCCAGTCCCGTCACTGCCCCACCCAGGGTGATGGTCTTCAGCTGAGGGACCACTGTGGGAGCGAGACCGAACGCGAGGGTGGCATCCACCAGGTCCTCGTAGCTGCACATGCCCTGCACGTCTGCGGTGCGGGCCCGGGTGTCGACCGAGATGACGCCGGTGAGCCCCGAGACGTCCAGTCCGGGAGCGTCGTTACCGGCGCGGGCGCGAAAGAGGTTGGACGTCTTCTTGGCCAGACGCACGGTGGCGTCGGCCGGGATCGCACGGTAGGAGGCGAGCAGACGCTCCACACCGCGGCGGTGGGCATCGGTGCCGACGAGTTTCGGTTCGACCTGGGTGCGGAACGGGCGACGGCCCTCCCGCATCGTCTTCAACAGTCCTGAGACAGCCACGACTCTGACGCTATCCCTCCCCGGAGAATCCGGCCACGGATATCCCCCGAACCGTAGGTGTGTTTCTCCCGTCGGCCCGAAGTCCGGCAGGAGCGCGGGCCACTCGCGTGGCCTACTTCACACAGAATAATCGTGGATCGCCCCGACGGCAGGGCAGGATGGCAGGCGGGCCGCGAACTCGCGATCGCCCATTTCCGCCAGGGCCGCGGACGCGGCCCTCGACCCCGAGCAGGAGCATCATCGTGGGCCAGGTCAGTGCCAGCAGTTCGATCACCGTCGCCGCTTCCCCACAGGACGCCGTCGCGGCGATCGCGGACTACGCGACGGTCCGTCCGAAGATCCTGTCGGACCACTACTCGGGCTACCGGGTGATCGAGGGCGGGCAGGGCACCGGCACGGTCGTGGAGTGGGCACTGAAGGCCACCGAGAAGCGCACCCGCAACGTGCGCGCCACAATCACCGCGACCGACGACACCGTCACCGAGACCGACGGCAATTCCTCGATGGTGACGACGTGGACCGTGGCGCCGGCCGACGGTGGATCGACCGTGACCACGACGACGTCCTGGACCGGGGCCGGCGGTATCGGAGGATTCTTCGAGAAGACGTTCGCGCCGATCGGTCTGCGCAAGATCCAGGAGCAGGTTCTCGCGAACCTCGCGCGCGAACTGGGCTGACAGTCCGGTGCACCCCGGCGCTGGTGCGGCCGAATCCCGACTACGCTGACAGGACATACTCCGGAAAGGACCCAGCAGTGCAGCCAGGTGAATTCGGGCAGCCAGGTCAATTCGGGACTCCGGGCGGGCCCGACATGTCCCAGCTCTTGGCGCAGGCCCAGCAGATGCAGCAGCAGTTGATGGCGGCTCAGCAGCAGATCGCGGAGGCCCAGGTCACCG
Organism: Rhodococcus triatomae; assembly: GCF_014217785.1. Classification (NCBI taxonomy): domain Bacteria; kingdom Bacillati; phylum Actinomycetota; class Actinomycetes; order Mycobacteriales; family Nocardiaceae; genus Rhodococcus; species Rhodococcus triatomae. Next base: position 1,816,407 of record NZ_CP048814.1, on the reverse strand, counting down.
GTCAGGCGGGTGGGGGACTCGTGTCCGCCACGGTCAAGGGCACCGGCGAACTCGTCGCGCTCGAGATCGATCCCAAGGTGGTCGACCCCGACGACGTCGAGACCCTGCAGGATCTCGTCATCGGAGCGGTGGCCGACGCGTCGAACAAGGCGCAGGAACTCGCCGCGGACAAGCTCGGTCCGCTGGCGGGCGGACTTCCGGGCCTGCCCGGCTTCTAGAGGCGGGCGCGTGTACGAAGGTCCGGTCCAGGATCTGATCGACGAGCTCGGCAAGCTCCCGGGAGTGGGCCCGAAGAGTGCCCAGCGGATCGCTTTCCATCTGCTGGGCGTCGAGCCTCCGGACATCGACCGGTTGATGTCTGCGCTGCAGAAGGTGCGGGACGGCGTCCAGTTCTGTGTCGTGTGCGGGACCGTGTCGGCGGAGAAGGAGTGTCGGATCTGCGCCGACCCGCGCCGCGACCGCACGATCGTCTGTGTCGTCGAGGAACCCAAGGACGTGCAGGCCGTCGAGCGGACGCGTGAGTTCCGCGGCCTGTACCACGTGCTCGGCGGGTCGCTGGATCCGTTGTCGGGGATCGGCCCGGACCAGTTGCGCATCCGGGAGCTGCTCGCACGCATCGGCAATCAGCAGGACGGCGTGGACGTCGCCGAGGTGATCATCGCGACCGATCCGAACACGGAGGGCGAGGCCACCGCGACCTACCTGTACCGGATGCTCCGTGACTTCCCGGGGCTGACCGTGACCCGGCTCGCGTCCGGGCTGCCGATGGGTGGGGACATCGAGTTCGCCGACGAGTTGACGCTGGGGCGAGCGCTGTCGGGCCGGCGGGCACTGTGAGCGGCGGCGAGCGCAACAAAGCTGTGAGCGGCGGAGGTGCTGTGAGCGGCGGCGAGGCGAAACGTACGTCGCAGCAGACTCGGGCGCTGATCGTCGAGGCTGCCGGCCGTGCGTTCGCGACGCGCCCGTACCGGGAGATCACCCTCAAGGACATCGCCGAGGACGCCGGGGTCAGTGCGCCGTTGATCATCAAGTACTTCGGCTCGAAGGAGCAGTTGTACGACACCCTGGTGGATTTCCGTGCGGCCGCGACGATGCTGTTCGACGGTCCGATCGAGGGGCTCGGGGAACGCATGGTGGCGCTGTTCGCGCGACCGCTCGAGCCGTACAAGCCGCTGTCGATGAACATCCTCATGATGAGCGGTGCCGGTGAGGAGAGTGCGCGCAAGCTGCGGGAGAACTACTCGACGCAGATGATCGACGCCCTCGCGCAGCGCCTGTCCGGACCCGACGCACGGTTGCGGGCAGAGTTGGTGATGTCCATGGTCACGGGCCTGGCCATGATGCGTCGCCGGATGATGCAGGACCACGCGACCGGTACCGCCGACGAGGTGGTGGCGCGGTACGCGCCGTTGGTGCAGGAGTTGCTGGACGACTGACCCCGAGTTGCCGGGTAAACGGGCATTCACCTACAGTGGTGAACGTCGGTTTACTTGCGCGTGAGGAGGGGCATGACTCTGGCTCCGCCCCGCGTGGCCGTTCCCTCCCGATCGACGGGTTCGCGCTTCGTGTTCCCGATTCTCGCCGTCGGTGGTGTCTTCCAGGCGATTCTGCAGACCGTCATGGTCCCCCTGTTGCCGAGCATGCCGGCGCTCACCGGCGCGAGCATCACGGCCGCGTCCTGGCTGATCACCACGACCCTGCTGGTCGGTGCCGTCGTCACCCCGATCTTCGGCCGCCTCGCCGACATGTACGGCAAGAAGAGGATGCTGATCGCGTCCTTCGCGCTGATGACTGTCGGTTCCCTCGTCTGCGCCACGACGTCCGACATCACCCTTCTGATCGGCGCGCGTGCGTTGCAGGGCGCCGGAGCCGCGGTCATTCCGATCGGTATCTCGATCCTGCGTGACGAACTCCCGCCGCACCGCGTCAACCGGGCGGTGGCGACCATGAGTTCCACGCTCGGGCTCGGAACCGCGCTCGGGCTGCCGTTCGCGGCGTCGATCGCGGAGTACGCCAACTGGCACACCGTCTTCTGGGTGACCTCCGGTCTGGGGCTCGCGCTCATCGCCGCGACGGCCCTGTTCATCCGGGAGTCGCCGGTGCGCACCGGCGGCAGGTTCGACGGGGTCGGCGCCGTCGGCCTGACGGCAGCGCTGGTGAGCCTGCTGGTGCCCGTCACACAGGGCAGTACCTGGGGGTGGACCAGCCCCGCCGTGCTGTCGATGGTGGCGGTGTCGGTGCTGCTGTTCGGGATCTGGGGATTCCAGCAGTTGCACACACGGAACTCGCTGGTCGATCTGCGTACGTCCGCCCGCCGGGCGGTGCTCATCCCGCACGCCGTCGCCATGTTCGTCGGGTTCGCCTTCTACGGGAACGCGTTGATCACCACCCAGCTGCTGCAGGCCCCCGCGGACGGGTCCGCCGGGTACGGGCTGACGATCTTCCAGGCGGCGCTCTGCCAGCTGCCGCTGAGCCTGTCGATGATCGTGTTCTCCCAGGTGGGCGCGTCGATCTCCGAACGTCGCAGCCCCAAGCTCACCGTTCTCGTGGGGGCGCTCGCGCTCGTCGCCGGGTACGGGATCCATGCGGTTCCGGACAAGCCGCTCTGGCTCGTGGTGACCGCGCTCGGGGTCGCCGCGACGGGTACGGCACTCGTCTACAGCACACTGCCGTTGCTGCTGCTCCCGGCCGTCCCGCAGACGCAGATGGCAGCCGCGAACGGGGTCAACGTGTTGCTGCGGTCGGTGGGAACCACCATGTGCAGCGCCGTCGTCGCCACGATCCTCGCGGCAACCGCAGCGACGACGGCGGGCTTCACGCTCGCCTACCTGGTCTGCGCGGTCCTCGCCGTCACGGTCTTCGTCGTGTCGCTCGCACTGCCCGGTGGTGGCGTGCGACGCGAGACCGCGGTCGTCTCGGTCGAGTGATCCGCATGACGGGCAGGCATGCGTCTGTCGGTGTCCGTGTCTAATCTCCTACTGGGAGGAATTCGAGAGCGCCGGGGGGACGATGAGCAACGAACGCGATGGAGTAGAGGGCCGGGCTGCCGGATCTTTCCGAGCGCCTGTTTCCGAACAGGTGTCGGGAGACCGTCGATTGAAACGTGGTTTCCACACCTCCGCGGCGGTGACGGTATTGCTCGGCCTGCCGTGGCTGTCGGCCAGCATCATGGTGGTGTGGCTGGTGACCGAAGTGGTGATGCCGGACAGTGTCTTCCGCTGGGTCGTTCTCGGGGTGTTCCTGGCGTCCGGGCTCCTGGTGTTCTGGCCTGTCGCGGAGGCAATCATCGCGCGGGCGATGTTCCGCGTGCGCGCTCCCACTGATCGAGAGAAGCGCTACCTCGATTCCGTGTGGAGTCCGGTCGCCACCGCCGCCGGAGTCCGGCCGGACAGGTATCGGTTGTGGATCGAGGAATCGGACGCGGTCAATGCATTCGCCGCAGCGGGACACACGGTTGCGGTCACGCGGTGGGCGCTGTCGTCGCTACCACCGCATCAGCTCTCCGCGGTGTTGGCACACGAACTCGGGCACCACATCGGCGGGCACGCCTGGGCGAGCTTGATCATGTACTGGTACTCGGTGCCCGGCCGTGTGGTGGCGCGCGCCCTCTATCGAGTCTACTACTGGACTCTGGTGGTTGTCGGGACCATTGCATCCGCATTCGACCGGACGGGCTTGGTCGGGTGCACCGCCACGATTCTGCTCCGTTCGTTTCGCTTTCTGACACTGGTGGTGCTGGTCGGTCTGGCCCTGTCGGTGCACCCAGTGTTGTTGGCGCTGTTCGCTGTTCCGCTGGTGCTCGCCTGGTTTTCCCGGAGGGGAGAGAAGTACGCCGACAGGATCGCTGCCGAACTGGGGTACGGCCCGGCACTGATCGAGGTATTCCAGAGTTGGATCCACCAGGGTCGCGACACGAGAGTGCGAGAGCAGGGGATGCGCGCTCAGTTGTTCGCGTCGCATCCCACCTGTGCGGATCGGATCCGTGCGCTGGAGAAACGTCTGGACAGGACGCGCTGACACCTCGGTGACGTATGGGGCAGAAACGAGTTTGCCGCCGGATCACTCCTGCGCCGATTCCGCGATCTCCTTGATCGCGGCCAGCCGACGATCCCAGGCCGCGCCGATCTCGTCGAGCGCGCGGGCGGTGGCCGCGAGCTGAGCGCCCAGTGCGCGGAAGCGCAGCTCGCGGCCCACCTTCAGCGGCTCGACCAGCCCGGCGGACTCCAACGACGACAGGTGCTTGGCGATCGCCTGGCGCGACACCGGGAGTCGGCTCGCGAGAGCCGACGCGGACAGATCGGCCCGTCCGAGTTCGGTGAGGATCGACCACCGTGTCTCGTCGGAGAGGGCCGCGAACACCGTGGCGAGGCGGGCGTGTTCGGTCCGGGTGCTCACACCCGCGTCCCGGTGAGGTACTCGGCCAGATCTCCGAGTTCGATCCGCCAGCCCTCGACGTTGCCCTCCCGCAGCCGGCGCTGGTCGATCTCGTCGCGATCGAGTGTCTCGAATCCGGTTTCGGTCACGGTCAATTCCGTGCCCTCGGGGTGGTCGACGAGGGTGAACCGTACGAGTGTCGACTGGCCCGCGGTGGGTGGCGTGTGTACGTCGGCCGCCCAGCGGAAGCCGAAACTGGCAGGCGGCTGCACCTCCGTGACCTCGATCTGGGACGGGCCATACTCGTCCCAGGTGAATACCCCGCTGCCGCCTACCCTCAGGTCGAGTTCGGCGGACTGGCCCAGCCATCGTCCGATCTGCTCGGCCTCGGTCAACGCCGCCCAAACCCGCGCGCGAGGCGCGGCGATCACGACGGTGCGGGTGATGCTCAGTTCGTCTGCTGTCTGCTCGGTGTTCGCTGTCCGGTCGGCGTTCACTGCGTTCTCCTCGGTCCTCGGCGACATCAACTGCAACTCGATAGTTGCACATCGGTGTCGTGCCGGGCAAGGGGCGTGATGCGGTGAATCCGGTTCATTTCCCGGTGAATCGGGCGGCGCGGCGTTCGAGGAAGGATTGGACGCCCTCCGCCCCGTCGGCCGTCCCGAAGAGTGCGGTGACATCCGGAACCAGGTGCTTCGCCGCCTCCTCGTCGCCGTCGGCGCGGCTGCGGTGTGCCGATCGAAGAATGGACCGGACGCCCAGCGGCGCCGAACTCTCGGCGATGGAGCCGGCGATCTCGTCGGCGCGCGCGACGGCGGACCCGGCGTCCGGAGTGACCTCCTGGACGAGTCCGATGCGGAGCGCCTCGGCGGCATCGAACTCGTCTCCGGTGAGGATCCACCGCATCGCGTTCCCCCATCCGGCCTCGCGCCAGAAGCGAAGCGTCGCACCCCCGAACGGGTAGATGCCGCGCTTCACCTCGAGCTGGCTGAACCGGGTGGTCGACGCGGCGACGCGAATGTCCGCGGCCAGGAGCAGTTCGATCCCGAGCGTCATGCACCAGCCCTGGGTGGCGGCGACCACCGGTTTCGTCCACCGGTGGTCGAGGCGCCACGGATCGAGCGCGTCGTCCGGGTACGGGATCTTTCCGGAGGTGAGTGCCGGCGCCACGTCGGCGAGGTCCAGCCCGGCGGTGAAGTGCTCGCCGTGGGCGTACAGCACGCCGACGCGGAGGTCGTCGTCCCGTTCGAGCAGTGCGTAGGCGCGCCCGAGGTCGGTGATCATGTCGGTGGTGAACGCGTTGCGCTTGTGGGGCCGGTTCAGGCCGATGCGCAGCACGTGGCCGGACCGCTCGACGGTGACCGTGGGGTCGTCAGTCATCGATCTCTCCTCCTCGGGTGTCGGTGCTCGCCGGCCGGTCGAACTCGACCCGGACGGAGACCGGATCGGTCTGCAGGCTCTGGAACGTGGCTGCCACGATTCGGGACCGGAGGCGCCCGGGAACGAAGGTGAGGGCGCGGGCTCGCACGTCGTCGTCGGGGACGAGGCGGGCCTGCCCCGGAATCCATTGCCCCCGCCGGAGAAGGCGAGTGCGCGGGTCGTCGACGAGATTGAGTACCCACCCGGACCCGGATCCGTGCTGCGCGATGAGCCAGGCTCCGTGATCGTCGAATGCGGCAGCGACCGGAACGCGCCGAGCCTTACCGGATTTGCGGCCCGTCGTCTCGATCTCGGACACGAGCTCCGGGACGAGGCGCAGGCGGGTGAGCGCTCGGGTCGCGGGGTTCGCGACGTACCGGCCGACGAGGATCTCGGTGCGGCGCTTGCGTGCGAGCTGCGGGTCGAGTCTCGATGTCACGGGGGCTCCTCGGGTGGCTGCACTCGGCGGGTGGGTGCCTACTGTTACTCGGAGTGCTGATATCGCCGACGCTAGTAGAATGATCGGTCTACTGCAAGGCTCTGTTCGGGAGGATGCCGATGACCGCGAGTGCACGAGACCGGTTGATCGCCGGAGCGATCGAGCTGCTGCGTACGAAAGGCGTGGCCGGAACGAGCGTCGCGGACCTCGTCGCCGCCAGTGGCACCGCCCGTCGATCGATCTATCTCAACTTCCCGGACGGCCGGGAGGAACTTCTCGAGGCGTCGTCGAGGGCGGCCGGAGCGGTGATGTCGGCGCAACTGCGCAGTGCGCTGGATGTGGACGATTCCGCCGAGGCCCTCACGGAGTTCGTCCGGGTGTGGGCGGACGCGCTGGAAGGGAGCGACTACCGCGCGGGCTGCCCGATCGTCGCCGTCGCTCTCGGCGGAGACCAGGTTCCCGCCGGCCCGTCGATCGCCGCCGAGGTCTTCGCGGACTGGACGGGTGCGATCGCCGACCGACTCGTTCGCGGGGGCGTCGACGAGGACACCGCCGCGTCACTGGCCACGATGATCGTCGCCTCGATCGAAGGAGCGACCGTCATGAGCATTGCGCAGCGGTCCACCGAGCCGCTCGATCGAGTGACGTGGCACCTGCGAGAGCTCGTCGCACTCCACGGTTGAGCTCGCACGGGCGTCAGGCGCGCAGGCGCTCGCGGCGAAGCTGATCGACCTCGGGAAGGTCGAGCGGTGCCAGCTTCGTGACGCCGAGGGCGCGTGCGAGCAGCAGGTCCGCGAGTTCCGGGTTGCGGGCGAGCACCGGGCCGTGCATGTAGGTGCCGAGCACCGATCCCTGTACGACCCCCTCGAGGCCGTCACCGACGCCGTTGCCGACGCCGCTCTTCACCCGCGCCAGCGCGCGCGCATCGGCGCCGAGAGTCGTTCCGCCGCGGTGATTCTCGAATCCCGTGAGCGGGGCGCTCAGTCCGTCGAGAAGCGGCGTCGTGACAACCTCGCCGATGGATCGGTTCTCCTGTGGCGCCGTCGTGACGTCGAACATCGAGATGCCGTCGACCCTCTCGCCCGCGGACGTCTCGTACCAGTGGCCGAGCACCTGGATCGCCGCGCAGATCGCCAGCACCGGAGCCCCGCGCTCGGCGGCCTCCTGCAGGCCGGGGTAGCGGGTGAGGTGGCGGGTCGCCAGCCGCTGCGCGTAGTCCTCGGCGCCGCCGAGGGTGTACAGGTCGAGCGAGTTCGGCACCGGGTCGTTCAGGGTGATCTCGACGATCTCCGCGTCGTGTCCGCGCAGACGCAACCGCTGACGGAGCACCAGGGCGTTGCCGCCGTCGCCGTACGTGCCCATCACGTCGGGCAGGACGAGACCGATCCGGACGGTGGACTCAGACACTGCGCGTCTCCTTCGCGAGGGCGGTGTTCAGATCGCGGAACGCGGTGTAGTTCGCGAGCACCTCGACGCGGCCCGGCGGGCAGGACGCGATGGCGCGCAGGGGATCCGGTTCGAGAGTGTGATCCACCCCGGCGTAGGTGAGGCGCACGGCGAGGTCGGTGCCGCGTTCGCCGGCGGCGACCACCTTGACGCCCTCGAAGTGCTCGAAGCGTACGTCCCACAGCCAGGACAGGTCCTCGCCGTCGGGGACCTGTCCGTTGACGGCGATGACCAGCCCGTCCACGGAGGGGTCGATCATCGACAGCGCTTCCTGCCAGCCGGCGGGGTTCTTCGCGAGCAGCATGTGCACCGAGTGCGGCCCGACCTCCACCGTGCTGTAGCGGCCGGCGACCTCCTGGACGGTGGACGCGGCCGCGACGGCGTCGTCGGCGCGCGCGCCCATCGCGACGGCCGCTGCCACGGCCTGGGCGGCGTTGCCGCGGTTCGCCCGGCCCGGTAGCGACAGCGTCATCGGGATCTTCACGCCGTCGGGGCCGTACAGGTTGTCGTCGTCGAGCCACCAGTCCGGTTCGGGGCGTGCGAAATCCGAGCCCGTGCTCCGCCAGTGGGCGCCTTCCCAGAGGATCGGTTCCCCGGTGCGCGGGCAACTCGCGGCGTCGCCGGCCCACCCGCCGCCCGCGGCGACCCAGACCACCTTCGCCGCGTCGTAGGCGGCGGACGTGACGAGCACGTCGTCACAGTTGGCGATGATCGTGGCGTCCGGATGGGCGGCGACGGCGGCGCGTAACTTCCGTTCGATCATGTTGATCTCGCCGACCCGGTCGAGCTGATCGCGGCTCAGATTGAGCAGCACGATCGCCTCGGGGCCGACGGCGTCGGCGACGTGGGGTACGTGGAGTTCGTCCACTTCGAGCGCGGCGAGCGGCGCGTGGATGCGGGCCGAGAGTGCCGCCACGATCCCGGCGTCCATGTTCGCGCCGTCCGCCTGGGTGGCCACCTCGCCGAGGGTGGACAGCGCCGCCGCGGTCATGCGAGTGGTGGTGGACTTGCCGTTGGTGCCGGTGATCAGGACTGCGCGCCGACCCGCGCCGATGCGGGCGAGGAGGTTCGGCTCGATCTTCAGCGCGATCAGTCCGCCGATCATCGAGCCCTTGCCGCGTCCGGCCTTCTGCGACGCCCAGGAAGCTGCGGCGGCGGCCTGTAGTGCCAGGCGTGCGCGCACGCCCATTCTGCTGGTTCCCACCGGCCGAGTGTGGCACAGCCGGTTCGGCGATGCGTATCGCGGCGGAGCGATTCCGAGGCATTCTACCAAGCACTTGCTAGGGTGCTGAGATGCCGATCACATTCCGAGGTGGTTTCCGCAGGTTCCGTGCCGTCGCGGCCCTCGCCGCAGCAGGCCTTCTCCTCGCCGCCGGCACCGCCACCGCGCATGCCGAGCCGATCCCCGAGAACTACAACTTCTTCGCGGGTATCCCGAACGAACTGGCCGATCCAGGCGGTTCGCTCCCGGGCTCGAACGACTTCGAGTGCGAGCCCACCGCCGAACGTCCCCGCCCCGTGGTCCTCGCGCACGGGACCGGCGGCTCGCAGCAGACCAACTGGGGCGCCTACGTGCCGATGCTGGCCAACGCCGGCTTCTGCGTGTTCGCGCTCACCTACGGGGCCGTGCCCGGCGCGCCGTGGCCGTTGTCCGCGATCGGCGGGATGGCGCCCATGGAGGACAGTGCCCGCGAGTTCGGTGACTTCGTCGACCGGGTGTTGGACGCCACCGGGGCGGAGTCGGTGGACGTCATCGGGCACTCCCAGGGCACGGTGGTCCCCACGTACTACCTGAAGCATCTCGGTGGTGAGGGAAAGATCTCCCGCTACGTCTCGATCGCGCCGGCCTGGTCCGGCACCACCCTGCTCGGGGCGGACGCCCTGGGGTCGTTCGCTCGGGAGCTGGGAATCGACGGCGCCTCGCTGGTCCCGATCTGCCAGGCGTGCGGCCAGGTGACGGCAGGCTCGGACCTGTTGGCCGAGATCGCTTCCGGTGGCACCCCGTACGTCCCCGGTGTCGAGTACACCAACATCGCCACCCGCTACGACCAGCTCGTCGTCCCCTACACCCAGGGGCTGGTCCCCGGTCCACCCGGCTACTCGGTGCGCAACATCGTCGTGCAGGACACCTGCGACACGGACTACTCCGACCACCTGGCGATCGCCGGCTCGCAGCGTGCCGCGTACCTCGCCCTCAACGCCCTCGATCCGGACCACCCGCGCCCGGTTCCGTGCACGTTCGTCCCACCCTTCACCGGCTGACGACGGGGGCCGGCGACGCGACCTGCCCGCCGGGTGCCGGCGCTGCCGGCCGGTGCGTGCCGGTGACCGCGGCACCCGCCCCGACGATCACGATCGCCGCGCCGAGCAGGGCGAGCACACTCGGCTGCTCGTGCAGGACGATCCACGCGGCCGCGATGCCGACGATCGGGACGAGAAGCGAGAAGGGGGCCACCGACCCGGCGGGATTGCGGCTCATGAGGGCGGTCCAGATCCCGGAGCCGACCAGGGTGCCCAGCAGCACGATGTAGGTGAGCCCGGCCAGTGCGGGCAGCCCCGCGGGAGTCCAGGACGTGGCCACCGCGTCCCAGCCCGCGCCGGGGCCTTCCACCGCGAGGGACAGTGCGAGCAGCGGCAGGGGCGGGACGACGCACATCCACAGCATCACCCGCATCGGTTCGGCGGACGCGGCCCGGCGGTTGGCGAGGTTGCCGAACGCCCACGACAGTCCGGCGAGGAGTGTGAGTACCACGGGGAGCAGTGCTGCATGGTGCGCCCTGTCCCAGCCGATCAGCGTCATTCCGGCGACGGCGAAGACGATCCCGGCGACCTGCACCGCGCTCAGACGCTCGCGGAGCAGTAGTGCACCGAGCACGACGGTGAACGGTGCGGACGACTGCAGGACCAGCGAGGCGAGCCCGGTCGGCATGCCCGCGTCCATCGCCCAGAACAGGAAGGCGAACTGCCCGACGCCGAACCCGAGGCCGTAGCCGATCAGCCACCTCGCCGGGACGTTCGGACGCGGAACGAACAGGACGACGGGTACGGCGATCACCAGGAATCGCAGTGCCGCGAAGAAGAACGGCGGGAAGTGGTCGAGCGCCGTGCGGATCGCCAGGAAGTTCAGTCCCCACAGCACGACGACGGTCAGTCCGAGGAGGCGATCGCGGGTGGTCACGAGATTCATCGTGAGTGCTTCGAAAGATCAGGACAAGCGAATAGAAGTACACCAACGATGTAGCTTTACTTCATGAATGCGGAGCGTCTGAGGATCCTGCGCGAGCTCGCGGATCGCGGCACGGTGGCCGCCACCGCGACGGCACTGTCGATGACTCCCTCCGCCGTGTCGCAGCAGCTCAAGATTCTGGCGCGTGAGGCGGGAGTCGATCTGCTCGAGCCGGACGGGCGGCGCCTGCGCCTCACCGATGCCGGGCGGGCACTGGTGGTGCGCGCCGACGACGTCGTCGCCGCCCTCGACCGGGCCGACGCGGAGATGCAGGCCTACCGCGGATCGCCACGCGGAACGGTCCGTGTCGCACTGTTCCCGTCCGGTGCCGCGCTCCTGCTGCCGCGGTTGTTCACGGCCCTGGCCGGTAGCGGAGTGGACGTCGAAGCCCGCGACGAGGACCTCCCGGCCTCCTCGGTGCCGGCACTGCTCGCCGACTACGACGTCGTGCTCACCCACCGCGACGAGCGTGCACCGGAGAGCTCGTCGCCGCGAGTCACGGCGGAACCGCTGATGCGTGAACCCATCGACATCATCCTGCCCCCCGAGCACGTGCTGGGCGGGCAGGACGCGGTACGTCTCGAACAGCTCGCGGATGCAGCGTGGATCAGTGTGCGCGGCGGTTTCCCGGTGGACGACGTGCTGCTGTCCGTCGCCGCCGCGACCGGCGTCCAACCGCGAGTGGTGCACCGCATCAACGATTTCCGGGTCATCGAGGAGATGGTGTTCGCGGGTCACGGCGTCGCACTGCTGCCTCGGCACGCGGTGGCCCGTCCGGGAGTGGTGCGCCTGCCGCTGGCCGGGGTGCGCGCGGCCCGGATCTACGAGTTGGCGCGGCGCTCCGCGGCCGACCGCAGCCCCGCCGTCGCCCGGGTGCTGGAGGGGTTCCGGGAAGTGAGCCTGCAGGTGCAGCGCCGCACCGACGGCACCGGCCCGATGTGACATCGGTTCGATCGAGCGAAACCGGTGTGACATCGGGCCGGCGGTGGAGGTGAGTGCCGGTTGCCCGTCAGGACGCCGGGGCGGTCCCCGAGGTCTTGCTCAGCGCGTGTGCCTTGAGCGAGTCGAACTCGGCCTGGGTGATCGTGCCCGAATCGAGTAGTGCCTTCGCATTGGCGATCTCCGCGGTCGGGGTCGTGCCTGCCACCTCGCGGATGTACGAATCCTGCTCGCTCTTGGCCTGTTTCGCGGCCGATTCGTACCGCTTCGCCATCCCGTCGCCCTTGACGATCAGGTACACCAGTGCCGTGATGAGCGGAAGGATGAACAGGAAGATCACCCACGCCGCCTTGGCCCAGCCGGACGACTTCGAGTCACGGAACAGGTCCGAGATGATCGCGAACAGCAGGATCAGGTAGGCCACGAACGCAAACGTGACGATGATGATCCACAGGACGTCCCAGAACGAATCGATGTAATCCATAGAGCGGCTCCATTCAGACGAGATCCGAGGTACTACCCGAACGCTCTCACGGACCGGCTCCGCCCACGTCACCCTTGGCGGGTGAGATGCCGCAGGTGACGATGGTTCTCGTTCCGGTCAGTCCAGACCGCGATTGACCGCCGAGACCACGGCGCGCAGCGACGCCGTCGTGATCGACGGGGCGATACCGACACCCCAGACCACCTTCTGCTCGCCGGACGGGCCGCTCACCGCGCACTCGACGTAGGCTGCTGCCTGGGCGTCGTCACCGGCGGACATGGCGTGCTCGGAGTAGTCGAGAACCCGCACGTCGAACCCGACGGTGCCCAGGGCATCCACGAACGCCGCGAGCGGGCCGTTGCCGCTGCCGGAGATCTCCTGCTCCTTGCCGTTCACCTTCACCGTCGCGGTGATCGAGTCGATGCCGCCGTCGACCTCCGAGGCGGTGACCTTCTGCTTCATCCGCTCGAGCGGCGTGACCGGGGCCAGGTACTCCTCGGAGAAGATGTCCCACATCTCCTTCGGCGAGATCTCGCCGCCTTCCCCGTCGGTCACCTTCTGCACCGCTTGCGAGAACTCGATCTGGAGGCGACGGGGCAGGGCCAGGCCGTGGTCGGTCTTCATGATGTAGGCGACGCCGCCCTTGCCGGACTGCGAGTTCACCCGGATCACGGCCTCGTAGGTGCGTCCGACGTCCTTCGGATCGATCGGCAGGTACGGAACCTCCCAGACGATGTCGTCGACGTCGGAATCCTGGTCGTCGGCGGCGATCTTCATCGCGTCCAGGCCCTTGTTGATGGCGTCCTGGTGGCTTCCGGAGAACGCCGTGTAGACCAGGTCACCGCCGTAGGGGTGGCGCTCGGCGACGGGCAGCTGGTTGCAGTACTCCACGGTGCGCCGGATCTCGTCGATGTTCGAGAAGTCGATCTGTGGGTCGACGCCGCGGGTGAACAGGTTCAGCCCCAGTGTGACCAGGCAGACGTTGCCGGTGCGCTCGCCGTTGCCGAACAGGCAGCCCTCGATGCGGTCCGCGCCGGCCTGGTAGCCGAGCTCGGCCGCTGCCACGCCGGTGCCGCGGTCGTTGTGCGGGTGCAGCGACAGGATGACCGAGTCACGCCGGGCCAGGTTCCGGTGCATCCATTCGATCGAGTCGGCGTACACGTTCGGGGTGGCCATCTCGACGGTGGCCGGCAGGTTGAGGATCACGGGATGCTCGGGCGTGGGCTGCAGAACCTCGGTGACGGCGTCGCACACTTCCTTCGCGTAGGACAGTTCCGTGCCGGTGTAGGACTCGGGGGAGTATTCCCAGCGCCAGTTCGTGTCCGGGTACTTCTTCGCTTCTTCGAGGACCAGCTTCGCGGCGGTGGTGGCGATCGTCTTGATCGCCTCCTTGTCGGCACGGAACACGACCCGGCGCTGGAGCACCGACGTCGAGTTGTAGAAGTGCACGATCACGTTGCTCGCGCCTTCACACGCCTCGAAGGTGCGCTTGATCAGCTCCTCGCGGCACTGGGTGAGGACCTGGATGGTGACGTCCTCGGGGATCGCCCCGTCCTCGATGATCTCGCGGACGAAGTCGAAGTCGGTCTGGCTGGCGGAGGGAAAGCCGACCTCGATCTCCTTGTAGCCCATCCGGACCAGCAGATCGAACATGCGACGCTTGCGGGCCGGGCTCATCGGGTCGATCAGGGCCTGATTCCCGTCACGGAGATCGACGGCGCACCACTGGGGGGCGCGGTCGACGACCTTGTCCGGCCAGGTGCGGTCCGGGACGGAGATCTGCTCGACTTCCTCCGCGAAGGGGCGGTAGCGGAACGTCGGCATCGACGAGTTCTTCTGGGTGTTCCACACCGGCTGGTCGGCGGGTGCAGGTTTGGTCGGCGGCGTCGTGGTGCGCGAACCGGAGGTGAATGCGTCGGCGGGGGACATGGGATGAACTCCTACAGGTGCGGACTTCGTGAGTCCTGAGACTGAGTCGACCGGCGCACGAGAAACCCCGCGACGAGGAGCCAGTCTGGATCAGGCCCCGTCGCGGCAACCAAGAAGGAGTGCGCGCTGCATCACTCCACTGTACGACAGGTGCCGGGTGCGGCGGCACCCGGCAGGGGGCCCGTTCCCGTTTTTCGGGCCCGAGCAGGCCCGGCAACCGGGATCAACACGACAATCGAGACATCGTGCAGCCCGTGATCCGACAGCCGCGGCCCCCTCGCACCGGCCGGATTCGCCACGGCGCCGTCCTCGTCGTGCGGTACGAATGGGGTGTGGAACGACAGAGCGCTCGAGAAGGTGTCGCCGACGAACAGGTCGCGGTCGCCCGCGCCTACCTGGACGCGTTGATCTCGCACGACGGATACGGCGTGCCCATCGCGCCCGGCGCGGTCAGGTACGAGGTGGGACTGAAGACGGCCCGTAACGGCAGACACCTGCGGAACAGTCTCACGAGCGGGCCACAGTTCCGGCTCGTGCGGGCGATCCGCGATGCCACGTACTCGGTCGACGGAGACGACGTCATCGTCGACTATCTGCTCGACGCCGGGATGTTCGGCCGTACCTGGATGACCGTGCAGGTGCACGAGATCTTCCGCATCCCTGTCGACGACTGCAGGATCCACCGCATCGACGCCCGGATCCGACCGTACCGAGGCACCCGGCCTACGGCCGTGAGCGCTCCTTGATCCGGTGCCCGCTGAGGATCGAGACCCGGTTGAACGCGTTGATCGTCACCGCGCCCCACACGAGGAGCGAGATCTCGTCTTCGGAGAGGAACCGGCGTAGCGGGGCATACTGCTCGTCGTCGAGGTGCTCGCTGTTCACCTGGGTGACGCCCTCGGCGATCTCGAGTGCCGCGCGTTCCCGGACCGAGTACAGGTCGACTTCCCGCCAGGCGGGGAGTACGGCGATGCGCTGCGGGGTCTCGCCGGCGACGAGTGCCCGGTGGGTGTGCAGATCCAGACAGAACGCACACCGATTGATCTGCGAGACACGGATGTTGACCAGTTCGAGAATCGACCGGTCCAGGCCGATCTCGGCGGCCCGGTTGCCGATCTCGACCGCCACCGCACCGAGCGCGCGATAGACCGTGGGGGACTGCTTGTCGACGGGGACCCGGAAGGGACCGGTCACTTCGTGGACTCTCGGACCACGTCGAGCGCCTCCCGGGTGACCGGATCGACGTGGTCGGCATAGGCGTCGTGCTTCTCGAGGTACTTCTTGACGTACGGGCAGACCGGGACGATCCGCTTGCCCGCGGTGATGGTGTTCGCGAGTGCTTCCTGGACCAGGATTCCCGCCAGTCCCTGGCCGGAGAACTCTTCACCGACCTCGGTGTGGAAGAAGATGCGCTGATCACCGGAATCGACGTACTGCGTGAATCCGGCGAGATGGTCGTCGCTGTGGATCTCGTAGCGGTGCAGGGCCTCGGCGTGTACGACTTTGGCGTCCGTCATATCTCCACTATGCCGTAACCGCCGTCCCGGGGTCAGTCGTCCGCGCGCGTCACCCGTTCGACCAGCACTGCACGTGTGGCCTGCCACGCCGACGAGTCCACGCGGCCGAAATCGCCGTGCCCCACCCCGGGCAGCATGATCACCTCGACGTGTTCGCCGTGTGATCGTGCGGCATCGGCGAAGTGGCGAGGCTGCTCGGGGGAGACGGTCCTGTCCTCGGTGCCGTGGAGCGCGGTGACCGGGACACCGAACGGTAGGTGTGTGATCGGCGACGCCCAGTGATAGCGGTCGGGTAGTCCATCGGGAATGCCGCCCAGCAGATTCCGGACGAACTGGTCACCCGCGTCGGCTGCGCGGCGCATGTCCAGGACACCGGCCATCGTCGTCACGCTGCGGACCGGGACATGCGGACGCTCGCCGGGGGCTGCGGGATCGGACGTCGTCGCGCGCGCTGCGATCCAGGCGGCGAGCTGGCCTCCTGCGGAGTGGCCCGTGACGTGTACGCGGTCGAGATCCAGCCGGCCCTCGGCATGATGCTGGACCTCGCTCACGAGGGCATCGGTCGCGGCCACGACATCGGTGAGCGTGACGGGCCAGCCTCCCGCCCCGCCGACCCTGCGGTACTCGATGTTCCACACGGCGATGCCCTCGCGGGTGAGATCGGTCGCGAGCGGCCCGGTGTAGGTGAGATCGTGCGTCTGGCCCCAGCCGCCACCGTGAATCATGACCACGACCGGCAGGTTGTCGCCGCCGCCCGGGAGGTAGAGATCGCCGAAATTGTCCGGAGCCTCGCCGTAGGGAATCCGGATGGGGCCGCTGGCAGTGGAGTACCTGGCGGCCTGAGCGGGCGCGGCGATGTCGGCGGCGCCACACCCGGCGACGAGTGCGGTGACCGCGGCGAGCGCCGTCAGGGCCGGCCACGATCGGCGTATCGCACTCCACACAATCGGCGAGGTTACGGGATGCGCCGCGGTTAGCATCGGGATACGCCCAGCGAAGGAGCCCACATGCCCCACCATCCGTTGCAGTTCGGCTGGTTCCTGACACCCGACGCCGGTGCCCCGGAAGCATTGCTGGACACTGCATCTCTTCTCGACCACACGGGTTTCGACCTGATCGGGATTCAGGACCATCCCTACCAGTCCCGGTTCCTCGACACCTGGACGCTGTTGTCGGCCGTCGCGGCCAGGACCGAGCGTGTCACCGTGTTCCCGGACGTCGCCTGTCTGCCGCTGCGCCCGCCCGCGGTGCTCGCGAAGTCGGCGGCCAGCCTGGACCTGCTGTCCGGCGGCCGGGTGGAACTCGGTCTCGGAGCCGGTGGGTTCTGGGACGCCATCGCAGCGATGGGCGGGCCGCGTCGTACGCCCGGAGAATCGATCGCCGCGTTACGTGAGGCCGTCGAAATCTGTCGGCTGATGTGGAGCGGGGAGCGGTCGGTGTCCTTCCCCGGCGAACACTATTCCGTCAAGGGTGTGCATCCGGGCCCCGTTCCCGCCCACGACATCGGGATCTGGGTCGGCGGGTACAAGCCGAAGATGCTCCGGCTCGTCGGCGAGATCGGTGACGGCTGGGTGCCGTCCCTCGGCTACATCGACGAAGCCGGCCTCATCGCCGCGGCGGCTGTGATCGACGACGCGGCCACCCGAGCGGGACGCGACCCGGCATCGATCCGCAGGATCCTCAACGTCGGCGAGATCGAACCGGGCGCCGACGCCGTGGACACCCTGGTGTCGCTGGCCCGCACCCAAGGGTTCGACACGTTCATCCTGGCGGGCACCCCTACCGAGACCACGGCGAGGTACTTCACCGGCGAGGTGTTCCCCCGGGTGCGCGACGCGGTGGGTGAGTGACAGCCGCTCGGCCGTCACAGGCGCTCCCCTTTTCCCGTTGTTGCTCCCGAAGGTTCGAGAGCAACAACGGGAAAAGGGGAGCGGTTCGGTCAGGCGCCCGTTGCGAGGTCGTCGCCGAGGCCGAGAGATTCTGCGGCCTCTCGCAGCGCGTCGATCACGAGTTGGACCGAGGCTCGGGGCGTGCTCGACGCGCGGTGTGCCACGGACACCGTCCGGAAGAACGGATCCTCGAGCGGAACGATGTCGATCCGCTCGGGCACGAGTGACAGACCCAGATCCGAGACGAGGGTGACGCCCAGACCGGACGCCACCATCGCCAGAGCTGTCGCCTGCTCGCCCACCTCGTGTCGGATCACCGGGTCGAAACCGGCCTGCTGACACGCCTGCCGCACCGCCTTGCCGAAGTGCGATCGGGGACCGGCGAGTATCCAGGGTTGCCGGGACAGTTCGGAGAGCTGGATCGAATCGGACTCGGCCGTTCCCGGGGCGAGTGCCGCGTACATCCGCTCCCGGGCGATCACTGCCCGGGAGAGCGACGGATCCCATGCCATCGGGTAGTTCGAGTAGTCGATGACGAACGAGAAGTCGAGCGCCCCGTCCCGCACCGCGCCGGCCGTCTCCTCGGGAGCAAGCTCCTTGGTACGCACCTCGATACCCGAGTGATCCCGCTCGAGGATGCCCAGCGCGGCAGGCAACAGGCCCGCAGCCACCGACGCCCACACTCCCGCGGTGAGCCGCGCGGACACGCCGCTGCGGGCCGTCTCCATCGCGATCGTGGCCCGGTCCACGGTCGCCAGGATCTCCTCGGCGTGTTCGGCCAACACGAGACCGGCCTCGGTGAGCACCATCCGCCGCCCCCGCTTCTCGAACAGCCGGGTCCCGGCATCGCGTTCGAGGAGAGCGAGCTGCTGCGACACCGCGGACACCGTGTAGTTCAACGACTGGGCGGCAGCGGTCACCGTGCCACGCCGACTCAATTCGCGGAGCAGCTTCAAGCGGTGCAGCGACAACTCCATAGACGAACGATATGGCGCGGCGGCGGTCCGCGCCGCAAACAGTCCATTCTTCGTGAACGAACAGGTCCAGGAAGAGTAACTGGACGCGGAGCCGAAACCGCCCGCATGCTGTGTACACGGCCGCATTTCGAGCACCGCGGCCGATTTTCGAACACCGTCACCCCTATCGCACAGCCCTGTTCCGGAACACCCGTCAGGGCGACCCAGTCGTCTTCCCGACACGACGGCAACTCCAGAACACGACCGAATCCCAACCGCAGGAGGAATCGAAGTGACTATTGCGGACCACCCCCTCCACCGGTTGAGCACGGACCGGCCCAGCGTGCCGGCCCTCCTGTCTGCCCCGGCCCGTGAGGCCCACACCACCCCGGCACCCACACCTGCCGTGCCCTCGCGGCACGAGCCCGTCATGCGGATCGAGTGGACGGACTACGACACCGAGGCGCGCGGCTACCTCGTCGTCGACACCCTCGTCTCGGGGATGGCGACCGGCGGAACCCGCATGCGCAAGGGCTGCACGATGAGCGAGGTCGAAGACCTCGCCCGAGGTATGTCCGCGAAGACGGCCACGTTCGGTCTCCCCATCGGGGGCGCCAAGGGCGGCATCGACTTCGACCCCAAGGATCCGCGTGCCGTCGACGTCCTCACCCGGTTCTGCGATGCGATGCGTCCCTTCCTGGACCGGCACTGGGTCACCGCCGAGGACCTGGGGGTTCCGCAACATCTCATCGACGAGGTGTTCGCCCGGCTCGGGATGCGCCAGTCGTACCACGCGGCGATCGAACGCTCGACCGACCCGGCGGCCACCACCGAGCGGGTGATGGCCGGCCTCAACGCGCACGCGCGGGGCGGACCGCTCGGAGACGTCATCGGCGGGTACGGAGTTGCGCAGGCCTGCCTCGCTGCCGCGGCGACCTGGGGGTGGCGTACCGCCGACACCACCGTCGCGGTCCAGGGAATCGGCACCATGGGCGGCGGTGCCGCCTGGTACCTGCACGACGCAGGCATGACGATCGTCGCGGTCGCCGATGCCGAGGGCACGCTGTACGACCCCAACGGTCTCGACATTCCCGCCCTACTCGGCACCCGCAATGCGTACGGCGAGATCGACCGGACTCGCGTCCCGGCGCACGTACAGCAGCTCCCGCGCGACGCCGTCCTCTCCACGGCGGTGGACATCCTCGTCCCGGCTGCCGTCTCCTACGCCCTGCGTGGTGACAACTGCGCGCACGTCGATGCGCGGGTGGTCGTGGAGGCAGCCAACGCCGCCACCACGCCGGACGCCGAACTGGACCTGACGGCCCGCGGGATCGCGGTGATCCCCGACTTCGTCGCCAACGCGGGCGCGGTTGCCTGGGCCTGGTGGTTGCTCCTCGGCTACGTCGGTGACGATCCGGACGACTCGTTCGACCGGCTGCGCAGCGAGATGACCGACAAGGTCGGCGGACTGCTCGCCACGTGGGAGCCGGCGCAGGGGCCACTGCGGTGGGCCGCCGACGCGTCGACCGGCCGCGGACGCGTAGCCACGCCGATCCACATCCCCTGAAGCCGTCTCCGGGACCTCCCTCCCGTCACTAACCGTGACGAGGGCTCACCGCGACCACCCCGGTGATCGTGCCCTGGACGTACTCCCCTCGCGGGGTGATCAGGGCAGACATCTGCAGTGGATCGTTGACGATCGTGCCGGGCATCGGCGTCGTGTGCAGCACGGCGCCGGACACCGGGTCGACGGCGGTGAAGGCGAAGCCGTCGACGGGCGTGGTCGTCGTGGAGGAGCCGAGCATCTCGCCTCGGGCGACCGTGTAGACGAGCCCGTCCGCGGTGGACAGGTGGGGGACGGCGGAACTGCGGACGCCGTTCTCCCACACCGTGTGGCATCCCGAGGAGTCGAGATCGACACGGGTCATTCCGCCGGTGAACGGCGCGGACTCGGGGACTGCGGGGCCGGCGCCGTCCGGGACGGTGGGGTACGGGTATCCGTAGGTGCCCGCGACGATCACCGTGTTCCCGATACCGATGGGCGAGTTCTCGCTACCGGGTCCGCCTTCCGCGAGCACCGGTTGCGAGCACACGAGTTCGCCCGTTCCACTGCGGTACACCAGCAGCGAGACCTGCTCGTCCGCGTTGTCCACGATGGCCACGTACTCGGTGCCTGCCTGCGGCCCGAAATAGGTGGGGGTGGATCCGGTGCCCCAACTGAGCTGCCCCGGTTTCCGTGCGCCGCCCCGGTCGTACGGGGCGCGCCAGACGACGTGCGGGGAGCCGTCCGCGCCCGTCGTCAGCTCGTACAACGCGTGGGTGGTGGCCACCGCGGTTCCGTGGGGGGAGGTCGAGATGCTGTTCTGGACCTGCTCTCCCTCCGGCAGTGCCACCGTGCGCACCGCCCCGGCTTGGTCCACCGTGCCGACGATGCCCTTCCCCGTCGCGAACCACACCGTGCCGTCCCAGTCGGGTGCGAGTCCCGTGACGGCGTCGTCCTCGGCGATGGAGCCGCGCAGATCCGTCGACTCGTCGATACGGAGCGACCACCCGCCCGCGGTGCGGGAGTGGGCGACCCGCACGAGTTGCCGGTGTCCGTCGACCGCGACCAGCCGGTCGGCGTCGTCGAGGTAGGCGTACACGCCCCCGAGCAGGCTGCCCTTCTCGAGAGGGAGTTGGGCGACGGACGCCCCACCGAACGCGACGCCGTCTCGCGGCAGTGCCGACGGGTCGATCAGGTGCACCGTCGGCACCTGGCCCAGCACGCTCGTGCACAGTGCGACGATCATGCCGTCCGAGCCCTCCAGCAGCGTTGGGCAGGCGGCCGCCAGTGGCGCGGAACCCACCGACACCGGGCCCGCGCCGGGGCCGGCGAAGGGCGTCGCGTCCGACGATCCGGCGTCGCCGTGCATCGTCGAAGTACCCGTCGGTCCGAGGAAGGGGTTCGGCGGTGCCAGCGGCCCCCACGGTTGGGCGTGTGCCACTCCACTTCCGGCGAGGGCAGCGGCCAGAACTGCGGTGGTCGTGGCGAGTACGACGCGCACACTGCGGCGCTGAGTCACGAGAGAACCTCCCTGTCGGACGTTTGTCCGGGTCAGTGTGGCAGACGCGACATCTCGATGACGGTCAGACCGAGGGAATCGAAACGTGCCAACAGTCCGCGCAGCGCCGTCGGGCTCGACACCGGTCCCTGGAGCGTCGTGAAGGCACGTGGCGCCTCCACCGTCGACAACTCGGGAAACGCGGCGAGGACCCGCTCGGACAGCTCCCCGCTGATCGTGAACGAGTACCGGACGTACGGGGGCCACGTCGATTCCGAACAGGCCATCACGGGCTCCTCACTGTCGTGCGGGGTGATCTCAGCATCGACGGTGAGCGGGGCCGACGCCTCACCCGTAATTGATGAATCGAGCTCGCGCGAGAGTAGGAACGGCGCAGTGAATCCGACCCGCGCGTCGGGCGTGCCGGTGGTTCGGAGTGTCGGTCGAAGGGCCGGGGAGTCACAGAGATGTCAGAGCAATCCCTGCTGTCGGGCGGCGGCGATCGCGCCGCGTCGCGAATTGACGCCGAGTTTGCGGTAGATCCCACGCAGATGTGTCTTCACGGTGTTGACGGACACACACAGGTCCGCCGCGATCTGTTCGGACGTCCGCCAGGTCGGGAGCTCGAGCAGAAGCTCGAGTTCTCGACGGGTCAGCGTGCCGTTGCTCGTCGTACCGACGGAGGGGAAGGTGGCCCGGATGTGTTCGGCGAACGAGTTCGCGCCGCCGAACCGGCCGCTCGATTCCGCGAGGAGGTCCCGGACCGGGGAACCGGCCTCGTGGAACGGACGGACGAGGCTGCCCGGCTCGGCCAGTTCGAGGGCACTGGTGAGGGCCTCGTGCGCTCGGACGGTGCGCGCGTCCGCGACCGCCGCCTGTGCCTCCACCAGCCATGCCGCCACCGTGCCCGAACGGGCTCGGCACGACACCTCGCCGGAGACGATCGGTGCGACGGTGCGCCGTGCGGCATCCCAGTGGTGGTCGTGGATGCTGACGAGTGCGCGCAGCAGCGCCACCTCCGCGACGGAGTCCGGGTCGGACGCCACGTCGCGGACCAGGTCGTTGGCCCGGCGGGCCTCACCTGCGGCGAGAGAGGCGGTGAGCACCGCGGGGAGCAACGCGGCGAGGAGGGGGCGGGGCACCGCGCGCGTGGGTAGCGGGTGCAGGCTCGCGTGTACGCGAGCGAGAACGGCGTGCAGGCCCGGCGACGCTGCCCGGGATGACTCGTCTCGCTCCGCGTCGGCGAGGTCGTAGAACTCTGCGGCGGCGGTCGCGAAGCGGGCCAGATCCGAGTCGTGTTCGCGGAGAAGCCGGTAGGCCAGCGCCGCCGATCGCCCGGTGCGGTTCTCGCCGCGTTGATAGCTGATGGTGGAGGCTGCCAGGATTCCGATCGCACCGCTGACGGTGTCCTCGGCCGTGGCGGTCGGTGCCGATCGGGGGACCGCCGCGTGGCAGTCGGGGGTGCCGGTACCGCGTGCCACGGCGAGGACGGCGTGAGCCGCGGCGGTGTGGGCGGCGATCCGTGGACTGACCGCATATCGGGCGTGCGAGCGCGCCTCGGTGAGGACCCGGTCCGCAGCGTCCAGATCGCCGGTCGCCGTCAGCGCTCGCCCGTGCTGGAGGGCGGCGTAGGCATCGAGGTCCGCGTATCCGGTCGCTTCCGGATGCGTGCCGTGGCCGGGAAGGCCGCCGTCGTCGACGGCGATGTGGGTGCGCAGCGCCTCGGTGAGGACGGCGGCGCGATGGTCGAGTGCCGGCGCACTGTCGGCGAGGGCGGCTGCGGCCACCTCGGACCGGCCGGAGTGCACCGACACGGCGGCGTGGATCGAGCGGACCACGGAGTTCTCGAGGACGCGCCGCGGCGCCCGCGCCAGGTGGACCTCGACGGCGTCACCGTGCCCGTCGAGAACCAGGGGGAGCCCCGATCGCTCGAGAACCCGCACGATCAGTTCGGTGTCGGCGGCGTTGACGGCGTGCTCGAGGGCGACCAGTGGTTCACCGAAGTCCTCGTGCCACTGGGAGACCGTCGTCTCCAGTTCGCCGATCGCCCGGCGCCCGAGTCGGGTGATCTCGGCACGGAGATAGCTGCGCAGGAGCGGGTGGTACCGGAAACGAACGGGCGCCCCCTCGATCCGGGTGATGAGGAAGTTGTGCCGCTCGAGCCACTCGATCTGCGCCCCGGCATCCGCGCGTCTGCTGAGGTCCTCGGCCAGCTCGACGGTGAAGGACTCGGGAACCGAGGTGTGGAGGAGGACGTCGCGCACCGGGTCGGGAGTGCCCGCGAGCACCTCCTCGATCAGGTAGTCGGCGACCGGTCGGCGATCCCCCCGGAAATCGTCGATGAACGAGGCGTGGTCGGCGTGGCCTGCCAGCGACATCCCTGCGAGCCGTATCCCGGCAGCCCATCCTTCGGTGCGTTCCATCAGGGCAGCGAGTTCACGGCTGTCGAGCCGGACGCCGTGCTGGCCGAGGATCGCGGAGGCCTCGTCGGGAGAGAGTGCGAGGTCGTCCGCGGTCACCTCGAACAGTCTGCCGTCCAGCCGGAGCCGCTGTAGTGCCAGTGGTGGTTCGAACCTGCCGCTGATGACGGTGCGCACGTGTGCGGGTTGGTGACGGAGGTAGGTTTCCAGCCCGGAGAGGACATCGAGCCCGGCCAGCAGGTGAGCATCGTCGATGACCAGGTGCACTCGGGTCGCCGCGGTGGCGAGAGCCTCCGCGAGCTGTGCACCGAAGTCCGAGGGGCCCTGCTCGAGGCCGGAGCATGCCTCGACCAGTGCCTGATCGCCGGTCGCGCGGACGGCACGGAGGCAGGCGTTCGCGAAGTCGGTCGCGCTGGAGTCGTCCTGCGCGGTGATCCAGACGACGACCGGGGGGTCGGGTTCGCCCGCGAGGCGGTCGGCCGCGTCGGAGAGCAGGCGGGTCTTTCCGGACCCGGCCGGTGCGCAGATCAGTGCGACGTCAGCGGCCTGTTCTCCGACGAGGACGGGTCTCAGGGCATCCAGCAGCCGCTCCCGCGGCACCGTCCGGTGATCCGCACGCGGCGGATCCGTACTCCTCGATATCGGCACCTCGACCTCGTTCCCACTGTTCTCGGGTCCCGCGGGAACCCGAAATCCCGACTGTGACCCGAAATCTCGACTGTGCACAGTAGGCCGTGAACACGGTCCTGAACGCGAGCCTAGAACCGAACGCATGGTCTGGGGGCGGGAATCGGAGGTGACCGTCGCCGCGGGTACGGGGCACGTGCGACGACCGCGTGGTGGCGGCTGATCAGGGCCGCATCGCGTACGAGCCTGCGAGTGCCCGCGCCGACCGGACGATCCGATCCGCCCGTTCCGGGTCCGGCACGGGTCGGCGCACCAGGTCGAGTGCCCGGGTCTTCTGTGAGTCCGTGGCCGCCGCGCTGCAGTGGAGCCGGGTCGCGTGCGTCGAGAAGTCGGTGACGAGCACCTCGAAGAGGTGGTCCAGGACGTCGGTACGGGCTCCTTCGATCTCGGCCTGTTCGAGGATCAACTGGGCATAGGGGACGAGGCTGAACAACTCGCCGAGACCGAACAGGAAGTCGACGTCCGACTGCTGCTCGGTGGTCGGCTCGGCGGCCACGAGCAGGGTCTGGAAGGCACGAACCTGCCCCGCGAACACCGCGACGTTCGGGATGTCGGCGAACTTGTCGAAGATCGGTCGCCAGGGCGCGAACCGGATCTTCCCGAGCCCCCTGCTCGGACCCTGCGCGAACAGGAAGGTGTCGTCGACCGCGTCGCGCCTGGTGGTAACGGCCGGCAATGCCCGGGTCGCCTCGCGCAATGCGGGGATGCGGGACGCGACCGGACTGTCGGCCACCGCGCCCCCGAGACCGCGGAGGCCGGCGGACAGGACGCGGACTGCGGTGCGAGGTGCGCGTCCGATCGGCAACGCTCGGAGAGCGGCGAGACCCACGTCGCTCGCACCGAACATGTAGTTCTGCATGAACTTCAGTGACAGCGCCATGTTGACGTGAACGGTGCCCTCGAGCCGGGGGAGTCCGGTGACACCCATGAGGGCCATGGGGAAGTACATGTCGGATTCGAAGGCCCGCGCGGCAATCGTGTCGGCGAGCAGGGTCACGACCTTCTCGCCCTCGCGGGTGACGTTCATCTTCTCGATCGCGTTGAACAGCAGGTACCTTCGATCATCCGGACCGGCCGAACGCATGTAGTCGACGGCCCGTTCGCTGTAGAGCTTCATCCCCACCAGTCGTACGTATGCCTCGGCGCTCATGCGACGGATCTGGGGAAACTCGGTCACCCGTTGTCCGAACAGGATCCGGTTGTCGGCATGGGTGAGGGCCTCGAACATCGCGTGTTCGCACGCCCCGATCGCGCCGAAGCCGAGGTTGAACTTGCCGATGTTGACAGTGTTGATCGCGGCGTGGAAGGCGTCCTTGCCTTCGTGCAGAATGTCCTCGTCGGACACCGGGTAGTCGTCGAGTTCGAAAGCGGCCACGTACATCTGGCCGTCGACCACGTTCTTTCGGAGCCGATACGCCGGATGCCTGCTGTCGGCGGCGAAGAAGAGATATCCCTCGAAGTCCTCCTCCGGCCGGTATCGCTCGATGTCGGCACTGTCGATGATCGGCTTGTCCGAGCGGCGACCGAAGACGGACACCATCGCGGCCAGATTGCCGTTGCCGATGTAGTACTTCTCGCCGGTGGCGACGAATGTTCCGTCCGCACGAGGATCGAGCACCATGTCGGTGGAGTAGACGTCTGCCCCGTGCGCCTGCTCCGACAGGCCGAAGGCGAAGATCTCGCCCGATTCGAGAAGTTCCGCGGCACGCGTGCGGGCAGCGGCGTTGCGGGACTGCCAGATCGGCCCCAGGCCCAGGATGGTGACCTGCCAGACATACCAGTACTGCATCCCGTAGAAGCCGAGGAGCTGGCTGTACATCGCGTTCCGCGACGTGTCCCAACGCTTGTCCGGATCGCCGTTCGCTTCGGATGCCGGGGTCAGGAATGTGGCGAAGATCCGCTCACGCGAGACGAACTCGAGAAACTCCGCATACCAGACCCGGTCGCGGTTCTGCTGGTTGAGCCAGGCCTTTCCGCGGCTTTCGAAGAACTCGACGGTCAGTAGGAACTTGTCCCTGGTGCAGGGATCGAATCGGGAGAAGTCCGCCGTCTTCGGGTTGAAGAGCTCGTCCGAGCGAGGAAATGTGGTGGTCACGGTCTGGCGCCGCCTTCCGGTGCGGGGAGTGTCGGGGCAGGGGAGCTACGAGGCAGCAGTGGTGGTGGCCGTGCGGGCGCGACGTGAGCCGTGACGACGCATCGCTCCCGCCGGTGTCACGGTGTGTGGAGAGGCCGGTTCCCCGGCCCTGTTGTGCCGGTCGAAGATGCGCACCGTCATCGGTGCTACCCGGCCGCCGCCGGCGACGAGCAGGCGTCCGTTCCGAGCCGCGAGGGTGCGGTGGATCGCGCGGGTGACCGGGACGATGGCCCGGTCGGTCAGTGCACTCTGGTCGAAGCCGCCGAGTTGCCGCATCCACCCCGGCAGGGTGGCAATGGTGGCGGGCGCCGTGACCCGGCTGAGCGCCATGTACGTCGGGCCGGCTCCCCGGGGCGTGCGCAACAGATAGTGCATGGCCTCGAGTGCACGTTCGGTGGTGCACAACCGGGGGCGTACGGCGGCGAAGTAGTCGCGCACCTCCGCTCGCGACGTCGGCACGTCGGAGGGTCTGCAGGTCTGCAGTTCCGCGGCGGCGACGCACTCGCGCCAGAATCGGGCCTCCGCGTCGGCGGACAGTGGCCCGGGCCCGTACATCTCGTAGCACTTGAGTACCGAGTGCCATCCGGTGACGTGGATCCAGAGCTGGGACTCGGGATTGTTCGCGCTGTAGCGCTTGCCGGTGACCGGCTCGATCCCGGTGGACTGTGCGTGGACGCTCATCAGGTGCTCGGACAGACCCACCGCGGTGCGCCCGTCGCCGACGGCGACCGCGAGGAAGTACGCCAACGTACGGTCCAGCCGTCCCGCCGGATCGGCGTAGATGCCGCGCATGTCGGCCACGGACGCCGCGAGGGCAGGGTCGAAGTGCTCCAGGACGACGGCGCGCTGAAATCCGATGAGTGCCGTCGGCGACGCCCAGACCTTCCAACTCGGCGAGCCCGGGCCGAAGAACCCGTAGTCGTCGCGGCGCAGTGTGTCGATATCGAGCTTCATCGCGTGGCTCCTTCCCCGGCCGCCGCCGGTCCGGCGGCGAATAGAACGCAACCGTAGCAATTGCTCCAGTTCAATACAACGGATGCGTAGGAATTGCGGACACGGGGCCCCTCCGAGCCTCCGCGAGCGGGTACGCTGGGCCGACAGAGCTGGAGGTGATTCCACGGTGCCCCGCGAAGCCACGCGCATCGACCGACCGAAACGCAAGTACGCGCCGCGTCTGCCCCCCGCGGAACGCCGTGCGCAACTCCTCGATGCGGCATTCGAGTTGCTCCGGGACTCCGAGCTGCACGAGTTGAGCATGGAAGCCGTCGCGCAGCGCGCCGGAGTGGGCAAACCCGTTCTGTACACCGTCTTCGGTAGCCGGGCGGAACTGGTCGCCGCGCTGCTCGATCGCGAGCGTGAGCGCGGTATCGAGCAGGTCCGCGCCACCATGCCCACGGACCTGAGCGCGATCGGACCGGCTGCGAGTTACACGGCCACCGTCTCCGCGTTCGTCAAGGTGGTCCTCGACAACCCCACCCGGTGGCGCCTGATCCTCATGGTCCCGGACAGTGCGCCCGGCGAGTATCGGGAAGGGCTGCGAACGTCGCGGGGTGCGATTCTCGCGCAGGCCGAGGCACTCGCGCGGATGGGGGCGTTGCTCGAGCCGAGGCTCGCCGGGCTCGATCCCGTCCTCGTCGCCCACACGATGCTCACGTTCGCCGAGATGCTGGGCCGGCTGGCCGTCGGAGACCCGGAATCGTTCACCGACGAACGGCTGTCCGGGTACGCGAACGCGGCGATGGCGCTGGTCGCGGGTATTCCCGCCGACGCCCCCACGCCCTGACCTTCCGCCCGGTCCGGCGTACTCACCTGTACGTGGAGCGCACGGGCCGTATCTCACCCGCGATCTCACCCGCGACGGATGACGACACGGCGCCCGGACGGCCGGAGGATCTGGGGACCAGTCGTCTCCGGAAAGGGTGCGCAACATGTCGAACGCTTCTCAGGGCGGCACCGTCAAACAGGGGTTCGCCGCAGGCGCCTCCATCGGTGCCGCCATCCTACTGCTCGTCGTCGGCGTCCTCTCGTTCTTCCAGGGCATCGCCGCCGTGGCGAAGGACGACGTCTTCGTCGTCGGGATCGAGTACGTCTACAAGCTGAACGTGACCACCTGGGGCTGGATTCACATCGTGCTCGGTGTCGTCCTCGTGGTCAGCGCGATCGGCCTCGCGATCGGGGCGACGTGGGCCCGTGTGGTGGCGATCGTTCTCGCCTCGCTGTCGATCATCGCGAACTTCCTGTGGCTGCCCTACTACCCGCTGTGGGCGATCCTGATCATCGCGCTCGACATCGTCGTGATCTGGGCGGTCACGACGTGGGACACCGATAGGTAACACCACTTCGGGAGCGGGGAAATGACGAGAGTGCCGGTCTTCACGTCGCTGCACGGGTATCGGCCCGGATGGATCAGGCCGGACATCGTCGCGGGCCTGACGGTGTGGGCTGTGCTGGTGCCGGAGGCGCTGGCGTACGCGACCATCGCCGGCGTACCGCCGGTGGTGGGACTGTACGCGGCGGTGCCCGCGTTGATTCTGTATGCGGCGGCGGGCAGTTCGCGGCACCTGGTCGTCGGCCCCATGTCCGCGACCGCGGCGCTGTCCGCTGCCATCATCGCGCCGCTCGCCGGTGCGGACGGCGGTCGATACGTGGCGTTGTCCGCGGTGCTGGCGATCGCCACCGGCATCGCCGGGCTCCTCGCGGGTCTTCTCCGGCTCGGGTTCATCGCCTCGTTCATCTCGGAGCCGGTACTCAAGGGATTCATCGTCGGACTGGCTCTGACGATCATCATCGGCCAGGTGCCCAAGCTCTTCGGGATCGACAAGTCCGAGGGCAACTTCTTCGAGCAGTCGTGGGGTGTGCTCACCGGGTTGGGCGGCACGGACTGGCGCACACTGGCCGTGGGTGCCTCCGGCCTCGCCCTCGTACTGGGAGTGAAACGATGGTTGCCCCTGGTACCCGGTTCGCTGCTGGCCGTTCTCCTCGGTATCGGCGCGGTCACCGCCTTCGGCCTGGACGACGAGGGCGTCGAGATCGTGGGCCACATCGAGTCGGGGCTGCCGTCGGTCGGCCTGCCGAGCGGTATCACCTTCGGCGACTACGTCGACCTCCTCGGCCCGGCGGTCGGGGTACTCCTCATCGGGTTCGCCGAGGGATTGGGCGCGGCGAAGACCTACGCGGCCAAGGAGGGGTACGAGATCTCGCCGAACCGGGAACTCACCGGCCTCGGTGCCGCCAATCTCGGTTCCGGGCTGTGCTCGGGGATGGTCGTCAACGGAAGCCTGTCGAAGACGGCCGTCAACGGTGGGGCGGGGGCGAAGACGCAGCTCAGCGGGTTGGTCGTTGCCGCTCTCACGGTACTGACCCTCCTGTTCCTCACCGGCCTGTTCGAGAAGCTCCCCGAGGCCACGTTGGCGGCGGTGGTCATCGCGGCGGTGATCGAACTCGTGGACTTCGCGTCGCTGCGCCGGCTGTACGCCGTGTGGACGTCACGCCTCGGCAGCATCTACGGGCACGCGGCGAGAGCGGACTTCGCCGGCGCGATCGCCGCCATGATCGGGGTCCTGCTGTTCGACACGTTGCCGGGTCTGGTGATCGGGATCGGAGTGTCGATGCTGTTGCTCCTCTACCGCGCCTCCCGCCCGAACGTGACGGCGCTGGTCCGCAGCGGCGAGCGGTGGGTCGACGCACAGCACAGCCCGGAGACCGCGGCGGATCCTCGGGTGCTCGTCGTCCGGGTCGAGGCCGGCCTGTTCTTCGCGAATGCCGACCATGTGAAGTCGCGGATCGAGGACATGGTCGATACCCACACGCAGGTGGTCGTCCTCGACGCCGAGACCTCCCCGTTCGTCGACGTCACCGCCGCGGCGATGCTCGAGCAGTTACGGAAATCGCTGAAGAGCGGCGGGACTGAGTTCCGTATCGCCCGGGACGTGGGGCAGTTCCGCGACATACTTCTTCGTTCCACGACCAGTGATACGCCTGCGATCTTCCCGACCGTGCGTGAGGCGCTCGCAGATATCGACGGCGACGCGTCGCCGTGACCTGCGGCGCGCTCGCGTCGTGGCGGCGGTCACCACCCGTCCGGGTTCCCCACCACCGGAATGTTGACGAAGCTCGGAGCGTTGGGGGCGAGTTCGAGATGTTGTGGCCGCAGCTCCGATTCGTTGAGCAGTGGGCGCAACATCAGGCCCTTCGGCAGGTTCGAGGCGAAGATGTCGACCCGCAGTCGGTGGCCGGGCTGCAGTACCGCGGCCGTCGGGGTGAGCGCGAGGTCGAGGGTCGTCGGTTGCCCCGGCACCACGGGCTGTCGGGACGACAGGGTGAGGGTGTGGAAGGGCGCGGACAGATCGCCGTTCGGCGAACGCTCACTGCGGGATTCGTCGAGCGTCCGCAACGACGACGTCAGCTGTCCCGAGGTGATCACCCGGGAGGTTCCGTCCGGCGCGACGTCGTTGACGGTGGCCGTCCAGTAGCCGTCGGTGGTGTCGTGGACCGTGTTCAGCCGCACGGCGACCGGGCCGGAGATGTGGGTCGGCTCCGCGACCGGTGCGCTGGTGAAGGTCAGTCCGCCGAGCTCGGCGATACGCGAGTCCTTGCCGCACGCATCCAGGATCGCCGTGACACCGATCGTCTGCTGCCCGGAATCACGCGAGCACAGGGTGCTCAGGCCCGGGGCCACGGTCAGGCGCGCCGTCTCACCCGGGGCGGTCGAGGTGAGGGAGCCGTCGTGCACGGACTGTGCCGTGCCGCTGATCGCGGGCGAGAAGTACATGCGACGGTACGTCGCATCGGCCCGGGGGAACTCGCTCTCGGTCACCCAGCCCCCGCCGTGCTCGAACAGGGTGACCGGCCCGAACTCGTCGATGCCGTTGTCGATTCCCTTGAGCCACTTGTCGAACCACGCGTGCTGCAGGGTGTCGAGGCGCGGTGGGGCTCCTGGTTGTCCGAGACCGGAACCGATCGTGGCGTGGTACCACTCGCCCATCAGTAGCTGCTTCTGGCCCGGGGGTAGCGGAATCGCGTCGTAGATGCGCGGCTCGGAGTTGGCGAACAGGTCGTGCCACCCTCCGATCACGAATGTCGGCGTGGTGATGTTCTCCGGCGCCGCGTCGAGATCGCGGCGCAGCGAGCTGTCTTCCTCGAGCATCGCGGCCAACTCCGGCGGCACCGCGTCCACCGTCGGCGTGGTGAGCGCGGCCCACAGCAGATCGAAGAACACGAGCGGGTTCTCGACGCGGCTCGCGAGCCAGTCCCAGTCGAACGTCCCGTTCGCGACGGACTGGAGGTCGGGAATCAGCTTGAGGCCGTTGACGCCGGCCAGCCACAGCGGCAGGAACCCGATTCCCACGGCGCCGCCCGGCGCGACGACGTCACGCAGGATGTCCCCGCCCGGCACGATCGGGAAGATCGCCTTCAACGCCTCCGGTTGCTTCGAGGCGGCCTGGACCTGGTTGATTCCCGAATAGGACATGCCGTTCATGCCGAGCGTGCCGTCGGACCACGGCTGGCTCGCCGCCCAGTCGAGGACCTCGAGGGTGTCCTGCTGTTCGCGCTCCTGGAACACCTGCCAGGTGCCCTGCGAGAATCCGGTGCCGCGTACGTCGACGACGAGCTGGGTGTATCCGCTGCGAATCAGGTTGCGGTCCACGGCGAATCCGCGCAGTGCGCCACCGTCGAGGGTGTTGATCAGATCGCTGAATCCGGAGATCCCGGTGCCGGTGAGATCGAAGCGGCCGGCGAGATCGGCGATCGCGTCGGCGAGTACCGGTACCGACTGTGCCGAGTCCACCGTCATCGACACCAGCTTCGTGTACGGGGTGAGATTGACCAGGGTCGGCAGCGGCTCCGTCACGACGTTGCCGTGCTCGTCGATCGGCCGGTACACGTTCGCTTTCAGCACCGTGCCGTCGCTCATCGTGATCGGCACATCCCAGTCGATGTGCACGTCGGGATAGACCGGTGGCGACACCGCGGGCGGTGCCCATCCGGTCGCGGGTGCGGCTGCGGAGAACTGCACTCCCGTCGTCGCCGCGACGAGCACGAGCACGGACACCACCAGTCCCGACCAGATGCGACGCGACACTGCCACCAGACCCCCACGGTTCGGTGATGGGCAGGGCTGCCCATCGGTTGGACCACGATGCGAGTCGTGGTTCACTTCAGCAGCGGACTGTAACCGGCTGCACAGCGATGGGCAATAGTGCTGTGAAGCACCACAATCTGCGGTGAAACGTCACAACGGGCGCACCCGAGGCAGCCGCCTGCCGCGGACGGTCCTGCCGGGGCACTGCTCGGACCAGGGGTAGCGGTTGATACCGTGCGCACGCCGAGGGCACAGGTCCGGGACCGGGGGAGTCGAGTGGGGGCGGGGATGGACGAGCGGACGCCGACGTGGGGTCGGAAGTGGGGACGGAAACTGGTCACGTTCGCGGTGGCGGGGCTGGCGGTGTCCGGCTGTGGGGCCGTCGTCCCGGGCACGCCTGCCGAGGCAGGCGGGGCGCCGGTCGAGACAGGGCGTGCCGAGGTGGAACGGATCCTGCGCACCACCGATCCCTGCGGCCTGCTCCCGGAGACGGCGCTCGCCGAGGCCGGGGCGATCGCCCAGTACGGATCCGCGGTCCAGCTGTCGGTGTGCGCTGCACTCGTCTCCCGGCCGGACGGCGAGCTGACCCGCGTCGAACTGGCTCTCCAGCCCACCCTGCTCGGGGTGTCCTCCTACGCCGGACGCACCGAGGTGGACGGTGTGGAGGTGTTCCGAGGTGACGGCCCCGATCTTTCCGGCGGCAGATGTCAGCGCGTGTTCCGGCTCGACCTCGGCGAGGCGGATCGCCCGGGTACGGACCCGCAGTACGCGACCGTCCGTGTCGCCGGCCTGGCCGGGGAGGACGTCTGCGACCTCGCGGACGAGATCCTCGCGGGTGCGCTGCGGGAAATGAGGCCCGGGCTGCCGAAGCGGGATATCTACGAGGATCCCGGCGCGCAGCACCCCTGCGCCGTCGTGGACGTGGTGGACGGACTCCGCGTCCTCGACGTAGGGGACGGCCTTCCGACGCCCTTCGAATGCCGGATCGCCGTCGACGGAACCGTCGGCGACCGCGCCGCGTCCGGCGTCGCCGAGGAAGTGACCGTCGCGCTGGGGCTGCGCGCTGCCCCGGCGAACGGCCCGAAATCCGGGAACCCCGAGCCGGGGGCCGAGCCGGAGCCGATCCGGGTGGGAGATCGGTGCCAGTGGTCCCGGCCCACCGGCCCAGAGATCGACATCACTGTCGACCCGGACGCGGTCGACACCTTCACCCGCGATCTCGGCCGCGCGAACGTGGTCGTGACTGTTCACGGCGGAGATTGCGATGCCGTGCGGGCCGTCGCCGCGGTCGCGAACTTCGTCTACGTCTGACGGCCCGGGCACCCGTCGCATAGGGCGAACTGGACGTCGTCGGTAAGCTCGACAGCTGGACATGCACCAACACCTGTCGAGCTGGAGGTAGAAACGCGTGGCTCTCGTCGTCCAGAAGTACGGCGGATCCTCGGTCGCGACGGCCGAGAGAATCCGACGAGTCGCTGAAAGGATTGTCGAGACCAAAAAGGCCGGCAACGACGTCGTCGTCGTGGTGTCCGCAATGGGCGACACCACCGACGAACTGCTCGACCTCGCGCAGCAGGTGGCCCCGGCGCCGCCGGCCCGCGAGATGGACATGCTGCTCACCTCCGGTGAGCGGATCTCGAACTCGCTCGTCGCGATGGCGATTCACTCCCTCGGTGCCGAGGCGCGTTCGTTCACCGGTTCGCAGGCAGGTGTCATCACCACCAGCAGCCACGGCAACGCCAAGATCATCGACGTCACCCCCGGCCGCGTGCAGCAGGCGCTCGACGAGGGATCGATCGTGCTGGTCGCCGGCTTCCAGGGCGTCAGCCAGGACAGCAAGGACGTCACCACCCTCGGTCGCGGCGGGTCGGACACCACCGCTGTCGCGCTCGCCGCGGCACTGAACGCCGACGTCTGCGAGATCTACACCGACGTCGACGGCGTGTTCACCGCCGACCCGCGCATCGTCAAGGACGCCCAGCGCCTCGAGAAGGTCTCCTTCGAGGAGATGCTCGAGCTCGCGGCGTGCGGTGCCAAGGTGCTCATGCTGCGTTGCGTCGAATACGCCCGCCGCTACAACGTGCCCGTGCACGTTCGCTCGTCGTACACCACCAAGCCCGGAACAATCGTGTCCGGATCGATGGAGGACATCCCCGTGGAAGAGGCATTGATCACCGGAGTCGCGCACGATCGCGGCGAAGCCAAGATCACCGTCGTCGGCCTGCCCGACACCCCCGGCTACGCCGCGAAGATCTTCCGCGCCGTCGCCGACGCGGAGATCAACATCGACATGGTGCTGCAGAACATCTCCAAGGTCGAGACCGGCAAGACCGACATCACCTTCACGCTGCCGACGTCCGACGGTCCGCGCGCGGTGGAGATGCTCACCAAGCTGCAGGGTGAGATCGGCTTCAGCCAGGTCCTCTACGACGACCTCATCGGCAAGCTCTCGCTCGTCGGCGCGGGCATGCGTAGCCACCCGGGCGTCACCGCCCTCTTCTGTGAGGCACTCGCGGACGCCGGCATCAACATCGACCTGATCTCCACGTCGGAGATCCGCATCTCGGTGCTCGTCAACGACACCGAACTCGACGACGCGGTGCGTGCGATCCACGCCGCGTTCGGACTCGGTGGCGACGAGGAAGCCGTAGTCCACGCCGGAACAGGACGGTAGAGCGATGACCACCATTGCAGTCGTAGGTGCCACCGGTCAGGTCGGCATCGTCATGCGCACCCTGCTCGAGGAGCGGAACTTTCCCGCGGACCGGGTGCGGTTCTTCGCCTCCGCCCGCTCGGCGGGTAAGAAGCTGCCGTTCCGTGGCGAGGAGATCGTCGTGGAGGACGCTGCGGCGGTGTCCGACGAGGAGCTGAAGGGCATCGACATCGCCCTGTTCTCCGCCGGGGCCACGCTCTCGCGGGAGCAGGCACCGCGGTTCGCCGCCGCGGGGGCGATCGTCGTCGACAACTCGTCGGCGTTCCGCAAGGACCCCGAGGTGCCCCTCGTGGTCAGCGAGGTCAACCCCGAGCAGACGAAGAACCCGCCGAAGGGCATCATCGCCAACCCGAACTGCACCACGATGGCCGCGATGCCGGTGCTCAAGGCCCTGCACGACGAGGCCGGGCTGCAGCGCCTGATCGTGTCGAGCTACCAGGCCGTGTCCGGGTCCGGCATCGCCGGCGTCGAGGAACTGCTCGGGCAGGCCCGCGCCGTCATCGACGACGCGGAGAAGCTGGTGCACGACGGCGGGGCCGTCGACTTCCCGGAGCCGGACAAGTACGTCGCGCCCATCGCGTTCAACGTGCTGCCCCTGGCGGGCTCGCTCGTCGACGACGGCAGCGAGGAGACGGACGAGGATCAGAAGCTGCGCAACGAGTCGCGCAAGATCCTCGGTCTGCCGGACCTGCTGGTGTCCGGTACGTGCGTTCGGGTTCCGGTCGTCACCGGGCATTCGTTGTCGATCAACGCGGAGTTCGCGAACCCGATCTCGGTGGAGCGGGCGAAGGAACTCCTGCGCGACGCTCCCGGCGTGCAACTCGTCGACGTGCCCACGCCGCTGCAGGCCGCGGGCAGCGATCCGTCGCTGGTCGGCCGCATCCGTCAGGATCCGGGAGTGCCCGAGGGGCGCGGTCTGGCGCTGTTCGTGTCCGGTGACAACCTGCGCAAGGGCGCTGCGCTCAACACCATCCAGATTGCCGAGTTGCTCGTCGGCTGACAGCCCGC
Organism: Rhodococcus triatomae; assembly: GCF_014217785.1. Taxonomy (NCBI): domain Bacteria; kingdom Bacillati; phylum Actinomycetota; class Actinomycetes; order Mycobacteriales; family Nocardiaceae; genus Rhodococcus; species Rhodococcus triatomae. Next base: position 1,779,704 of record NZ_CP048814.1, on the reverse strand, counting down.
GTCGGTAGGCTCCCCGGTGTGGGCACAACATTGCGCCGGGCGGTCTCTGGGGTGCTCACGGTGCTCGTGGCCGTCCTCGTTCCGGCCGCGATCGTCGCCGAGTACGTGCGCGGGGTGGTGCTGGACACCGACCGGTACGTACGGACCGTGTCCGAGCTCGCCGAGGATCCGGCGATCCAGGACGCGGTCACCGATCGGGTGACGGCGCGGATCGTCGCGGCGGATCAGGCCAGGGTGCCCGAGCCCGTCGTTCGCGAGGTGGTCGGAACGCTCGTGGGCAGCGATCGTTTCGGGGACCTGTGGTGGCGTGCCAATCGCGTCGCGCACGAGTCGTTGTTCGCCCTGCTGACCGGCGACACCACCGTGGTACGGATCGACCCGGAGGGTGCGGTCACCGTGCCGCTCGACGACGTCGTCGACGAGGCTCGGGAGGCGCTCGCCGAACGGGGATTCGTCGCCGTGCCGCTCCCGGACGGGGACGCCACGGTCGTGCTCTTCCGCGCTCTCGAACTGGCACAGGCACAGGATGCGGTCCGGCTGCTCGACGCGGCTGCGCCGTTCCTCGCCGGGGTCGCGGCGGTCGTGGTCCTCGGGGCGGTTCTGTTCGCGCCGCGCGGCTCGCGGCGCAGGGCCGTCGGCCTGGTCGGATTCGCGGTGGCAGCGGGGACGGCGACGGTGATCGCGGTCGGTGCGCTCGCCCGTGCGGTGTACCTTCACGACCTGTCGGAGGACGTCGTGCGCCCCGAGGTCGCGACCGCCGCCGTGGACGTTCTCACCGGCCCGCTCGTCTTCGACATGTGGCTCGCATTCTCGGTGGGCGTGCTCGTGGTGCTCGGGTCCTGGCTGATCGGCCTGATCCGTCGCCCACGCGGCGACACCCCCGCCCCGCCGGATCCCTCCCCGCCGAGTGATCCGCCCGCTACCGCTACGCAGTGAGCCCCCGCCCCAGGGTGAAGGGACCCTTTGCCCGATCTGACGAGGCGAAGGCCACCTTCACCCACCGGGGGGGAGGGAGGGGGAGGGAGGGGTCAGGGGGTATGCGGGGCGGGTGGGGTAGGCGCTGCGTGCCTGCGGTGTTCGGGCCAGCCGGCGGTGAGGCCCCAGATGACCCCGATGTTCAGGGCGATCAGCAGCAGCGACAGCCACGGCTGGGTGCCGATCCAGGTGAGCTGGCCGACCGCGTTCACGAACGCCACCACGACGCCGAACACCCGCGCCCACGTCGCTCCGGCGAGAAGGGCGCCGCCGGCAACGGCGAGGAGGACCCCCCAGATCAGCAGGACCCAGCCCCACCGGTCGTAGTCGAGTACCACGAGCGTGTGCTCGCCGGCGAACAGCCGTTCCGGGGCGGCGAGGGCGACGATTCCCTGGATCGCCGTGAACGTGCCGTTCATGAGCAGCAGCAGCGCGGCGAACACGCCCCAGCCCCCGGGAGTCTTGTCTTCCACCACGGATCAGCCTTTCGGTGCGGGCCTTCGGAACGGGAGTTCCCGGCCGTGCGGATTACAGGAACAGGGCGATGACGACCGGTGCGGTGGTCAGGATCAGCGCCACCAGGGCGACGATCGCGACGACCTTGACGGCGCCGTTCTCGGTTTCGGAGTTCACGTCGCCGACGCTAGGGGTGGGCGGCCGGAACTGCGTCACCCGTGGCGGGTGAATCGGTCCGCGACGTACGGTGCATGCACCCGTGAACATCGGGTGCTCGGATACGTGAGTGGTGGATGGGGCAGCGGTGAATGGGACTGGGAGGATGACGGTGGAGCTTCCGGGGCACGTACACACCCTGGTCGTCGGGGCGGGGTTCGCGGGCATCGGCTTGGCCGCGCGGATGCTGCACACCTGGCCGGACGCCGACGTCCTCGTGATCGAGCGGGCGCCGTCGGTCGGCGGCACCTGGCGGGACAACACCTACCCGGGATGCGCCTGCGACGTTCCGACCTCGCTGTACTCTTTCTCGTTCGCCCCCGGTGCGGGCTGGAGCCACACCTTTGCCCGTCAGCCCGAGATCCTCGCGTACCTGGAGGGCGTCGCCGCCGACACCGGGGTGCTCGAGCGGGTGATCGTCGACTGCGCACTCGAGGACGCGCAGTGGGACGGTCGTGTGTGGCAGGTGCGGACCGGTCGCGGCGCACTGACCGCCGACGTCGTCGTGGCGGCGACGGGCGCACTGTCCGCGCCCAGCGTTCCCGACCTCCCGGGACTGGAGTCCTTCTCCGGGACCACCTTCCATTCCGCGTCCTGGAACCACGGGCACGACCTGACCGGTGAGCGGGTGGCCGTCGTGGGCACCGGTGCCTCGGCCGTGCAGTTCGTTCCGGAGATCGCCGACCGTGCCGCATATCTGACGGTGTTCCAGCGGACCCCGGCTTGGGTGATCCCGCGTCTCGATCGCGAGTTCTCTTCCGCGGAGAAGCGGCTGTACCGGCGGTTCCCCTTCGTGCAAAAGGCGTTTCGCGGCTCGGTGTACGGCTTCCGGGAGCTGCTCGGTGGCGTACTCGCGCACGCGACGTGGTTGCTGCCGGTCTTCACGGCGATTGCGAAACTTCATCTGCGCCGGCAGGTGCGGGACCGTGGGCTGCGGCGCCGGCTCACGCCCGACTACACGATCGGGTGCAAGCGGATCCTGCTGTCCAACGACTGGTTGCGCACGCTCGATCGTGGGGACGTCGAGGTGGTGGCCTCCCGGGCCGCCGCGGTGACGCCGGACGGAATCGTCGACGGCGAGGGCATCGAGCACCCGGTCGACACGATCGTGTTCGCCACGGGCTTCACCCCGACCGAGCCGCCGGTGGCGCATCTTCTCCGTGCGGCGGACGGAACGTCGCTGGCTCGCTCGTGGGCCGGGAGCCCCACCGCGTACAAGGGTACGACGGTGTCGGGGTTTCCGAATCTCTTTCTCCTGTACGGACCGAACACGAACCTCGGCCACAGTTCGATCGTCTACATGCTCGAATCGCAGATCGCCTACGTGCTCGACGCGCTGCACGGGATGCGACGGGAAGGGTGGACGGCGTTCGAGGTCGATGCGGACGTGCAGCAGACGTACAACGCGGCAGTGCAGGACGACCTCCGCTCCACCGTGTGGAATGCGGGTGGCTGCCGTAGCTGGTATCTCGATGCCCGCGGGCGCAATTCCGTCCAGTGGCCGACGTTCACGTTCGAGTTCCGTCGCCGACTGCGCAGGTTCGATTCCGAGAACTACACCGTCTCGTCCCGCTGACCAGGTGCTTCCCTCGATTCGAACAATCGATTTCTTCGTTTTCTTGACTGGATCCAAATAACTGGCATACTGATGGTCATGCGATACGAGGACACCGACCCCAGGGCGCAACTGCGTGCTGCGGGCCTGCGTGTCACAGCCCCTCGTATCGCTGTATTGGAAACTGTTGCAGACCATCCCCATTCGGATGCCCATCAGGTCGCGTCGCGAGTACGTGACCGGATCGGATCGGTGTCCACCCAGGCGGTCTACGACGTGCTCGAGGCGTGCACCGGCGCAGGACTGCTCCGGCGGATCGAACCCGCGGGTTCACCGGCGCGTTTCGAGACCCGTACCGGCGACAATCACCATCACCTGGTGTGTCGTACGTGCGGGCTCGTCGTGGACGTCGACTGCACCGTGGGGGAGGCGCCGTGCCTGGCGCCGTCCGACTCCCACGGGTTCACCGTCGACGAGGCCGAAGTCGTGTTCTGGGGACTCTGCGCGCAATGTCGGGACAACACCCCGGGCTGACGCGCACACCGCGCACACCGGAACCACAGACCACCGGAAGCATCAGGGCCGAGGAGGCTGACAGATGTCCGAAACACGTCCTTTCACCACCAACAACTTCGGGATCCCGGTCGCGAGCGACGACGAATCGCTCACGGCGGGAACGCAGGGACCCATTCTCCTGCACGATCACTATCTGATCGAGAAGCTGGCGCAGTTCAACCGCGAACGGGTACCCGAGCGCGTCGTCCACGCGAAGGGCGGCGGTGCGTTCGGTGAGCTCGTCGTCACCGGTGACGTCAGCGCGTACACCACGGCCAAGCTGTTCCAGCCCGGTGCGCGTACCGAGTCGCTGGTGCGCTTCTCCACCGTGGCCGGTGAGCAGGGCAGCCCCGACACCTGGCGTGACCCACGGGGATTCGCGGTGAAGTTCTACACCGAGGACGGCAACTACGACCTCGTCGGCAACAACACCCCGGTGTTCTTCATCAAGGACCCGATCAAGTTCCCGGACTTCATCCGTTCGCAGAAGCGGCTGCCCGGGTCGGGCCTGCGGGATCACGACATGCAGTGGGATTTCTGGACACTCCGTCCGGAGTCCGCGCATCAGGTGACATGGCTGATGGGTGATCGCGGCATCCCGAAGTCCTGGCGGCACATGGACGGTTTCGGTTCGCACACCTACCAGTGGGTGAACGCCGCGGGCGAGCGGTTCTGGGTCAAGTACCACTTCAAGACGAACCAGGGCATCGAGTTCCTCACCCAGGACGAGGCCGATCGCCTGGCCGGAAGCGACCCGGACTACCACCGGGCAGATCTCTACGGGGCCATCGAGCAGGGCGAGTTCCCGAGCTGGACGCTGAAGGTCCAGGTCATGCCCGTCGCCGAGGCGGAGGGATACCGGTTCAACCCGTTCGACCTCACCAAGGTCTGGTCGCAGAAGGACTACCCGCTGATCGAGGTCGGCACCTGGACGCTGAATCGCAACCCGGACAACTTCTTCGCGCAGATCGAGCAGGCCTCGTTCGAGCCGTCCAACGTCGTGCCCGGCATCGGTTTCTCTCCGGACAAGATGCTGCTCGGCCGCGTGTTCTCCTACGCGGACGCGCACCGGTACCGGATCGGCACCAACTACGCCGATCTGCCCGTCAACGCGCCGAAGAACATCGTGAACTCCTATTCCAAGGAGGGCGCGATGCGCTACAGCTTCAACTCGCCCGACACTCCGGTCTACGCGCCGAACTCCTTCGGCGGGGCGCACGCCGACCCGGCGGTGGCCGGTGACGAGGGCCTGTGGAACTTCGACGGTGAGGCGGTTCGCGCCGGGTACATCGAGCATGCCGAGGACGGTGACTTCACCCAGGCCGGGACCCTCGTGCGCGAGGTTCTCGACGACGCCGCCCGCGAGCGGCTGGTGAACAACGTCGTCGGTCATCTGCTCGGCGGGGTCAGCGAGCCGATCCTGCTCCGCGCCTTCGACTACTGGAAGAACGTCGACGCCGATCTGGGCAAGAAGATCGAGGACGGCGTCCGCACAGCTCAGGGCTGATTCTCCGAACCCGGTTCGCCGGGCGCCCGGCCTCCCGGCGCGATGACGAACGCCACGTTCGTATCCACCCGGAGACGGCACGTGGGCGCATAAGCTCGGAAGTGATCGACCCCTCCGCAAGAGGAAAGAGGAAACAGACATGACCAACCCGATCACCAGCACGCTCGACGCCGGCCAGCAGAAGATCGCAGGCGACGCGCTGCAGGGGACCGTCGTCGATCTCATCGACCTGAGCCTGATCGCCAAGCAGGCGCACTGGAACGTGCTCGGCCGCAACTTCCGGTCCGTTCACCTCGCGCTCGACGAACTCGTCACCGCGGCACGCGAATTCACCGATTCCGCGGCGGAGCGCGCGACCGCCATCGGCGTCAGCCCGGACGGGCGTGCCTCGACCGTCGCGAAGGACTCCGGCACCAAGGGCTTCGGTGAGGGGTGGACCAAGGATTCCGAGGTCATCGCCTCCATCGTCGGTAACCTCGCCGCCGTCATCGAGCGTCTGCGCGAGCGGATCGGTACCACCGAGGACGCCGATCCGGTCACCCAGGATCTGCTCATCGCGATCACCGCGCGGCTCGAGCAGCTGCACTGGATGTGGCAGGCGCAGATTTCCTGACCACGCGTTTTCCCGCCGCACGACAGCCGAGGGCCCCGCTTCCAGCTGGAAGCGGGGCCCTCGGCCTGTGCGGTGCGTCAAATCGTGCGCCCGACGCGGTGCGTCAAATCGTGCGCCCGACGCGGTGCGTCAAATCGTGCGCTTGACGGTACGGATGCCCACCCACAGGCCCACGGCGCAGGTCACGAGTGCGGCGACGACGCCCCAGGCGACCGTCGAGTCCCACATCGTCCCCGCGAACAGCGTGCGTTCGGCGTTCACGATGTAGGTGAGGGGGTTGACCTTGGACAGCACCCGCATCCACTCGGGGCCGGCCTCGAGCGGCAGCATCATTCCGCCGAGCAGCAGCAACGGGAAGATGACCGATTGCTGCACGCCCCAGAACACCCACTCCCGGTTCTTCGCCGCAAGTCCGAGCGCGTAGGACAGCGAACCGAGGCCGATGCCGAAGATGCCGAGGATCAGCAGCCCGAACAGGACGTGCGCGGGGTAGAAAGCGAGGCCGAAGGGAATCGCGACGAGGGTGATGAGCAGTGCCTGGGCCACGAGCGGAGCGAACTCCTTCAGCGCCCGCCCGACGAGGATCGACGAGCGGTACAGCGGAGTCGCGAGAATCCGCTCGTACGCGCCGGTCATCAGTTCGTACAACAGGTTTCCGCCGACCATGCCGGTGCCGAAGATCGCGATCATCACGAGCACGCCGGGCAGGAACCACTGCAGCGCCGATTCGCCCTCGATGGTCGAGTCCCCGAGCATGCCGTCGAGCAGTGGTCCGAACAGCCCGAGGAACACGAGCGGTTGCAGCAGCGAGAAGATGAGCGTGAACGGGTCCCGCAGCACCACGAGGATCTCGCGGGTGAACACCGCGCCCGTGTCGTGGGTCCACTTGGCCAGGGGTGAGCGTTCGTCGACGGCCGGGGCCGCGGTGGGGGTTTCGGTGGTGGTGGTCATGCTGCCTCCTCGCGCAGGCTCCGGCCGGTGAGATTGAGGAACACGTCGTCGAGGGACGCCGCTCGGACGTCGGCGGAGCGCACGCCCACACCCGCGTCGCCGAGCGAGCGCAGTACCGGGGGGAACGAGTTCGGGGCCGTGCGTGGTGGCCAGGACGAGCCGCGCGGAGCCGTCGGGTTCGACGAGTTCGTCCACTCTGCTGATGTGGCCGGGAAGTACCGACCGGGCTCGGGACAGGAGCTCTCCGGTCCCCTCGGACGCCGGTTCGAGAGCGAGGGTGACGACGTCGTCGGCGTACTCGCGTTTGAGTGCCTCCGGGGTGGCATCGGCGATCACCGAGCCGTGGTCGATGAGGACGATGCGTTCTGCCATGGAATCGGCCTCGTCGAGATAGTGGGTGGTGAGCAGCATCGTCATGTCGTTCTCCCGGCGCAGCCGCATCACGTGCTCCCACAGGTTCGCGCGGGCGTGCGGGTCGAGGCCGGTGGTGGGCTCGTCGAGGAAGAGCAGACGGGGATGGTTCATCAGCCCCATCGCCACGTCGAGTCGTCTCCGTTGCCCGCCGGACAGGGACTGGACGGTGCGTTTCTCGAGCCCGGAGAGCTCGAGGGCGTCCAGCAGTTCTCCCGCACGCCGCCGGGCGACGGTGGTGGGCACCGAGTAGAAGCGGCCCTGGTTGAGCAGCTCGTCACCCACCCGGTACGAGTACCCGCCCGCGTTGCCCTGCCCGATGTACCCGATGCGGGCCCGGACGTCGGCAGGATGCCGGACCACGTCGAACCCCGCGACCTCGGCCGTGCCCGCGGTGGGCGCGAGCAGAGAGGTGAGCATGCGCAGAGTGGTGGATTTGCCCGCGCCGTTCGGGCCGAGGAACGCGACCAGTTCCCCTTCGGCGACGTCGAGGTCGATGCCCTTCACCGCTTCGACCGTTTCCTTCTTCCTGGTGAACGTCTTCGTGAGTCCCCGCGCCCGGACGGCACTTCTCGTACGGTGTACCGAATCAATCATGAATGAAACGGTACGCTGTACGATAAAAGCTGGCAAGTGGGCGCCGCGACGAGCGCGGCACGAACACGGAAGGGGCCGAGACGATGGTCGACGCCGAGGGTGCGGCGGAATCGCCACGCAACATCGGAGCGCGGTTCGCCCCGCTGTGGGATCCGCCCGCCGCGTCGACCCGGGGGCGCCCGCCGCGGGTGTCCCGGTCCGAGGTGATCGACGCGGCGGTGGTGATCGCCGACGCCGCCGGGCTCGAAGCCGTGTCCATGCGGTCCGTCGCGAAGTCGCTCGGTGTCGGGACGATGACGCTCTACTCGCACGTCCCCGGCCGGGACGAGCTCGTCGACGCGATGATCGACCGCGCCTATGCCGACTTCGACCTGCCGGAGCCCGGTCGCCCCTGGCGCCCGGCGCTCGAGCACTATGCCCACGGGTACTGGCAACTGCTCCGTACACACCCGTGGCTGCTCGACGTGAACGTCTGGCGGCTGCCTCTCGCGCCCCACGTGCTGGAGGCGGACGAGGCCGGCTACCGGTGCCTCGTCGACACCGGGCTCGCCGCCACCCAGGTCGTCGAGACCATCGCGATCGTGAACAACACGGTCACCGGTCTCGCCCGTTCCGCCGCCGCGGAGGCGGCGGACGAGACCCGCCAGGGCGTGGACTACACGACCTACTGGGAGGCCACGGGCGACTTCTGGGAGAACACCTTCGACCCGGCTCGGTTCCCCACCATGACGAGACTGTGGACCGTCGGAGCCTTCGACGCGGGGGCGACTCCGTTCGAGCTGCGGCTGGGCAGTCTCCTCGACACGATCGACCTGCTCGTCGTGCACCGACGAGAACGAGGGCCCGCCTCGATTCCGTCGTTCGAGGAGTGGGTGGAGAAGCTCGGCGGCGAGAGCTGACGAGGCAGGCGGCCCGGCCACCCGGCGTGACCGGCGCCCGCACGGGGTAGTCCAGCGGGCATGAACCCCCGCGTGGTCCTCTTCGACGTCGACGGCACCCTGGCCGACTCCAACTACCTCCACGTCGATGCCTGGACGCGCGCATTCGAGCGGGTCGGGCACCCGGTCGATGCCTGGCGGGTGCACCGCGCGATCGGGATGGACGGCGACCGGCTGGTCGCCACGTTGCTGCCCGATGCCGACGTGGACGTCCGTGCCCGCGCGACGGAACTGCACACCGAGTTGTACCGGTGGGCGTCGTATCGGCTGCGTCCACTCGACGGGGGCCGTGAGCTGGTCGAGCGGGTGAAGAACGAGGGTGCGCTGGTCGTACTCGCGAGCTCGGCCTCGTCCGAGGAGTTGACGCTGCTGCGGCGAGCCCTCGAGGTCGACGACCTGCTCGACGGTGCCACCACGTCCGCGTCGGTCGACACCGCGAAACCGGAACCCGACATCGTCACGGCCGCGCTCGACCTCGTGGGCGCGCGTGCCGAGGATGCGGTGATGATCGGCGACTCGACCTGGGACATGCGCGCCGCGACCCGCGCCGGCGTGACCGCGCTCGCGGTGCTGTCCGGCGGCACGGGCCGCGACGAGTTGATCGCGGCGGGGGCACATTCGGTGTACGACGACCCGCGAGACCTGTTGGAACATCTGGACGAAACGCCGATCCGCGCACTGCTCGGCCGGTGACGCCCCGCACGGCCGGTTGTCGGAGGCCGTTGCTAGGTTGAGCGTCGTCGGGCATCGGCACGGATGACCGTGTCCTGGGCCGCTGTCGTGAAAGGTGTTCTCCTCCATGGTGATGGGTCCAACCCATGCAATGTCCGGGGCCGCTGTCGGATTGGCGGTGGCCGATCTGCTTCCCCCGGACTGGGGCGGTCCCACGTCGACGCCGGAGACCTTTACTTTCGCTGCGGTGTGCGCGGGTGCCGCACTGTTTCCCGACCTCGACACCCCGCAATCCACCGTGTCCCGTTCGTTCGGCCCGATCAGCCGCCTGTTCGCGCGCGTGGTCGACTCGGTGTCGCTCGGCTATTACAGCCTGACGCGGGGGAAGAAGGACGGAAAGCGCCGCGGTGGTCACCGAACCCTCACGCACACCGCGCTGTTCGCCGCCGCCGTGGGAGCCGGAGTGTCCGCGTTGGTGATCCACTTCGGCAAGCCGGCCATCATCGGCATCCTGTTCTTCTTCCTCGGGCTGGCCCTGCGCGGGCTGGCGGGCAACCTTGCCAAGGAGAAGGGCTGGATCGTCGTCTCGGCCGTCGCCGTGATCCTCTCCGCGCTCACCTGGCAGTGGTATCCGAGCCAGGCCGGTTCGACCGGGCTGGGTGTGGCGGTGGCGCTGGGGTGCGCCACCCACTGCCTCGGTGACGCGATCACGAAGGAAGGAGTCCCGTTCCTCGCACCGTTCGTGCCGTGGCGTCAGGAACGATGGTGGGAGTTGAAGCTGCCGTCCTTCCTGTCGATCAGGGCCGGCGGTGCATTCGAGAAGGCCGTTCTCGGCCCGGCGCTCACGATCGGGGTGGTGATGCTCGCCGTCTGGGCCGTCGACGGTGCGCCGCAGGCGATCTACGACGCCTTCGTGCCGGCCTATCCCTGAGCGCCGGGTGGGGTCCCGGCTCGCCGGTCGAGCGGATTGAGCGCCATCGGCAATCGCATACCCACCCGCCACAGCGTCGCCGCCCGGGAGAGTGGGCGGAGCCGTGCTTCGGTACGCATCACTGCGGCGAACTCTACCGAGAATCCGGTGCGGGGGTGACGGTGCAGTACACCGGCGACGACGGAGGCGGGCACGTCGTGGACGCGGCTGCCGGCGACGTCCAGGTGGGTCGCGTCGTGGACGAGCCTCGCCTCCGGGCCGGCGTCGATCGGAGAGCGCGCGTCCATGTGACGGGCACAGGCGGTACGGACCGTATCCGCGCGGGATACGGCGGTCTCGTCGTGGGCCAGTACGAACGACCGGGCATCGTCGGCTCCGGTGCAGGCGAAGCAGGCGCCTGCCTCGTCTGCGCCCGCCGAGGTGTCGTGCAGTAGACAGGCCACGTACAGGGCTTCGGGATCGGGAGTGAGCCCGTCGACCTCGGCCAATGCCACCGCGAACTCCCAACTGCGCAGGCTGTGCCGGAACACCGCGGAGGACAGCACGGAGATCGCCTCGTCGTACGCGTCCCGGCACAATCGGCTGTCCGGCGCGGTCGGGGCGGCCGCTGCCGCCGCCGACCGGACACCGCGCAGCAGGCCGGGGAAGGCGGCACCGTTGACCTGTAAGGCGCGGAGCGCGAGACGTGCCTGCCCGGTGCGAGTGAGTGCGCCGTCGTTCATGCCGCACCTCCGGCGAGATGCCGGGAGACGTCCGCTCGGCACAAGTCGAGAATGCCATCCAGTTCGGCGGCGTCGACCGTGCCGCGCCGGAACAGAGCGTAGGCTCCGTTGATCGCCGACCAGGCGTAGAGAACGAGCCCGCGGGCATCGACGTCGGAACCCGCCGCCCGCGCGCTGCGCACCATCTCGGTGGCGATACCTGCGAGGACGTCGTCGATGTATGCGCGGACGTCGTTGTAGGAGGAAGAGTCGCCGGGCGAGACGTCGGACAGGGCCAGCAGGCGGAGCGCGAGCGGGTGCTCGCGGTGGAAATCGATGTAGGCGTCCAGGGCCGCCGCTGGGCCGTTGTGGGAAGTGCCGCGCATGGCCTCCGCATGCTCGTCCGCGGTGCGCCTGGCCAATGCGAGATACACGTCCGCCTTGCCGTCGGGGAAGTTCGTGTAGATCGTACTCACTGCGACATCTGCTGCAGTGGAGAGCGATTCGATCGACGCGGCGCGATAGCCACTGGTGGAGAAGACGGTGCGCGCGGCGTCGAGGACCGCACTCCAGGTCCGGCGGCGGCGCCGATCGGTCGGTTCGTCGAGAGGCATGGGTAAACGGAATCATATTCCGAAATCAGAATCAAGTTCCGTTTACTGTCCAGGTGCCGCGATGGTGGCTAGGCTGGCGCCCATGACACGCACCGCCCTCGTCACCGGCGCCTCGTCCGGAATCGGCGCCGCCGTCGCGACACTGCTCGCCGAACGCGGCTATCGGGTGTTCGGGACCAGCCGCAACCCCGATACCGCCCCGAAGATTCCCGGAGTGGAATTCCTTCGACTCGACCTCGGTGACGAGCAGAGCATCGAGGCCTGCGTGAAGGCGGCGGGAGACGTCGACGTCCTGGTCAACAATGCCGGGGAGAGCCAGAGTGGGCCGATCGAAGAACTCCCGATGGAGGCGATCGAGGGGCTGTTCCGGGCCAACGTGTTCGGCGCGGTGCGGCTGACGCAGCTGGTGCTCCCCGGGATGCGGGCCCGTGGCTACGGTCGCATCGTGATGGTCGGGTCGATGCTCGCGAGTTTCCCGCTCGCATACCGCTCGTCGTATGTCGCGACGAAGGCCGCGCTCAAGGGCTTCGCCAACGCCGCGCGCCGTGAGGTCGCTCCCTACGGCATCGGTGTCGCGACCGTCGAGCCCGGCTCGATCGCCACGGGCATCGGAACTCGCCGCACCCACTACATCGACGACGCCTCTCCGTACAAGGCCGAGTACGACACGATGATCGAGAACCTCGACGCCAACGAGCGCGCCGGGATCACCGCCGAGAAGGTGGCCGCGACGGTGCTCGGAGCGATCGAGGCGGGCAAGCCCCGGCAGCTCTACGCCGTCGGCTCGAACGCTCCGCTGGTCTTCGCGCTTCGGCGGGTGGTGCCGCGTGAATGGGTGGAGAAGATCGTCGCACGGAGGCATGGACTGTGACCGTCCTGCGGGTCGTCCCGATCCTCACCGTGGAGGATCTGGATGCGGAGATCGACCGGTACGAGCGGGTTCTCGGACTCTCGGTGGTGATGAACCACGGCTGGATCGCGACTCTCGCCGGCCCGGATCGCCGACACCAGATCAGCCTTCTCACCCGGGACGCCACGGCACCGGTCAACCCCTCGCTGTCGGTGGAGGTCGACGACGTGGACGCGGCCCACGACGCCGCCCGCGAGGCAGGTTTCGAAATCGTCCACCCGGTGCAGGACGAGGACTGGGGAGTGCGGCGATTCTTCTACCGGGACGGCTCGGGCAACGTCGTCAACGTGCTCGCGCACTCCGGGGCGTAGACGATCGGCACGGGAAACGACGAAGGCCCCGACCGGAGCACCGGCGGGGCCTTCGTGTTCTTCACTGTCGGGGTGGCGGGATTTGAACCCACGACCTCTTCGTCCCGAACGAAGCGCGCTACCAAGCTGCGCCACACCCCGTGTCGAACCTCGGCTAGCTTACAGCACCGAGGTTGATCGGATTAAATCGGCTGGTCATCCTCGCAGAATGGTGTGCTCGGACGAACTGGTGTGCCCCTGCTCGACGTCGCTTCCCGCGTCCCGTCGAGGGGCGGCCACGAGTGTCAGCAGGGTCGCCTCCGGGCGGCAGCAGAAGCGCGCCGGTGCCCACGGGGACGTGCCGACACCGGCCGACACGTGCAGTTGGGTGTGCTCGCCCCACTGTGACGGACCCTTGACGCGGGAGCGGTCGAGGTCGCAGTTCGTGACCAGCGCCCCGTAGAACGGCAGGCACAGCTGACCGCCGTGCGTGTGTCCGGCGAGCACCAGGTCGTAGCCGTCGTCGGCGAACCGGTCGAGCACGCGGGGCTCGGGCGAATGGGTGATACCCAACCGCAGATCCGCGAGCGGGTTCGGCGACCCGGCGATGGTGTCGTACCGGTCGCGCTTCAGGTGTGGATCGTCCACACCGGCAGCGGCGATGCGGACACCGGCGACCTCGAGTTCCCGTCGGGTGTGCGTCGCGTCCAGCCAGCCTCGTTCGCTGAACGCCGCGCGCAGGTCCGCCCACGGCAGCGGGTCGCCGAGAACGCGCTTGTGGTTCTTGCGGAAGTACTTCAGCGGGTTCTTCGGCTTGGGAGCGAAGTAGTCGTTGCTGCCGAAGACGAACAGCCCCGGGCGCGACAGCAGGTTGCCCATCGACTGCACCACAGCGGGCACGGCCCGTGCGTGGGACAGATTGTCCCCGGTGTTGACCACCAGGTCCGGTTCCAGCCGGTCGAGCTCGCGCAGCCAGTTCTGCTTCATCCGCTGGCCGGGCATCATGTGGAGATCGCTGATGTGCAGCACGCGCAGCGCCGACGTACCCGGTTCCAGGACCGGCATCGTCACCTCACGCAGCGTGAACGCATTGCGTTCGATGAGCGATGCGTACCCGATACCGAGTGCGGCGGCACCGGCGATTCCGGCGGCGGTACGGGTCAGGGGGGAGCGGAACACGTCAGACACTTCATCAGGATACCGGCTGGCACGATCCGGATGCCGGGTACGCGAGCGAATGGGCGGAGCGGTTCGCACACGGTCCCCCGCGAGCGCGTAGCGTTTCGCGCATGTCGGATTCACTGAAGGAACGCCTGCGGGCGGACATGGTCGCCTCGATGAAGGCGAAGGACACCCTGCGCACCGCCACCCTGCGGATGCTGATCGCCGCGGTGCAGAAGGAGGAGGTCTCCGGCAAGGAGGCCCGCCAGCTCACCGACGACGACGTGCTGAAGGTACTCGCCCGCGAGTCCAAGAAGCGTGGCGAATCCGCCGAAATCTACACCGAGAACGGGCGTGGCGAGCTGGCTGCCCAGGAGCACGCCGAGGCCCGGATCATCGACGAGTACCTGCCGACGCAGCTCAACGACGCCGAGCTCGCCGACGTGGCGGACACCGCCATCGCCCAGGTCGCCGAGCAGATCGGTGAGCGCCCGGGCCCGAAGCAGATGGGGCAGGTGATGAAGGCTGCCACCGCGATCGCCGCAGGCAAGGCCGACGGTTCCCGCGTCGCGAAGGCCGTCAAGGACCGCCTCTGAGCGAGGTCGCGTCACCTACGTGGAGGCCGCCCCGACCCACCCCACAGGCCCCGCCCGGTCGGGCGGGGCGGCTGGGTCAGCGGGGGATGCTGGGGATCTGGATCGGTGGTAGTCCCGGGATCTGGATCGGCGGGATGCCACCGCCACCGGCGCCGCCCGGAGCGGGCGGGGGCCCGGCCGGGTTCGCGCGTGGCGCGCGGCCGTCGCTGACGTAGATGGTGACCGCGGACCCGGGCACCGCCGAGCCGGACGGCGCCTGGCTCACCACCGTGCCCGACGGCGCCTCGGAGTTGGAGGTGCTGGCGGTGACGCTGAATCCGGCGCCCTCGAGGGTGGAGCGGGCCTGGGACTCGGGCATGCCGGTCACGTCCGGGACCTGACCGTTCTGCGATCCGCGCACATACTTCTGATCCACCGGCGGCAACGACGTGGGGCCGAAATTCTCCGCTACCGGCTTGATCGACTGGAACCAGGTCCGGGCAGGCTCGTTGCCACCGAACAGGTTTCCGTCACCACACGAACGCAGCGGGAACGAGCAGATCTCGCCGGGATTCGGTGAGTCACCGAACACGTAGGCGGATCCGGCGATGTTGTTGGTGAAGCCGAGGAAACCGGACGACATGTGCGACTCGGTGGTGCCCGTCTTGCCGGACATGGGCAGATTCCAGCCGACGCTGCCCGCCGCTGCGGCAGCGGTACCGCCGGGCAGATCGTCCTTGCTCATCGCGACGGCGAGGGTGTCCGCCAGACCTGGATCCACGACCTGCTCGCAGGCCTGCTCGGTGAGCGAGACGGGCTTGCCCTCCCGGTCCACGATCGAGTCGATCGGGCTCGGCGGGCACCACATTCCGTGCGAGCCCAACGTCGCGGCGACGTTCGACAGCTCCAGCGGGTTGATCCAGGTCGGGCCGAGTGTGAACGAGCCCAGGTTCTGATCCTTCTGGAAGTCGGCCATGCTGCGGTTGTCGAATCCGGAGGTGCCCGGGCGGGCGTAGGAGCGCATGCCGAGGCGCACCGCCATGTCCACCGTCGGCTCCACGCCGGTCGCCTGGATCAGCTTGACGAAGGTGGTGTTGGGGGACTGGGCGAGCGCATCCGTCACCGACAGCGCGGGCGGATAGGCGCCCGCGTTGCCGACACAGTAGGCGTCGGCAGGGCACCCACGGGCACCACCGCTACCCATACCGCGGGCCTGGTACGTGGGCGGGACGTCCAGGGTCGCGCTGGTGCCCAGCCCCTGCTCCATCGCGGCCGCGGTGGTGAAGATCTTGAAGATCGACCCCGCGCCGTGACCGGCGAGGGAGTACGGCTGGGGCTGGACGGTCTCGTGTGCGTCGATGTTGAGCCCGTACGTGCGGCTACTGCCCATCGCGAGCACCCGGTGCTTCTCCTGGCCGGGCTGCACGACGTTCATGACGTTCGCGACGTGCGGCAGGTTCGGGTTCGCGTTGGCGACCAGGGCGGACTTGACGGAGTCCTGTACCTCGGGGTCCAGCGTGGTGCGGATCAGGTAGCCGCCCTTGTCGATCTGCTCCCGGCTGATGCCGGCCTCGGCCAGGTACTGCAGCGCGTAGTCGCAGAAGAACCCGCGGTCGGCGGCAGCGATGCAGCCACGCGGCAGGCGGTTGGGCTGCGGCAGAACGCCGAGAGGCTCCTCCTTGAGGGCGCGGAACTCCTCGGCACGTTCGGGGATGTTCGCGATCATCGTGTCGAGGACGACGTTACGCCGTTCGGTGACACCTTCGGGGTTGGTGTAGGGGTTCAGTGCCGAACTGGACTGCACCATGCCGGCGAGCATCGCGGACTGGCCCGCGTCGAGCTCGGTCGCATCGATACCGAAATACGTCTGGGCGGCGTCCTGGACGCCGAACGACGCGTTGCCGAACGGGACGAGGTTGAGGTAGCGGGTGAGGATCTCGTCCTTGGTCAGTTCCTTGTCCAGCGTCAGCGCCATCCGGATCTCGCGGATCTTGCGAGCCGGGGTGGTCTCGATCGCGGCCCGGCGCTCGGCGTCCGTCTTCGCGACGACCAGGAGCTGGTAGTTCTTCACGTACTGCTGGTCGATCGTCGACGCGCCCTGCTGCACCTCACCCGACGTGGTGTTGGTGAGGAACGCGCGGATGGTGCCCTGCCAGTCGACGCCGCGGTGCTCGGCGAACCGCTTGTCCTCGATCGAGACGATCGCGAGCTTCATGTCGTTGGAGATGCGCTCGCTCGGCACCTCGAAGCGGCGCTGCTCGTACAGCCACGCGATGGGGTTGCCTGCCGCGTCGACCATCGTCGAGACAGCAGGGACCGTGCCTTCCACCAGTTCGGCGGACACGTTGTCCACGGTGTCGGCGGCGCGGTTCGATGCGTAACCGAAACCACCTGCCAACGGAAACATCACGCCGGCCAGGAGGACACCCGCCAGCAGGGAGCATCCCGCGAGCTTCCACAGAGTCTTAGACGTCGACACGGTCTACAGAGTACGTGCCGAGGCGACGAACGACGGGCGACGAGGGAGTACGCGCGTGGGCGGGCGGCGGCAGAGTACGTGACCGACGTCGAGAGCTGGGGAAATCGGCCGGTCACAGTAGGTGGTTTGGGACACGAACGGGTGGGGAACACGGTCTTTGCGGTGGTAGGGACGTCCGTACCAAAAAGGCCAACACAACATCTTGCGCGGTTTGGGATCTTTACCTAAATTGTGAGAAACAGTGTGACGTAGATAACACCCGATTGCGAATGTCGCGAAGTTATGCGGGGTACAGACCTTGTGAACGGCGTGAACATTGTGAACACCGTGAACAGCGGTGTTCGGACACGAAGAGGGGACACAGCATGCACACATCCACCCCGTCCGCCCATCTGAACGTCGAACAGGCCGAAGCGCGAATCGCCTGGGTGACGCAGGCTCGCTGCCGTCAGGTCGATCCCGACCAGTTGTTCGTTCGCGGCGCGGCGCAGCGCAAGGCCGCGACCATCTGCCGTCACTGCCCGGTGCTGATGCAGTGCGGGGCGGACGCTCTCGACAACCGCGTCGAGTTCGGGGTCTGGGGTGGAATGACCGAACGCCAGCGCCGTGCCCTCCTCAAGCAGCATCCCGAGGTCGAGTCCTGGTCCGACTTCTTCGCGGCCCAGCGTGAACGCCAGGCCACGCAGTCCGCTGCGGGCTGACCGGACTCGGTCCGGCACCCCGCGGGTGACCGGTTCAGCCGACCCGGGTGAGCTGGTCGCCCACCGCCCGTAGCGCCTCGAGGTCCGAGACCTCGAACGGCAGCGAGGGCACCCCCACGGTGGCGACGCGCGGATGCGCCGAGGTGAACCGCGCGAGGAGACCGACCTCGCGCTTGGCGGTCACCGCCCGCCGCTCGTGAATCCTCAGCACCGCCGCGGCGAGTTCGCCGTCCTCGGACGGCTCCCGGCCTTCGAGTAGGTCGGCCGCGGATCCGGCGCGATCGGCACCGAGCCGGGACAGCGTCGGGTGGGTGCGGTTGAGAACCAGACCCGCCAGCGGCATCCCGTCCGCGCCGAGCCGGTCCACGAAGTAGGCAGCCTCCCGTAGTGCGTCCGGTTCGGCTGCCGCGACCACGACGAATTGCGTGGCCGGCTGACGGAGCAGTTCGTACGTACTGGTGGCACGTTCCCGGAAGCCGCCGAACATCGAGTCGAGGGATTGGACGAAACTCGAGGCGTCCGACAACATCTGACTGCCGACGATGGTCGAGACACCCTTGAGCGCGAGCCCCATCGCCCCGGTGACGAAGCGGGTGATGCCGCGACCGGGCGCCGCGAGCAGCCGGATCATCCGGCCGTCGAGGAACGCGCCGAGACGCTGCGGCGCGTCCAGGAAGTCCAGCGCATTGCGCGACGGCGGTGTGTCCACCACGACCAGATCCCATTCGCCGCTCGAGGCGAGCTGGCCGAGCTTCTCCATCGCCATGTACTCCTGCGTGCCGGAGAAGGAGGTGGCGACCGTCTGATAGAAGGGATTCGCGAGAATCTGCTCCGCCTTCTCCGGCTCGGCGTGTTCGAGCACCATCTCGTCGAACGTGCGGCGCATGTTCAGCATCATGGCGTGGAGTTCGCCCGTCGCGCCCTCGGCCAGATCGACCGGCTGCGGGGTGTTGTCGAGCTCGGCCACACCGAGTGCCTGCGCCAGCCGCCGGGCCGGGTCGATCGTGAGGACCACGACCTTGCGGCCCTGTTCCGCCGCTCGCAGTGCGAGGGCCGCAGCCGTCGTCGTCTTGCCGACACCGCCCGCGCCGCAGCACACCACGATGCGGGTCTGCGGATCCGAGAGCATCCCGGCGACGTCGAGGGCGGGGGCGGTGCGTCGCTCGCGCCGGGCACCGCCGCCACTCGTGTTCTCGTTGTCCGCATTCTTTCCGGCCATGTCACCGCACCCCCTGATCGCCGAGGAGAGCGGCCAGCTCGTACAGGCCGCCCAGGTCGATGCCGTCCACCAGGGACGGCAGTTCCAGTCGTGAACCGGGCACGTCCGCGAGCTGCCGAGTGCTCTCGGCCTGGGCCTGGAGCACCGAGGCATGTTCGATCGTCTCGGTGAGCAGGCCGGCGAAGTCGTCGTCGGGCAGGTCCAACCCCGCCGACGACAGTCCGGCACGGATCGCGTCCGCGTCCAGCACGCCTTTCGCGGCGTCCGTCACCGCCGACTCCGGAAGGAACCGTGGCGTGGTGCGATTGACGACGACGGCACCGAGCCGGAGGTCGGAACCGGCGAGTTCCGCAGCGGCATCGGCGGTCTCCTGTACCGGGAGTGCCTCGAGCAGCGTGACCAGGTGCACCATCGTCTCGTCCGAGTGGAGCAGCCGGACGACGCCCTCGCTCTGGGAACGGACCGGCCCGCCCTTGGCCAGATCGGCCA
Source organism: Rhodococcus triatomae (assembly GCF_014217785.1). Lineage (NCBI taxonomy): Bacteria > Bacillati > Actinomycetota > Actinomycetes > Mycobacteriales > Nocardiaceae > Rhodococcus > Rhodococcus triatomae. The sequence continues at coordinate 1,760,188 of NZ_CP048814.1, read as the reverse complement.
TCGCCTTGGTGACGTCGAGGAAGCTCCCGATCCGGCCGGTCGGCGGAGCGTCGACGACGACGGCGTCGTAGACGCGCTTGCCCGACTTGTCGGTGCGGACCGCGCACTCCTTGATCTTGCCGGTGAGCAGGACGTCCCGTAGACCCGGTGCGATGGTCGTCGCGAACTCGATCGCACCGAACCGGCGCATGGCCCGGCCGGCGAATCCCAGGTTGTAGAACATCTCGAGGTATTCGAGGAACGCGGTCTCGATGTCGATCGCCAACGCGACCACCTCGCCACCGCCCTCGGCGGCGGCGACCTTGGTCTCCTGCGGTGGGAGCGGGGGAACCTCGAACAGCTGGGCGATGCCCTGACGGCCCTCCACCTCGACCAGCAGTACCCGGCGTCCACCCTCGGCCAGCGCCAGCGCCAGCGCGGCAGCCACCGTGGACTTGCCCGTCCCACCCTTGCCGGACACGAAATGCAGACGGGCGCGGGCCGCGAGGTCCGGCCAGCCGGTCGGCTGTTCCGAGGACCCGGAAAGGGCGGCGTTCGAGGATGCAACCACGAGTGGAGCCTATAAGGCTGGGAGGACGAGCACGCGGGGGATAGGCTCACCCACATGAGTGAATCGACTTCGTGGGAGTACGCGACCGTGCCCCTGCTGACCCATGCCACCAAGCAGATCCTCGACCAGTGGGGAGCCGACGGCTGGGAACTCGTCACCGTGCTGCCCGGCCCCACCGGAGAGCAGCACGTCGCCTACCTGAAGCGTCCGAAGGACTGATTTTCATGGCAGACAACGGAAGTGACCGGAGCTGGACGGGTCGGCTCGTCGAGCTCGGCATCACCCTCCCTCCGGTCGCGGCCCCGGTGGCGGCCTACGTCCCCGCGGTGCGAGCCGGAAACCTCGTCTACACCTCCGGGCAGCTGCCGTTCGTGAACGGGGAACTGCACTCGTCCGGCAAGGTCGGCGCGGAGGTGAGCGAGGAGACCGCCAAGGACGCCGCCAAGCTCTGTGGGCTCAACGCGCTCGCGGCTCTGGACTCCCTCGTCGGCATCGACACCGTGGTGCGCATCGTGAAGGTCACCGGGTTCGTCGCGTCCGCGGACGGTTTCACCGGCCAGCCGGGCGTCGTCAACGGTGCGTCCGAGCTGTTCGGCGAGATCTTCGGTGACGTGGGTGTGCACGCCCGGTCCGCGGTGGGTGTCGCCGAGTTGCCGCTGGGTGCTCCCGTCGAGGTCGAGTTGATCGCCCAGGTGATTCCGGACGTCCCCGAGTAGCCGCGATGACCCAGAGCGATTCCGCACCGGGAGCGTCTCCACCGAGTCACCCCGCCTATGCGCAGCTGCGGCAGGTCACACCCGTCGCGGCGGTGATGCTCGAGAACAATCCGGGGATGATGACGCTGGACGGCACCAACACGTGGGTGTTGCGTGCACCGGGCCGGGACGAGTGCGTCGTCGTCGATCCCGGTGACCACGACGAGGAGCATCTGCACCGGGTCGCCGGGATCGGGCCGGTGGCGCTGACGCTCGTCACCCACCGGCACTTCGACCACACCGGCGGTGTCGAGAAGTTCGCCGAGATCACCGGCGCCCCCGTGCGCGCCGTCGACCACCGGTTCCATCGGGGTGGCGGCACGGCCTTCGAGCAGGGTGAGGTGATCGAGGTGGCCGGGCTGGTATTGCGGATTCTGCCGACGCCGGGTCACACGGCCGACTCGGTGTCCGTCGTGATCGAACCGGACCGTTCCCAGCCGGGGGCGGTCCTCACCGGAGACACCATCCTGGGTCGGGGCACCACCGTCCTCGACGACAGCGACGGCGACCTCGGCGACTACCTGACGTCACTGCGGGACCTGATCGGTCTCGGCGGTGGGCGCACCGTGTTGCCCGGGCACGGCCCGGACCTGCCCGACCTGGAGACCGTCGCCCGCCAGTACCTCGCGCATCGTGAGGATCGGCTGGCTCAGGTCCGCTCCGCACTGGACACCCTCGGTGCGGACGCGCCGGTACGCGCCGTCGTCGAGCAGGTGTATTCGGACGTCGACCCGACACTGTGGCCGGTGGCCGAGAAGTCGGTCAACGTGCAGCTGGAGTACCTGCGCCGCTGAGTGCGCTGCCGGACCCGACACCGGCACGATGCCCCATCGGTTCGATCTGACGAAACCGGTGTGACATCGTGCCGGGTGGGGGAGTCGATCAGCGGGCGCGGCGGGCCAGACGCTCGGAGTCCGAGATCAGCACGCTCTTGCCCTCGAGCCGCAGCCAGCCGCGGTGGGCGAAGTCGGCGAGCGCCTTGTTGACCGTCTCGCGGGAGGCGCCGACGAGCTGGGCGATCTCTTCCTGCGTCAGATCGTGCGTGACGCGCAGTGCGCCCGCCTCCTGGGTGCCGAAGCGCTGCGCCAGCTGCAGCAGGGCCTTGGCGACGCGGCCGGGGACGTCGGTGAAGATGAGGTCCGCCAGGTTGTTGTTGGTGCGGCGCAGACGACGCGCGAGGACACGCAGCAACTGCTCGGCGATCTCGGGGCGGTGGTCGATCCACTGCTTGAGCGCCTCGCGGTCCATGCTCACGGCACGCACCTCGGTGACCGTGGTGGCGGTGGAGGTACGCGGCCCGGGATCGAAGATCGACAGTTCGCCGAACATGTCGGACGGGCCCATGATCGTGAGCAGGTTCTCCCGGCCGTCCGGGGAACGGCGTCCGATCTTCACCTTGCCGGACACGATGATGTACAGGCGGTCGCCGGGTTCACCCTCGTTGAAGATGACATGTCCGCGGGGGAAGTCGACGGGCTGCAGCTGCTTGGTCAGCGCCGCTACCGCTGAGGGCTCGACTCCTTGGAAGATGCCGGCTCTTGCCAGGACGTCGTCCACGTGCGCTCCTTGAGAAATCGTTCTGCGAAATCGTGTGTTGTGTCATTCTGCGCACCCGTGTCGAACGGTGGTTCGACTTCGTTGCAGACGACGACCGGATCAGCGCTCGTGGTGCCGCATGCAACTGGTACGCGTGAAGTCTACGTTGACCTCGTGCCCAGCGAGTGACCGATACCACGTTACTGTCCGATTCGTTCGGAAGCGGGTCATGCGGCCCGGCGAGTCATCCGGCCTGTCCGGAACCGACGGCGTGGATGCCCGTGGGGCGGGGCTCGTTGCCTGCTGCGCCCTTGCGGCGAAGGTGGAAACGGTCGAGCGCATTCGGGAATCCCTCCTGCGCCAGCGCCGCGACCTCGTCGTGACTTGCCTGGTCGAGGAACTCTTCGACCTCCTGCTGGCGGACGGAGAAGCGACGGAGACGGAACTCCACACGCTCCATCGCCAACGCGAACAGCATGAGCAGCACTGGGAAGAGGATCACAGCGAGACCTTGCATACTGGGCAGTAAACACGCCCAAGGTCTCAGAAGCGACACGGCCCCGACACGGACTCGGCGGCTGCGGAATCGTGACCTGGCCGGGTCCGTACAGTTGACGGCGTGTCTTCTTCCACGCCCGTGCAGCGGCGGTCGCCGCGCGCGCCGGAGTCGCATCTGGCGCTCGTCCGCAGGGCACGGCGGATGAATCGCACCCTCGCGGTCGCTTTTCCGCACGTGTACTGCGAACTCGATTTCACCACTCCGCTCGAGCTGACCGTGGCCACGATCCTGTCCGCGCAGACGACGGACGTGCGCGTGAATCAGGTCACTCCGTCGCTTTTCGCCCGGTATCCCGACGCCCGCGCCTACGCGGAGGCCGATCGCACCGAGCTCGAGGAGTATCTGCGTCCGACCGGGTTCTACCGGAACAAGGCGAATTCGCTGATCGGGCTCGGGCAGGCCCTACTCGAACGTTTCGACGGCGAGGTACCGCGCACCCTGAAGCAACTCGTCACTCTCCCCGGTGTCGGCCGGAAGACGGCGAACGTGATTCTCGGCAACGCCTTCGACGTCCCGGGGATCACGGTCGACACGCATTTCGGACGGCTCGTGCGGCGATGGAAGTGGACGGACGACGAGGATCCGGTGAAGGTCGAGCACGCGGTCGGCGCGCTGATCGAGCGCAAGGAATGGACCCTGCTGTCGCATCGGGTGATCTTCCACGGTCGCCGGGTGTGTCACGCCAGGAAACCGGCCTGCGGAGTGTGCGTCCTCGCCAAGGACTGCCCGTCGTTCGGGCTCGGCCCGGTCGACAAGGAAACGGCGGCGAAACTGGTCAAGGGTCCGGAGACGGAGCACCTGCTGGCGCTGGCCGGCATCGCGGAATCGTCAGGTACCGACGGGCAGTGAGCAATTCGGCACGGTGGTCCCTGGTGGCTCTGGTGATGGTCGCGGCCCTCGTCGTCGCGATCTGGCCGCGCGGCGAGGACGAGGCGTCGTCGTACGACGACAGGTTCGGGCAGACCGGCAGAACTCCGGTCGGCGAGGTCGATGCCGACCCGTCCACGCTCACCGCCCTCCGGGCGGACGCCGCCCTCGAGGCCTGTCCGGAACCCGGAACAGCCGGTGCCGGGGCCGCATTGGCGGGGATCACGCTGTCCTGCCTCGCCGACGGCACGCCGGTCGACCTGGCCGACGCGTTGGCGGGACGCCCCGCTCTGGTGAACCTGTGGGCCTACTGGTGTGCTCCCTGCGCCGAGGAACTGCCCTATCTCCAGGAGTTTTCGGCCAGGGCAGGGGACGCGGTTACTGTTCTCACGGTGCACAGCGATCCCAACGAGACCGAAGCACTCGGCCGACTCGTCGCCTACGACGTGTCGCTGTCCGGGGTACAGGACCCGTCCGGACGGGTCCGGGCCGCGGTGAGTGCCCCACCGGTGCTGCCCGTGTCGGTGCTCGTCCGCGCCGACGGAACGGTCGCCAAGGTCCTGCCCCAGCCGTTCCACAGCGTCGACGAGATCGCCGACGCCGTGGACGAGCATCTGGGAGTCGCGGTATGAGCGGGAACCGGGTGCCCGACTGGTTGCGTGGCGTCGTCGAGCGCACACCGAGCGATCCCCATCACCTCAACCCGGTCGTCGGCCGGCGTGCGCCCGACGGGGCACCGGTGCGGGACGCGGCCGTTCTGATCCTGTTCGGCGGCCCGGCCGAGGCCGACCCCCTGGTGCGTGGGGGACTGCCACCGGACGCAGACATCCTGCTGACCCAGCGTGCCGCGACCATGCGCCAGCACAGCGGGCAGGTCGCCTTCCCCGGCGGTGCCGCCGACCCGGGCGACGACGGACCGATCGGGACCGCGCTCCGTGAAGCGGAGGAGGAGACGGGGCTCGACCCTGCCGGGGTTCGCCCGCTGACCGTGCTGCCCGAGATCTTCGTCCCCCCGTCCGGCTTCGACGTCACCCCGGTGCTGGCGTACTGGGAGCGACCCTGCCCGGTAGGGGTCGTCGATCCGGCCGAGGCGGCCCGGGTGGTGCGGGTGCCGTTGCACACGCTCATCGACCCGGCACACCGGTTCCAGGTGTCCCATCCGGCCGGCTATCAGGGGCCGGCCTTCACCGCCGACGGCATGCTCGTCTGGGGATTCACGGCAGGCATCCTCGCCGCGTTGCTCGCGGTGTCGGGGTGGGAGGTGCCCTGGGACACCGACGACGTCCGTGATCTCGAGTCCGCGCTGGCCGATGCGGGCCAGGATTGGGAAGGGCCGGCCACCGACACGGCCGACGGCAGGCCGGAGCGTGCGCGGTGACCGGATCGAACTGGCTCGACGTCCTGCTCGTCGTCGTCGCGCTGATCGCTGCCGCGTCCGGCTGGCGGCAGGGGGCGGTCGCCTCCGTCCTCGCCTTCGTCGGGGTCGTGCTCGGTGCGGTGGCGGGCATCATGATCGCGCCTCATCTGCTGGTCCACATCGAGGACTCCCGCTGGCGGATCCTCGCCGGGATCTGTCTGATCGTGCTGCTGGTGATCATCGGCGAGGTCGCCGGGATGGTGCTCGGCCGCGCGGCCCGGGGCAACATGCACAGTCCCGTCGCCCGGTCGGTGGACAGCATCGTCGGTGCCGGCGTACAGGCGGTGGCAGTGTTCGTCGCCGCGTGGTTGTTGGCGATTCCGCTCGCCTCGTCGTCGCAGCCGCAGATCGCAGCGGCCGTGCGCGGCTCGTCGGCACTGCAGTTCGTCGACGACCTGGCCCCGGACTGGCTGCGGGATCTGCCCGCCGAGTTCTCCGCTCTCCTGGACACGTCCGGTCTGCCCGAGGTCATGGGGCCGTTCGGCCGGACTCCGATCACGACCGTCGAGCCGCCCGACCCGAGCGTGCTGGAGAGCCCCGTCGCGCAGCGTCTGCAACCGAGTGTGCTCCGGATTCGCGGGGTGGCACCCAGCTGTCAGCGGGCGCTCGAGGGGTCCGGTTTCGTCGTCGCTCCCGAGCGGGTGATGACCAACGCGCACGTCGTCGCGGGCACTGCGGGCGTGGTCGTCGACACGATCGACGGTGGCAGTCTCGACGCCGAGGTGATCCTGTTCGATCCGGGCACCGACGTCGCCGTGCTGCGGGTACCCGGGCTGGACGCCACACCGCTCGACCTGGCCCCGGAGCCGGGACGGACCGGGGACGACGCCCTCGTGCTCGGCTACCCGGGTGGCGGACCGTACACCGCGAGTGCCGTCCGGATCCGCGAGGTGCTCAACCTCGAGGGGCCGGACATCTACCGCAGCGGCACGGTCACCCGCGAGGTCTACACCGTGCGCGGATCCATCCGGCAGGGCAACTCCGGGGGGCCGCTCGTCGACGTCGAGGGCCGTGTCCTCGGGGTGGTGTTCGGCGCCGCGGTGGACAACACGGACACCGGCTTCGCCCTCACCACCGGTGAGGTGTCCCGGCAGCTGGAGCTGGCCTCCGGCACGGGCGCGGCAGTCGGTACCGGCGCCTGCATCGGCTGATCGCGGAACGGCGCCGCGAGCGGCTCGTCAGCCGGTGGTGTCGTCGAGGAAGGCGCCGAGCTTCGCCGTCGTGAACTCCGGTGCCTCCCAGTGCACGTAGTGACCGATTCCCGGAGCCGATTCGACGTGCCGGTGCGGCGCGAGGCGGTCGCCGTGACGGATCGTCGGAGCGAGGATGTACGGGTCCAGTTCGCCGTGCAGGTGCAGGACCGGTAGATCCACCACCCGGTCCATCGCGTGCATGAAGCGGCGTCCGTCGGGACGGAACTGGCTGCGGAAGGCCCACCGCTGGTACTCCAGGGTGCAGTGCGCCGCGCCGGGGATGCGGATGGCCGAACGCATCCGCGTCACCACGTCCCGGTAGTCGTCCCGACGCGGGAATGCCGGTCCGCTCCGGTCACGGATCAGCTGTTCGACCCGGTCGCCGCCGTCTGCGGTGAGGCGCCGCTCCGGCCGCCACGGCAGCTGGCAGGCGAGGAACGAGGGCAGCAGCGCCGCGCGCTGGCGCCGGTCGCGCAGCACCGATTCCTTCAGCGCCACCGGGTGGGGCGATCCGATCAGCGCGATCGAGCGGACCAGGCGGGGATGGAGGATGGCGGTCGCCCAGCAGACGAGGCCGCCGTCGGCGTGCCCGATCAGCGTCGCGTCGGCGTGCCCGAGGGCGCGGATCAATCCCGCGATGTCCCCGGCGAGGGTCCATCCGTCGTATCCGCGCGGCGGCTTGTCGGAATCGCCGTATCCCCGGAGATCGACGGCGACGACACGGTAGCCCTGCTCGGTGAGCGCGGGAATCTGGTGGCGCCACGACCACCAGAAGTCCGCGAACCCGTGCAGCAGGACCGCCAGCGGCGCGCTCGGAGTGCCCCCGGGCGACTGCACGGTGTGGAACCGGATTCCGTTGGCGTGGACGTCGAGATGTTCCCACGGTCCGGGAAAGCGGACCGTCGACGGATCAGGTGCCGGCACAGCCCGTCGTCTATTTCGCGTGTCGCCCGGTGGGGACGGGCTCGTGGCCTGCCGCCGACAGCACCGACCCCGTCGTCTTCAAGGACTCGATGGTCTTCTCCGGAGCCCGGATCTTCTTCACCCGCCGATAGCCGATGAACGCGAGGATCGCGGTGGCCACGACCATGATGAGGAACACGATGAGGAAGGCCAGCCAACGAGCGACCCACACGTCCAGCAACTCGGCGAGGAAGAAGAAGAAGAAGAACGAACTGAAGAGCAGGACGGTGAAGGCGAGGATGAAGAACACGCTGCCCTGCAGGCCCCGCTTGACCTCGCCGGTCACCTCGGCCTTGGCCAGCTCCACCTCGGCGCGCACGAGCGTCGACATCTGCGTCGTCGCATCCTTGACCAGCGCGCCGATACTCGCGTCGGCCGGGGTCCGGGCATCGACGTCGGTCAACGGGATGGACGTGACGGTGCGCGGTACCCCGTCACCGGTGTAGCGCTCGTACGTGCCGTCGGTGTTGCTCACTAGTCGACCCCTCCAGGTAGCTCGTGTGGTTGCTCGGCGTCGTGTGCCGCTGTCGCATGCACTCGAACACCTCGCAACAGTAGTGCGGATCCGTTCGGGGAGGCAGCCACCGACCGCCACCCCGCCGCGGGGAGTTCTGCTACGTGCAGGCTAGCGGCACGCCGGATGCGGCGATGGCGGACCGCACGGCGGGATCGGATAGATTGAGCGGCGGTGTGCCGGGAAGCCTGGTCGGCGTCTGCATTCGTCGACGGCTCGTGAAGGTGGCTGCATGGTCTTGGTCTGGGCGTTGATCGTCCTGTCGGCGGCGGCCGTCGCCGCCCCGTTCGTCGATCGCGCCGTCGGCAGGGCCACCGGCTGGATCCTCGCCGCGGTGTTCACGACGGTCGGCGCCGTGGTCGCGGTCGTCGCCACGCCCCAACTCGCGGATTCCGGCGTCGTACAGGTGACACACGCATGGATCCCGGCCCTCGGGATCGACTTCTCGCTACGTCTGGACGGCACCGCATTCCTGTTCCTGGTGCTCGTGCTCGGCGTGGGTGCGCTGATCATGGCGTACTCGGCGAGCTATTTCGGCCACGGCAGGCACGGCGGTTTCTACCTTCTGATGACGCTGTTCGCCGCGTCCATGTTCGGGCTCGTCCTCGCGGACGACATCGTGTTGCTGTTCGTGTTCTGGGAGTTCACGACGATCTGCTCGTTCTTCCTGATCGGACGTTCCGGTGCGAGGGCGAGCGGCCCCGCCGTACGTACCTTCCTGCTCACCGGCGCGGGCGGGCTGGCACTGCTCGCCGCCGTGGTCACGATGTGGTCGTTCACCGGCACGACAAACCTCGGCGCGATACTCGCGGATCCGATCTGGCACGAGAACACCGCGTTCTCGACCAGTGTGGGAATCCTGATCGCGGTCGCCGCCTTCACGAAGTCCGCGCAGTTCCCGTTCCACTACTGGCTTCCGGACGCGATGGCCGCCGCGACGCCGGTGAGTGCCTATCTGCACGCCGCGGCGATGGTCAAGGCGGGGATCTACCTGCTGATGCGGTTCTCGCCCGCGCTCGGCGCGAACGGCGTCTGGCAGGCGATGCTGATCGGCGTGGGCCTGCTCACCGCGGTCCTCGGCGCCGTGTTCGCACTGCAACGCCACGACCTCAAGGAACTGCTCGCCTATTCCACCGTGAGCCAGCTGGGCCTGATCGTCGCCGTCATCGGGGTGGGGACGCCCACCGCGCTCGCCGCGGCCGGGTTGCACACCCTCGCCCACGCCCTGTTCAAGGCGACGCTGTTCATGCTGGTCGGGGTGATCGACCGGGAAGTGGGCAGCCGGGACATCCGGCAGCTCACCGGCCTGTGGCGGGTCATGCCGGTCACCGGAGTTCTCGCCGCGCTGTCGGCGGCCTCGATGGCGGGGATACCCCCGCTCCTCGGCTTCGTCTCCAAGGAGAACCTGTTCGGCGCCTATCTCGAGGCGCCGGGGCCGCAGTTCGCGGGCGGGGTCGTCGGTGCCGTCGCGGTATCGGCGTCGATCCTCACGTTCGCCTACTCCTTCCGCATCGTCTACGGCGCGTTCGGTGGTCCCACCACGCAGGCCCGGCTGCACGACCCGTCGATCGCGTTCCGCGTGCCCGCCGCGGTCTCCTCGATCGCCGGACTCGTCCTGGGGTTGAATTCGCAGTGGCTCGCCCCGCTGGTGGATCGCATCTCCCTCGACACCCAGGGCGAGGTGGGCAACGTCCACCTGGCGCTCTGGTACGGGTTCACACCCGCACTGTGGATGTCGGTGACCGCGATCGCCGTCGGTAGCCTGCTGTTCCTGCGCCGCGACGCGGTCGACCGGGTACTCGACCGGGATCTGTTCCCCGTGCGGGGGGTCGACGTGTTCGAGCGGATCCACGCGGGGACCATCGCGTTCGGCGCCCGGGTCGGAGACCTGACCAGGTCCCAGTCGCCGACCCGGCACCTGGCTGCCCCGCTCCTCGTCCTCGTGGCCTCGGCGGTGGCGGCGCTCGTGCTCGGCGTCGTGGTCGTGCCCTTCCCGGAACCGGTGACGGAGCCGGTCGACTGGCTGCTGCTGGTGCTCGTGGCGGTGGGCGTGCTGGGTGTCGTCTCCACCTCGTCCCGGCTCGCGGCCCTGGCGTTGCTCGGTGTGGTGGGGTTCGCCGTCGCTCTCGTCTTCTTCGTCCTCGGTGCCCCGGACGTGGGGCTCACGCAGCTCCTCGTCGAGGTGCTCACCGTCGTCGTCGCGGTGCTCGTGCTGCGTCGGCTGCCCGCCCGGTTCCGCAGGCCGTCCCGGATGCGGCGCAACGCCGCGGCGGGGGTCGCCGTCGCCGCCGGTGCCGCCGCCGCGTTCGGGACGTACTTCCTCACCGGCCGTCGCGAGCGGTCACCGGCGGCCGACTACTTCGTCGCCGAGACGGAGGCGGTCACCGGTGGTACCAACATCGTCAACACGATCCTCGTGGACTTCCGCGCGCTCGACACCCTCGGCGAGCTCACGGTGCTGGGGATCGCCGGGCTGGTGGTCGCCGGTCTGCTCGATTCGGCGCGATTGCTCCCCACCAGGCCCGACCCACACGCGGAATCTCTGCGGGACACACCCGTCGGATCGGCCGTGGACAACACGCTTCTGGCCCGCACCGTCGGCCGATGGCTGACCCCGGCGCTCATCGTCCTGTCGGTGTATCTCCTGCTCCGTGGACATTACGACCCCGGTGGCGGGTTCATCTCGGCCCTCGTCGGCGGCGCGGCGTTCGCGCTCGCCTATCTGAGTGCCCCCGACGCCGCCCGGGCGCCGATCCGGTTGCCGTACATCGGGCTCATCTGCTCCGGCGTCGCGTTGGGAACCGCAGTCGGTCTGCTCGGCTACGTCGACGGCGCGTTCCTCACTCCGCTGCACTTCACCGTCCCGTTGCCGTGGGGCGGCGACTACCACTTCACCACCGCCCTCGTCTTCGATCTGGGCGTCTACCTCGCGGTGATCGGGATCGTCCTCGCCTCGCTCAACCGGCTGGGACGCGACCCGGGCACCGAGGCGGAGCCGGCGGTGCCCACGCGGGCGGCCCGGTCCGGACGGAACGGAGACGGCCGATGACTCTCGCTCTCCTGGTCGGTGTCCTCGTCGTCGGCGGGGTGTACCTCGTGCTGCAACGCGGGATGGTCCGCATCACCTTCGGTTTCGTGCTGCTCGGCCACGCCGGGAACCTCGTGCTCATGGCGTCGGGGGTGACGTCCGATCGGGACGCCCCGCTGGTGCATCTGTCCGATCTCGCGTCGATGGCGGATGCGCTGCCACAGGCGTTCACCCTCACGGCCATCGTGATCGCCTTCTCCATCACGATCTACATGCTCACGCTGGCCGCGGTCGACGACGGTACGGACGACGACGACACCGTCCCCGACCCCGACCCCGACACCGGCCCCGGTCCCGACAGCCCCGGTCCCGCCGGCCGTGACGAGGAGACCTCATGACCGGAACACTCCTGCCGCTGGCCGTCGCCGTTCCGCTCCTGGCCGCGGCGCTCACGGCAGTCGTCCCCTCGCGGACGGTGCGCGCGGTGATCCTGCTCGCCACTCATCTCGCCGCCGTCGCGTTCGGCGTCGTCCTCGTCGTGGCCGTCGACGGCGGCGAGGTCCTGGTGAGCAACGTCGGTCTGTGGCCGAACGGAATCGCCATCCCGTTCGTCGCCGACATGTTCAGTGCGCTGATGATGACGGTGACCGCGCTGCTCACCCTCGTGTGCTCGTGGTTCGGTGTGGTCGCCGGCGACAGCGACCGCCGATACTTCGCTCCGCTGGTACTGGTGCTGTCCGCCGGTGTCTACGGCGCACTCTTCACCGGCGACCTGTTCAACCTGTTCGTGTTCATCGAGGTGATGTTGCTCCCCTCGTACGGGCTCATCGCGATCTTCGGTGGTGCGCGTCGCCTGTCTGCCGGTCGCCTCTACGTCACGACGAACCTGCTGACGTCGACGATCTTCCTGATCGGGGTCGGCCTCGTGTACGGGGTGGCGGGAACGGTGAACATCGCCGAACTCGCCGGCGCCGCCCGAGAGTCCCCGCTCGTCGCCTCGGCGTGCGCCGTCGTCCTCGTCGCGCTGTGCGTCAAGGCCGCCGTCGTCCCGGTGCACGGATGGCTCACACAGACCTACCCCGACGCGTCGCCGGCCGTGCGGGCGCTGTTCTCCGGACTGCACACCAAGGTCGCGATCTATGCGATCTACCGGATCTACGCGGTGATCTTCGAGGGCGAATCGACGTACCTGTGGATCGCCCTGCTCGTCACCTGCGCCACGATGCTGGTGGGGGTGTTCGGTGCCGTCGGCGAGAACGAGGCGCGCACCATCCTGACATTCCACATGGTCAGCCAGATCGGCTACATCCTGCTCGGTGTGGCACTGTTCGGGCCGATCGGCCTCACCGCCGGGATCTTCTACCTGCTCCATCACATGATCGTGAAGGCGTCGCTGTTCCTGTCGACCGGCGCGGTGGAGACGACGTACGGCACCGACACCCTGGGGTCCGTGCAGGGCCTCGCGAAACGTGAACCACTCGTCGCCGCCGCGTTCTTCGGTGCCGCGCTGTCGCTCGCGGGACTGCCGCCCTTCTCCGGGTTCGTGGCCAAGCTCCTGCTCGCCGAGGCGGCGGTCGAAGAACGTCGGTTCCTGGTCCTGGCAGTGGTGATCGTGGTCAGTCTGCTGACGCTCATGTCCATGCTCAAGATCTGGAAGGGCATGTTCATGGGCAACTACGTCGCCGCTGACCGGCCGCTGGTTCCGGTCGGCGGAGGGGGGCCCACTCGCGCTGCGGCGCAGGCGGACCCGAGGTCGCCGAGGATTCCGTTACGCCTCGCCGGGCCCGCCCTGGTCCTGACCGCCGCGACGCTGTGTGTCGGTCTCGGTGCGCAGGGCGTCCTCGTGCTGGTCGAGCAGGCCGCGGCCGGTTTGTACGATCCCGCCGCCTACGTCGAGGCGGTGCTGCGATGAGCGCCGCACGCCGTGTCACACACCTGATCACCTGGCCGTGGCGGCTGCTCGGGTTCGCCGGCTACTTCGGATGGCTGCTCGTCGTCTCCAACTTGACGGTGATCAGGGACATCGCCACCCCCGGTAGCGACGTGCAGGCCGGCATCGTCGAGTTGCCGCTGCGGTGCCGGACCGATCTCGAGATCACCCTGCTGGCGAATCTGATCTCACTGACCCCGGGGACGCTCACTCTCGCGGTACGTGCCGGGCCCGAGCACCCGGTGCTGTACGTCCACGGCATGTATGCGCCGGAGCCGGGGGCGTTCCGGCGCGAACTCGGTGACCTGGAGGCCCGGATGCTCCGCGCACTCCGGCGGAATGCGAATGTCGGTGCGTTGCCGGGCCGGAGTGCATCGGACAAGGGAGAGCAATCGTGAACCTCGTCGTATGGACGGTCCTGGTCGTCGTCGCACTCACGATGGTCCCGGCGGCCTGGCGGATCCACACCGGGCCCACCGATGCCGATCGCGCGGTGGCCACCGACCTCATCTTCTTCGCGTTCGTCGGAGTGGTCGCCCTGCTGGGCACACAGCTTGCCGAGGGCGTGGTCTTCGACGTGATTCTCGTGGCCACAGTGGTCGGGTTCCTGGCCACGATGTCCATGGCCCGGCTGGTCACCCGGGGGCGGCGATGAACGCGAACGAGATCGTGGGGGCGGTGCTCCTGGTCGCCGGTGCGCTCGTGTTCGCGGCCGGCGCGCTGGGGTTGCTGAGACTGCCGGACGCCTATGCCCGGATCAGCGCGATCACCACCGCGTCGGGTCTCGGGATCTCGCTGCTGATCCTCGGGGTGCTGCTGCTCGACCCGAGCGTTGCCAACGCGGTCAAGGCCGGTGCCGCCATCGTGATCAACCTGGCCACCTCCGCGGTCGGGGGGAACGCGCTGGGGCGGGCCGCCTATCTGGTCGGTGCCCCGTTGTCCGCGCGGACGGGCTACGACGAACTCGGGTCCGCCGGGCAGGGTGGCTCGGGGCAGGCCGACCCAGGGGAGGGTGACACCGGCCAGGAGACGGGTCCGACTCGCTGACCTCGCCGGTGCGGTCCCGCAGGGGCGTCTATTTGCGTCGTGAACTATCCAGGGTGTTCAATTCTCTACTCGGTAGGACTTCCTACTGATTGGGACGGGGTTCCGGAAACCGGATCGCGACCGCCCGGTCGAACAGCATCGAAGTCTCAGGAGTTGCCCCAGTGAGTACCACCGCCTTGCCGTCATCCGGGCCCGGCGGGAATCCCGAGGACGACGACGCCACCGTCGGCGGCGTTCCCCGGAGCCGCATCGTCGTCGCGAGCATGGTGGGCACGTCCATCGAGTTCTACGACTTCTACATCTATGCGACGGCCGCGGTCTCGGTGTTCCCCCACCTGTTCTTCCCGAAGGGCGATTCGTCGACGGCGTTGCTCGCCTCGCTCGCGACGTTCGGCCTGGCCTTCGTGGCCAGGCCGCTCGGATCGATCATCTTCGGTCACTTCGGGGATCGCATCGGCCGCAAGGCGACCCTCGTCGGCTCGCTGCTGACGATGGGCATCGCGACCTTCCTCATCGGCCTGCTGCCCACCTACCATCAGATCGGCATCCTCGCCCCGGCCCTGCTGGCGATCATGCGATTCAGCCAGGGCCTGGGTCTGGGTGGTGAGTGGAGCGGCGCCGCGCTGCTCGCCACCGAGACGGCGAAGAAGGGCAAGCGCGCCTGGGCCGCGATGTGGCCACAACTCGGCGCCCCGATCGGGTTCCTCATGGCCAACGGCCTGTTCCTGATCATCACGCTGTTCCTCGAGCACGACAACGGGAACCCGGATCTGGACGGATCCTTCCTCACCTGGGGCTGGCGTATTCCCTTCCTGCTCAGCGCGGCGATGGTCCTCATCGGTCTGTACGTCCGGCTGAAGCTGGAGGAGACCCCGGTCTTCGCCCGGGCCGTCGAGCGTGGCGAGAAGGTGAAGTCCCCGCTCGCCGAGGTGTTCAAGACCAGCTGGCGGCAGCTGATCATCGGCACGTTCGTCATGGTCGCGACGTACACGCTCTTCTACCTGATGACGACGTGGGTGCTCAGCTTCGGCACCGGCAGGACGGCGGCGGACGGCGGTCACGGAGCCGGCTTCCACTACAGCGACTTCCTGGTACTGCAGTTGATCGCGGTGCTGTTCTTCGCGGCGACGATTCCGGTCGCCGGCTGGCTCGCCGACCGCTTCGGCCGTCGCTCCACGCTGCTCGTCGTCACCGGCGCGATCATGGTGTTCGGCCTGGCGTTCGGCCCGATGCTCGCGGTGGACTCCATCAGCGAGGGCCGGATGCTGTTCTTCCTCGTCGTGGGCATGATCCTCATGGGCCTGACGTTCGGGCCGATGAGTGCCGTACTGCCCGAGCTGTTCCCGACCAACGTCCGCTACACCGGATCGGGCATCGCCTACAACGCGTCCAGCATCATCGGCGCCGCCGTGGCGCCGTTCATCGCGACCTGGCTGGCGACGACGTACGGCGTCGAGTGGGTGGGTGTCTACCTGCTGATCGCCGCCGCGGCGACCTTCGTCGCCCTGTTGGTGATGCGCGAGACCAAGGACGCCTCGCTGGACAGCTGATCGCGGGCCTCAGCCGGCAGCGACTGCCGCACGGGGGTGGGGGTGGACTTCGCTGCGGCCCTGGAAGGTCAGGATGTCGGGGTTGAGCACCACCCCGGCGCGGATCTCGATCGCGCGGGCGATCGTCTCGTCCGTCGCCCACGCGTCGGGGCCGCCGAGGACGGTCCGCAGATGCGGGATCAGCGCGTCACTGATCTCCCAGGTCGCCGACTCCCACAGGTACGACGGGCTGTGGTCGACGGCGTAGTAGAGCAGGCCGTCACCGACCACGAAGGCCGGATCGTCGAACGTGGTCGGTCGCGCCCAGTCGAACCCCATGCCCTCGTCGCAGGAGACGTCCACGAGAAGGCTTCTCGGGGCGAAGGCTCCCAGGTCGGCGGTCGTGAGGAAGGTCAGCGGTGCAGTGGGGTCCTGGAGGACGCAGTTGACGACGATGTCGTTGCCCGCGAGGAATTCGGGTATCGGAACCTTGCCGGCGTCGGTCATCGCGTGCGCTGCCGACGGGTCGCGCGGGTCGTACACGGCCTGCACGATCCGGGCCGAGTGGATCGGCGATCCGACCGCTGCGACCTTCCGGCTGGTCAGCACCCGGACGTCGTCGACACCGTGCGCGTTCAGGGCGGTGACGGCCCCGCGTGCGGTGGCACCGAACCCGATCACCACGGCCCGGAGCCGTCGACCGTAGTCCCCGGTGGATCCGGCGAGTTGCAGTGCGTGCAGCACCGAGCAGTACCCGGCGAGCTCGTTGTTCTTGTGGAACACGTGCAGGCCGAAGCTGCCGTCACGATTCCAGTGGTTCATCGCCTCGAAGGCGATGAGCGTCAGGTCCCGGTCGATCGCCACCTGGGTGAGCGCGGGATCCTGGACGCAGTGCGGCCACCCCCAGAGGATCTGGCCCGTCCGCATCTCCTGCAGGTCCGCGACATCCGGCTTGGGCTGCACCAGGACGTCGCACTCGGCGACCAGTTGCTCACGCGGGCGGACGCCCGCGACAACAATGGAGAGTTGCTCGTCGGTGACACCGAAGCCCTCGCCGTATCCGGACTCCACGAACAGATGCGCGCGGATGTCGGCGTCGAGGCGGGGCAGATGGGTCGGGTGGATGGGGAGGCGTCGCTCGTTCTCCTTGCGGGAACGGGCGAGAACGCCGAGGTCGAGCATATTCGGTTGTGCTCCTGAGGGAGAAGGGGCCGGTGTGGTGTGCCCGGTGAGGATCGTTCCCGGTTTCGGGTGTCTGCGGCTCAGCGCTTCTTGACGTTCGACACGATCTCGACGTCGGTGTGCCCGTCCGACTTGGCCTTCTTGAGGGCCCGCTTTTCCTTGAGGGACTTTCCGGACTTCTTCGTCATGCTGCTGCGCGGTGACTTGTCGGACATGAGTGCCCCTAGGGTTGGGAACCTGAACGGTCCCGATGGCTGCGACCTTACGCGAGTTTTCGGGAAACGGACTCGGGCAGCCGAAACGCGAGAGGGCCCCGACTCGCGTCGGGGCCCTCTCGGGTCGGATGCGGCAGCCTCGGGCTACCGGCCGCGAATGGCGTCGAAGACCTTCGGATCGACCAGGGTCGAGGTGTCGCCGAGGTCCCGGCCTTCCGCGATGTCGCGGAGCAGCCGGCGCATGATCTTGCCGCTGCGGGTCTTCGGCAGCTCCGGCACCACCGTGATCTGACGCGGCTTCGCGATCGGGCTGATCTCGCGGGACACCTCGGCCTTGAGCTCACCGATCAGTTCGTCCCCGGTGTTCTCGACTCCCTCCCGCAGGATCACGAATGCCACGATGCCCTGGCCGGTCGTCTCGTCGGATGCACCGACCACGGCTGCCTCCGCGACACCGTGGTGCCCGACGAGCGCGGACTCCACCTCGGCGGTGGAGATGCGGTGACCGGAGATGTTCATGACGTCGTCGACGCGACCGAGCACCCAGAGCGCTCCGTCCTCGTCGTACTTGGCGCCGTCACCGGCGAAGTACCAGCCCTGATCGGCGTAACGGGCCCAATAGGTTTCGCGGTAGCGCTGCATGTCGCCCCAGATGCCGCGCAGCATCGACGGCCACGGCTGGTCGAGGACGAGGTAGCCGGATTTGCCGTTGCCGAGTACCTCGCCGGCGTCGTCGACGATCTGCGCCGAGATGCCGGGAAGCGGCGCCATGGCGGAGCCGGGCTTGGCGTCGGTGACACCCGGCAGCGGCGAGATCATGATCGCGCCGGTCTCGGTCTGCCACCAGGTGTCCACGATGGGGACGTTGCCGCCACCGATCACGTCCCGGAACCAGCGCCACGCCTCCGGGTTGATCGGCTCGCCCACCGAGCCCAGCAGTCGGATCGACGACAGGTCGTGTGCGTCGGGAATCTGCCTGCCCCACTTCATGAACGTGCGCACCAGGGTCGGGGCCGTGTAGTAGATCGACACCCCGTACTTCTCGATGATCTCGAAGTGCCGGTGCTCGTTCGGGGAGTTCGGGGTGCCCTCGTAGACCACCTGGGTGACGCCGTTGCTGAGCGGGCCGTAGACGATGTAGGTGTGCCCGGTGACCCAGCCGATGTCGGCGGTGCACCAGTAGACGTCCTGGCCCTCCTTGTGGTCGAAGACGTTGTGGTGCGTGTACGACGCCTGGGTGAGGTACCCGCCGGTGGTGTGGACGATGCCTTTCGGCTTGCCCGTCGTGCCGGACGTGTAGAGGATGAACAGCGGGTGCTCGGCATCGAACGGCTGCGCCTCGTGTTCCGGGGACGCCTTCTCGACCGTGTCGTGCCACCACAGGTCACGGCCGTCGGTCCAGTCGACGTCGACGCCGGTTCTCTTGACCACCAACACCTTCTGCACCGATGCGGCGTCGGCGACAGCCTCGTCGACGGCGGGCTTGAGCGCAGCCGCCTGGCCGCGACGCCACTGGCCGTCGACCGTGACCACGAGCTTGGCCTCGGCATCGTCGACGCGCGAGCGGAGGGCCGTCGCGGAGAAGCCGGCGAACACGACGGAGTGGGTGAGGCCGAGGCGCGCACAGGCGAGCATCGTCACGATCGCCTCGGGAATCATCGGCATGTAGATCGCGACCCGGTCCCCGGCGACGAGGCCGAGGTCGGTGAACGTGTTCGCGGCGCGGGAGACCTCCGCGAGCAACTCGTTGTACGTGAGGTCCCGGGTGTCGCCGGGTTCGCCCTCGAAGTGGATGGCGACGCGGTCGCCCTTGCCGGCGAGGACGTGCCGGTCCACGCAGTTGTAGGCGACGTTGATCTTCCCGTTCACGAACCACTTGGCCACCGGGGCGTCGGTCCAGTCCAGGACGTCGGTCCACTTCTCGTGCCAGTGGAGGCGGGACGCCTGGTCCGCCCAGAAGGCGAGACGGTCCTGGTCGGCTGCCTGTTGCAGTTCCGGCCCGGCGTTGGCGGCGGCAGCGAACTCGGGGCTGGGCGGGTACGACTGGGGGACGTCGTGCTCCGCCACGTCGCTCGGATGTGCTGCGCTGGTCATGTATGCGGCCCTCTTTCGACTCGATAGTTCTCCTCTGTGAGGGTAGTCACAGGAGGGTGCCGACGCATTCTTCCGTCACCGACCAGTGCGATCACCGGTCGTTTCCGTGCGACGGACGGCCGCTCGGGCCGACGAGTGGACACGACGCCTTCGAGTGAACGTTGCGGTTGCCCCGGACGTGAGGGGCCGTGCCGGGCGGGTACCGTCGTTGTTCGTGAACGACCCCCTCGATCCGCTCGTCGACCTGCCAGGAGTTCGGGAGGCCGCCGACCAGGCCCGGACCGCGCTGGGCGAGGTGCACCGGCACCGCAGCAACCGCCGCGGCTGGCCGACCACCGCCGCAGAGGCGGCGGTGCGGGCGGCGCGCGCCTCGTCGGCACTCGACGGCGGGGTCATGGAGCTTCCTGCCCCGGGTGAGGCCGGCGATCCGGTGCTGTCCGGAGCACTGCGGGTGGGGCAGGCACTCGAGGGTGATGCGCTCGACGCCACGGTGCGCACGTGGCAGCGGGCGCCGCTCCAGACACTGGCCCGGTTGCACCTGCTGGCGGCGGCGGACCTGGTGACCGACGCCGAGCAACTGGGACGTCCGCGTCCGGACGCGGGGGTCGGCGAACGGCTCGACGGGCTGGCACAGCTCGTGACGGGCGGGACGTCCGCTCCCGCCCCGGTCGTGGCGGCGGTGGTCCACGGCGAACTGCTGACGCTCGCCCCCTTCGGGCTCTCCGACGGTGTGGTCGCCCGCGCGGCGTCCCGGCTGGTGTCGGTCTCGACCGGCCTCGACCCGCACAATCTGGGCGTACCCGAGGTGAGCTGGCTGCGTCGACCGCAGGTCTATCGCGACGCGGCGGAGGGATTTGCGGCGGGCACACCGGAGGGGGTCGGCGGCTGGGTCGTGTTCTGCTGCGGCGCGCTCGAAGCCGGTGCCCGCGAGGCGCTCTCGATCGCGGAGGCCGCAGCGCCCAGCTAGGGCCGCTCCGCTCGATCGGTCGCCGCCGAACACACGAATCGGGCGGCGTTTCCGATTCGCATCGGTTCCGCCGCCCGACCAGCACGGGTACCCGCTACCAGGCGTGCTCAGGTGGGTTGTGTGTCACTGGCCTCGGCGTCTCATCGGACCTCATCGGGTCGTCCCCGCAACCAGTGCAGAGTCCTTGCCGATCAGATTCGAATCTCGCAGGCCCACAACGCTTCTGCCCTTATAGTGGCTTAGGCTCCGCGTGGGTACTGGTGCCCGTACTCGGGAATTCGGGTCGGGAGATCGTTCCTTCTCTTCCGGGACGATCCTGGCCTTCCCGCCTTCCGTACCTCCTTTGTACCCCGTGCCGCGAGGCTTCTCAAGAGCCAATCGAGCTTTGTGACAGACGAGTTTTCGGGAGGGCGAGTACCCGATCAGCGTCGGCGGCGCAGTGCCCCGTAGGTGAAGGCGCCGGCCAGCACGGCCCCGACGAACAGTGCCGCGCCGGTCGCGAGTACGGGAGTGGAGGACGAGGAGAGGCGGGCTCGCAGCGACACCGGATTCGAGAAAGTCAGCATGGGCCAGCCCTTTTCGGCTGCCGCCTTGCGCAGGCCGCGGTCGGGGTTGACCGCCGTCGGGTGGCCGACGGCCTCGAGCATCGGCAGATCCGTCACGGAATCGGAGTACGCATAGCTGCGGGCCAGGTCGTAGCCGCGCTCGCGGGCGAGGGCCTCGATGCCCTCCACCTTGCCGGGCCCGTAGCAGTAGAAGTCCACCTCGCCGGTGTACTTGCCGTCGGCGACGGCCAGGCGCGTGGCGATCGAGTGGTCGGCGCCGACCGCGTCCGCGATCGGCTGCACCACCTCCTGGCCGGATGCGGACACCACCACGACGTCGTGCCCCCGTGCCCGATGGTCGGCGATCAGGTCCGCCGCCTCGGCGAACACCAGGGGATCGACGATGTCGTGCAGGGTCTCGGCGACCACGGCGCGCACCTGTTCGACGTTCCATCCCGCCGTCATGGACGTCAGGTAGGCCCGCATCCGCTCCATCTGGTCGTGATCCGCCCCGGACAGCATGAACAGGAACTGGGCGTAGCTGCTCTTGAGGACCGAACGCCGGTTGATCAGGCCCTGGTCGAACAGCGGCCGGGAGAAGGCGAGGGTGCTCGACTTGGCGATGATGGTCTTGTCGAGGTCGAAGAATGCCGCGACCCGACCGGTCGCTGGAGTGTTGCCCGTCGTGGTGCTCCTCGTCGTGGTCACACGCTCGAGGATAGGCGGAAACCCGGCCCGTCGTCGTCGCTGCACGCTCTCGTCGAACATCGGACAGTTGAACTTGCAAACATTGCTGCGAATGGGTGTAGTATCGGACGTGTCCGGCTCGATCCGGACGGGCTCAGCCCGACCCCCCGGGGCTGAGCACTGACGACCCCCGCCTCCTCCCCCCTGGCGGGGGTCGTCCTCTATCTCGGGCACGGTGCGCAGCCGAGAAGCCTTGCACATTCGCGACGGCCGTGCAGGAATCCATCCACAGGTCGGATTCATCCACAGATCGCTGATCGCCCCTTTCGTTGTCGTCCGCGCGGCGGGATTCTTCGATGCATGGACACCGCAGAACCGCGATACGCCGGCGGTAGCTCGCGTCTCGGCGACATCGCCGGAACACACGACGCCGCACCCGCCGCCGAACCGGACGACGCCTTCGTCCTCGTGGTGGTGGGCGCCGCGGCACTGCTCCCGAGCATCCACCGAGTGGCCGCCGCCGCGGGACGCCGCGTCGTGGAGATGCCGTCGATCCACTCGCCGGAATGGGAGTCCGCCGCACTGGTCGTCCTCGACACCCGGGCGGCAGCGCACCGGCGCGGTGGCGTCCGCAGGCGGTCCGGGGTGGTGATCGTGACGGAAGGAGAACCCGGTCTCGCCGAGTGGAAGGCCGCGGCCGAGGTCGGCGCCGAATCCGTCCTCGGTCTGCCGGACGACGAACCGGCGCTGATGACGTCGATGGGGGAGCGCCCGGGGACGGAGACCGGTACGGGAGCTGTGGTCGCGGTCGTCGGCGGGTGCGGCGGTGCCGGTGCGTCCACGTTCTCGGCCGCCCTGGCGTCGGCATCGGTTGCGGACGAGATGACGACGCTGCTCGTCGACGCGGACACCTACGGGTCCGGGTTGGATCTCACCCTCGGCCTCGAGAGCACGCCGGGGCTGCGGTGGTCGGGGTTGCGGGTGGAGAGCGGCCGGGTCTCGGCCACCGCGCTGTACGACGCCCTTCCCCGCGCGTCGTCCGGTGTGCGGGTGCTCTCCTGCGACCGGGTCGAGGGCGAGTCGTTCGGCCCGACGGCCGCGGCCGCGCGGGCCGTACTCGAGGCGGCTCGCTCGTCGGTGGAGGTCACGGTGTGTGATGTTCCCCGGCCCGGTGGCGAGATTCCCGGAGCGGAGATCGCGGACGTACTGCTGGCCGAATCCGATCTGGTTGCGCTCGTCGTTCCCGCGACGGTGCGCGGGTGTGTCGCGGCCGAGAAGGTGGCGGGGCGGATCGCCCAGCGGAATCCGAACGTCGGGCTCGTCGTCCGGGGCCCGGCACCCGGCGGTCTACGGGCGTCGGACGTGGTCACCGCGGTGGATCGTCCGCTGCTGGCCTCGATGCGCGCGGACCGGGCGGTGCCGGGAATGCTCGAGCACGACGGGTTCCGGCTGCGCCGTCGTTCGCCGCTCGGTGAGGCAGCGCGCGCCGTACTGGCGCGGTTGGCCGAGCGGCCCGAGCGCGTGGGGTGGGCGGCGTGAGCCCGCTGGTGAACACGGATCTCCTGGATCGGGTGCGGGACCGGCTCGCCCAGGCGGCCGGTGACCCGACTCCCGCCACGGTGGCCGAGGCGATCCGGTCCGAGTCCGGTGGGGTTCTCGGCGACGCCGACCTGCTCGCCGTGCTCCGCGAGTTGCAGACCGAACTCACCGGCGCCGGCCCTCTCGAGGCGATCCTCGCCGAGCCCGGCGTCTCGGACGTCCTGGTCACCGGGCCGGACCAGGTGTGGGTGGACCGCGGACGCGGCCTCGAGCGCGCCGCGGTGCGGTTCGCGGACGAGGCGGCGGTGCGTCGGCTCGGCCAGCGGTTGGCCCTGGCGGCCGGGCGCCGTCTCGACGACGCCCAGCCGTGGGTGGACGGCCGGCTCGGTGCCCTCGGGAACGGGATGGGTGTCGGCAACGGCACGTTCGGGGTGCGCCTGCACGCGGTGCTGGCTCCGGTGGCGCAGGGCGGGACGTGTCTGTCGCTGCGTGTGCTGCGCCCGGCGACCCAGGGCCTCGAGGCGTTGCGTGCCCGGGGCACGCTCGAGCCGGCCGCGTACGAACTGCTGGTCCGGATCGTCCGTGCCAGGCTCGCCTTTCTCGTCGTCGGCGGGACCGGCGCCGGAAAGACGACCCTGCTCGCCGCGTTGCTCGGCGAGGTGGACCCGGTCGAGCGCATCGTCTGCGTCGAGGATGCCGCCGAACTGGCGCCCGCGCATCCTCACGTGGTGCGGCTGGTGGCGCGGGCGGCGAACGTCGAGGGCGTGGGGGAAGTGACGATTCGTGATCTGGTGCGGCAGTCGTTGCGGATGCGTCCGGACCGACTGGTGGTCGGCGAGGTGCGGGGCCCCGAGGTCGTCGATCTTCTCACTGCCCTCAACACCGGCCACGACGGCGGCGCGGGAACGGTGCACGCCAATTCCCCCGACGAGGTTCCTGCCCGGCTCGAGGCGCTCGCCGCCCTCGGCGGACTCGATCGGGCGGCGCTGCACAGTCAGCTCGCAGCGGCCCTCCAGGTCGTGCTCCACGTCCATCGTGGCGCGGACGGGCGGCGTCGCCTCGTACAGGTGGGAGTCGTCTCACCGGACGCCCACACCGGCCGGGTCACGATCGTGCCGGCGTGGACGGTGGGCTCCGATCGCGCGCCTGGCGCGGAGCTCCTGCGGGCGCTCCTCGAGCGTAGGGGGAGTGGATGACGACGACCGTGGTGGTACCTCTCCTCCTGCTCGGTGCGGCACTGGCGCTGCTGCCGCCCGCGGGAGCGCTCCGGCGGATACGCACGCGGACGGCGTCACGATCGGTCCGTGCTACCGGCGCGGCCGGACGACGCCCTGTCGCGGTGGCGGCGATCGCGGCCCTGGCGACGGTGCTGATCGTGGTGAGCGGCAGCGTCGCAGTGGTGGTGGCGGCGCTGCTGGTCGGCGCCACCGCGCACGGGCGGATCGCACGAGCTCGCGCGGACCGGGAACGGATCGCCCAGGTCGCCGCCGTCCAGGCGGGGCTGGACACGCTCGCTGCGGAGCTGACGGTGGGCGCGCATCCGGCGGCGGCGTGCGCGGCAGCTGCCGACGAGTGCGCTCCGCCCGTGGCGGAGGTGTTTCGCACCGCCGCTGCGCGAGCCCGGCTGGGAGGTTCTGCAGCCCAGGGGTTCCGGGGTGCGCGGGGCCCGGCCGCCGAGGCGTTCGAGCGAATCGCCGCGGTGTGGCTCGTCGCCGACAGACACGGACTCGCACTCGCGGAACTGTTGCAGGCGGTTCGCGCGGATCTCCAGGGTCGAGCGAGGTTCCGGCGACGGACGGAGGCGGGCCTGGCAGGTGCGCGGGCCACGGCGGCCGTCCTCGCGGGGCTACCCGTTGTCGGGGTGGGGCTCGGGCAGTTGATGGGCGCCTCCCCGTGGCGCGTACTGCTCGGCGGCGGTGTCGGGGGAGTGTTGCTCGTCGTCGGATCCGCACTGGCCTGTGCCGGACTGTTCTGGACGGACCGCATCACTCGGCGGGTGGTCTCGTGAACTGGCTGGTGCCGATGCTCGTCGCCGGCGCGCTGATCGCGTTTCCGAGCCGGCCCGGTCCGGCGCTGCGAGTGCGGGCCCCCGACCCGGGCGCCCCGGTAGGGCCGGAGGTGGTCGGGCCGCCGGATCCGCTGGCGATCGCGGCCGGATTCGATCTGCTGGCGGCGTGCCTTCGAGCCGGTCTTCCGGTCGCCGACGCGGCCGCAGCGGTGGCAGGGGTCGTTCCGGCCACGATGGGCACTTCGCTCCGGCGGGCCGCGGATCTTCTCGCGCTCGGTGCGGATGCGGACGCCGCCTGGGAGCACGCCGCGGGGGATCCGTCGTGCGAATCGCTGGCGCGTCTCGCGCGGCGGTCTGCTCGTTCGGGCTCCTCCCTGTCGGCGGCGATCACCGAACTCGCCCGCGACGAGCGGTCGCAGGCCGAGGATGCTGCTGCGGCCGCCGCCGAGCGCGCGGGTGTGCTGATCAGTGGTCCTCTCGGGCTGTGCTTCCTCCCGGCCTTCGTGTGTCTGGGCATCGTGCCGGTCGTGGTCGGGCTGGCCACCAAGGTTCTCGGGGACGGGCTGCTGTGACAGCCCCGGCTCGGGTGCAGGACTCGACGCGGACCGGCCGCGTCGAGGCACCGCTCGCCGACGGCGGCGGTGTGTACGAGAGGGGGAATCATGGGGGAGAAGACGATTCACACGATGACGCAGGCGATCCGGACGCGAGCAGTGGCGCTCGCCGTCGAGGACGAGGGGATGAGTACGGCGGAGTACGCGATCGGCACGATCGCCGCCGCGGCCTTCGGGGCGGTGCTCTATGCCGTGGTCACCGGCAACAATATCGTCAGCGCGTTGACGGACATCATCGACCGCGCCCTCAACACCGCGGTGTGAGTGAGCACCGCGGTGTGAACGCTCCGAACCGTGTCCCGCGGGGTGACGAGGGTGCCGTCACGGTGGAGGCGGCCATCGCCATCGCCTCGATCGTGGTGGTTCTCATGCTGTGCGTGGCGGCCGTGGTCGCCGTGACATTGCATGTGCGGTGCGTGGATTCGGCACGCGAGGCGGCGCGGCTCACGGCCCGTGGAGACGCCGCCGCGATGGCGACGGCGCAGCGCGTCGCCCCGGACGGGGCACACGTGCAGATCCGGACCGAGGGTGATGTCGTCGTCGCGACGGTGCGTGCGCGTACTCCACTGCTCCCGATGGTGCGGATCTCCGCCGAGGCGGTGGCCGCGATCGAGCCCACGGCGGGGCAGGCCCGATGAAAGGGCGGTGCTCGTGAACGTGAGGCCGGACTCGGGTTCGGCGTCGGTGATCGGCGCGTTCGTGATCGTGGTGCTCCTGGTGATCACGGCCGCACTGATCCACGTCGGAGCGGCCGTCGGTGCGCGTCACCGCGCCCAGTCGGCGGCGGACCTGGCGGCTCTCGCCGGTGCCGCGGCACTGGTCTCCGGGGTCGAGGCGGCGTGCGCGGCCGCGGATTCCGTGGCCGCGCGCAACGCTGCCACCGTCGACACCTGCACGGTCGAGGATTGGGACGTGACAGTGCAGGTGTCGACCCGGGTGGCGATCTCGATTCCGGGGAGTTCGGAGGCTCACGCCGTGGCCCGGGCGGGTCCGGTGGGCGAATGAGCCGGCAACTCAGGAGGCGAGCAGGTCGTCGATCTGGTTGATCGCCGACGACGCTCCTTCCACGACGCCCATGTCCAGCACCTGCTGCAGGGCGTCGGCGGACTCGTAGGTGCTCACGTACGTGGCCCGGGTGCCGCCGTCGTGTTCGGTGAACGTGTAGACGTTCTTCGACACCGGCAGTTCGGTATTCGGGGTGAACTCCTCGTCGGCGAAACCGTCGAGGAAGGTCAGGCTCCCCGGCTCGTCGACCGCGACGATCTCCCAGTAGCCGGCGAACTTCTCGCCTTCCGGGCCGGTCATGTAGTACGTGACCCGGCCACCGGGTGTGAGGGAGTGCTCGACGACGGTCGCCGGATACGTCGGCGGGCCCCACACCTTCTCGAGCTGCCGCGGGTCGGCGTAGACCTGCCAGATCCGCTCCACCGGTGCCGCGAAATCGGCTGTGATGGTGAGCGTCAGTGTGTCGAGATCGTGCTGAACATCGGTGACAGGCATCGTTCAGTCCTCCAGTGTTGGTTCGATCTGGGTCGGGTCTATCGGGGTTGGTTCGATCAGGGTCGATTCGACGAGTTCGTCGATACGGGCGACACGGCCGCGCCACACCTGCTCGAGCCCGGTGAGCATGGACGCCACCGAGCGCACTGCTGCCACGTCACCGCGTGCCAACTGCTGCCGCCCGCTGCGCCGTTTGGTCAGCAGGCCGGCCTTCTCCAGCACGGAGACGTGTTTCTGCACCGCGGCAAAGCTCATGTCGTACTGCTCCGCGAGTGTGGACACCGAATGTTCGCCGGCCAGTACGCGGCGCATGATGTCGCGCCGGGTTCGATCGGCGAGCGCGTGGAACAGGGCATCCGCCCGATCCTCGTCGTCTCCGTCCACTCTCCTAACATACAACCAATTGGTTGTATGTTGTCAAGGGTTGTCCCGACGCCGGACCGTTCGGTGTCGCGTGAGCACCGACAATGATCAGATCCCGAGGACGGCCCTGGCGATGAGGAAGTAGAGCAGCAGCCCCGTGGCATCGACGAAGGTGGTGATGAACGGGTTGGAGAAGACGGCGGGGTCGGCACGAATGGTCCTGGCCACCAGCGGCATCGCGCCGCCGACCGTCGCGGCCATCGTGCACACGCTCAGCAGGGTCAGCCCGATGACGGTTCCCAGCGGCCAGTCGTAGACGAAGCCGGTGACGACGAATGCCACCGTGCCCAGGAGCAGGCCGAGCGAGATGCCCACGCGCAGTTCGCGGGCCAGGACCTTGGCGATGTCGCGCGGGCCCACGTCACCGAGAGCGAGGGCACGGGTCACCGTGGTGGCCGCCTGGTTACCGGTGTTGCCACCGGTTCCGATGAGGAGCGGCACGAACAGGGCCAGCGCCACCACCTCGCTGAGGGTGGTCTCGAAGACCTCGAGCACCTGCACGGTGAGGGTGGCACCGATGGCCAGCACCAGCAGCCACACCACTCGCGAACGCACGAGGCTGCCGACGGGCGTGGTCAGGTAGGGCTGACGCAGGGGCTCGGTACCACCGATGCGGGCCTGGTCCTCGCTGTCGGCGTGCTCGAGGATCTGCAGGGCGTCGTCGACGGTGAGGATGCCCACGATGCGGGTCTCGTTGTCCACCACGGGCAGAGCCAGCAGCTTCAGATCGGCGCACCGCCGGGCGACCTCCTCGCTGTCGTCCGTCGCGCGTGCCCAGTTGGCCGGCTGCATGATCGTGGACACCTCGGTGTCCGGCTCCGCCTTCATCAACTCCCGCAGGCTCACCATGCCCACCAGCACGCGATGGCCGTCGGTGACCGGCAGGGAGTAGACGGTCTCGGCGTCCTCGAGGCGCCGCCGCACCCGGTCCAGGGCGTGCTCCACCGTCCAGGAACGGTCGACGGCGACGAACTCCGGGCTCATCCTGCGCCCGATGGAGCCCTGGGGATAGCCGAGGATCCCGGCCGTCATCTCCCGTTCGTGGGCCGGCAGGCCCTGCATGAGGCGCCGGGCGACGGTGGCGGGCAGCTCGTCGAGCAATTCGACGCGATCGTCCGGATCGAGATCGGCGAACAGTGCGGTGACGTCGTCGTCCTGCAGTGCACCCAGCAGGTCCCGCTGCAGGCTCGGGTCGAGGTTCTCGAAGACCTCCATCGCCCGGTCCTTGGGCAGCAGTCGGTAGACGACCGCGCGGTCCTTGTCGTCGAGGCGTTCGAGGACGTCGACGACCTGCATCGGTGCCAGCGCCCGGACCGCCGCCGTCAGCGTGGCCAGGTCGGCGCCGCGCAGGGCCTTCTCGATCGCACGCACCGCCTGATCACGCGCGGCTTCCCCGGTCGGGCTCATCGGGTTCTGACTCATCGGTTGCACCTCATCAGGGCCCAAACTAGCTCAGCAGCGAGCACCGCTCCGGGCGAGTTCACCCGAGCGCGGCCAGGACGAGAGACAGGACCCGGACTGCCCCGTCCTTGTCCAACGGTTCGTTTCCGTTGCCGCACTTGGGCGAGTACACGCACGACGGGCAGCCGGCGCGGCACCGGCACGCCTCGATCGCGTCCCGGGTGGCGGTCAGCCAGCGTCGTATCTCGGCGTGGCCCCGGTCGGCGAATCCGGCACCGCCCGGATGGCCGTCGTAGACGAAGATCGTGGGCAGCCCGGTGTCCGGGTGCAGGGCGGTGGACACTCCGCCGATGTCGCCGCGATCGCACGTGGCGATCAGTGGGAGCAGGCCGATGGCCGCGTGCTCGGCCGCGTGCAGTGCTCCGGGAATCCGTTCGGCACCGAGACCCGCGGCTTCGAGCAGTTCCGGTGTCAGCGTGTACCTCACGGCCCGGGTGGGGAGCGTCTGGGCGGGCATGTCCAGCGACACCGAGTCCAGCACCTCACCGGACGGCAGTCGCCGCAGGTAGCCGATCACCTGGTCCGTGACGTCGACCTCCACGAGCGCGACGTCGACGTCACCGTACTGCTTCTGTTCGATCGACCCCGTGATCGTGATGTCGGTGGTCGAACGCACCGAGGTCGACCATTCGGGTTCTTCCTCGTGCACCAGCGCGACACCCTGGTCGAGATCGAGCTCGTCGACGACGTAGCTCTCCCCCTGATGGATGTGGACCGCGCCCGGGTGCACCGTGGCCGGAGCACGTCCCGCATCGACGGTGCCGAGCAGGCGGCCGCACCCGGCGTCCACGATCGCCACCTGGGAGCCGATTCCGCCCCGGATGTCGACCGCCGCGTGCGGATCGGTGCCGGGGGTGACGAACCACCCGTGGGCCCTGCGCCGGACCAGGCCCTCGTCGGCGAGCCGGGCCAGGACGTCGTGTGCGCCGAACTCGTCGACCTCGTCCTGGGTGAGCGGTTGCTCCGCGGCCGCACACAGCAGTTGCGGGCCGAGCACGTAGGGGTTGGTCGGATCGGTGACGGAGGCTTCGACGGGTCGCCCGAGCAGTGCCTCCGGGTGATGCACGAGATACATGTCGAGGGGGTCGTCCCGGGCGACGAGGACGACGAGCGAGCCCTCGCCACGGCGCCCCGATCGCCCGCCCTGCTGCCAGAACGAGGCGACCGTGCCCGGGAATCCGGCGACGACGACGGCGTCCAGGCCCGCGATGTCCACCCCGAGCTCCAGGGCATTGGTGCTCGCGGCGCCGAGCAGTTCGCCTTCGGAGAGCGCGGTCTCGAGTGCCCGCCGATCCTCGGACAGATAGCCGGCACGGTACGACGCCACCCGGGACACCAGGTCGGGATGGCGTTCGGCGAGGTGGCGGCGGGCGGCGAGCGCGGTGACCTCGGCCGCGCGCCGGGATCGCACGAAAGTGAGGGTGCGGGCGCCCTCGGCGACCAGGTCGGCCATGATCCGGGCGGCCTCGGTCGGCGCCGGACGCCGTACCGGACTGCCGTTCTCGCCGATCGTGTCGCTCATCAGCGGGGGCTCCCACAGCGCGATGGTGCGTGGGCCGTGTGGGGAACCGTCGTCGGTGACCTCGGCGCACGGGGCACCGACGAGCCGTGTGGCCGCCGCCCCGGGATCGGCCGTGGTCGCACTCGCGAGCACGAACACCGGGTGCGCGCCGTACCGGGCCGCGATGCGGCGCAGCCGCCGGATCACCCACGCGACGTGGGACCCGAACACGCCGCGGTACGAATGGCACTCGTCGATGACGACGTAGCGCAGCTTCCGCAGGAAGTGTGCCCATCGGGTGTGGCCCCGTAGCAGCGAGACGTGCAGCATGTCCGGGTTGGTGAACAGCCAGCGGGAGTTCTCCCGGGCCCATCCCCGGATCTCGGTGGGGGTGTCCCCGTCGAACCCGCACGGGTGGATGCCGGCGAGGTCCCGGTCCGCGGAACACAGCGTGGTCGTCGCCCGGAGCTGGTCGGCGCCCAGGGCTTTCGTCGGTGAGAGATAGAGCGCGGTCGCCCGCGGGTCCTCGGCGAGGTCGGTGAGGATCGGTAACTGGTAGGCGCAGGATTTGCCCGACGCGGTACCGGTGGACAGGACGACGTGGGTGCCGGAATGTGCCAGCTCCGCGGCCTCGGCCTGGTGCGTCCACGGTTCTCCGACTCCGGCGTCGCGCAGCGCCCGGACCACGGAAGGGTGAGCCCAGTCCGGCCAGTTCGCGTGCCGCGCAACGCGGCCGGGGACGTCGGTGGCGAACGTCAGGGGCGCAGTGTCTTGCTCTGAAGTACCGTCCGGTCCCGCCGGGATCGAGCCGCCGAGGCCGATAGTGCGGCCGCCGACGTGGCTCAGGAGTTCGCGACCATATGTCACGGCAGAATTTCCACTCGTGTCATCGGACGAAAACACCGTGTTCACGCGACTTCTCCGGACTGTCGATCGAGGGGAACCGTCACGGCGAACATGGCCGCAACCTGCGGATTCGATGATAGCGGTCGCACCGCCCGCGGGCCGGTGGCGGGCCGGGTCGTGTCGTATTCAATGGACTGCCGTGAGGTAGTGGCGAACAAGATCGAGTTTTTCGTGGAATTGTCGGCATTTCGACTGTTGCGTTCGCGCCGTTCATGGTTGACTACACCTGGTCGCAGCTTCTGTGCTCGTGGATTCGAGCCGCGTGTGCAGGATCGATGTTGCGAACGCGGTGCTCTGCTTTCCTGAGGGGGAAATCGAGTAGTACAGCGGTCGGAACCGGCCCGGCGGACTGTACAGCTGTCCGCCGAATCCGGTGGTTAGAAAGAGAAGGAAAGCATGGCTCAGGGCACTGTGAAGTGGTTCAACGCGGAAAAGGGCTTCGGCTTCATCGCACCCGAAGACGGCTCCGCTGACGTCTTCGTTCACTACTCCGAGATCCAGGGCAGCGGCTTCCGCACCCTCGAGGAGAACCAGCGCGTGGAGTTCGAGGTCGGCCAGGGCACCAAGGGCCCGCAGGCGACCGGCGTTCGCGCACTCTGATTTCACCTCTCACTCGCCGGGAGATCCCGGTGACGAAGTAGATCGGAAAGGCTGCGTCCTCGACCCGGCCTCGACTGTCCCCCATCACCCTCGCGGGTGGTGGGGGACGAGTCGTTTCGGGGACGCCGGATTTCGGGGTCGACTCGTTTCGGAGTCGGGTCGATTCGTGCCCGGTCTGCGGACATTTCGGGCCTAGGGTGGTGGACGGAACCAGAGGTGGCGCGATGAGTCAGTTGTCCTTCTTCTCCGCGGAGTCGATGCCTCCCGCGGTGACCGACCTGTGTGGTCTGCTCGCCGGGCCGGGGCAGGTCGTCGTGTCCGGCGACCGGGCCCGTATCTCCGTCGTGGTGGATTCCGTGCGGCGGGCCGAGGCGGTCGCCGCACTGATCCGGGAAGCCGGGATCGACGCCGTCGTCGCCCGCAGCGAGGAGGACAGCCCGCTGGTGCGCACCGAGGCTCTGCCCGAGTTGAAGCCCCTGGCCGACCAGTGGACGCGGGGTGCGGTGAAGGCGATGCCGGCGGGCTGGGTTCCCTCCGCGCGTCCGCTACGGATGTGGGCGGTGGCAGCGGGACGGGTGGAAGGGGAGGGGGAGCGGTTCGTCCTCGGGCTGGACCCGCACGCGCCGGACACCCACCCGGCGCTCGCGCAGGCGCTGATCCGAGCCGGTATCGCACCCACGCTGGTGGGTACTCGCGGAGGCTCGCCGGGCCTGCGGATCTCCGGCCGCCGCCGCATGCACCGGTTGCTCGACAACATCGGCGAAGCACCGGAAAAGCTGGACGCACGTACCGAATGGCCCCACGTATAGGTCCGCGTATGCGGTACTGATCTGCGAGTATGACAGCGGGATGTGTCACTCTAGTGAGAGGACACCGGCCCGAGAGGCTCGTCCACGGATGTGCCGGACACCCGGCATCGACAGCAGGAAGGCTCGGACTGACAGGTGGCAAAGGGAGACAACGGCAGCGCGCAGGGCACCGCGGGAGCTTCCGCGCAGCGGCGTCGCCTGGTGATCGTCGAGTCGCCGACCAAGGCGCGCAAGATTGCGCCCTACCTGGGCAAGAACTACGTGGTCGAGGCGTCGGTGGGGCACATTCGCGATCTGCCGCGCGGGGCCGCGGACGTACCGGCCAAGTACAAGGGCGAGCCGTGGGCGCGTCTCGGCGTGGACGTCGACCACGACTTCGAGCCGCTGTACGTCGTCAGCCCGGACAAGAAGGGCAAGGTCACCGAGCTCAAGAGCCTCCTCAAGGACGCCGACGAACTCTTCCTCGCCACCGACCCCGACCGTGAGGGCGAGGCCATCGCCTGGCACCTGCTCGAAACGCTCAAGCCGAAGATCCCGGTGCGCCGGATGGTCTTCCACGAGATCACCGAACCTGCCATCCGTGCCGCCGCCGAGGACACCCGCGATCTCGACAGCGACCTCGTCGACGCGCAGGAGACCCGTCGCATCCTCGACCGTCTCTACGGGTACGAGGTCAGCCCGGTGCTGTGGAAGAAGGTCATGCCGAAGCTGTCGGCGGGCCGAGTGCAGTCCGTGGCGACCCGTGTCATCGTCCGGCGCGAGCGCGAGCGGATGGCGTTCCGGTCGGCGTCCTACTGGGACATCGCGGCCACCCTGGACGCCGGTGCCGACGCCAGCCCACGGACGTTCGGCGCCCGGCTGGTCAGCGTCGACGGCTCGCGTGTCGCGGTCGGCCGTGACTTCGGTCCCGACGGCAAGCTCAAGACCGACACGGTCGCGGTACTCGACGAGGCCCGTGCCCGCCGTCTGGCCGAGTCGCTCGCCGGCGTCGACCTCGAGGTCGTCTCCGCCGAGAACAAGCCGTACACGCGCAAGCCGTACCCGCCGTTCATGACGTCGACGCTGCAGCAGGAGGCCGGCCGCAAGCTTCGGTTCACCTCGGAGCGCACCATGCGGATCGCGCAGCGGCTGTACGAGAACGGCTACATCACGTACATGCGTACGGACTCGACCACGCTGTCGCAGTCGGCGATCTCGGCGGCCCGCGCGCAGGCCACCGAGCTGTACGGCGCCGAGTTCGTCCACGGCTCGCCCCGCCAGTACACCCGCAAGGTCAAGAACGCGCAGGAGGCGCACGAGGCGATCCGCCCCGCCGGTGACGTCTTCGCGACACCGGGGCAGTTGCACGCCAAACTCGATACCGACGAGTTCAAGCTCTACGAGCTGATCTGGCAGCGCACCGTCGCCTCGCAGATGGCGGACGCGCGCGGCAACACCCTCACGCTGCGTATCGCGGGGCAGGCCGGTACCGGCGAGGAGTGCGTGTTCTCCTCCTCGGGCCGCACCATCACCTTCGCGGGCTTCCTCAAGGCATACGTCGAGAGCGTCGACGAGGAGGCCGGCGGCCAGTCCGACGACGCCGAGTCCCGGCTCCCGGTCCTCTCCGAGGGCCAGGCCGTCACGGCGACGAAGCTCGATCCGGACGGGCACTCCACCAACCCGCCGGCACGCTACACCGAGGCCAGCCTGATCAAGACCCTCGAAGAGCTGGGCATCGGCCGTCCTTCGACGTACTCGTCGATCATCAAGACCATCCTGGACCGGGGATACGTCTACAAGCGGGGCAGTGCACTGGTCCCGTCGTGGGTGGCGTTCGCGGTCGTGGGGCTGCTCGAGGCGCACTTCGGTCGGCTGGTCGATTTCGACTTCACCGCCGCGATGGAGGACGACCTCGACGAGATCGCCGGCGGCCGTGAGCGCCGTGGCGACTGGCTGAGCAGCTTCTACTTCGGCGGCGACCACGGCGCCGAAGGATCGGTGGCGCGCTCGGGTGGCCTGAAGAAGATGGTCGGCACCAACCTCGAGGACATCGACGCCCGGGTGATCAATTCGATCCGTCTCTTCGACGACGCCGAGGGCCGCGAGGTGCACGTGCGGGTCGGACGCTTCGGCCCCTACCTCGAACGAATGGTGCGCAACCCGGACGACCCGGACGGCGACCCGATCTCGCAGCGCGCGAACCTGCCGGACGATCTGCCGCCGGACGAGCTGACGCCGGAGTACGCGGAGAAGCTGTTCTCCACCCCGCAGGAAGGCCGCAAGCTGGGGGTGGACCCGCTCACCGGTCACGAGATCGTGGCGAAGGAGGGGCGGTTCGGCCCGTACGTCACCGAACTCCTGCCCGAGCCCGAGCCGACACCGCCCGCGCCCACAGCGGAGCCGGACGTGGTGCCGATTCCGGCAGAGGGAACGACCGCGACGAAGGCCCCCGCGAAGAAGGCCGCCAAGAAGGCGACCAAGAAGGCAGCCGGGCCCAAACCCCGGACGGGGTCACTGTTCAAGTCGATGGACCTGTCCACCGTCACGCTCGACGATGCGCTCAAGCTGCTGTCACTGCCCCGCGTCGTCGGCGTCGATCCGGCGTCGAACGAGGAGATCACCGCCCAGAACGGTCGCTACGGCCCGTATCTGAAGAAGGGCACCGACTCGCGCTCGCTCGCCACCGAGGACCAGATCTTCGACATCACCTTGGACGAAGCGCTGAAGATCTATGCCGAGCCCAAGCGTCGCGGCCGTCAGGCCGCGGCCACCCCGCCGCTGCGCGAGCTCGGCGTGGATCCGGTCAGCGAGAAGCCGATGGTGATCAAGGACGGCCGATTCGGCCCGTACGTCACGGACGGTGAGACCAACGCGAGCCTGCGCAAGGGCGACGAGGTGCACTCGATCACCGATGCGCGCGCTTCCGAACTGCTCGCCGATCGGCGAGCTCGCGGTCCGGTGAAGAAGAAGGCGACCAAGAAGGCACCGGCCAAGAAGGCGGCGAAGAAGACGGCAGCCAAGAAGGCGCCGGCGAAGAAGGCAGCGGCCAAGAAGGCGACCAAGAAGTCGTCGTGACGGCGGTGTCGTCGACGGGTCGGTGTTCTCGTCGGCTGGTCGGGGCCCGCGGTTAGGCTGACGCGGTGACGGTATTCGAGCGCCTCGTCGGCCAGGGGCATGTCGATGCCGAGTTGACGACGGCTGCGGCCGCGGCGCGCGGTGCGGATGCCGGCTCGGCGATGACTCATTCCTGGCTGTTCACCGGACCGCCCGGGTCCGGCCGGTCCGTCGCGGCGCTGGCGTTCGCCGCGGCGCTGCAGTGCACCGACGGGTCGGTGGTCGGGTGCGGCGCGTGCCACGCATGTTCCACGACGATGGCCGGCACCCACGGGGACGTGCGGCGGGTGGTGCCGCAGGGTCTCAGTATCTCGGTCGCGGAGATGCGTTCGATCGTGCAGACCGCGGCACGTCGGCCCAGCACGGGCCGGTGGCAGGTCGTCATCATCGAGGACGCGGACCGACTCACCGAAGGAGCGGCAAACGCACTGCTCAAGGTGGTCGAGGAGCCGCCGGACCGCACGGTCTTCCTGCTCTGCGCCCCGACCGTGGATCCGCAGGACATTTCGGTGACGCTGCGGTCGAGGTGCCGGCACGTCCATCTCGTCACGCCGTCGGTGGACGCGATCGCGCAGGTACTGCGGGAACGTGACGGGCTCGACGCCGAGGCCGCGCAGTGGGCGGCCTCGATATCGGGCGGGCACGTCGGGCGGGCCCGACGGTTGGCCACGGATCCGGATGCGCGGGAGCGCCGCCGCAAGGCACTCGCTCTCGCCGACGCGGCGCTGCGCCCGGCGAGCGCATACCTCGCGGCCGAGGAGCTGGTACGGGACGCCGACGCGGAAGCGAAGGAGATCAGCGCCCGCCTCGACGAGCAGGAGACCGACGAGTTGCGTACCGCCCTGGGCGCAGGCGGGACGGGTAAGGGTGCCGCCGGGGCGCTGAGGGGCTCGGCCGGGGTTCTCAAGGAACTCGAACGCCGACAGAAATCCCGCGCCACCCGCACCGGCAGGGACGCTCTCGATCGTGCGCTCGTCGACCTCGCTGCCCTGTACCGGGATGCGCTCGCCTGCTCGTGGGACGCGGATGTGACGGCCAACCATCCGGATGCCGACGATCGCGCCCGGGCTCTTGCATCGCGCACGACGCCCGCGGGACTGCTGACGTGCATCGAGGCCGTACTCGAGTGCCGCGAGGCGATTTCCGTGAACGTCAAGCCGCAGTGGGCCGTCGACGCGATGGTGGCCCGCATCGCGGCGGCTTTCCGGGATCCGTTTTCGCGTTCGGGGGGATGACGCGCTAGACTCGCCACCGCCGAAAGGCGCCGCTGCCTTAGCTCAGTCGGTAGAGCATTTCACTCGTAATGAAAAGGTCGAGAGTTCGATTCTCTCAGGCAGCTCGGACGAAGGCCCCCTCCCGATCGGGAGGGGGCCTTCGCCGTTCCCCCGTCTGTACGCCACCTCCGTCACGTCGCACCTCGCCGTGCTGGCCGCACGTCGGTCCTTCGGGAACACTGGTGCCATGGGCGCACCCGAGGTATCGCAGCGAGTCGGTGCAGTTGCCGCGTTGCGTGTGCCTGCCGCGGTGGCGGGAAGTGCGGTGGCCGCCGCGGCGGTCCTGCGATTCCGCGATCCTCATGTGTCCGGTTCCTACGGTGTCTGTCCGGTGTTCGCGCTGACCGGATTGTGGTGCCCGGCGTGTGGGGGTCTGCGCGCCGTCCACGATCTGACCCGTGCCGATCTGGCGGGTGCGATGTCGAACAACGCCCTGATCGTTCCCCTCCTGGTCGCCGCCGTGGTGGGATGGGCGATATGGGTACGCCGCCGGTGGGTGCGCGCGTCGACCACGCAGGATATTCGCCCGAGCCCGCTGTTCGGGCGGGCAACCGGCATCGTGGCGGGAGGCATCGTCGTCGCCGTCCTCGCCGTATTCACCGTCCTTCGGAACACGCCGTGGGGCAGCTGGCTCGCGCCGGCCTGAACGAAGTGGAGTCCTGATGACCCTGCAGATCTTCTCGCTCGTCGTTCTCCTCGGCGCGGTGGTCGTGCTGATTCCCACCGCCATGCGGGTCTTCCGCAAGGACGATCGGGACCACGACGACCGCTGACCGCCCTCGGCGTGCCGGTTGTCCTCGACATCGCGCGCCCACCGGACCATGCTTTTCCCATGAGCGATTCGTTGAAGGACCGCGTCCGGGAGAAGCTGCTGCGCCAACGCTCCGAGGACGGTGGACGTCCGGTGCAGGAGGCGGAGCAAGGAGATCAGCGTCTGGTGGCGATCGACCGGGATCTGGCCGTGCTGGATCAGGCCGCCGAAGGCGACAAGGTCATCGAGGAACTGGCGGCAAAGTACTGGGTCCCCTGACCTCCTGCAGCGTGCAGTTCCCGGTTTCGGGCGTTGACCAGGCGATTTGGTGATCGCGGCAATGTTCGCGTAACTTATTGCAAGTCAGAGCGACACGGACACCGACTCCCGGCCCCGGCCGGTGAGACAACGAGGTTGGACGAAGGCGCCTGGCCCTGGGTCAGAGACTCTCCTGTAGAGTCGAGACCCGATCCCAGTTACACGAACCTACGGTTGCTTCTTGCGCCCAAGGCGAGTGTGGGATAAGATGGAACGGTTGCCCCGGATCTGCCTTGGTGGGTGGTGATGGTGTGTGCGTGTTCTTTGAGAACTCAACAGTGTGTCGATGAATGTCAGTGCCATTTTTTGGTACTCTGCTTCGGTCTTTTGGGCCGGGGTGGGTATTTGCTGGCTCTTCTCCTTCTTCCGTCGGGGAGGGGTCAGTGTTGTGAATGCTAGTTTGAGTTTTTGTATGCTAGTGATTTGGCTCGATGTGTTTGACTGATTAGCCGGCCCTTTTGGGGTTGGTGATATCTAGAGTCTTCAACGGAGAGTTTGATCCTGGCTCAGGACGAACGCTGGCGGCGTGCTTAACACATGCAAGTCGAGCGGTAAGGCCTTTCGGGGTACACGAGCGGCGAACGGGTGAGTAACACGTGGGTGATCTGCCCTGCACTCTGGGATAAGCCTGGGAAACTGGGTCTAATACCGGATATGACTACCGGCTGCATGGTCTGGTGGTGGAAAGATTTATCGGTGCAGGATGGGCCCGCGGCCTATCAGCTTGTTGGTGGGGTAATGGCCTACCAAGGCGACGACGGGTAGCCGACCTGAGAGGGTGACCGGCCACACTGGGACTGAGACACGGCCCAGACTCCTACGGGAGGCAGCAGTGGGGAATATTGCACAATGGGCGAAAGCCTGATGCAGCGACGCCGCGTGAGGGATGACGGCCTTCGGGT
This sequence comes from Rhodococcus triatomae, assembly GCF_014217785.1. Taxonomy (NCBI): domain Bacteria; kingdom Bacillati; phylum Actinomycetota; class Actinomycetes; order Mycobacteriales; family Nocardiaceae; genus Rhodococcus; species Rhodococcus triatomae. The sequence continues at coordinate 1,720,911 of NZ_CP048814.1, read as the reverse complement.
TGTAAACCTCTTTCAACAGGGACGAAGCGCAAGTGACGGTACCTGTAGAAGAAGCACCGGCCAACTACGTGCCAGCAGCCGCGGTAATACGTAGGGTGCGAGCGTTGTCCGGAATTACTGGGCGTAAAGAGCTCGTAGGCGGTTTGTCGCGTCGTCTGTGAAAACCAGCAGCTCAACTGCTGGCTTGCAGGCGATACGGGCAGACTTGAGTACTGCAGGGGAGACTGGAATTCCTGGTGTAGCGGTGAAATGCGCAGATATCAGGAGGAACACCGGTGGCGAAGGCGGGTCTCTGGGCAGTAACTGACGCTGAGGAGCGAAAGCGTGGGTAGCGAACAGGATTAGATACCCTGGTAGTCCACGCCGTAAACGGTGGGCGCTAGGTGTGGGTTTCCTTCCACGGGATCCGTGCCGTAGCTAACGCATTAAGCGCCCCGCCTGGGGAGTACGGCCGCAAGGCTAAAACTCAAAGGAATTGACGGGGGCCCGCACAAGCGGCGGAGCATGTGGATTAATTCGATGCAACGCGAAGAACCTTACCTGGGTTTGACATACACCGGAAAGCCGTAGAGATACGGCCCCCCTTGTGGTCGGTGTACAGGTGGTGCATGGCTGTCGTCAGCTCGTGTCGTGAGATGTTGGGTTAAGTCCCGCAACGAGCGCAACCCTTGTCCTGTGTTGCCAGCACGTAATGGTGGGGACTCGCAGGAGACTGCCGGGGTCAACTCGGAGGAAGGTGGGGACGACGTCAAGTCATCATGCCCCTTATGTCCAGGGCTTCACACATGCTACAATGGCCGGTACAGAGGGCTGCGATACCGTGAGGTGGAGCGAATCCCTTAAAGCCGGTCTCAGTTCGGATCGGGGTCTGCAACTCGACCCCGTGAAGTCGGAGTCGCTAGTAATCGCAGATCAGCAACGCTGCGGTGAATACGTTCCCGGGCCTTGTACACACCGCCCGTCACGTCATGAAAGTCGGTAACACCCGAAGCCGGTGGCCTAACCCCTTGTGGGAGGGAGCCGTCGAAGGTGGGATCGGCGATTGGGACGAAGTCGTAACAAGGTAGCCGTACCGGAAGGTGCGGCTGGATCACCTCCTTTCTAAGGAGCATTCTCTTGTCTCGCTCACACAGTGGTGTGGGGGAGCAAGCAGAGCCCATTACGGACACGCATGTTGTCCGGTGGGAGCTCATGGGTGGAACGCTGACAAGTATTCTCTTCGTTGCTGCCGGCCCGAGTGCTGGTGGGGAAGAGGGTTATATCGATGCACTGTTGGGTCCTGAGAGAACACGTGAGTGTTTCTTCTCTGGATGAGTGACGACGATCAGGGAGTTTCGGTTATACCGCGGGTGGTGGTGACATCACGTGGTCTGGTGGCGGTGGGGCTTTCTGGTTGTGTGTTGTTTGAGAACTGCACAGTGGACGCGAGCATCTTTGTTGTAAGTGTGTAAGAGCGTACGGTGGATGCCTTGGCACCAGGAGCCGATGAAGGACGTAGGAGGCTGCGATAAGCCTCGGGGAGCTGTCAACCGAGCTGAGATCCGAGGATTTCCGAATGGGGAAACCCAGCACGAGTGATGTCGTGTTACCCGCATCTGAATATATAGGGTGTGTGGAGGGAACGTGGGGAAGTGAAACATCTCAGTACCCACAGGAAGAGAAAACAACAGTGATTCCGTGAGTAGTGGCGAGCGAAAGCGGATGAGGCTAAACCATGGGTGTGTGATAGCTGGCAGGCGTTGCACTCGTGGGGTTGTGGGGCCTTTCTTCCCGTTACTGTCATGACGGGCGAGAGTAAGAAACCGAGTTGTTAGTCGAAGTGGTCTGGGACGGCCTGTCGTAGAGGGTGAGAATCCCGTAGACGAAAACATCTCGGCTCTCGTGAAGGGTTCCCAAGTAGCACCGGGCCCGTGAAATCTGGTGTGAATCTGTCGGGACCACCCGATAAGCCTGAATACTCCCTGGTGACCGATAGCGGACTAGTACCGTGAGGGAAAGGTGAAAAGTACCCCGGGAGGGGAGTGAAATAGTACCTGAAACCGTGCGCTTACAATCCGTCAGAGCCTGTGCCACTTCGGTGGGTGGGTGATGGCGTGCCTTTTGAAGAATGAGCCTGCGAGTTAGTGGCATGTCGCGAGGTTAACCCGTGTGGGGTAGCCGTAGCGAAAGCGAGTCCGAATAGGGCGTTTGAGTGGCATGTTCTAGACCCGAAGCGGAGTGATCTACCCATGGCCAGGGTGAAGCGACGGTAAGACGTCGTGGAGGCCCGAACCCACTTAGGTTGAAAACTGAGGGGATGAGTTGTGGGTAGGGGTGAAAGGCCAATCAAACTCCGTGATAGCTGGTTCTCCCCGAAATGCATTTAGGTGCAGCGTCGCGTGTTTCACTCTGGAGGTAGAGCTACTGGATGGTCTAGGGGGCCCACAAGCTTACCGAAATCAGCCAAACTCCGAATGCCAGGGTGTGAGAGCGCGGCAGTGAGACTGCGGGGGATAAGCTTCGTAGTCGAGAGGGAAACAGCCCAGATCGCCGGCTAAGGTCCCTAAGCGTGTACTAAGTGGAAAAGGATGTGGGGTCGCGAAGACAACCAGGAGGTTGGCTTAGAAGCAGCCACCCTTGAAAGAGTGCGTAATAGCTCACTGGTCAAGTGATCCTGCGCCGACAATGTAGCGGGGCTCAAGTACACCACCGAAGCCGCGGCACTCACACAATAGCCCGCCTTCCCTTTGCGAGGGTTGGCCAGGTGTGTGGGTGGGTAGGGGAGCGTCGTGCAGCCAGGGAAGCCACAGAGTGATCTAGTGGTGGAGGCTGTGCGAGTGAGAATGCAGGCATGAGTAGCGAAAGAAGAGTGAGAAACTCTTCCGCCGAATGACCAAGGGTTCCTGGGCCAGGTTAATCCGCCCAGGGTGAGTCGGGACCTAAGGCGAGGCCGACAGGCGTAGTCGATGGACAACGGGTTGATATTCCCGTACCCGTGTGAACGCGCCCCTGGTGAATCAGTGATACTAACCATCCTGAAGCGTCTTTACGCCCCTTCGGGGGCCCTGGACGTGGATGCATGGGACCTGATCTGGTAGTAGCCAAGCGATGGGGTGACGCAGGAAGGTAGCTGAGCCAGTCAGTGGTAATACTGGTGTAAGCGTGTAGGGAGTGTCCCAGGTAAATCCGGGGCGCACATATCCTGAGACGTGATGCGTAGCCGATTGAGGCGAATTCAGTGATCCTATGCTGCCGAGAAAAGCCTCTAGCGAGCTTTCACATGGCCCGTACCCCAAACCGACACAGGTGGTCAGGTAGAGAATACCAAGGCGATCGAGATAACTATGGTTAAGGAACTCGGCAAAATGCCCCCGTAACTTCGGGAGAAGGGGGGCCTCGGCTGGTGATCACCCTTGCGGTGTGAGCTGGTTGGGGCCGCAGAGACCAGTGAGAAGCGACTGTTTACTAAAAACACAGGTCCGTGCGAAGTCGTAAGACGATGTATACGGACTGACGCCTGCCCGGTGCTGGAAGGTTAAGAGGACCGGTTAGTTCCCTCGGGAGCGAAGCTGAGAATTTAAGCCCCAGTAAACGGCGGTGGTAACTATAACCATCCTAAGGTAGCGAAATTCCTTGTCGGGTAAGTTCCGACCTGCACGAATGGCGTAACGACTTCTCAGCTGTCTCAACCATAGACTCGGCGAAATTGCATTACGAGTAAAGATGCTCGTTACGCGCGGCAGGACGAAAAGACCCCGGGACCTTCACTATAGCTTGGTATTGGTGTTCGGTTCGGTTTGTGTAGGATAGGTGGGAGACTGTGAAGCGGGCACGCCAGTGTTCGTGGAGTCGTTGTTGAAATACCACTCTGATCGTATTGGACCTCTAACCTCGGACCATGATCTGGTTCAGGGACAGTGCCTGGTGGGTAGTTTAACTGGGGCGGTTGCCTCCCAAAATGTAACGGAGGCGCCCAAAGGTTCCCTCAGCCTGGTTGGCAATCAGGTGTCGAGTGCAAGTGCACAAGGGAGCTTGACTGTGAGACTGACAAGTCGAGCAGGGACGAAAGTCGGGACTAGTGATCCGGCACCGGCATGTGGAAGCGGTGTCGCTCAACGGATAAAAGGTACCCCGGGGATAACAGGCTGATCTTCCCCAAGAGTCCATATCGACGGGATGGTTTGGCACCTCGATGTCGGCTCGTCGCATCCTGGGGCTGGAGTAGGTCCCAAGGGTTGGGCTGTTCGCCCATTAAAGCGGCACGCGAGCTGGGTTTAGAACGTCGTGAGACAGTTCGGTCTCTATCCGCCGCGCGCGTTAGAAACTTGAGGAAGGCTGTCCCTAGTACGAGAGGACCGGGACGGACGAACCTCTGGTGTGCCAGTTGTTCCACCAGGAGCACTGCTGGTTGGCTACGTTCGGAAGGGATAACCGCTGAAAGCATCTAAGCGGGAAGCCTGTTCCAAGATGAGGTTTCTCTCCCCCTTTGAGGGGTTAAGGCCCCCGGCAGACTACCGGGTTGATAGGCCAGAACTGGAAGCGCAGTAATGTGTGGAGGTGACTGGTACTAATAGGCCGAGGGCTTACCACAAAGGTGTTACGCGTCCACTGTGCGGTATCTGAAACAACACACAGATACCCCCATCTACTTGCTCTGTCCCCACGGTGACGTGGGAGACGGGTGCAGGTGTGTAGGGGGTGTGTGGATAGTTTCATAGAGTTACGGCGGCTATAGCGGAGGGGAAACGCCCGGTCCCATTCCGAACCCGGAAGCTAAGCCCTCCAGCGCCGATGGTACTGCACTCGACAGGGTGTGGGAGAGTAGGACACCGCCGTACAATCCGTTACCGGTAGCCCCCGACCTCATGGTCGGGGGCTACCGGCATTTCCGGACCATTCATCGCGCGTGAGGGCGGTCAAACTTCCTGGACGCGAGCACGATTCGGACACGGCTCGGCCTGTCGACATGAGATAGTCCTTAACCCTGCGTAAGGTAACGCGGGCAGATCCGTTTGGATCGTGCCCGGCGCGGTGCGCATCCTCCTGGATCGTCATCAAGATGACGAAGGAGAAACTAGTGACAGGCAAGATTTCGAGTAGGCGTTCGACCCTGCGGGCTACTGCCGTTCTACTCGGTGCGGTCGTCGCGGCGGGCTCCGTCGCCGGCTGTACCAGGACCACCACCGACTCCGACGAGCCTCTGCTCGATCAGTTGCAGGACCGGGGCTCGGTCACGGTCGGGTTCGCAGGCGAGGCCCCGTACAGCTTCATGGACGACGGTCAGTTGACCGGCGCCACGGTGGCACTGCACCGGGAGATCTTCGGAAACCTCGGCATCGATACCGTCGAGGGAGTCAATGCGGACTTCGGCGCCCTCATCCCGGGTCTGCAGGCCCGTCGCTTCGACGTGGTCAGCGCCGGCATGTCGATCCTGCCACAGCGGTGCGAGCAGGCCGCATTCAGCGAGCCGGAGTTCAACTACACGACGGCGCTGATGGTGCCGACCGGTAACCCGCAGAATCTGACGGACATGGAGTCGGTCCGCGACAGCGGCGCCCGCATGGTCGCCATGACCGGTGCCATCGAATCCGATTACGCCCAGGATCTGGGCATCGACGCAACCCAGGTCGCCACGCCGCAGGACGGCATGGACGCGGTCGTCAACGGGCGCGCCGATGTGTTCGCACTGACCGGCATCTCGCTGAACTGGCTGGCCCAGAACAATCCCGACGCGCCGATCGAGGTCACGCCGTCCTTCGTGGCCGTGATCAACGGTGTTCCGCAGGTCGGTGCCGGCGGTACCGTGTTCCGCACGGACGACGCCGCACTCCGGGACGCCTACAACGAGGAGTTGAAGAAGATCACCTCGGACCGGGACAAGTACCTGTCGATCGTGGGTGAGTACGGATTCACCGAGGCGGAACTGCCCGATCCGGAACTGACGACCGCCGACCTGTGTGAAGGGGTCGGCTGACCCGGGGCCTGATCGTGAAAGACAATATCGACGCCTTTCTGAATGCGTGGCCGCAGATCCAGAACGGCATCATCATCACCCTCGAGCTCACCGCGGGAGGGGCGCTGCTGGCGTTCCTCCTCGCGGTGGTGCTCGGCCTCTCGGTGCGGGTGAAGAATGTTCTGGTTCGCGGTACCGCCCGTGTGTTCATCGAATTCTTCCGCGGCACGTCGCTGCTGGTGCAGTTGTTCTGGCTGTTCTACGTCATGCCGTTGCTCGGATACCAGATCGAGCCGCTGGTGTGCGGAATACTCGCACTGGGCTTGAACTTCGGTGCATACGGTGCGGAGGTGGTCCGGGGCGCGGTCAATGCCGTCCCGCAACCGCAATGGGAAGCCGCTACGGCCCTGAATTTCACTCACGGGCAACGGCTCCGACGAATCATCCTCCCCCAGGCGTGGGCCGAGATGATCCCGCCACTGACCAACCTACTCATCCAGCTGGTCAAGGGAAGCGCGCTGGCCAGCTATATCCTCCTGCAGGACTTGACCTTCGAGATCGGTGAGCTGCGAAAGTCCACCGGGGACACGATGTTCGCGTTCGGGGTCGGACTGATCATCTACTTCGTGATCGGCTATCTGCTCACTCTGTTGATGAACGCGCTCGAAGTGCGGGCGAAGAATCGCCTGGGCACCGGTCCGTCGCTCCGCGAGATCTTCAGTCTCGCACCGAACGAACTGGCCGGAGAGGGGGTGCGTACCCGATGACCGTGCAATGGAGTTGGGAGCGGGCGTTCGACGCACTCCCGGTCTTGCTCGACGGATTCAAGATCACCTTGCTGGCCACCGTTCTGGCGTTCATCATCGGCGCGGTGCTGGGTCTGGTCATCGCGATCATCCGTCGCACGTTCCCTCGGTGGATCAGTCTGCCCGTGCGCGCGGCGGCCGAGTTCATCCGGTTGACACCGGTCGTCGTGCAGCTGCTGTTCGTGTACTACCTCTTCACGGATTTCTCGGCACTGCAGATCGGTGTCGTCGTTCTGGGCGTGCACTATTCGACGTACATGGCGGAGGTGTACCGGGCCGGCATCGAGGCGGTCCCGAAGGGGCAGTGGGAGGCGGCTCGCGCTCTGTCACTGCCACCGGGGCGAACCTGGCGAGCGGTGATCCTGCCGCAGGCCATACGCCGAGTCGTTCCCGCATTGGGCAACTGCGCCATCTCGTTGTTCAAGGACACCCCCTTCCTCTTCGCCATCACGGTCGTCGAACTGGTGACTGCGGCGCAGCAGTTCGGCGCTCGGAACTTCCAGTACCTCGAGCCGCTGACACTGGCGGGTGTGATCTTCCTGATCGCCAGCTACCCGACATCGGTTCTCGTCAGACGATTGGAGAAGCGCCTTGCCTACTACTGAGACGAGCGAGACGAGCGCACAGCCCAAGGTCCGCTTCGACGACGTCGTCAAGCGGTTCGGTCAGAACGTCGTACTCGATCATCTGAACTTCGACGTCGCCCAGGGGGATCGAGTCACGCTCATCGGGCCCAGCGGGTCCGGGAAGACCACGATCCTGCGGCTGTTGATGACGCTCGAGACGATCAACGAGGGTGTCATCTGGGTGGACGGCAAGCCGCTCACCCATCAGGACAAGGGCGGAAAGCTGGTCCCGGCGTCCGAGAAGCACCTCCGGGAGATGCGTACCAAGATCGGAATGGTGTTCCAGCAGTTCAACCTGTTCCCGAACATGAACGTGCTCGAGAACATCACCGAGGCGCCGGTTCACGTCCTGGGGATGAGCAAGGATGCCGCGGTGACGCGGGCGCGGGAACTGCTGGACATGGTGGGGCTCGCGGAGAAGGAGTCCGAGCATCCGACGCGACTGTCCGGTGGTCAGCAGCAGCGGGTGGCGATCGCCCGGGCGCTGGCGATGGACCCGGACATCCTGCTGCTGGACGAAGTGACGTCGGCGCTCGATCCGGAACTGGTGGCGGATGTCCTCGACGTGTTGCGCGACATCGCCCGCACCACGGACATCACCATGCTCATCGTGACTCACGAGATGCATTTCGCTCGGGACGTCTCGAACCGCGTGCTGATGTTCGACGCCGGCCGGATCGTGGAGGAGGGCACGCCCCAACAGATCTTCAGCGACCCGCAGAACGAACGCACGCAGAGCTTCCTCAAGGCGGTCCTCGCCGCCGACTGATCTCCTGGGTGAAGGTGGCCTTCGACCGGTCAGACCGGTCGAAGGCCACCTTCACCCATGTCAGGGGGAGGAGACGAGAAGACAAGGGGGGCGGGTGGCGGCGGAGGAGGGCGGAGGCGTATAAATACGTCTTGTGTCTATGTTGCATTCGTCATCCGGATCGCCGGCGCCGTCGGCCGCCGAGCAGGTGTACCAGGATGTCAAGGAGCTGATCCTCTCCGGTGGCCTACCCGGTGGGGAACTCATCAGTGAGGGTGAGGTCGCGAACCGCACGGGATGCAGCCGGACACCGGTGCGCGAGGCGTTCCTGCGGCTCGAGGCCGAGGGGTGGATGCGGCTCTACCCCAAGCGGGGCGCACTGATCGTGCCGGTGGCCGACGGCGAGGCCGAGCACATCGTGGACGCCCGGCAACTGCTCGAGACACACAGCGTCCGCTACCTCGCCGAGCACGCCGCCGAGCGCGCCGCGGTGGTACACGCACTCGACGACAACCTCGACAGGCAACTCGGGATCGTCCGCGACGGGGACGTCGTGGCGTTCAGCGCGGCCGACGCCGACTTCCACCGGCTCATCGTGCGTGCGGGCGACAACCCGCTGCTCGACTCCTTCTACGGGGGACTGCGGGAGCGTCAGCGCCGGATGACGGCGCGCTCCCTCGCCCGCGACCCGGAACAACTCCCGGCGATCGTCGACGATCACGTCCGTCTGCGCGATCTCGTGGAGGCGGCCGACCCCGACGGGTACGACGCGGCGCTGCTCGAGCACATGCTCAGCGTGCACGCGCTCAATCCCCGTTCGGCGAACCGGAGAGGACCCCGCACGTGACCGCCACCGCCACCGACCACGCCGCGTCGGTCCGCACCTCCTCACGGCGACTCTGGTTCGCGGTGGGCGCGACCATGTTCGCCGTCGCGTGGGGCGGCAACGAGTTCACCCCCCTTCTGGTGATGTACCGCCTCTACCACGGGTTCTCGCCGGTCGAGGTCGATCTGTTCCTGTTCGCGTACGTGTTCGGCATCGTTCCCGGTCTGTTGCTCGGTGGCCCGCTCTCCGACCGCCTCGGCCGGCGGCCGGTGCTGTTGCCCGCACCGCTCCTCACGATCCTGGGGTCGCTGCTCCTCGCGCTCGGCGCCGATTCCGCGGCCCTGCTCGTCGCCGGGCGAGTTCTGTGCGGAGTGGCTCTCGGCCTGGGAATGGCCGTCGGTGGCAGCTGGGTGAAGGAGCTCTCCGGGCCGGACTGGGACCCGGCTGCAGGTCCGGGAGCCGGTGCCCGGCGCGCCGCCATGAGTCTGACCGCGGGCTTCGGGCTGGGTGCGGGCGCCGCAGGGCTGCTGGCCCAGTGGGCGCCGTGGCCGAGCGCCCTGTCCTACGGCGTGCACATCGCCGTCGCGGTGCTCGCGACGGCGGCGTTGCTGCGGGCACCGGAGACGCGCCCCGCGCAGCCCGCGCACGAGCGGGCCCCGCTCACCGAGGACCTGAAGATTCCCTCCGCCGGACACCGGCGCTTCCTGTTCGTCATCGCACCACTCGCACCCTGGGTGTTCGGGTCCGCCGCGGCGGCCTATGCGGTGCTGCCCGCGCTGATGTCCGACCGGACGGACGTGCCGCTCGCCTTCTCCGCCGTGATGTGCCTGGTGGGTCTGGGTGCGGGCTTCCTGATCCAGTCCCTGGGCCGGAGAATCGACGATCCGCGGAACTCGCGCGGAGTCGTCGTGGCGTTGAGCTTCGTGATCGCAGGGATGCTGATCGCGGTGGTGGCCTCGTTCGTGCTCACCGTCCCGATGGCACTGTTCGCCTCGGTCGTGCTCGGATGCGGTTACGGGATGGCGCTCGTGTCCGGACTCCAGGAGGTCCAGCGGATCGCCGGGCCCGACGACCTCGCCGGGCTGACCGCGGTGTTCTACTCGCTCACCTACCTGGGCTTCGCGACCCCGGCGATCATGGCGGCACTGTCCGAGACGTTCCCGGCGGTGACGTACCCCGTGATGTTCGGGTTCGGTGCCGTAGCGGCCACCGGCTGCCTGATCCTCGTCCTCGTCAAGTGGACGGCGCACCTGCCCCGCGAGGAGCTCGCCGACTCACAGTGAACTCGCCGGCTCACAGTGACGGCAGTTCCTTCTCGTACAACCAGTTCGACCACAGCTCCCGCAGCGGGCGATCCGTGAATCGGGCCGCCAGATCGGTGAACTGTTCCGTCGTCACCGTCGAGTAGCGATATCGATCCGTCCATGTGCGGATCAGCTCGAAGAAGGCGTCGTCGCCGAGACGGTGCCGGAGCGCATGTAGCGCCAGGGCCCCCCGCTTGTAGACGCGGTCGTCGAACATCAGTGTCGGGCCCGGGTCGCCGACCAGCAGGTCCTGCGGCTTGCGGGCCAGGCCCTGGTGGGCGCGCACCGCGTGTTCGTGCGCCGACTGGCCGCCGGAGTTCTCGGCCCACAGCCATTCGGCGTAACAGGCGAAGCCCTCGTGCAGCCAGATGTCGCGCCACTGCCCGAGCGTGAGGCTGTTGCCGAACCACTGGTGGGCCAGTTCGTGCGCGACGAGCCGCTCCGACCCGCGCCGACCGTCCAGATGGTTGGAACCGAAGATCGACAGCCCCTGGGCCTCGATGGGGATCTCGAGCGGATCGTCGGTGACCACCACCGTGTAGCCGGGAAACGGGTACGGCCCGAACAGTTCGGTGAAGACGTCCATGATCTGGCCCTGGCGGCCGAAGTCGTGGTCGAACGCCGTGTGCAGACGGGGCGGCAACACCGCATGGATGGGTACCGCACCGTCCGCGACGCGTCGGCGTTCGTAGTGTCCGATCTGGATGGTCGCGAGGTAGGTCGACATCGGCTCGGACTGCTCGAACACCCACGTCGTCTGACTCGCTCGCACCCGACGGTCGCGGAGCTTGCCGTTCGCGACGGCGTAGTAGGGCGAATCCGTGGTGATCGAGATCCGGTAGCTGGCCTTGGAACTGGGGTGATCGTCGCAGGGAAACCAGGACGCCGCCCCGTTGGGCTGGCTGGCCACCAGCGCTCCCTCGTCGAGTTCCTCCCAGCCGACCTCACCCCACACCGACCGGATCGGCGCGGGCGCGCCCTGGTACTGGATCGCCACGACGAGTGCCGCGCCCGCCGGCAGCTTCTCGCGGGGCGTGATCACGAGCTTGCCCGCCCGGTGCGAATATTTCGCCCCGCGCGAACCGTTCACCACCACCTTCGTGACGTCGAGGTTCGGCGCCAGATCGAGCCCGATCCGGCTGCGTGCCTCGGTCGTGACGGCGGTGATCGTGGCCTTGCCTGCGAGCCGGTTGCTGGCGACCTTGTACTCGAGGTCGAGCTCGTAGCGGGACACGCGGTATCCGCGATTGCCGTTCTGGGGCAGGTACGGGTCGATCGGGGTGTCGGTCTTTCCGTTCTTCATCGGTCACCCCACGGCGCGATCGGGTTGCCCTGCCAGCGGGTGGAGGCGGGCACGGTGTCGCCGCGCATCACCAGCGACGCCGGCCCCACGGTGGCGCCGTCACCGATGTGCGAGGCGGGCAGCGCCACGCAGTGCGGCCCGAGGGTGGCGCCCGATCCCAGAGTGACGGTGTCCATGGACATGATCCGATCATGAAACAGATGTGTCTGCACGACACATCCGCGTTCGACCGTCGCGCCGTCACCGAGAGTCACCAGGTCTGCCTCGGGAAGCCAGTAGCTCTCGCACCACACGCCTCTGCCGATGGTGGCGCCGAGTCCGCGCAGCCACACGTTGAGCACTGCCGTCCCGGTCGCGATCCGCGCGAACCACGGTGCCGCAACAGTTTCCACGAACGCGTCGGCCACCTCGTTGCGCCACACGAACGAGCTCCACAGAGGATGCTCGACCTTGTCGATGCGCCCGACGATCGCCCACTTCGCGGCCACGGTGACCAGCGCGGCCACCGCGCCCGCCCCGAGCAGCACCACGCCGGACGCCACCGCGGCGAGCCAGAACCCGACACCGGCGAGGGCGTCGAGCGTCAGCAGCACCCCGACGCCGATTCCCACACTGACCATCACCGGAATCAGCCGGCACGTCTCCACCGCGCCACGCGCGATCTTGAGCCGCGTCGGCGGCTCGAACGTGCGGGACATGTCGGTCTCGCCCGGGGACCGACGCAGTCGCACCGGCGGGCTGCCCAGCCAGGAGGACCCGGACTTCGCCTTCGACGGAGCGGCGGAGAGTACGGCGACGAGACCGTACTTGGGGACCCGCCGACCGGGCGCCGTCATGCCCGAGTTGCCGAGGAACGCGCGTTTGCCGACCTTCGCCGACTCGATGTGCATCCAGCCGCCACCGAGCTCGTAGCTGGCGACCATCGTGTCGTCGGCGAGGAACGCGCCGTCCGCGACGGTGGTGAACTTGGGGAGCAGCAGCACGGTCGACGCCTCGACGTTCTTGCCGACCTTCGCGCCCAGCAGGCGCAGCCACGCCGGCGTGAGCAGCCCGGCGTAGAGCGGGAACAGGAAGGTGCGGGCGGCGTCCATGATGCGTTCGGTGGCCCAGACCTGCCAGCCGATGCGGCTGCGCACCGGGTGATATCCCTCGTGCAGCCCGATCGCGAGCGTCCGTACCGCGGCCACCGTGAGCACCGCGTACGCGGCGAGAGCGAGCAACGTCGCGAAGGGCACCGCCGCCAGCGCGGGCAACACCGCCGCCGAGACCGTCGGCGCATCGTGGACGGCCCAGCCGACCAGGACCAGCCCGACCGCGAGGCCGACGAGCGGCATCCCGGCGAGAACCACGGAACTGATGCCGTAGACCGGTACCCACCAGCGGGCACGTGGGGGCGCCTCGTCCGGCCACGGCGTCTTCGCCTTGCCGACCTTCACCGCGCGAGACCCCGCCCAGTACTGGTCCGCCTTCACTCGGCCCGACACCGCGGAGCCCGCGGCGACGTGGGCGTTCTTCCCGATCCGCGTGCCCGGGAACAACGTCGACCGGGCGCCCACCGACGCGCCGGCGCCGATCCTGATCTCGCCGATGTGGACGACGTCGCCGTCGATCCAGTGTCCGGACAGGTCCACCTCCGGCTCGACCGAGCAGCCGTCCCCGAGATCGAGCATGCCGGTGACCGGGGGGAGGGTGTGCAGGTCCACACCGGCACCGATCCTCGCTCCCAGTGCCCGCGCGTAGTAGGTCATCCAGGGTGCACCGGACAGGTTGGCCGCGCCGCTCGCCTCGGTGAGCCGCTGGGCAGTCCACAGCCGGAGGTGGACGCTGCCACCGCGCGGGTACGTTCCGGGCTCGACGCGCCGGAGCAGGAGCCTGGCCCCCGCCACCGAGATCGCCATCCGGCCGAGTGGTGTGAGGAAGGCGACGAATGCCACCAGCACGATCCACCACGACAGTGTCGGCGCCCACGGGACGGGCGCGAACCACGCGAGAATGTTGTTGGCGATCGCCAGCCATGTCACCCATTGCAGGCCGGTGAGCGTCACCAGCGGCACGGTCGCCGCGAGTTGCGCCCACTGACCGGCCCGCGGTGTGGGGACGACCGTGCGCGGTTCGACGGCCGCGGTCGGTGCGAGTTCGTCCAGGTAGTCGGCGAGCGCACCCAGTCGGGGCCGGTCGTACAACTCGGCGACGGTGACCTCCGGGAACCGTTCGCGCAGCGCGGTGACGAGCTGGGCCGCCGCCAGCGAACCCCCGCCGAGTTCGAAGAAGTCGTTCTTCGGTCCGCTGATCCGGGCACCGAGGATGTCCGCCCACAGGCCCGCGACCCACGTCGCGGTCTCGCCGAGTCCGAGCGCGTCCATCGAGTCGTCGTCCGCACCGGGAAGCGGCCACGGCAGCGCGTCGCGGTCCACCTTCCCGGACGTCCGGGTCGGTAGCTCGTCGACGAGCGCCAGCCGGGGAACCAGCGCGGCGGGCAGGTGCTCGCCGAGCGCGGCGTGCGCGGCGACGAGGTCGAAATCGGGGTCGGTGCCGGCCAGGTAGCCGATGAGCACCTGGTGGCCGGCGCCGGTCCGGCGGACCGCGGCCGCGGCGCCCGCGACGCCGGGAAGATTCTGCAGGGCATTGTCGACCTCGCCCAGCTCGATGCGACGTCCGCCGAGCTTGACCTGGTCGTCGGCGCGGCCCTGGAACCGCAGGCCGGATCGTTCGAGCCGGACCAGGTCGCCGCTGCGGTACGCGCGGTCCCAGCCCAGCGACGGCATCGGCGCGTACTTCTCGGCGTCCTTGGCCGGATCGAGGTAGCGAGCGAGACCGACGCCACCGATCACCAGCTCGCCGACCTCGCCCTCGGACACCGGCGCACCGTCGGCATCGACGACGGCCAGGTCCCAGCCGTCGAGGGGGAGGCCGATGGTGACCGGCCCGGTGCCGTCCAGCAGCGCACCACACGCGACGACCGTCGCCTCCGTCGGTCCGTACGTGTTCCACACCTCGCGGCCCGGCGTGGCGAGGCGCTCGACCAGTTCCGGCGGGCACGCCTCGCCACCGAAGATGAGCAGCCGCACAGCCTCGAGCGCCTCGGCCGGCCACAGCGCCGCCAGGGTCGGCACCGTCGACACGATGTTGACGTCCCGGGTGACGAGCCACGGGCCCAGGTCCATCCCGCTGCGCACGAGCGAGCGCGGCGCCGGAACCAGGCAGGCGCCGTGGCGCCAGGCCAGCCACATCTCCTCGCACGAGGCGTCGAAGGCGACCGACAGCCCGGCCAGGACGCGATCCCCGGGGCCGATCGGGTTCTCGCGCAGGAACAGTCGAGCCTCGGCATCGACGAAAGCTGCGGCATTGCGGTGGGTGACCGCGACGCCCTTCGGGGTTCCCGTCGACCCCGAGGTGAAGATGATCCACGCGTCGTCGTCGAGGGAGGGCGGGCGCACGTCCGGGGCAGTGTCACCGTCGGCCGTGTGATTGCCTCCGGTTCCGGTCTCGATCCCGCTCCCGGTGATGATCGCGGCGACACCTGCCTCACCGAACACCAGTTCGGCGCGCTCGTCGGGATCGTCGGCATCGACGGGGACGTACGCGGCGCCCGCCGAGAGCACCGACAGGATCGACACGTACAGCCGGTGTGAGCCGGACGGCATGCGGATCCCCACCCGGTCCCCGGCGCCGACCCCGGCCTCGGTCAGCGCCTGGACCCCGAGATCGATCTCGTCGAGCACCTCCCGATAGGTCAGCTCGAGCGTGCCGTCGTCGATCGCGACCGCGTCCGGATCCGCCTCCGCGCTCGCTCGGAAGATGTCGACGAGCGTGCGTGCGGGAGGTGCGAAGGAGCCCCGCAGCAACTCCTGCGGGACCTGCTGCGACGGGACCTGGTCCGTCGGCGACTGAAGAGACAATCGACTTCCTTCACTGGAGACGCACTGGGCGTTCACGGCAGACACTGGGCGACAGGGTTGTCGCCTGCGACCGGCAGCCGCGTTCCGTGGTTATCTCACGGTTCGGTAACCGGACGGTGAACGAGCCCGAGAACTCGTCCTCCTGGTTCATTCTTCACCCGTCACCTGTCCCGTGCCCGCTGTGTGTCGATGTGCAGGGTGTGTCGAAGTGAGTGTGCCCACTTCGTCGTCTGGGTAGAGGGCGCTGCGCCCTCCGGTCGGGACGGGGATTCTCGACACGACGAGGCGAAAGCGGAGGAGGAAGCCGTGAACTATCTGGCATTGCTGATGGGTGAGGAAGAGGGTCCGGAGTGGGTACCGGGGACCCCCGAGTTCGAGGCCTCGGTGGCCCGGCACGAGGCGTTCTGGGAGCAGTCGCAGTCCGCGATCGTCGGCGGTGGCGCCCTGCACCCGACGTCCGAGGCGGTGACGATCCGGAACGACGGGCACGGGCGACTGGTGACGGACGGCCCGTTCGCCGAACTGGCCGAGGTGATCGGTGGCTTCTACGTCCTCGAGGCCGACGACCTCGATTCGGTGCTGGAGCTGGTCCGGGCCATCCCGGACACGGCCTCGGGGCACACCGAGGTGTGGCCGTTGGCGGAGTGGTCGCCGGCCTCGGACACGTCGGGGCTGTGGCTGGCGCTGATCCGGGAACCGGCGGCCGACGCCACCCCGCCGGGCACCGCCGAGTGGGAGCGCGGGGCAGCCGAACACCGCGAGTTCGGGGAGTGGGCCGGCGACGCGATCCGAGGCGGCGGCGCGGTGTACCCACCACGCGCGGCAACCACGGCGAGCGTGCGGGACGGGGAACTGCTGCTCAGCGACGGCCCCTACACCGAATCGGTCGAGGTGGCCAACGGCCTGTACGTGCTCCGGGCGCCGGACCGCGACACGGCGGTGTCCCTCGCCTCTCGGATCCCGCTGGGCGAACGGGGCTGTGTGGAACTGCGCCGAATCGTCGACGAGACCGGGTGAGGCGATGGGCACGGGCGGGAGTCGTCTGCCTTCCGGCGACCCGGATCCGGCTCGGATCTTCCGGCAGGAGTTCGGGCGGTCGGTGGGTGCGGTCACCCGGATGTGCGGCGATCTGTCCCTGGCGGAGGACGCCGTGCAGGAGGCGTTCGCCGAGGCGGTCCGCCGGTGGCCGGAGACAGGTGTGCCGGAGCGGCCCGGTGCGTGGATCACGACAGTGGCACGCAACCGCGCTCTCGACCGCCTCCGCCGGGAATCGGGGAGGGCGGGCCGGGAGAGGGAAGCGATGACGATGTGGCCCGCCCCCGACCCCGAACCGGAGCCGGGATGGACCGTCCGCGACGACCAGTTGCGCCTGCTGTTCACCTGCGCGCATCCTGCGCTGTCCCCGGCCTCACAGGTGGCGCTGACACTGCGACTGGTGTGCGGGTTGGGGACGGGGGAGATCGGCCGGCTCCTGCTGTCCGCGGAAAGTTCGGTGGCGCAGCGGATCAGCCGTGCCAAGGCCAAGATTCGCGAGGCGTCGATACCGTTCCGGGTGCCGCCCGATCACCAGCTGCCGGAACGGACGGAGCAGGTTCTGGCGTGTATCCACCTCGTGTTCACCGAGGGATACGCCGCCACCGCCGGAACGGTCCTCGTGCGCGACGAGCTGTGTGACGAGGCGATCCGGCTCGGAAAACTGTTGTGCGAGTTGATGCCGGACGAATCCGAGGCGTGGGCGCTCCTCGCGCTCATACAGTTCCAGGACAGTCGTCGCGGTCAGCGGGTGGACGTCCGCGGTGACGTCGTCCCGTTGGAAGAGCAGGACCGCAGCCGGTGGGACCGGGCCGAGATCGGTGCCGCGATCGCCTGTCTGCGAGCGGCGTCGCGCCGTGGTGCCGGGCGCTACGGTGCGCAGGCCCGGATCGCCGCGGTGCACGCCCTCGCGCCGTCGTGGGAATCGACCGACTGGGCGGCGCTGGTCGACGCGTACGACGCACTCCTCGGCTACGGCGACTCGGCGGTGGTTCGACTGAACAGGGCTGTGGCACTGGGGTTTCGGGACGGGTTTGAGGCGGGAGTCGCGGAGGTGGACCGGTTGGAGTCGGCGCGTTCACCGCTACCCGCGCACGCGATGTCCGCCGTCCGTGCGGACCTGTTGCGCCGCGCCGGACGGCTCGAGGAGTCGCGAGTGCACTACCGGAACGCGATCGCCGGAACGGTGAACGAGAATCGGCGGCGATTCCTGGAACGCCGCCTGGCCGAGGTGAGCCGCGAGTGAGCGGACGGGGGGTTTGACAGCGCGCCGGACTTCTGCCAACCTCTCTCACAGGTCATGAGTACCAGCATCAAGCCCCGGCTCGCTGGTCGGCAACCCTCCTCCGCGGTGGGGTGCTCCGGGTGACGACCTGGCTGCGGCTCAGCAGAGCCCGGCAAGCGCGGACTCCGAGGTGATCCACGTCCCATTTCCGTGGGCGCTGCCGTTCCCGACGAGTCCCTGACCACGAGGGATTTCGACATGACTGCTGTACTGGATCGCTGCACCACCGACATCGCCCCGCTCGCCGAGGTCTCGGGCACCTGTGTGCCGCTCCCGAGTGGCGCACAGTGCCGCTACGCGAACTTCGACTACGCGGCCAGTGCCCCGGTGTTGGCGCAGGTCGGCGCCCGGATCGGGGAACTGGTCCCCACCTACGCCAGCGTGCACCGCGGCGCCGGATACGCGTCGCAGGTGTCGACCGACGCCTACGAGCAGGCCCGCGTCGCGGTCGCGGAGTTCGTCGGTGCCCGCACCGGGGGAGGCCCCGGCGACGACGTCGTCGTCTTCACCCGCAACACCACCGACTCGCTCAACCTGCTGGCGGCGTGCGTGCCCGGTGACGTCGTCGTCCTGGACGTCGAACACCACGCGAACCTGCTGCCGTGGAAGAACTCCCGGGTGGTGGTCGCCTCCGACACGATCGAGGAGACGATCCGCTCCCTGGTCGGCGAACTCTGCTCCCGCCCGGCCGCTCTGCTCGCGGTGACCGGCGCCTCCAACGTCACCGGCGAGATCCTCCCGGTGGCACGGCTGGCCGAGATCGCCCACGCCTGCGGTGCCCGCATCCTGGTGGACGCTGCCCAACTCGCTCCGCATCGTCGGATCGACCTGGCGGCGAGCGGGATCGACTACCTCGCCTTCTCCGGACACAAGCTCTACGCACCGTTCGGTGCCGGCGTGCTGGTGGGTCGGCGTGACTGGCTCGATGCCGCGGCGCCGTATCTCGCCGGCGGGGGTGCCGTCCGCGACGTGACCCTGGACCACACCGAGTGGGCGGCGTCGCCGGCCCGGCACGAGGCGGGCACGCCCAACCTGTTCGGTGCGGCCGGACTCGCGGCGGCCTGCGAGGCCCTCACGGATATCGGGTTCGACGAGATCACCCGGCACGAGGCGGCACTCACCGCGCAGCTCACCGAGGGATTGCGCTGCATCGACGGTGTGCGTCTGCTCCGGCTGTGGAGTGATGCCGAGGACTCTGTCGGGATCGTCACCTTCACCGTCGACGGCGTCGCGCCGCGCGAGGTGGCCGCCTACCTGGCCGACCACGGGATCGGAGTCCGCGACGGCAGGTTCTGCGCGCACCCCGTCCTGAATCGGCTCGGCCTGCCGGGCGGCGCGGTGCGTGCCAGCCTGGGGCTGGGCACCGGGTCGGAGGACGTGCGGCGGCTGGTCGACGCCCTCGCCGAACTGGCGACCCGCGGCGGCGCGCACGACGGTGCCGAGCGGGTGACCGGCGGCACTCCCACCGGCGGCGAAACGCGCTAGCATGGGCCGCATGACATCACGGACCGAGAGCGCGGAGCGCGCTCTGTGGTGCCGTCGGCACGTGGATCTGTGCCGTACCTCGTCGGGTATGTGTCCGAACTGACCGATTTTCCGTCAGCGTCGTTCACCTACACATTCCTCGAGGAATCCCCATGTCGCACACCTCTCTCCGTACCCGTACCTCGCTCCGCCAGTTGCACGTCGCAGTGGAGCTGGCGGGCTCCGGTCACCATCCCGCCTCGGCATCGGCCGTCGGCACCCGTCCGGTGATCGGCCCGGACTACTGGCTCGACCTCACTGTTCCCGTCGCCGAGAGCGAACGTCTCGACCTGTCCGCCTACCCGCGCCACGTCGTGCGGATCCGGGCAGCCGACCTGCGTGAGGCTCAGATCGAACGAGCCCGCATCCGCACCGAACTCGCCGACGACGGGCGGGACCCCGACGACGTCACCGTCCTCGTCGATCTCGAGGTCCTCATCGCGGCGGACGCGCGCAGCGCCCGCAGGGAACTGGCCCGGTTGGACTCCGAATGGGGCGCACCGCGCACCCCCGTCTCGCTGCAGTACGTCGGCACTCCGCTCGGTCTCGCCGGGCTGATCGCCGACATCACCGCAGCCGGTGTCGCGGACGGCGTCACCCTGCTTCCGCTCACCCTTCCCGGGGTGCTCGAGCAGGTCGTCGACACCACCTTGCCGTGGCTGGAGAGCCGCGGCCTGACCACGACATCGGAGGCCGTCGATCAGGCGTTGCGTAGCTTCGGGCTGGCGCCGCGCGAACGCGAACTGGCGTCCTGAGCCGGAGCGTTCCGGTCCGCCCGGCCGGATCTGTTCGGTCAGAGCTCCGTCGGTTTGTGATAGCGACCCCGGTGATAGAGCAGCGGGGCAGACGCGGTCTCGTCCTCGTCGTCGGAGTGGACGCGGGTGACCAGCCCGACGACGAGGGTGTGATCGCCCACGGGGATCAGCTGGTCCACCTCCGCTCGCAGCCAGCTCGGGGTGCCGTGCAGCACGGGCTCGCCGGTGTCCAGCCGCCCCCACAGTGATTCGTCCGCGAATCGCTCGGCCGCGCTGCGGGAGAATCGCTGGGCGAGATGTTGCTGGTGTTCACCGAGAAGGTGGACGACCAGTGAGCGCGCCCCGCGCAGCGCCCCGATACTCGACGACGTCTCGGCGATGTTGAACGTGACCAATGGAGGGTCCAGCGACACCGAGGCGAACGACGTCGCGGTGAATCCGACCGGCCCTGCGCCGGCGTCGAGGGTCACGATCGTGACTCCTGCCGGATGGCGTCCGAGTGCTGCCCGGTAGTCCTCGGCGCTGATCCCGTTGGTCATGATTCCCCACTATAGAGGCGGGGAGTTGCCGGGACCGGTGTGCGTCAGTCGACGTCGATCGCGAGCCCGGCGGTGATCCGCAACAGTTCGGGGAAACTGGTGCGGAAGACGGTCTGCGGGTGACCGGCCGCCGCCCAGAGTTCCGGGTACCCGGCGAGGGCATTGTCGAGATACGTCGGCAGATTGGTGGGGTGGCCCACCGGGGCGACCCCACCGATCGGCTGGCCCGTCACTGCGCGCACCACGTCTGCGGGTGCCCGCGTCAGTGTGCCCTCGAGACGCTTTCCGGTGCGTTCGAGATCGACCTGGTGTCCACCCGAGACGAGGAGTAGGACCGGGTCGTCGTCGAGGAGGAACACCAGCGACTTCGTGATGGCACCCACTGGTACGCCGAGTGAGCTCGCCGCCTCGTCCGCGGTGTGAGTGGACTCGGACCGGGTGACGATCACGCCGTGGTGTCCACGGGCGATCAACGTGGCTGCGACGTGAGCCGCGTTGCGGTGCAGTGGCGTCGGCATGTACTCAGCGTAGAAGCTGCCGCCGCCGTCGCGCTCGCCGAGCCGTGAATCCGAACAGCAGCGACAGTCCTACTGCCGAGTAGATCGCCAGTGCGAGAGCGGGTTGCCCGAGCCCGGTGCCGCCGAAGTACACGACCGAACGCACCCCCTCCGTTCCGGCGCCGGGCGTGATCCACCGGCCGATGGTGGCGTAGAAGGCGGGGATCACGTTGGCGCCGAACGCCCCTCCCGCGCTGGGATTCCCCAGGATCACGAACACGGCGATGGCCAACGGGACCGCGGCGATGCCGAGTGACGCCCGAAGTCCGAGAGTGAAGACGGAGGTCGCGAACACGACCCCGGACCCGAGGACCCACAGCGGAAACCAGTGTCCGGCGAAGGTACCGAGCAGATGCGTGGTGATGAGTGCTCCCAGCGCACCGGAGACCAGCGAGTAGACCAGGAGTGCCGCGGTGTGCGCCGCCGCCTGTGCCAGCGACGTCGGCGCCCCGATGAACAGGCCGATCGCCGCGGCGAGGAGGTATCCGCCGACCACCCACCCGATCGCCAGGTAGAAGCCGGACAGCCCACGATTGTCGTGGACGCCGACCGGGATCTCGTCGCGCACGTCGAACTGACGCCCCTGGCTCGCCTCCACCTGTGCGATCACGGATTCGAGGGCCCCGGCGATGGAACTGCCACCCGCACTCGCGACCACGAGGGTGTCGCGCCCGTCCGCTCCGACGACGAATGCGCCCTGGATCTCGCGGGCGTGCATCTGTGCGCGGGCCGAGGCGGTGCTCGGTAGTACCCGGGTGTCGAGGGGGTTCCCGTCCAACTCGTCGAGTTGCCCGGCGACCTCGGCGACCACGTCGTCGGGCACGCCCTCCCCGGCGACGACAGCGATGGCGATGTCGCGGGGGACCGGCTGGTGGAACGCGGCGACGTAGCTGAGGATGAATCCGAGTTGCAGTGCCAGCACGCCGATCAGCAGGGCCGCCATGACCTTGGGGACCCCGTATCTGGCCACCGGGTCGTGCCGCTCGTGCGGGTGTGCCTCCTGCTCGTTCGCCGTCTCCTGCTCGCCCGCTGCTGTCACCGCACCGTCCTTCCGCGTGAGAATCGTCTGTTCCGGAATCTCGGGAGGCAAGGCATTGCCGATACCCGAGGTATTGAATACCGTAGGTATCGTGACTCGGGATGGTCAAGAACAGTGGGCGACGTCACCGCGGCCGGGTCGCGGCGTGGTACGAGCGCGTCTACTCGACGCGGCCGCCGACGAGTTCGCCGAGCGCGGATTCAGCGCGGCCCGGCTCTCCGAGGTCGCCCGCCGCGCCGGCTTCACCAAGGGCGCGGTCTACTCGAACTTCGCGTCCAAACAGGATCTGTTCGCGGAGTTGTTCGCCCAGCGATCCCTGGAACTGGCCGGCCGTGTACTCGCCGAGATCGGTGGAATGGACCCGGCCGACGCCGTGGGGCACAGCGGGCAGCAGATCGCGTCGTCACTGGTGCAGGATCCCGGGTGGTCACTGCTCGTGCTCGAGTTCGGGCTGCTCGCCGCGCGGGAACCGCAGATCGCGCAGGCCTATCTGCGCGAGCGCCGGCACCTGCGGACACGCCTGATCGAGTTGATCGGCGAGCGCGCGCGCGAATGGGGTGTGGAGAACGCCCTCGACGTCCGCACCACGGCGATCTCCCTGATGGCGTTGATCTCCGGGCTGGTCCTCGAACACTCGGTGGACCCGGAGGAAGTGGATCGGAACGCCATGGGGGCCGCCGTCACCGCGCTGTTCGCCGGCGCCGTGGCGCGCGCCGGCCTCGCCTGACCGCCGTTCGGGCCGGGTCTCGTTCACGCCGGGACGGCGGTGTGACCTTCGCCGGGACGGCGGTGTGACTCAGGCCGGGACTGCGGAAACCTCCGCGAGGAAGCCGTCGATCTGTGCCCACGTGGTCTCCCGGGAGCGGACGCCGGCGACGATACCCAGGTGGCTCCCCGGCACCGTGTCGTAGCGGAGTTCCTTCGCACCGGTGAGTGCCGTCTGCCCGGCCTCGACCGATGCGGTCGGGGCGATGACGTCCTCGGTGCCGGCGATCAGCAGCACCCGGTTCCTGATGTCGGCCAGTTCGACGATCCGGCCGTCCAGGTCGAAATAGCCGTCGGCCAGAGAATTTCCGAGGATCAGCTGCGCGCACATCTGCTGGAAGAACTTGGCGGGGTATCCCGGCATCGACCCCATGAACCGGTCGATCGACTCCATGTGCGCCAGCGACTCGGTGTCGTGCAGATTGCGAGCGATGAACATCGGCCGCATCAGTTCCCGCGGCAGTGCCGTGAACCGGTAACTGGCCTGGACGATCGGTGAGGGGAGCCCGCCCAGGAGCCCGGTCGTCGAGGTGAGCGGGCGGTCTCCGGTGAACCGGCCGATGATGCGCAGCGGCGCGATCGTCGGGATACGGGTGTAGTCGATGGGCGTGCCCAGCGCGACGATCGATCCGATCGGCAGGTCGGGCCGCGCCGCAGCGGACAACAGCGAGAGAGTGCCGCCGAGGCTCCAGCCGACGACGTCCACCGGGCTGCCGGAATGGTGTGCCGACACCGTCTCGATCGTCCGCGGCAGGATGTCGTCCGTCCATGCCTCGAATCCCATTCCGCGGTCGGCGTACCGCATCTCGCCGTAGTCCACGAGATAGACGGGGCGGCCGCCCGCGGCGAGGTGTGCCGCCAGGGACTGGCCGGGCCGCAGATCGAAGCATGTTGCCGGAGCGGCGAGTGGCGGGACGAGGAGGATCGGAGTGCCGCCGTCCTCGGCGGGTCCGGTGAACCGGTAGAGGTCGCTGTGGTGCCCCTCGGCGATCCGCGTCGACGGGGTGGGTTCCGTCGGCCGGATCCCGCTCCCGAACGACAGGCCCCAGGCGTTGCGGGTCATGGTTTCCAAGGTCGGTCGCAGGCCGAAGTCGAGCACGCTTCCCCCGTTTCGAGTCGAACACAGATTGGTGTGACGGAAATATACAGATACACCCCTCGAATCTGCAGATCGGGCACTTCCGGGTGGTCCTCGCCCGGCAGTTGTTACCCTTCGGTAATGACCGATGAGAAGTCGTGGACTGCATTCACCGTCGAGCGTGAGGGCGCGGTCGCGCAGGTGACGCTCACCGGGCCCGGCAAGGGCAACGCGATGGGCCCGGACTTCTGGTCCGAGCTGCCGCAGATCTTCGCCGAGCTCGACGCCGACCCCGAGGTGCGCGCCGTGGTGCTCGCAGGCTCGGGAAAGAACTTCTCCTACGGGCTCGACCTGCCCGCCATGAGCGGCGATTTCGGTGCGGTACTCGCGGACAAGGCGCAGGCCGGCCCGCGCACCGAGTTCCACGACCTGATCAAGCGCATGCAGTCCGGCGTCAACGCGGTCGCCGATTGCCGCAAGCCGGTCGTCGCTGCCATCCAGGGCTGGTGCATCGGCGGGGGAGTGGACCTCGTCAGCGCCGCCGACATCCGGTACGCGAGTGCCGACGCCAAGTTCAGCATCCGCGAGGTCAAGGTCGCGATCGTCGCCGACATGGGCAGCCTCGCACGGCTGCCCGCGATCATCGGCGACGGGCATCTACGGGAGCTCGCGCTCACCGGCAAGGACATCGACGCGGCGCGCGCGGAGAAGATCGGCCTGGTCAACGACGTGTTCGCCGATGCGGACGCGGCGCTCGCCGCGGCACGTGAGACGGCACGGGAGATCGCTGCGAACCCGCCGCTCGTCGTGCAGGGCGTCAAGAACGTCCTCGACCATTCGCGGTCCGCGAAGGTCGACGACAGCCTGCGCTACGTCGCCGCCTGGAACGCCGCGTTCCTGCCGTCCGAGGACCTCACCG
The DNA here is from genome assembly GCF_014217785.1 of Rhodococcus triatomae. Classification (NCBI taxonomy): domain Bacteria; kingdom Bacillati; phylum Actinomycetota; class Actinomycetes; order Mycobacteriales; family Nocardiaceae; genus Rhodococcus; species Rhodococcus triatomae. Next base: position 1,695,974 of record NZ_CP048814.1, on the reverse strand, counting down.
AGGCCATCACGGCCGTCTTCCAGAAGCGTCCGCCGGAGTTCAAGGGCTCCTGAGCTTCCACCCCGTCGTCAGGAGGCGGAACGCTTGGCCCGGCGTGAGGTGGTGAGCACGCCGGTCACCAGGCCGACCACGAACACCGCGAGCAGGGTGAACCACATCGGCGACTGCACGGTGATCCAGAACAGGTTGATGGACGTCGAGTCCCGGTTCTGCAGAACGAAGATCACGGCGAGGGCCGTCAGTGCCAGCGCGACGATGCGCGCGGGGGTGAACACGGCGGCCAGCGTGTTCGACTGTCGATTCGATTCGGTCACGGCGTACTCCCTCGTGCGAGCCCGGATGGTGCGATACGCCGAATCCTTGCGCACGACGGGAGTTCCCGCGCCGTTTCCGGCCGTTCGCCCCGGCGGGACACGGGCGAGGAGCGGGCCGCGCCCACCGCTCGTCCGGGCCCTTGTCCGGCTACCATCACTCCTGCGCTGCGGAAACGAGGCTGGGGCCGAACGTGCGATCGTTCGCCGCGGTCGGGCCCCGACCCGGACGTCCGAGCGGCAACCGATACGTGCTGCTCCGACGGGGAGCCGGCCGCGACCGAAGGAGCCCCACCCATGCTCGACTCGATCTGGGATCTGTTGTGGTACACGATCGTGGTGTTCGCGTTCGTCGCCTACCTGCTGATCCTCTTCCAGATCCTCGGTGACCTGTTCCGCGACAAGGAGATCTCCGCCGTCGCACGGATCATCTGGATCGTCTTCCTGGTGCTGATCCCGTACCTCACCGCGTTCGTCTACCTGGTCGTGCGTGGCCGCGGTATGACCGAACGGCACATCGAGGCCGATCGGAGTGCGAAGGATGCGGCGGACAGCTACATCCGGGACGTGGCAGGAAAGACCCCCGCCGACGAGATCGCCACGGCAAAAGCTCTTCTGGACGCCGGGACGATCACCCAGGCCGAGTTCGACCAGCTCAAGGCGAAAGCACTCTCCTGAGGGTGCCGACACGACGAAGCGCCGCCGACGGAAGCCGTCGGCGGCGCTTCGTTCCTCTTGCGGTCCTCGCGCGGGCAGCGCGAGTGGATCAGTGCCCGCCCTGTGCCTTCAGCCGGTCGAACGCCTCGGTGATGACCTTCTCGGCCTCGGCCTTGCCGACCCAGTCGGCGCCGGAGACGTGCTTGTTCGGCTCGAGGTCCTTGTAGTGCACGAAGAAGTGCTTGATCGCGTCCAGCTCGAACTGGGACACGTCGCCGATGTCCTGGACGTGGTCCCAGCGGGGATCTCCGGCCGGCACGCACAGCACCTTGTCGTCGCCACCGGCCTCGTCGACCATCTTGAACATGCCGATCGGGCGGGCCTCGACGATGACGCCGGGGAACACCGACTCCGGCAGCAGCACCATCGCGTCCAGCGGGTCGCCGTCCTCGCCGAGGGTGTTCTCGATGTACCCGTAGTCCGCGGGGTAGCCGAAGGACGTGTACAGGTACCGGTCCAGCTTCACCCGACCCGTTTCGTGGTCGACCTCGTACTTGTTGCGCTGACCCTTGGGGATCTCGATCGTGACGTCGAACTCCACGCCGCTTCCTCGCTGTCGTATCGGTGATGATTCGTCGGGAAGGATACCGCCCGGCGATAGGGTGTGAGGTCGCACAGTGGAACGTCGCACGGTGGGGAACTCGGTGCCACCGGGTGCCGCACCGGGTGGTGCCGGGACGAGAGGGAGGCGCGTTGGCTGGCCAGGACAGCAAGAAGGTCGGCAGGTTGGAGGAGCGGCACCGCCGCAACATGCGGATCCTCCTCGCGACGATCGCGGTGGTTGCCGTCGCGATCGCGGCAGTCGTCATCGCCGTCGACCGGACGCGCGGTACCGGGGACGCGGTCTCGGCACTGCCCACCCCGCCGCTCGTCACCGCGGCGCCGCAGGTCGTCCCCCTGCCGGGTGGCGCCCCCGCGCCGACTCCCGCCGGGCTCGCGGCCGCGTTGGGTCCGGCAGCGGCCAACCCCGACCTCGGGTCGTTCAGCGGCACCGTGAGCGATGCCGAGACCGGGCAGGAGCTGTGGAGCGTCGGCCCCGAGTCCCCGAAACTCCCGGCGTCGACCACGAAGGTGCTCACCGCCGCCGCGGCCCTGCTCACTCTCCCCGGCGACCAGCGGGTGCCGACCACACTCGTCGAGGGGGACGAACCGGGGCGGATCGTGCTCGTCGCCGGCGGCGACCCCACCCTGACCGCGATGCCGCCGGGCACCTCCGGCTACTACCCGGGTGCCGCGCGAGTCTCCGATCTGGTGGAGCAGATCCGGTCCCAGGGGGTGCAACCCACCTCGCTCGTCGTCGACACCGGGATCTACAGCGGACCCGCGATGGCGTCCGGCTGGTTCCCCGAGGACGTCGGAGCGGGCTTCATCACCCCCACCGAGCCGGTGATGATCGACGGTGGCCGGTTGGACCCGCTCCGCGACGAGTCGCCGCGCAGTCCGTCACCGGCACTCGACGCCGGCCGCACGATCGCGTCGGCGCTGGGCATCGACCCCGCGACGGTCGTCGCCGGTTCCGCAGCGGAGGGCGCGAACGTCCTCGCCGAGGTGCGATCGGCCCCACTGCGTGACCGACTGCAGCAAATGATGGAACACTCGGACAATGTGCTCGCCGAGGCCATCGGTCGCGAGATCGCGATCCACGCCGGCGCGGCCGGGTCGTTCGACGGCGCCGCCGCGGCGATCGGCCAGGCCCTCTACACGGCGGGTTTCGACATGACCGGCCTCGTCATGCACGACGCCAGCGGTCTGTCGGTGGACGACCGGGTCACACCGCGGTTGCTCGACCAGATCCTCACCGCCGCCGCCGCGGGTGAACACACCGAACTGCGCCCCATGCTCGACTACCTGCCCGTCGCCGGTTCCACCGGCAGCCTCTCCGACCGGTATGCCTCCGGGAACCGGGACGGTGCCGGCTGGGTGCGGGCCAAGACCGGCACCCTCTCCGAGGCCAGCGGACTGGCGGGCTACGTCGTCGACCAGAGTGGTCGGGTCCTGACCTTCGCGCTGCTCTCCAACGGACGGCCACCACACGAGAGCAGGCCCGCGCTCGACGCGCTCGCCGCGACGCTGCGCAACTGCGGGTGCACATGAACGGGGTGGGGCGATGACCGAGATCGAGAGGCAGACAGACGACGGGGACACCGGGGACAACATGTTCCACGGCGCGGTGGACTGGGGCCTGGCCGCGAAGGCCGGTGTGCGCCTGGCCCGCAAGGGGCCGGCGATGACCCGGTACACCGCCGACGCCGCGGATGCGGAACTCGCCGACGCGTCGAGGCGCGCCGAGGGTCCCGTCCGCGACGTCACCGGCCTCGCGGACGGACTGCCCGTCCCCGACGCGCTGGTGCTCGACCGCGCCGGCTGGATCGAGGCGGCCGCGAACTCGATGGCCCAGCTGACCGGTGGGGAGGGCAGCAGCGGACTGATCGTCGGAAAGCCCGCCGGGTTGCAGGCCGGTGCCATGCTCGCCTACCTCTCGTCGGCCGTGCTCGGGCAGTACGACCCGTTCACGGACGACGGCACCCTGCTGTTGATCACCCCCAACGTCGTGGCGGTCGAACGGGCACTGAAGGTGCCGCCCAGCGACTTCCGGCTCTGGGTGTGTCTGCACGAGGTCACCCACCGGGTGCAGTTCTCGTCCTCACCGTGGCTCGCGGACTACATGCAGCAGACGGTGGAGACCCTCGGCTCCGGTGCCGACGAGTCCGTCACCGACATCGCCGGGCGTCTCGCCGACGCGGTCCGCGGCAGAGGCGAGGGCGCGGACGGGTCGGTCGGCGGCATCGTCGGACTCCTCCGGGCCACCCAGGCGCCTCCGCAGCGTGAGGCGCTCGACCGGCTCCTCGTGCTCGGCACGCTTCTCGAGGGTCACGCCGACCACGTCATGGACGCCGTCGGGCCCGCGGTGGTGCCGTCGGTGGCTCGCATCCGCTCGGCCTTCGACGCGCGTCGCCACCGCAAGAGCAACCCGGTACAGCGGCTGGTGCGCGCTCTGCTGGGAATGGACGCGAAGATCGCCCAGTACGTCCGTGGCAAGTCGTTCGTCGACGCCGTCGTGAACCGGGTGGGAATGCAGCAGTTCAACGCCGTGTGGGCCGGGCCCGACACGCTGCCGCTGCTCACCGAGATCGAACAGCCCGACGCCTGGGTGCGGCGGGTGCTGGGCTGACCGTGCGACTCCCGGAGGAGCCCGCGATCCTGGAGGTCCGCCACGCCGTACGGGCCTGGCTGGCCGCACACGCACCGACCGGCCCCGTGACGGTGGCGCTGTCCGGTGGAGCGGACTCGCTCGCGCTCACCGCGGCCGCCGTCGCGGAGGCGGACGTCGTCCACGCCGTGGTGGTCGATCACCGGCTGCAATCGGGTTCCGCCGAGGTCGCGGATCGGGCACGGCAGCGGGCGCTGACGCTCGGATGCCTGTCCGCGGAGGTCGTCTCCGTCGAGGTGCAGGGGCCCGGCGGGGTCGAGGCGGCGGCCCGGCGTGCCAGATATGCAGCGCTCGGCGCGGCCGCACACGGCCGGCCGGTCCTGCTCGGGCACACCCTCGACGACCAGGCCGAGACGGTGTTGCTCGGCCTCGCCCGCGGCTCCGGCGGGCGATCGATCTGGGGCATGAGTCCGTTCGACGAGCCGTGGGGACGCCCCCTGCTCGGTGTCCGGCGCGCCGTCACCCGGACCGCGTGCCGGGAGCTGGGCCTGGACCCGTACGAGGATCCGCACAACTCGTCCCCCGACTTCGTGCGGGTGCGGCTGCGCGCCGAGGTACTGCCCCTGCTCGAGGACGTCCTCGGTGGGGGTGTGTCGGCGGCACTGGCCCGGACGGCCGATCAGCTCCGTGAGGACGGCGCTGTCCTGGACGTGCTCGCCGCGGATGTGGGTGGGGACGCGCGTGGGAGCGGTGACGAAGGCGTCGACGTCGCGGCCCTCGAGCCGGCCGCGCCGCCCGTCCGCAGGAGAGTCCTGCGGTCCTGGCTCCTCGACGCGGGTGCAACGTCCTTGACGGACAAGCAGTTACGGGCGGTCGACGATCTGGTCGGCCGTTGGCGCGGTCAGGGCGGGGTGGCGGTCGGTGGGGGTTCGCCCGAGGCGAGGTTGGTGGTCACCCGGCGGCATGGCAGGCTGAGCGTCGGACTGGACGACCGAGGAAGGGTATGACGGCGTGTACGAGGGCGACATCGCATCGGTGCTGATTTCCGAGGAGGAGATCCAGCAGCGCACCGCCGAACTGGCCGCGGAGGTCGCCGGGCGCTACCCGGACGGCGGACCCGACGGCGACCTGCTCCTCGTCGGCGTGCTCAAGGGCGCCATCTTCTTCATGACCGACTTCGCGCGGGCCCTGACGATCCCTTCGCAACTCGAGTTCATGGCCGTCAGTTCCTACGGCTCGTCCACCTCGTCCTCCGGTGTGGTGCGGATCCTCAAGGATCTCGACAAGGACATCGCCGGACGGCACGTGCTGATCGTCGAGGACATCATCGACTCCGGGCTGACCCTGTCCTGGCTGATGCGCAACCTCTCCACCCGCAACCCGGCTTCCCTCGAGGTCGTCACGCTGCTGCGCAAGCCGGAGGCCGTCAAGGTGGACATCGAGGTGGCCCACGTGGGCTTCGACATCCCCAACGAGTTCGTCGTCGGATATGGGCTCGACTACGCGGAGCGGTACCGCGACCTGCCGTACATCGGCACCCTCGACCCGAAGGTCTACGGCGGCTGACAGGCCACGGCAGTCGAACCTGCCGGAAGTGCCGGGGCGAATCTGCCGGAAGAACCGGGCGGGCACCCGGCGGGCATGACCAGGTGACCTCGCTCTCCTTATACTCGCCGGATGGGTGAGCCCGCGAACAGTCCCGAGACCGCCGTCACGATCGCGCAGCGCGTCCGCGCGGGCACCCTCGACGCCGCCGACGTCGTCGAGAGCACGCTCGATCGGATCGCGCGCCACGACGACGTCTTCCACGCGTTCGTGGACGTCCACGCCGACGAGGCTCGCGCTGCGGCAGTCGCCCTGGACCGGGCGCCCGACCGCGCCGAGTTCCCGCTCGCCGGAGTCCCGGTGGCGATCAAGGACGTGGTCCCGATGGCCGGCCACACATTGCGCGAGGGATCCGCCGCGGCGCCCATGGAACCCGCGACCACCGACCACCCCGTCGTGACCCGGTTGCGACAGGCGGGCGCGATCCTGGTCGGCCGGACCGCCGTTCCGGAACTGTGCGTGTGGGGCACGACCGACGTCCCGGGGCGGATCACCCGCAATCCCCGCAACCCCGCCTACACCGCAGGTGGGTCCTCCGGCGGCGCCGGCGCCGCGGTCGCCGCGGGCATGGTGCCACTGGCCCACGGCACGGACGGCCTCGGTTCCATCCGGATTCCCGCGGCCAACTGCGGAGTGTTCGGGATCAAGCCCGGCCGGGGACTGGTTCCGTCGGAACTGGGTGCCAACAGCTGGTTCGGTATGGGAGAGAACGGCGTCCTCGCGACGACGGTCGGGGACGCGGCACTGATGCTGTCGGTGCTCGCGGCCGAACCGGGCCTCGCGGACGTCGCCACTCCCGAGCCCCTGCGCGTGGGCATCGCACCGTCGTCGCCGAGCCCGGTGGTGTCGGTGGACGAACGGTGGAGCGCTGCGGCGCACGATGCCGGCTCGTTGCTCGCCGATCTCGGTCACCGGACCACGCCGACCCGCTTGCCGTATCCGGTCGACCTGCTGCCACTGCTCGCGCGGTGGACGCTGGGCACCGCCGCCGACGCGGAGGAGTTCGACGACGAACTCCTGCAGCCGCGCACTCGCAGGCACATCGGTGTCGGCCGGATGCTGCGGTCGGTCAACCCCCGTTCGCTGGACCGGCTCGAAGCAGCGTTCTCCCGCGTGTTCGAGGGCATCGATCTGGTGGTCACGCCGACGCTCCTGCGTCCCGGACCCGCGGCCATCGCCTGGAGCGAGAAGTCCTGGGTGGCGAACATGCTGTCCAACGTGCGCTACGCCTCGTTCACGCCGGTGTGGAACCTGCTCGGCTGGCCGGCCGCGAGTGTTCCCTTCGGGGTCCACCCGGTTTCGCGGACACCGACGGCAGTGCAGATCGCAGGTCCACCGGGTGCCGAATCCGCCATCCTGGGCCTGGCCGGTGAGATCGAACGGGCGCGGGCCTGGGAGCGGGTCGCCGATCTGAGCTGAACCCGCCGGGCCGGGGGTCGGGAACCATCCACGGTCGCGGCGCGTTGTTGGTGGTGATGCTGTCTCCGGGTATCCGGACGCTGCCCGGTGGTCCGTGCACCGCTCCCCGAACGGGGAGTCGGGAGTTCGCGGTAACCTGGTTTGTCCGGTTGACACCCGGAACGCGCACTCGGAAGGCCCGCACTCTCGAAAGGACCGGCCACTTCGGTCGACCTGTATGAACCGTAAGACAGTGATTCGCAACCTGGCGATCGTTTTCGGCATCCTGTTGGTGATCTACGCCTTCAGCTACTTCGGGAACGACACGCGGGGCTTCCAGAATGTCGACACGTCCGTCGCGATCGCCCAGCTCGACGCGGAGAACGTGAACAAGGCGCAGATCGACGACCGCGAGCAGCAGATCCGGCTCTGGCTGAACGACGGCAACGACGACACCGAGGGCAGCACCGAGATCCTCGCGAAGTACCCGGAGTCGGCGTCGGAGCAGTTGTTCGACAAGGTGTCCTCGCAGGGTCTCGAGAGCTACAACACCACGGTCACGCAGGACAGCTGGTTCTCCTCGATCCTGCTGTTCATGCTGCCGATGATCATTCTGCTCGGCATCTTCTTCTTCGTGATGAGCCGCATGCAGGGCGGTGGCCGCGGCGGTGTCATGGGCTTCGGCAAGTCGAAGGCCAAGCAGCTGTCCAAGGACATGCCGAAGACCACCTTCTCCGACGTCGCGGGTGCGGACGAGGCCGTCGAAGAGCTGTACGAGATCAAGGACTTCCTGCAGAGCCCGGCGCGCTACCAGGCGCTCGGCGCGAAGATCCCCAAGGGTGTTCTGCTCTACGGCCCGCCGGGAACGGGTAAGACGCTGCTCGCCCGCGCCGTCGCAGGCGAGGCCGGTGTCCCGTTCTTCACCATCTCCGGTTCGGACTTCGTGGAGATGTTCGTCGGTGTCGGCGCCTCCCGTGTCCGCGACCTCTTCGAGCAGGCCAAGCAGAACAGCCCCTGCATCATCTTCGTCGACGAGATCGACGCCGTCGGCCGTCAGCGCGGTGCCGGCCTCGGCGGTGGCCACGACGAGCGCGAGCAGACGCTCAACCAGTTGCTCGTCGAGATGGACGGCTTCGGCGACCGCCAGGGCATCATCCTCATCGCGGCCACCAACCGACCGGACATTCTCGACCCGGCGCTACTGCGCCCGGGCCGGTTCGACCGTCAGATCCCGGTCGGTGCACCCGACCTGGCCGGTAGGCGGGCGATCTTGAAGGTGCACTCGCAGGGCAAGCCGATCGACCAGAACGCGGACCTCGAGGGCCTGGCCAAGCGCACTGTCGGCATGTCCGGCGCAGACCTGGCCAACGTCATCAACGAGGCGGCGCTGCTCACGGCGCGCGAGAACGGCAGCCTCATCACCGAGGCCGCGCTGGAGGAGTCCGTGGACCGCGTCGTCGGCGGACCGCGGCGCAAGAGCCGGATCATCAGCGAGGAAGAGAAGAAGATCACCGCCTACCACGAGGGCGGGCACACTCTCGCGGCGTGGGCGATGCCGGACATCGAGCCGGTGTACAAGGTCACGATCCTCGCGCGGGGCCGCACCGGGGGCCATGCCATGACCGTCCCCGAGGACGACAAGGGCCTGATGACCCGGTCCGAGATGATCGCGCGACTCGTCATGGCGATGGGTGGCCGCGCTGCCGAGGAACTGGTGTTCCACGAGCCGACGACGGGAGCGTCGTCGGATATCGACATGGCGACCAAGATCGCTCGTGCGATGGTCACCGAATACGGCATGAGCGCGAAACTCGGTGCCGTCCGGTACGGACAGGAGGGCGGCGACCCGTTCCTCGGACGCTCCATGGGCGTGCAGTCGGACTACTCGCACGAGGTGGCCCGCGAGATCGACGAGGAGGTGCGCAACCTCATCGAGGCGGCACACACCGAGGCGTGGTCGATCCTCAACGAGTATCGCGACGTGCTCGACGTCCTGGCGTCGGAACTGCTCGAACGCGAGACCCTCACCCGTAAGGATCTCGAGAAGATCTTCACGTCGGTGGAGAAGCGTCCCCGGATCACCCTCTTCAACGATTTCGGCGATCGCGTTCCTTCGGACAAGCCGCCGATCAAGACTCCGCGCGAGCTCGCCATCGAACGCGGCGAGCCGTGGCCCCCGCACCAGGAGCCCGAGCCGGTGCTCAGCGGCGCAGGGGCGCAGGCAACGCCGTCCAACGGGTACCCGCAGCCGCAGGTGCCGCAGGGTAGCGCCCAGAACAGCGGGCCGCAGCATGGTGGACCGCAGCACGCGGGTCCTTCCCACGGTGGCCCCCAGTACGGCGGTCCGTACGGCGGTCCGCAGCATGGCGGCCCCCAGTACGGCAGCCCGCAGCACGGTGGGCCCCACAACGGTGGACCTCAGAACGGTGGGCCGTACGGTGGCTATCCGCAAGGGGGCTACCCGCAGGGCGGCGGCTACCAGCAGCCGGCTCCCGGCTCGTACCAGCCGGGTGTACCCGAGCAGCGGCCCGACTACGGTGCCCCGGCCGGCTGGTCAGCACCCGGCTGGCCGCCGCGTGACGGTGGCCAGGGCCCCGAACAGCAGGGCTGGGAACAGCCCGGCCAACAGTCCCAGCCGCAGGCCGGACAAGGCCCGGCCCCACAGGAGCAGGCCCAGCAGGGCCCACAGGATCAGGCTCGGCCGGGAGACGACGACACCCCCACCCGCGCGTGGGAGGGGCCGGACGGCGGTCGCTGATCAGCGCGACATTAGGCTGGTGCCGCGACATTAGGCTGGTGCCCGGGCACACGGCCCCGGTGATGGAGGAGTGTTCGGTTGTCGGTCAACGATCTGAGCAGTGACGGCCACAGCGGGGCAGGCGTCGATTCGGTGGTGCCATCCGCTGAGGTGGCCACTGCCACCGGGCGGCCGTTCGACCAGGAACGCGCCGAGGCTGCAGTGCGCGAGTTGCTGATCGCGGTCGGCGAGGATCCGTCCCGCCCCGGCCTCGTGGACACACCTGCCCGAGTGGCGCGTGCCTACCGCGAGGTGTTCGCCGGTCTGTACACCGATCCCGACGCCGTCCTGAACACGACCTTCGACGAGGGGCACCAGGAACTCGTCGTCGTGCGCGACATCCCGATGTTCTCCACGTGCGAGCACCATCTGGTCTCGTTCCACGGCGTCGCGCACGTCGGCTACATTCCCGGCCCGACGGGTCGGGTCACCGGGCTGTCGAAGCTGGCCCGCCTCGTCGATCTCTACGCCAAGCGCCCTCAGGTGCAGGAGCGGCTGACCAGCCAGGTCGCCGACGCGATGATGCGCAAGCTCGATCCGCGCGGCGTGATCGTGGTGGTCGAGGCGGAGCACCTGTGCATGGCCATGCGGGGTATCCGCAAACCCGGCGCCCGCACGACGACCTCGGCAGTGCGCGGCACGCTGCAGTCGAGCGCCGCCTCGCGGTCCGAGGCCCTGGACCTGATCCTGCGCAAATGAGCCGTCTCCCCGCGCCAGGACGTACCGCAGTGATGGGTGTCCTCAACGTCACGAGTGATTCGTTCTCGGACGGTGGCCGGTACCTCGATCGCGATGCCGCGGTTGCCCGCGGCATCGAACTCGGTCGTCTGGGTGTCGACGTCGTCGACGTCGGAGGTGAATCGACGCGTCCGGGCGCGACCCGCATCGACCCGGAGATCGAGGCGTCTCGCGTGGCGCCCGTGGTCGCGGACCTGGTCGCGGAGGGACTCTGCGTCAGTGTCGACACGATGCGGGCCTCCGTCGCGGCCGCCGCACTGGAGGCGGGAGCAACGATCGTCAACGACGTGTCCGGCGGTCGCGCCGACCCGGAGATGGCGCGGGTGGTGGCCGAGGCGAGGGCGCCGTGGGTACTCATGCACTGGCGCTCTGCCGCCGATTACGTCCATCGGGGCGCCGCCGACCACTACGACGACGTGGTGCGCGAGGTGACCGCCGAGTTGACGGTGCAGGTGGATCTCGCGATGGCTGCCGGCGTCGAGCCGGCCGACCTGGTGCTCGATCCGGGCCTGGGATTCGCGAAGAACGCCGGGCACAACTGGGCACTGTTGCATGCGCTCCCCGAACTCACCGCACTCGGGTTCCCGGTGCTGATCGGTGCGTCCCGCAAGCGTTTCCTCGGCGCGCTGCTCGCCGACGACACCGGCGCACCCCGGCCTCCGGCCGGTCGCGAGACGGCGACCGCCGTGGTGTCCGCGCTCGCGTCCGTCCACGGTGCGTGGGGTGTGCGGGTACACGACGCGCAGGCGTCGCTGGACGCGATCGCCGTCGCGGGCGCATGGGGGCGCGGGCATGCCTGACCGGATCGAACTGCGCGGCCTCCGGGTCCGCGGCAATCACGGTGTGTTCGACCACGAGCGCCGCGACGGCCAGGACTTCCTCGTCGACGTCACGGTGTGGATGGATCTGGCACCGGCCGCGTCCTCGGACGCCCTCGCGGACACCCTGCACTACGGCGAGCTGGCCGAACTCGCGGCGGGTATCGTCGCGGGCCCACCGCGCGACCTCATCGAAACGGTGGCGGGAGAGATCGCGGACGCCGTGCTCGCCGAGGACGGCCGGGTCGAGCGTGTCGAGGTCACCGTGCACAAACCCGCGGCGCCGATCCCGCTGACCTTCGCCGACGTCGCCGTCGTGGTGGATCGGGCGAGGCGATCGTGAGCCGCGCCGTGCTGTCCGTCGGGTCCAATGTCGGCGACAGCCTCGCCCATCTGCGGTCGGTCGTCGACGCGCTCGCCGACGTGACGGTGTCGGTGTCCGCGGTCTATGCGACGGCGCCGTGGGGCGGTGTCGAGCAGCAGGATTTCCTCAACGCCGTGGTGGTGGTGGACGACCCGGCAACCGACTGCCGCGGATGGCTACGACGGGGACAGGAACTGGAGGCCGCGGCCGAGCGCATCCGGGCACGGCGTTGGGGGCCCCGCACGCTCGACGTCGACATCGTGGTGTGCGACGACGTCCGCAGCGACGATCCCGTTCTGACCCTTCCGCACCCTCGGGCGCACGAGCGTGCGTTCGTGCTGATCCCGTGGTTGGAGGTCGAACCGGACGCCGGACTCGTCGTGGACGATCAGATCGTGCGTGCCGATGCCCTGCTGAGCCGTCTCGACGCCGCCGAGCGGGCGGGGGTCCGGAAGCTCGACCAGGGGTTGCGGCGATGATGAAGCCCACGAGAATCTGGGACCTCCTCGGCCTGGCAGTCCTGGCCGTGGTCGCGACCTGGATCCTGGTGCGTGTGTTCTACGGCTCGTTTCCGCCGATTCCGTTGTTCGCCGGGGCCTCGCTCTATCCGGTTGCCGCGATCGAAGTGGTGCTGGCGTTCATGATCCGGACTCGGGTCGCGAACCGTGAGATCGGCGACGGCCCGCGGCAACTGCACCCCATCACGGCCGCGCGCACGGTTGCGTTGGCCAAGGCATCCGCGCTGGTGGGATCCGCGACCGCGGGCGTGTGGATCGGCTTTCTGCTGTACCTGCTGCCGCAGCAGACGTTTCTGCGGGCGGCGGCGGCCGACACTCCGGGCGCCTGGGTCGGATTGGGCGGCGCCGTGGCGCTCGTCGCTGCGGCTCTGTGGCTCGAGCACTGCTGCCGTACGCCGGACGACCCGGACGAAGCCGCGCACTGACGTTTCCTGCCCGGTGTGACGGGTTCCGACCAGTACCCTGGGGATCATGACGAATGCGGGTCGGCCACGAGCCGCCGCGCGCCGGGGTACGCGCAGCGGTGGCCAGATGATCGTGGCCGCCCTGCTCGCCGTCGCGGTCGCGGCGTCGCTGTTCCTGGTGTTCACCGACAGCGTGCAGCTGTTGCGGGTCGGCATCGTGGTCGCCGCGTGGGGCACCGTGTTCGGGGCCATCGCGCTCACGAAGTACCGCCGCGAATCGGCACTGGACAAGGCGAAGGCGACGGATCTGCAGACGGTGTACGAGTTGCAGCTCGAACGCGAGATCACGGCGCGCCGCGAGTACGAGTTGGCCGTCGAGCAACGGGTCCGGGCCGAGGTCGGCGCAGACGCCGAGGAGATGGCGGCGCTGCGCGCGGAACTGTCCGCCCTGCGTAAGAGTCTCGAGCAACTCTTCGACGGTGCACTGCACACCGAGCGGATCGCCCTGCGCGCCGATTCGACCCGGGTGCAAGAGATTTCGGGTGGCCCGTACTCGAGTTACCAACCGGCGGCATCCGGGCTCTACATTCCCGGTTCGACGAACTCGGGTGAGCGTCCGACGCCGTCGGGACCGATGCTGGCCTCGCCGGACGACGCGCCGGTGACTGCCGAGACCGCGATCATCACCGCGGAGGTGCGGGAGGAGTACGAGACTCGTCGGCCCGCATCCGGTGCCTCCCGGGACGGAAGCCGCGTGTCGCCACCCGAATCCGACGCCGAGCGCACGGACCCGCGCGGCTCCGTGCCGCGGTTCTCCACGTCGGGATTGCCGGACGTGGCGAGCACGCGGGCGTCGGAGCCGGTCGCACGACGCGCGGCGGAACGGGCCCCGGAGCCGGTTCCGGAACCCGAGCCGGTGGCGAAACCACAGCGAGAGCCGGAACCACAGCGAGAGCCGGAGCCGCAGGCCGGGGTCGCGGGCGGTGCCGAGTCCGCCGAGTTCGTTCCGGAAGCAGAGCCGGAAGCGGAGCTGGACGCCCCCCAGGAGCCCGAAGCCACGCCGCGACGGCGCCGCCGGGCCGTCGAGGACGACGAGGCCCCCTCGGGAGCACATTCGAGCGGTCTCACCGTCGCCGAGATCATCGCCAACATGCGCTCGGCCGACGACGCGTCGTCACCCGAGGTCGGAACGGGACGTCGCCGCCGCCGCGCCGAGTAGCCGAGCTCGATCCGCCGGCAACGGCCGGTGGCGCAGATCACGCCACATCGGCGTGGCGGTCACTTCACGAGCGGGACTATCCTCACTCGGTAGAACGTCCGGTACCCGCAAGGCGGGACTGGAACGAACGAGAGGACTCCAGTGACCTCTTTCGGGATCACCAATGGGCCGGCCCCTGCGCGCCTGACGGTAGGCGTCGTCTCGGCAGGCAAGGTCGGCACCGCGCTCGGTGCGGCACTCGAACGGGTCGGTCACGTCGTCGGAGCGGTGTCCGCCGTCTCCGACTCGTCACTGCACCGTGCCCGCACCCGACTGCCCGATTCGCAGATCCTCCCGGTCGCCGACGTCGTCGGACGCTCCGAACTGCTGATCCTGTCGGTCCCGGACTCCGAACTCGCCGCGTTGGTCGCGGGTCTCGCCGCGACCGAGGCCGTTCCCCCGGGCACCATCGTCGTCCACACGTCCGGAGCCAACGGCATCGGAATCCTCGAGCCACTCACCGCGCAGGGCATCATCCCGCTCGCGGTGCATCCGGCGATGACGTTCACCGGCCACGACGAGGACACCGCCCGGCTGGCGTCGGCGTGTTTCGGAATCACCGCTGCCGACGAGGTCGGCTACGCGATCGGTCAGTCCCTCGTCCTGGAAATCGGTGGTGAGCCGTTCCGGGTCCGGGAAGACCTGCGACCGCTCTATCACGCCGCGCTCGCGCACGGGAGCAACCACCTCGTCACGTTGGTCGTCGATGCCGTCGCCGCGCTGCGTGCAGCGCTCGGGGGGCAGGAGCTGCTGGGACAGCAACTCGTCGACGACGACCCGAACGGACTGGCCGAGCGCGTTCTCCAGCCACTGCTGTCCGCCGCCCTCGACAATGCCCTGCGTCGCGGGCAGTCCGCGCTCACCGGTCCGGTCGCGCGCGGTGACACGGAGGCGGTGGCGACCCACCTGCGTGTGCTCGGCGACCTGGATCCCGAGCTCGCCGCGGGATACCGCGCGCTGTCGTTGCGTACCGCCCGGCAGGCGCGGTCCCGGTCCGAACTCATCGAGATGCTGGAAGGTCTGTCGTGACGAGCGCGGTACAGGGCGGCTACGCCCGCGGAGAACTGACCGTCCACCACGATCCTGCGGTACTGACCCGGGTGTCGCGGGCACTGCGTGGCGTCGGGCGTCAGGTGGCGCTGGTACCCACGATGGGCGCGCTGCACGCCGGGCACCTGGAACTGGTACGGGTGGCGAAACTGACCGGTGCCGTCGTGATCGTGTCCATCTTCGTCAACCCGTTGCAGTTCGGTGAGGGGGAGGACCTCGACGCGTACCCGCGCACACTCGATGCCGATCTGCAGTTGCTCCGCGATGCCGGAGTCGAGTTGGCATTCGTGCCGACCGCGACGGCGATGTACCCGAACGGGCCGCGGACCACGATCGTCCCCGGCCCTCTGGGCGCCGAACTCGAGGGCGGCAGCCGCCCGACGCATTTCGCGGGAATGCTCACGGTGGTGGCGAAACTTCTCCAGATCGCGGCGCCCCACGTTGCGTATTTCGGGGAGAAGGACTACCAGCAACTCACCCTGATCCGCCAGATGGTGACCGATCTCGACTTCGACGTGCGCATCGTCGGTGTCCCGACCGTGCGGGAGCACGACGGTCTGGCGCTGTCCTCACGCAATCGCTATCTCGACGACGAGGAGCGGACCGCGGCCACGGCACTGTCCGCCGCGCTGATCGCCGGGGCGCATGCCGGAGCCGGGGGAGCGGACGCGATCGTGGCCACGGCCCGTGAGGTGCTCGCGGCGTTTCCGCAGATCGAGGTCGACTACCTCGAGGTGCGGGCACCGGACCTCACCGAACCGCCCGAGCGGGGCGACGGCCGGCTACTGGTGGCGGCCAGGATCGGAAAGACCCGCCTGATCGACAACGTCGGGGTCGCGGTCGGAACCGGGTTCCTCGAACGGGATTCCGGCACCGGATCCCCCGGTGAAGACGACCTCCTCGCCCACTGACAGCCGCTGCCGATCGCCTCGCCACCCCGACAGACGCCACCCCGGACAGACCGTCACACCGAAGGACAGGGACCACGAACATGTTTCGCACCATGATGAAGTCGAAGATCCACCGAGCCACCGTCACCCATGCGGACCTGCACTACGTCGGTTCCGTCACCGTCGACCAGGACCTGATGGACGCTGCGGACCTGCTCGAGGGTGAGCAGGTGTGCATCGTCGACATCGACAACGGAGCCCGCCTCGAGACCTACGTCATCGCCGGGGAGCGGGGCAGCGGTGTGATCGGAATCAACGGTGCGGCAGCCCATCTGGTGAAGCCGGGTGACTTGGTGATCCTCATCGCCTACGGCGTCATGAGCGAGCAGGAAGTGCGCGACTACGCTCCGCGCGTGGTGTTCGTGGACGCCGACAACAAGCAGGTCGAACTGGGCTCCGACCCGGCGCACGCCCCCGAGGGATCGGGACTGATCACGCCCCGCATGTTGTCGTCCCTGGTGTGAGCATGCTCCTCGCCGTCGACGTCCGGAACACGAACATCGTGCTCGGCCTGTTCACCGGGTCGGGCGAGCACGCCCGGCTGGTTCAGGACTGGCGGATGCGTACGGAACCGGGAGTGACGGCGGACGAGCTCGCGCTGACCGTCCGGGGGCTGCTGGGGGCGGACGCCGAGCAGATCACCGGCGTCGCCGCCCTGTCCACGGTGCCCTCGGTACTGCGTGAGCTGCGGGTGATGCTCTCGCGTTACTGGGACCATGTGCCGCACGTGGTGGTCGAACCCGGCGTGCGAACCGGGGTCCCGCTACTGGTGGACAACCCCAAGGAAGTGGGGGCGGACCGCATCGTCAACGCGCTCTCGGCGCACCACCTCTACGGCGGTGCGGCGATCGTGGTCGATTTCGGGACGTCGACCGTGGTGGACGTGGTGTCCGCCAAGGGGGAGTTCCTCGGGGGCGCGATCGCACCCGGGGTGGAGATCTCGAGTGACGCACTGGCGACCCAATCGGCCGCGCTGCGGCGGGTGGAGCTGGTCCGGCCGCGGTCGGTGGTGGGGAAGAACACCGTCGAGGCCATGCAGGCCGGGGCGGTGTTCGGCTTCGCCGGCCTCGTCGACGGGCTCGTGGGCCGGGTGCGTGACGAATTCGACGAGTTGTCGGGCGACGACGTCGCCGTCGTCGCGACCGGAAGTACCGCACCGTTGATCGCGCCCGAGTCGGAGGAGATCGAGCATCTCGAGCCGGAGCTCACGCTCGTCGGCCTGCGTCTGGTGTTCGAACGGAATCTGGCGCGGCGGGCCGCGGCGAGCCGTCGCGGCGGGCCGCGGTGACCGGGCTTTCCCGCATCTCTTTCCCCGGCCGGGATTCTGTGCCACAATGGCCAGCGTGTATTCGACCATGAGCGCCCAGGAGTGTTGTCGAGGCTGAACGCTGCCTCGGTCAAATTCACACTCCTGGAGTCACGCTCGTGTTGTCCACGTATCCTTCTGCGCCCGTATCCTCATCCACGTCCGTCGTGCCCACGCGTCTGCGTCCGGCCGACCTGCTGCGTATCACCGACGAAGGCGCCTCCGCGGTGCTCGACGGTCGCTACGACGCCCTGCTCCCGGCGGCCTGGCCCACCGACGAGCGGTGGTCCACCCGACTGCATCAGGACGACGACCTCGACGTCTGGCTGATCAGCTGGACCCCGGATCGGTCCACCGAACTGCACGACCACGCCGGCTCGTTCGGTGCGCTCACCGTTCTGACCGGCGCCCTGGACGAATACCGCTGGGCGGGAAACGAACTCAAGCACCGGACACTCGCCGCGGGTGACCAGGCGTCGTTTCCCCTCGGCTGGGTGCACGACGTCATGCGCGCCCCGGATCCGCTCGGCGTCCCACCGGCCCCGACGCTGAGCGTGCATGCCTACTCGCCGCCGCTCACCGCGATGTCCTACTACGAGGTCACCGATCGCGGCACCCTGCGCCGCTCCCGTACCGAACTCACCGAACTCCCCGAGGGAGCATCGAAATGACCATCGACCAGATGCTCGAAGAAGCGCGCTCGAAGTACCGCCGCATGTACGTCTTCGAACTGCAGGAAGCCATCGCACGGGGTGCACACGTCGTGGACATCCGACCGCAGGCACAGCGCGACCGCGAGGGCACCCTGCCCGGCGCCCTGGCCATCGAGCGAAACGTCCTCGAGTGGCGACTCGATCCCGCGAGCAGCGCCCGGATCGCGCTCGCCGTGGACCACGACGTCGAGTGGATCGTCATCTGCTCGGAGGGATACACCTCGAGCCTGGCGGCTGCCGCGCTCCAGGACCTGGGCCTGCACCGGGCCACCGATCTGGTCGGCGGCTACCAGGCGATCAAGTCCGCGGGACTCGTCGGCGCGGTGATCGGGGCCACACACAGCACCCGTGAGCTGGCCACCGTCTCCGCGCACTAGTCGGCCGACGCGGCGGGCGTCGCCGGGTCGATTACCCTGGTGACCTGTGAGTGACGAAGTGACGCAGACGCCGGACGACACCCCAGAGCAGCTCCGCATCCGACAGGAGAAGCGCGCCCGCCTGCTCGCCGAGGGGAAGCAGGCCTATCCGGTCTCCGTCCCGCGTACCCACTCGCTCGCGGAGGTCCGCCGGGCGCACCCGAACCTCGAGCCGGACACCGCTACCGGTGAGCACGTCGGGGTCGTCGGCCGCGTCATCTTCCAGCGCAACACCGGCAAGCTGTGTTTCGCGACCCTGCAGGAGGGAGACGGCACCCAGTTGCAGGCGATGATCAGCCTGGGGGCCGTCGGGGAGGAATCCCTGGCGGCGTGGAAGTCCGATGTCGACCTGGGTGATTTCGTCTGTATCGCCGGCGAGGTCATCAGCTCCCGTCGTGGCGAACTGTCCGTCATGGCCGACTCGTGGGAACTCGCGTCGAAGGCGCTGCGCCCCCTGCCCGTGGCGCACAAGGAGATGAGCGAGGAATCGCGCGTCCGGCAGCGCTACGCCGACCTCATCGTCCGGCCGGAGGCGCGCGAGACGGCGCGCAAGCGGGTGGCCGTCGTGCGTGAGCTCCGTGCGGGGCTGGAGCGACGCGACTTCCTCGAGATCGAGACGCCCATGCTGCAGACGCTGCACGGCGGCGCGGCGGCGCGGCCGTTCGTCACCCATTCCAACGCCCTCGACATCGACCTGTTCCTGCGGATCGCGCCCGAGCTGTTCCTCAAGCGTGCGGTGGTCGGCGGGCTGGAGCGGGTCTTCGAGATCAACCGCAACTTCCGGAACGAGGGTGTCGACTCGACCCACTCGCCGGAGTTCGCGATGCTCGAGACGTACGAGGCATACGGCACGTACGACGATTCCGCCCGGATGATCCGTGAACTGATCCAGGAGATCGCTCTCGCGGTGTTCGGCAGTCATGTCGTGACGTTGGCGGACGGGACGCAGTACGACTTCGGTGGTGAATGGAAGACGCTCGAGATGTACCCGTCCCTGTCGGCGGCCATCGGCGTCGAGGTGACTCCCGACACGACGGTGGACGAGCTTCTCGCCCTCGCCGGGAAGGTGGGGCTCGAGGTTCCCGAGGGCAAGGGCTACGGGCACGGCAAGCTCGTCGAGGAGCTGTGGGAGCACCAGTGCGGCGACCAGCTGTTCGAGCCCACGTTCGTTCGCGACTTCCCGGTCGAGACGTCCCCGCTCACGCGTGATCACCGCAGCAAGCCGGGTGTCACCGAGAAGTGGGACCTGTACGTGCGCGGGTTCGAGCTGGCGACGGGCTACTCGGAACTCGTCGATCCGGTCATCCAGCGGGAGCGGTTCCTCGATCAGGCCCGTCTCGCGGCGGCGGGCGACGACGAGGCGATGGTGCTCGACGAGGACTTCCTGACCGCGATGGAGCAGGGGATGCCGCCCACGACCGGGACGGGCATGGGGATCGATCGGTTGCTGATGGCGCTCACCGGTCTCGGTATTCGCGAAACCATCCTGTTCCCGACGGTGAAGCCCAGTCGCTGAGTAATCGCGGGGCCCGCGCCGATTCGTGCGACTTTCATTCGGTAAAGAGAATTTCATTACCTAGGTATTCGATCTCCTCTCGATCGGGGTAGTCTTTCCAGCGGGAAGTACTCCACATTGAGCACCGCTTCATTCGAGAGGAATTTGATCCCATGGCGAAGAAAGTCACCGTCACTCTGATCGACGACCTGGATCAGGAGGCGCCGGCCGACGAAACCGTCGAGTTCGCACTCGACGGCGTTCAGTACGAGATCGATCTTTCCTCGGAGAATGCGGCCAGGTTGCGGGAGACGCTCGACGAGTGGGTGTCGCATGCACGCAAGGTCTCCGGCCGCCGTAAGGCGCGTGGAGCTGCGGGTACGCCGTCGAAGGGTCGCGCCTCGGCCAGCCGCGAGGAGAGCGCTGCCATTCGTGAATGGGCGCGGCAGAAAGGCTTGAAGGTGTCGGCGCGAGGGCGAATCTCCGCCGATATCGTCGATGCCTACAACAAGGAGAACTGACCTCGAGTCAATTTCCGGCAAACCGGGCGACGAGTGGCGGTAACCAGCCGTTCGATTCCTGGTCGCCGAATGCCGGTAATTCGACCAGACTGACGTCGAACGACGAATGGGGCGCCCGTCCCGAGAAGGTGGGCGCCCCATTCGTCTGCGTTGGTTGTGTTACCAGCCGGTGCGGTCGGCGACGGGCTCGATCCGGTCGAGGGTGAAGCCGCACCACACGGTGTTCTTCAAGCCGATACCGATCTCCGGTGCCGAGGTGAGGGGGTCGTCCGGGTGGAAGTGCCGCGGTGTCCTTGGCCCGATCCTTGGACGACGTGGGCAGCCCGGCCGTTGACGAAGTCTCAACCGCACTGTAAGTACGGGCCGGGGCTGCACATCCCGCAGTGGACGGTGCCCTGCAGGGCCATCGACATGACTACAGGGTCGGGCGATCTACCAGCCGGTGCGGTCGGCAACCTTCTCCATCGCGTCGAAAAGGCTCTCGCACCAGATCGTGTCCGACACCTCCAGTTCGATTTCGAAGGCGGATGCCATCGGATCGTTCGGGTCGTAGTCGGGGCGCGGCGTGATCGAGGTGCCGTATCCGGGTAGGGCCTGAATCTTCGGCTCGGCGGGAACGAGAGACATCAGGAGCCGTCGCTCATTGCTGAGCGTTGTGGAGAGGCTGCAGTGACGTTCGTTGGCTCCTTGGATGATGTAGACAGTTCGGCCACCGATCGTGCCGAACTGGTCTTTGTTCGGGGGGCCGAAATCGCCCATATCCCATACCGCGACGCTGATATCACCTGTTTCGGGTTTGACAATGGAGCCCCAGGAGCATTGGACTGTGTTTTCACCTATTTCGCGCTGAGGTTCGCTCGTCGGTCCGCCGGTTGTCGCCGCCGCTTCTTCGCTACTCAGCAGCGAGCAGGGGTCGAGGCCCGCGAGGTTCGGTGACACCGAGGCAGTTGCCGTCGTAGGGGCATCCTCCGAGTCCGCTGAGTGGGGCGCAGACTCAGCTGCGGTGGTCGTGGTTGTTCCGGCGTCGGCGGCGACTGTGTCGTCGTTGCTGCTGCACGCAGTGACGGCCAGACCGATGGTGGCGACGAGGGTAAGCAGGGTGGTGCGCTTCATGCGCGATTGACTCCTTGGTCAGTGCGAATTGGTACGAACCGGATGAGCTGGCGAGGCGCGGCTACTCCCACTTGAACTGGTACGGCTCTTCGTCCTCCCAATGCACCTCGGGCTTCGGTTCAGGGGTAGTTGGCGCAACTTCGGGGAAGGTCCAGATGAACTCTGTGTCGTCGCGAAGATCTGCCAGCTCCGGTGGCCGGGGCGAGGCAAGGGTCTCGATTTCGGCCCACCTGCACTCGCCGCCTGCAACTCGCGCTGCGTAGGCGCGCAGTTCGTCCGAGGCCAACGAGGAAGCTGCCAAGAACTCCATGAACTCGTCATCGACTTCGGTACGGCTGTCCCAGTCGCCATGGCGAATAGCCTGAGCCTGATGAAGGATGGTTTCCAGGTTCTCGCCTGCTTCGATTATTCGACGATATGGTCCAAGCAGGTGTGGAGGAACTTCGCCCTCGCTGGTCATGATGCTGCCGCCCACGGCTCGTTACCCGTCCCCACTGAGAAGTCATCTTTCGGCCTGTTCACAGCAGGGCCGGAATCTGCGGTGTTTTTTACGTCGCGTATAGTCTTTCCTGTTTTCAGTACCTCGTTGAATGGCTTGAGTGTCTTTTCGAAATTTTCGTTGTATGTTCCGGAAGGCGAAAATATGTAGGGAAGATTGTCTCGCGCCGCTTCGACGAGATCTTTGATTCCATTCATGATCTTGGTAAGTAGATTCTTGGCATCATAGATCACTTTGAGAAGTATCGCAGCTTTCCCGGCAAGGGTGTTCTTTATTACGAACTTGAAAGCTCCGGTGATGCCGCTTTCGAGTTTTACCTGCTTTTCCAGCCAGTCCTTGATCCAGACTACGAGTTCTTTGATTCCGGAGAGGAGTTTGTTGGAAAGGTATGTCAACATCTTCTCGGCAACGCGAAGGCTTGGCCCCCACCATTGCAGCGCCTCATGTTGGCGGGTTGCGTAATCCTGGTAGCGGTCGGCCGCTTTCCCTTTCCACCAGTCCGAGATCTGACTCTTTCCCGATTTCATACTATCGCCACACGCCTCGATCGCGTTGCCTGCATTCTTGTAGGCATCACCGATGCGTTTGAGTTCGTTCCAGTTTCCGTTGAGTGGCTGGATGAGAGTCTCGATGGGGCTCCATCCGCTGACTTCCTTGACAAAAGTATCGACATCGCCGAGCCAGCCCCCAGCTTCGGCGATGACCTCGCGGATATCGCTGCTTCCGTGATCAGGAGCCTTCAGCTCGAAGTCTTCGGGAAGAGCGTACCGAGCCGGGTCCGGGTACGGCTCGGCCGGGCCCGGGGCCGGCGCGTCTGAGCCGTACGGCGAGGTGTCAAAGCTTTTGTCCGCCATATGGGCGTTCAGTGCATCGTAGGTTTGCTTGTCGGTCCTGTGGTACATCCAAGCCGCGCGGTTCAGCTCAACCGCCATGCTTTCGGTTTTCTCGCCGAGGTCGTTGAACTCCTTCGAAACCGCTTCGCGCGCGATCTCGAAAGGTTTGTCCAGTGCTCCTAGTATGGTTCCTGAAAATATGCCAAAGGCTACGGTGTGCTCATCGACATACCTCTTGGCCGAGAAAACGTCCTCGGAAATTGACTTGGTCTGCTTCCCGAGTCCTGCGATTTCACCGGGGCGTGCTTCGAAACTCAAGGTCTTTCTCCTCGGATGCTTCAGTGTTGATCGGTATTCGTGAAATCCTAGGACGGTCGAATCGTCGAAAGCACCTCGTCCGAAATGCGAGCGTCGAGCTTCTCGCCTGGGATTTCTTTCGTATGAACTATAAATACTGCGACTTCTGCGTCGCTGAATCCGGGGACGGCAACAATTTCGAAATTTGCGGCAGAGATATCGCACTCGTCGTC
This sequence comes from Rhodococcus triatomae, assembly GCF_014217785.1. Taxonomy (NCBI): domain Bacteria; kingdom Bacillati; phylum Actinomycetota; class Actinomycetes; order Mycobacteriales; family Nocardiaceae; genus Rhodococcus; species Rhodococcus triatomae. The sequence goes on along the minus strand of NZ_CP048814.1, from coordinate 1,672,469 downwards.
CGTAATGTTGGTCACATGAGCAGAAGTGCGAACGGCAGGGTGGCCATCTATTTCGAAAGTCTGCAGATCCGAGTACGTTACGACGGGTTGCGGATGCCCGGCTTTTGTGTAGGCGTGTTCTGCGATCCTGATTTCGGCGCGTGCGGCATCTTCGAGGCTTTCTCCGTTTCTTCCAGCGGAACCGGAGAAGGCAATATCGGTGTGGTTGCAGGTCGTGCTCTTCAGGCTCCCCGCTGAACCGTACGCAACTGCGCCATAGCTCTCCGTCGACCACCCGATGAAGCCGTCATGGACATTTGTCCATTCTGCGGGAATTGTGTAGGTCCACCCTTGCCTTGTGGCGATCGGTTGTGGCGAGCCCGCGGGCACGACGATCTTCGCGGGTGGCCAGTCGACTGTTTCCATGCCTTCTGGGAGTGGTGCGGTCGGCCGGAACCGCTGGGAGGGCGATAGCTCGGACTCGAGCGCATCACGAAACGCTTGCACGTCGTCCGTCTCATCGTCGGACTCGCCGGGTGCTGCCGACTCGATAGCTTTTGCACCGAGGTACCCGACGCCGTACAGGACGCCGTAGATCGCGCCGCCGGCGAGGGCGAGGATCAGGATCAGTTTGAGCGCGATCTTCGAGAGGCCGCCGATGATGCCCAGGACGGCCTTACGCATCGTCATATCGGCGTAAGGATCGTTGCCGTTCTCGCCCTCCGGCTGTTCGACCTCGGGTTCAGTCGCGGTGCGCTCGACTTCATCCTTGCCTTCAGTTGCCATGTCCATCCGTCCGCCGCAGGGAAGAGAAGATCGTGTCGGGCACACCGGGGTCGACCGGCTCGAGTCCTTCGGCAGTCATCACCATCAACACCATGACCTCGCGATTCGAGAAGGCGGGAACGGCTACAACCTCGAAACGAACGGTTGACGGGCCACGATCGTCACTGACGATGTCTGCGACCCGGGCACTGACGCGAGCGGCCTCGAGCCCGCCGATAGTGGACCGGATGGGCTCTGAACAGGTGACCGTCGGAGCCGGATCCCCGTCGTCCCCGACCACGTGCTCGGCGAGCTCGATTTCGTTGACCGCAGCATCGAGAACCGGAGTTCCGCTGTAGCCGGCAACGCCGGCAAGTCCGATCCATTCTCCGTCGCACGACTGCGACTTCAGGTCGCCGATCGGCTTGTACAGGATCGGGCCGAAGGTGTCGGTCGTCCAACCGGCCATCGACCCCTGCGCGGCGCGCCGGCTGGGTGGGACGTCGTATGTCCAGCCGGAGCTGATGACCAGAGGTTGAGGGCTCCCCTCGGGAACTTCCACGCGGGTGGACGGTACCTTGATCCGTGGCCAGTCCGGCGGCGGATCGACGTCAGGCCGGAACGGAATGCGAACTCGCATCTCCTCTGCGGCGATATCAGCGAAACTCTGCTCGGCGCCGTTCGCGGGTACTGAGCCCTGCGAGTGGGAAGTGCGTTCAACGGGTGGGTCCGCAGCAACGGCTACAGCGGCGACGACCTCGGCCCCGCATCCCGCCACCGTCACACCGCACACCATCACAGTTGCGGTGAAGAAGACACGGACGTTCGGGCGCAGATGCATAGCTCCCCCTGTGCATGAAGTGACTCGACGTCGATGCAAGTGGACGTCGATGCAGCGCGCGTCGAGAGTACTGCCCACCGGTGGCAGCGGCGTGACCAGGCCAGGCTCGAGTGGCCGACCGGAAAGTCGACTCTGTTCGCTTGTGGCGTACAGCGGATGGGAAACGATTCCTCCACCTGCGGCGTTGTTCTGTTCATGCCGGCACCGAACCACCGGTAACCGGTGGAGGAGCGGCAGGGCGTACCTGCGCCAACTACAGTGATGTGTGGGGTCGTGGAACCTCAGCTCGATTCGTCGGGTCGAGCCGGTTCCGTGAGCTATCCGCCAGTAGTGCCGGAGCGAAACGCGGCAGACAGAGACGAGACACCCGGTCTCGGGACCTGACTGCTGGATATGTGAGGGAGAGCGATGTTCGAGAGGTTCACCGATCGCGCACGGCGCGTTGTTGTCCTGGCCCAGGAAGAGGCCAGGATGCTCAACCACAACTACATCGGTACGGAGCACATCCTGCTCGGCCTCATCCACGAGGGCGAAGGTGTCGCTGCCAAGTCGCTGGAGTCGTTGGACATCTCCCTCGAAGGAGTACGCAGCCAGGTCGAGGAGATCATCGGACAGGGCCAGCAGGCGCCGTCCGGTCACATCCCCTTCACGCCGCGCGCCAAGAAGGTCCTCGAGCTCAGCTTGCGTGAAGCGCTGCAGCTCGGACACAACTACATCGGTACGGAGCACATCCTGCTCGGCCTCATCCGTGAGGGTGAAGGCGTGGCGGCGCAGGTTCTGGTCAAGCTCGGCGCCGATCTCAACCGGGTGCGTCAGCAGGTCATCCAGCTGCTGTCGGGATACCAGGGCAAGGAGCCGCAGGAAACGGGCGGCTCCCGCAGCGAGGCGGGTACCCCGTCCACGTCGCTGGTGCTCGACCAGTTCGGCCGCAACCTGACCCAGGCCGCCCTCGAAGGCAAGCTCGACCCGGTCATCGGCCGCTCGAAGGAGATCGAGCGAGTGATGCAGGTGCTGAGCCGCCGCACCAAGAACAACCCGGTCCTCATCGGCGAGCCTGGTGTGGGCAAGACCGCCGTCGTCGAAGGCCTCGCACAGGCCATCGTCAACGGCGAGGTCCCCGAGACCCTCAAGGACAAGCAGCTCTACACCCTCGACCTCGGGTCGCTGGTGGCCGGCAGCCGGTACCGCGGTGACTTCGAGGAACGCCTCAAGAAGGTGCTCAAGGAGATCAACACCCGCGGCGACATCATCCTGTTCATCGACGAGCTGCACACGCTCGTCGGCGCAGGTGCCGCCGAGGGCGCGATCGACGCGGCGTCGATCCTCAAGCCGAAGCTGGCGCGCGGCGAGCTGCAGACCATCGGTGCCACCACCCTCGACGAGTACCGCAAGTACATCGAGAAGGACGCCGCCCTGGAGCGCCGGTTCCAGCCGGTGCAGGTCGGCGAGCCGACGGTCGAGCACACCATCGAGATCCTCAAGGGTCTCCGCGACCGGTACGAGGCCCACCACCGCGTCTCCATCACCGACGGCGCGCTGGTCGCGGCGGCCACCCTCGCGGACCGCTACATCAACGACCGCTTCCTGCCGGACAAGGCGATCGACCTCATCGACGAGGCCGGTGCCCGCATGCGCATTCGCCGCATGACGGCTCCGCCGGACCTGCGTGAGTTCGACGACAAGATCGCCGACGCCCGCCGGGAGAAGGAGTCCGCGATCGATGCGCAGGACTTCGAGAAGGCGGCGAACCTGCGCGACAAGGAGAAGACCCTCGTCGCGCAGCGGGCCGAGCGGGAGAAGCAGTGGCGCTCCGGTGACCTGGACGTCATCGCCGAGGTCGACGACGAGCAGATCGCCGAGGTCCTGGGCAACTGGACCGGCATCCCGGTGTTCAAGCTCACCGAGGAGGAGACCACTCGTCTGCTCCGCATGGAGGACGAGCTGCACAAGCGGATCATCGGCCAGGAGGATGCCGTCAAGGCCGTCTCCAAGGCGATCCGTCGTACCCGTGCCGGCCTGAAGGACCCGAAGCGTCCGTCCGGTTCGTTCATCTTCGCCGGCCCGTCCGGTGTCGGTAAGACCGAGCTGTCCAAGGCGCTGGCGAACTTCCTCTTCGGTGAGGACGATGCGCTCATCCAGATCGACATGGGCGAGTTCCACGACCGGTTCACCGCGTCGCGCCTGTTCGGTGCGCCCCCCGGATACGTCGGATACGAGGAGGGCGGCCAGCTCACCGAGAAGGTGCGCCGCAAGCCGTTCTCCGTGGTCCTGTTCGACGAGATCGAGAAGGCTCACCAGGAGATCTACAACACGCTCCTGCAGGTCCTCGAGGACGGCCGCCTCACGGACGGCCAGGGCCGCACGGTCGACTTCAAGAACACCGTGCTGATCTTCACCTCGAACCTCGGTACGTCGGACATCTCGAAGGCCGTGGGTCTGGGCTTCACCCAGGGCAGCGGTGCCGAGTCCAACTACGAGCGGATGAAGCTCAAGGTCAACGACGAGCTGAAGAAGCACTTCCGGCCCGAGTTCCTCAACCGCATCGACGACATCGTCGTCTTCCACCAGCTCACCACCGAGCAGATCGTCGAGATGGTGGACCTGATGATCGGTCGCGTCGAGACCGCGCTGAAGAACAAGGACATGGACATCGAGGTCACCGACCTGGCCAAGTCCCTGCTGGCCAAGCGCGGCTTCGATCCGGTGCTCGGTGCCCGGCCGCTGCGCCGCACGATTCAGCGTGAGATCGAGGACCAGCTGTCGGAGAAGATCCTCTTCGGCGAGGTGGGCCCCGGCCAGATCGTGTACGTCGACGTCGAGAACTGGGACGGCGAGGGCGCGGGTGAGGACGCGAAGTTCACGTTCCGCGGCGAGCAGAAGCCGGTCACCGTGCCGGACGAGGTCCCCGTCGACCTGGCCAAGACGGCCGCGGGCGACGCGGAGTAGCCGGAGCAGCAGCGACACCAACGGGCGGGCGACGAAAGTTGCCCGCCCGTTTCGCATCCCTCTCGTGTGTATCTGGGTCGGTCCGGCCGAGTGAGGTCGTGCGGATGCGTAGGTTGGGGTGGGGCCGGGTAGCCCGACAGGGACCGCCCACCACGCGAACCGACGAACCTGACGACACGAGGGAGATCCCATGCCCACACGCACCGCACGTACTGCCTGGAACGGATCGCTGCAGGACGGGGGTGGGCAGGTCGAGCTGACGAGTTCGGGTCTGGCGACCTTCGAGGTGTCCTTCCCGAAGCGGGCGGCCGACGACGCGGGTGGCGCCACGAGCCCGGAGGAGCTGATCGCCGCGGCACACTCCTCCTGCTTCGCGATGCAACTGTCGGCACTGATCGGGGAGTCCGGTGGCACCGTCCAGAACCTGGACGTGCGTGCGGACGTCTCGCTCGGCCCGGACGATCCCGGCTTCAAGCTCACCGGGATCGTGCTCACCGTGCGTGGCGAGGTCGACGGGCTGGACGAGACCGGGTTCCAGAACGCGGCGCAGGAGGCGAAACGGACCTGCCCCGTGAGCAAGGCTCTCACCGGGGTGGAGATCACCCTCGACGCCGCACTGGAATCCTGAGGAACACAACGCCACAGATTGACGTTTCAACTTTCGTGAGCAACGAGACGATCGACGTCGAAATCTGGTCGGACATCGCCTGCCCGTGGTGCTATATCGGGAAGACGCGGTTCTCCGCGGCACTCGAGCAGTTTCCCGACAAGGATCGGGTCCGGGTGACCTGGCGGGCATACCAGCTGGCACCGGATACGCCGGTGGGCGCCGGGCGGCGTGAGCTGGACGCACTGGTGGCCGGCAAGGGAATGCAGCCCGAGCAGGTTCGGCAGATGTTCGAGCAGGTCGCCGGGAACGCGGCGTCGGCAGGGCTGCAACTGAACTTCGACACCGCGATCGCGGCGAACACCTTCGACGCGCACCGGCTGATCCACCTTGCCGGTGACCGCCGGGATGCCGTGGTGGACGCACTGTTCCGTGCCCACTTCACCGAAGGGAAGGCGGTCGACGACCGGGAGGTGCTGCTCGACATCGCCGAGAGCGCCGGACTCGATCGCGACGCAGTGAACGCCCAGCTCGATTCCGAGGCGGCCGTTGCCGACGTGCGCGCCGACCTGCAGGCAGCGCGCGACCTCCAGGTCACCGGCGTGCCGTTCTTCGTCGTCGACCGACGGCTCGCGGTCTCCGGCGCACAGCCGGAAGACGTCTTCCGGCAACTCCTCGAACAGGGTGCCCAACTCCCCGAGCAGGGTTCCCCGGCCGAGTGACCGACGCGACCCCGTGGTCGCGATCGAACCGCCTGACACGGCCTGCGGACAGGCGCAGACTGTGAAGGACAGCCGGCTCGGAAGTGCCGTGTGCCGGACGTGACCACGCGGGAGGCATAGTGCTCGAGAGGAAGACTCCGGAACAGGTGTGGCCGGCGCTCCGGGTCGACGACTGGACCGACACTCGCAACACCCTGCACATGTGGACGCAGATAGTCGGCAAGATCCGGATGGCGCACGCGCCGTTGCTCAATCACTGGTGGCAGGTCCCGCTCTACGTGTCGCCCCGCGGGCTGACGACGTCGAGCATCCCCTACGGCGCCGAATCGTTCGACATCGAATTCGACTTCCTCGACCACGAACTGAAGATCCGTACCAGCCGCGGCGGTGCGGCGGGCATCCCGCTGGTGCCGAAGACGGTGGCGACTTTCTACGACGAGACTCTCACTGCGCTGAAGGAACTCGGCGTCGAGACACACATCAGCGCCACGCCGAACGAGGTCGATCCGGCGATCCCGTTCGCGGAGGACACCGAACACCGGTCCTACGACGCAGACGCCGTGCACCTGTTCTGGCGGCAGCTTCTCCAGGCGGACCGCCTGATCCACGAGTTCCGTTCCCGATTCATCGGCAAGGTCAGCCCGGTGCACTTCTTCTGGGGATCCTTCGACATGGCCTGTACCCGGTTCTCCGGACGTACCGCACCCACTCACCCCGGCGGTGCGCCGAACTGCGGCGATTGGGTGATGGTCGAGGGCTACTCGCACGAACTCAGCAGCTGTGGATTCTGGCCCGGTGGCGGTGAGGAAGGCGCGTTCTACGCCTACGCCTACCCGCAGCCCGACGGATTCGCCGACTACCCGGTTCGGCCGGCTGACGCCTTCTGGAGCAAGGACTTCGTCCAGTTCCTGCTGCCGTACGAAAAGGTTCGTGCCGCAACGGATCCGGATGCCGCGGTGCTCGACTTCCTGCAGAGCACCTACGAGGCGGACGCCGAACTGGGCAATTGGGACCGAAACGCGCTCGAGGCGCCTCCGGACCGGCTGGACCCGTTCCAGGTGCACCGCTCGCGCCCCACCGGCTGACGCCCGCTCAGCGTGTGATTCGAGCGGCCCGCTCGGCGTCGTTTCGAGCGGCCCGCTCGGCGCCTGATTCGAGCGGCCCGCTCGGTCAGAAACGCGAAGGCCATACCCAGCACCAGCCACAGCGTCGCCTGTACCGCGAGGGACGAGAGCCGGAACTCCCACAGCAGCGACGCCGGGAAGTCGTCGGCGACCTCGTCGATCTTCGGCAGGATCAGGTAGCCGACGGTGACGACGGCGAGAAAGGCCGCGACCGGGGCGGCGACCCGCACGCTCAGGAACTGCCGATCCCGCACGGCCCGGGCGACCCCGGCGGCGACGGACACCGCGATCAGCCCGAGTACGACCGATGCGAACCACAGCCAGGTGCGCTGCGTGATCGTCTCCGGATCGCCGACGGCCGGCGGGTTCGCGGGATACTTGAAGAACGGAACGGCTTCGACGGCCAGCCACGCGAGCCCCGCCAGAACGAGACCGAACGCGGGCGCGCTCGACGCGGAGACACGCCGGAGGCGGAGGTAGTAGTACGCGACGGAGAACACCGCACCCAGCGCCATTCCGGCCAGCCCGGTGGCGAGGAACAGCCCGAAGCGCTGACCGGTGCGGCTGACGAGAGCCTCGTCCTCGTCGTGAGAATGGCCGCCGGACTCGACGGCGTCGTGCTCGTGCGCCCCGGCCGACTCCTCGATCGCGATGGCCGCGTCGATGTGCGGTTCACCGAGTACGAATGCGACGCCACCGGCGAGGACGCCCCCCACGAGGCCCGCGAGGAGCCCGCGGAGCAGGAGCGTGACCAGCGATTCGGTACGCGACGTCGGCGCGGGGGAATCGGTCAGTGGCATGGCAGACCCAGCAGGTGCCGGCCGTCGTGCATCAGCTCGTGCATGAACATGCCGGTGCGGGACACCGCACCCTGATCGAACCCGACGACGTACAACGCGAGCATCGCCAGCAGAACGATCGCGGCGGAGAGCAGCGCCAGACGTGCCGGATCCACCGATGCTTCCGGCGAGTGAGCGAGTGCCGGATTCCTGCCGAACCATCGCGAGGTAGAGCGAAACTGTGGCACCCGCTCGGTGCCGTGTCAATCGGAGGGATTCAGGACTTCGGGGCCGCGTTCACGTCGAGGACGACCTCGAACTCGAGGAGAGCCGACCCGGTGGCCACCGGGTTGCGGGCCTCGCCCGCATGAGCTTCCTTCGCCCGGCCGTCCCGCCACGCGGCGAACGACTCCTCGTCCTCCCACTGGGTGACGACGAAGTAGCGGTTCTCGCCCGCGGTGGGGCGCAGGAGCTGGAAGCCCAGGAAACCGGGCGAATCGTCCACGGTGTGGGCACGGTTCGAGAACCGCTTCTCGAGCTCGGGACCGGCGCCCTCGGGCACCTCGATTGCGTTGATCTTCACCACTGCCATGACGTGAGACTACTCCGTTACCGTGGCGTCATGGACTTGCACGCACCGCGTGAGGTGGACCTGCATCCGCTGCACGACGAGGGCGGAACCGGACGCCCGATCCTGTTGCTGCACGGGCTGATGGGCAGCGCCCGCACCTGGCACCGGCACCTGCCGTGGCTGCGCGAGTTCGGCCACGTGTACACCTTCGATGCCGCCGGCCACGGGCGGCCCGCGCCACCGGAACTGACCACCGAGGCGTTCGTCGAGGACCTGGTGCGGCATCTCGACGGTGGACGCGAGGCCGGCCGGTTCGACGAGCCCCTGACCGTCGTCGGGCATTCGATGGGCGGGCTGCACGGATGGATGCTCGCGGCCACCCGCCCCGAACTGGTTCGCGCACTGGTGGTCGAGGACATGGCCCCGGACTTCCGCGGCCGCACCGCGGAGAACTGGGCGACGATGATCGCGGCATGGCCGCAGCCGTTCCCTTCCGAAGCCGCGATGCTCGACCACTTCGGCCCGGTGGCGGGGCGGTACTTCCTGGACTCGTTCGACCGCAGGCCCGACGGCTGGTACCTGCACGGCGCGGTGGAGACCTTCCGGGACATCTCGGAGGAGTGGGGCACCCGGGATTTCTGGGAGCAGTGGGCGTCGGTGCGAGTGCCGTCGCTGCTCATCGAGGGCGAGCACACCATCACCCCGGAGGGGCAGATGGCGAAGATGGCCGAGATCGGCCCCGAGGCGACGCACGTCCGGATCGCCGATGCCGGGCACCTCGTGCACGACGACCAGCCGGAGCGCTATCGGGCCGCGGTCGAGGAGTTCCTCACCCGCGTGCGGTGAGGCCGGGCTCGGCACCCTCCCCGGCCAGGGCGAACAGGCCGTCGACGGTCTGTTCCACCAGCCCGTCCACGAGCAGCGAATCCAGGGCCCGATCGCGTTGACCCGGGTCCTGCGGCCACACGATGTCCAGGAGCGGACGCTCGACCGGCCCGGGCGCCTCACGGAGCACTGCCATCAGCTTCCCGCGCACCTGCCGGTCCGTGCCGGCGAACTTCTGCACCTTGCGCCGCTCGCCCATCGCGGCGGGGCGGCCCGCTTCCTGCCACGCGCACCGCGGCAGCGGGCACCGATCGCAGTCCGGGCTCCTGGCGGTACACACCGTGGCGCCGAGTTCCATCACCGCCGCCGAGAACGTCGCGGCGCGAGCCCGCGTCCGCGGCAGCAGCGCCGCGACGTCGTCCATGTCGCGGCGAGCCGGGTTGCCCTGGTCGGCGCGACCGTGCACGGCACGCGCGATCACGCGCCGGACGTTGGTGTCGACGACCGGAACACGCTGGCCGTACGCGAAGCACGCCACCGCCCGCGCCGTGTAGTCGCCGATGCCCGGGAGCGAGAGCAGCGTGTCCACGTCCGTGGGCACCTCGTCGGCGTGATCGGTGGCGAGGACCCGGGCGCATTCGTGCAGTCGCATCGCGCGGCGCGGATAGCCGAGCTTTCCCCAGGCCCGCAGCACGTCGGCCTGGCTGCTCGCCGCCATCAGTGAGGGCACCGGCCACCGCCGCACCCACTCCTCCCAGATCGGCGCCACCCGGACGACCGGGGTCTGCTGCAGCATGATCTCGCTCATCAGGACCTGCCAGGCCGTGACGCCCGCACGCCGCCACGGCAGGTCACGCGCCTCGGCGCGATACCAGGTGAGGAGGGCGTCCGGGTCGATCGTCACGTCTGCTCACACGTCCTCTCGAAAGCTCGAGCGCTTCTCATATCCCAGTGGAAACGTTCCGGCTGCATGCCCGTCATGTGTCCGGGTGCACAATGTGGGCATGCCGAATTCGAATCCGGTCTCCGCATGGAAGGCCTTGCGTCAGGGTAACGAGCGCTTCGTGACCGACGCGTCAGTGCACCCCAGCCAGGGCATCGCCGATCGGGCGAAGCTGGTCGACGCGCAGCACCCCACCGCGGTGCTGTTCGGGTGCGGCGATTCGCGGGTCGCCGCCGAGATCATCTTCGACCAGGGCCTCGGGGACATGTTCGTGGTCCGCACCGCCGGTCACGTCGTGGACAGTTCCGTGCTCGGATCCATCGAATACGCCGTGCACGTGCTGAACGTCCCGCTCATCGTCGTCCTCGGCCACGACGGCTGCGGTGCGGTGAAGGCCACGCTCGACGCTCTCGACCACGGCCAGGTCCCCGGCGGGTTCATCCGAGACGTGGTCGAACGTGTCACTCCGTCCATCCTGATGGGCCGTAACGAGGGTCTGACCACCGTCGACGAGCTCGAGGCACGGCACGTCGCCGAGACCGGCTCGCTCCTGATGCAACGTTCGCGGATCATCGCCGAGCGGGTCGAGAAGGGTGCCTGCGCCATCGTCGGCGTCACCTACAAGCTGTCCGACGGCCAGGTGAAGCTGCAGGGTGTCCTCGGCGATGTGGGAGAAGTCTCGGGCTGAATCATCCGGCGGGCGGCGACACGCCGCGCTCGCTGATCACTCGAGCGACCTCGCCGAACTACCGTTGAGGTCGTGTTCCAACCCAACGGTCCGCTGCCACCCGAGATCTACTGGCGCCGACGCGCGCTCGCTCTCGGCGCCATCGTCCTCGCGCTGATTCTCGTGGTGTGGCTGATCGTGTCCCTGCGTGGCGGGTCCGAGACAGCGGAGGCGGGCACCACGGGTGTCGAAGTGGACGCGACGCCCACGTCGGTCTCGGCGAGCGCCACCTCGTCCGCGAACTCGGGTTCGGGTTCGGGTGGGTCCGGCGGGGGTTCGGGCAGTTCCGACGACGACCGTGACGACGACTCGGAGACCACCGCGACGTCGGAGACGTCGTCTACTCCCGCGCCGCCGGTGGCGCCCGGCCAGTGCGCCGACCAGTCGTTGGCGATCAAGGTGAGCCGCGACAAGCCCACGTACCCGGCGGGCGAGGAGCCGACGTTCACCACGATCATCACCAACATCGGCGATGCGCAGTGCGACCGGGATCTCGGCAGCGGGTTCCAGCAGGTTCTCGTCTATTCGCTCGACGGCAACCGGCGGCTGTGGTCGAACACGGACTGCTTCCCGCAGACCGAGCCGGACGTGCGCTCGCTCGCCCCGGGCGAGCAGGCCGTCTTCAACGTGAAGTGGTCGGTGAAGACGTCCACTCCCGAGTGCGTCGATCAGCCGGAGCCCGTTCGTGAGCCGGTGGGCCCGGGCGCGTACACCGTCGTCGGCCAGATCGGTGAGCTGCGCAGCGCGCCGGAGCCGTTCAACCTCGGCTGACGCGTCGAGCGCGCCTCCCAGGAACAGTGCAGGACGTCAGTCGTAGGGGTTCGTGATCGCCGTTTCGGCGAGGCGGGACAGCCCTTCCCTGATGTGCCGCGCCCACAGCCCACCGATCCCGTCGACGGCCTGCAGGTCCGCTGCCGTCGCCGCGAGCAGCGCCTGCAGGGTGCCGAAGGACCCGACGAGCCGGTGGATCTGACTGAACTGCAACCGCGGTACCCGATGCAGGACCCGGTAACCCCGTGGGCTCATCGGTGCCTCGAGGGCCTCGATCGTCGACGGATAGCCCAGGGCCCGGGCCAGGGTCGTCAGATCGAGCAGATCCGCGTCCGTGATGCGGTCCAGAGCGGCGAGTGACTGCTCGACCTCGGAGATCGAGACTGCGCCCTCGCCCGCGTGGTAGTCGCGCACGATCAGTTCGCGGGCCTGGTCGTTGTCGCCCACCAAGTCCTCGAGTTGGAGCGCCAACTGCCTTCCGTCCGTGCCGAGTTCGAGTACATCGCGCGCGATCTCCACGGACACGCGGCGCACCATCTCGAGGCGCTGGACGACGATCAACGCGTCCCGCAGCGTCACGAAGTCCTCGATCTCGACCACGGACAGCTGCCGGGTGACCTCGTCGAGCCGGGCCTTGTACCGCTCCAGGGTGGCGACGGCCTGGTTGGCCCGAGCCAGGATGGCATCCGAGCCGGCCAGGACGTGCCGGGTCCCGTCGATGTAGACGCTGACGATCGCGGTGGACTGGCTGACCGACACCACCGGGAACCCGGTCTGGATGGCGGTGCGTTCGGCAGCACGGTGTCGGGTTCCGGATTCGACGGTGGCGATGGTGTGGTCGGGGACCAGCTGGACGTTCGCGCGCACGATGCGGGAACCGTCGGTGGACAGCACGACGGCGCCGTCCATCTTCGACAACTCGCGCAGGCGGGTAGGGGCGAAGTCGACGTCGAGGACGAAACCCCCGTCGCACAGGTTCTCCATCCGCTCGTCGTAGCCGAGCACGATGAGGGCGCCGGTGCGGCCACGGAGGATGCGTTCGAGCCCGTCGCGTAGTCCGGTCCCGGGGGCGAGCCGGGCCAGCGTGTTACGCAACGTCGCCGACTGCTCGGCCTCGTTCATCTGCGCAACACTCCTAGTGAGGTAGACGTCACTTTGTCCGGGTCCACCGCCGGAGGGGCCGTGGCGCCGCATTTAGATTAACTGCTCATGAGTAGTACCTGGACTTTGCCCGACGACCTGGCGGCGCCCGAGCGGGCCCCGAGCTTCCCCGCGCCCGGTGGACAGCTGCCGCAACACTGGTCGAAGTGCTTCGGCTGCGGGGACGACCAGCCTGCCGGGATGACGATGACGTTCGTCGCCGGTGAGGGCCTCGACGTCACGGGTCGGCTCGAGGTCGCCAAGAAGTACCAGGGCGGCCCCGGGGTCATCCACGGCGGCATCCTTACCACGGCGTTCGACGAGGCGCAGGGCATGGCGTGCATGAGCCTGGGCACGGCGGTCGTCACCGGCCACCTCGAGGTCGATTTCGCCCGGCCGATCCCGCTCGGGTCGGTTCTCGAGATCCACGCCCGCATCGACGGCACCGTCCGGCGCAAGGTGTACACCAGCGCGGAGGCTCGCATCGTGTCCGGCCCGACGGCCGATCCCGACGCGGTCGTGGCCACGTCGCGGGCGTTGTTCCTCACCGTCGGCGCGGAGCATTTCGAGAAGGTGAAGAACTTCGTCGACGGGACACCGTCGTCGCCGTTCGAGACGTCCTCGGTCTGACCGAGCCGCCGGGCACAGGTCGCCGCGGTCAGATGCCCATCGAGGTGAGCGCCGCGGACAGGGTGCCGACCTCGGTGATCTTCATGTCCGGGTGCGAGCACGCCGATCCGGAGGGCACGATCGCGCGGGTGAATCCGAGCCTGGCCGCCTCGGCGAGCCGTCGGCCGACCCCGGCCACTCGCCGCACCTCCCCGGCCAGGCCGACCTCGCCGAGCACCACAGTTCCGCCGAAGATCGGGCGTTCACGCACTGCGGAGGCAACGGCCACGGCGACGGCCAGGTCCGCGGACGGTTCGGTGAGCCGCATGCCGCCGACGGTGGCGGCATAGACGTCGCTCTTGGACAGGGTCACCCGGCAGCGTCGGTCCAGCACGGCCAGCACCATTGCCACCCGTGCTCCGTCCAGGCCGCTGACCGCCCTCCGGGGTGCCGGCACGCTGGTATAGGCGACGAGGGCCTGCACCTCGCCGAGTAGCGGTCGCTTGCCGTCCATCGCGACCGTGACGGCGGTTCCCGGTACCAGATCGAGCCGGTGATGCAGGAACAGCCCGGACGGATCGCTGACCTCGGCGATACCGTCTTCCTGCAACTCGAAGCAGCCGACCTCGTCCGCTGCTCCGAACCGGTTCTTCACGCCGCGGACCATGCGCAGGGTGGAGTGCTTGTCGCCCTCGAAGTGCAGGACGACGTCCACCAGGTGCTCGAGCGAGCGGGGGCCGGCGACGGCGCCGTCCTTGGTGACGTGCCCGACCAGCAGCACGGGGACGCCGCTGGACTTCGCGAGTGTCGTCAGAGCGCTGGTGACGGCCTTGACCTGGGTGACTCCGCCGACCACGCCGTCGACGTCGGCGGCGAGCATGGTCTGGACCGAATCGACCACCAGCAACGTGGGGCGCACCTGTTCGACGTGCCCGAGCACGGTGGCGAGATCGGATTCGGCGGCGAGATAGACGCGTTCGTGTACCGCGCCGGTGCGGTCGGCACGCAGCCGAACCTGTCCGGCGGATTCCTCGGCGGTGACGTAGAGGGCGCGGTCGTCCGGCCCGCGCCGGGCCCAGCGGTGGACGGCCTCGAGCAGCAGCGTGGACTTGCCGACGCCCGGCTCCCCGGCGAGCAGGACGACGGAACCGGGGACGACGCCGCCGCCCAGCACCCGGTCGAGCTCGCCGATGCCGGTGGGTTTGAGCTTGGTGGTGGTGCTGTCGACCTGGGTGAGTGGCGTGGCCGGCGTGGTGGGCAGCACCGCGCCCGCTCCGGCCTGCGCGAGTGAGGCGCCGGGTCGGGACGCGACGGCAGCGAGGACCGGTGCCGCCTCGGCCATCGACCCCCAGGCGCCACAATCGGGGCAGCGCCCCACCCATTTCGGTACCGTGCACCGGCACTCCGAGCATCGGAACTCGGACTTCGCTTTCGCCACGGTGGCAGCCTAGGTGGAGGGACCGACAGTGGTCGGTGTGGTTGCCGGTCGTCGCGTAGTCGGCCAGCCGCCGCGATCGCCTCGATGACAGAGGAATTGTCGCTGGCACAAGGTTCTCGGCCGGGCGAAGTCTCTGTGATGACGACAAAACCTCTGTGACGGCAGGTCAGGTCTCGCCCAGACAGGGTGCGGGGTCGTCGGGCTCGAGCTCGTTGCCGGTTCGCCGCACCCATTCGCGTTGCCGATGCTCTCAGGTGTACCCGCAAAACGACGGAACCCCCGCCGCGAGTGCGGCGGGGGTTCCGGGGATCGAGTGAGGGGAGGGTCAGTGCCCGCCTTCGCCCTCGATGGGCGACTTGTCGGAGACGTGCCGCTCGAGGACCGGCCCGGCATCGACCGGCACCTCGACGGTGACGGTGCCGGCGTTCTCGAACGTGAAGGTGACGGGGAAGGTGAGCCCCGGCCGCACGCCCTCGTTGAGGTTCTCGAGTTCGACCACCAGGACGTCGACCGGGACGGCCGCGTCCTCGCTGGTGCCGGTCTCGGCCTGCTCGAGAGCTTCGAGCGCGGCCTCGACGTCTTCGACGTTCACGCCGGGTTCCGCGGTGAGCAACGTCTGAGCCGGGATCACCAGGGAACCGACCTGCTCGTCGATCACGACCTCGGACGCGTAATCGGTCGAGATGTCGACGAGGCGGTCGTCGGTGTCGTTGCTCTCGTTGATGACGGTGAACGACAGGATCGCGGTTCCGCCCGGCTCGATGCTGTACTCCTCGGAGTCCGGGTAGACCACGTGGACGTTGCGCAGGGCGAGTTCGCCGAGCTGGGCGGTGTTGCCGTTGACGGCCGATGCCTGGGAGGCCGTCTGGCTGACCTGGCCTGCACCGCAGGCGGACAACGTGAGGGCTGCGCCCGCGGCGAGGGCGATCGCGGTTGCGACTCGGCGAGTCGGCTTGTCGAGAGCTGTCACGAGTTGTCCTCCATGGCGTCAGGTTCGCACTCCACTAGGCAGCGTAGTAGTCAGCCTCGACGGCGCGCGCACAGGGTAGTGGGATTCGTCGTCCGTGTCGCGTTCCTGCGCACGTGAACGCGGATTTTCCCGGCACCGGATGCATGAATCCGACCCACTGTCAACCCCTACGATCAGCCGACGAGGCCCCTGACCTGCGCTGTTGATGGGACGGCCAAATTCCGGCGTGATAAACTCGGTGGATCGAAAGGGGCACGGGACAGATGATTTTCAAGGTCGGAGACACCGTCGTATACCCCCATCACGGTGCGGCGCTCATCGAGGCGATCGAGACGCGCACCATCAAGGGTGAACAGAAGGAATATCTCGTTCTCAAGGTCGCGCAAGGCGATCTCACCGTTCGGGTTCCCGCGGACAACGCAGAGTACGTCGGAGTCAGGGACGTCGTGGGCCAGGAAGGCCTCGACAAGGTGTTCGAGGTGCTGCGCGCACCGCACACGGAAGAGCCCACCAACTGGTCGCGCCGGTACAAGGCGAATCTCGAGAAGCTGGCGTCGGGCGACGTGAACAAGGTCGCCGAGGTCGTGCGTGACCTGTGGCGGCGGGAGCAGGATCGCGGTCTTTCCGCAGGCGAGAAGCGAATGCTTGCCAAGGCCCGGCAGATCCTCGTCGGCGAGTTGGCGCTCGCGGAGGGTACGGACAACGACAAGGCCGAGACCATCCTGGACGAGGTCCTCGCGGCCGCGTCCTGAACACAACCGAACACACACGACGACCGGTGGCCGCAGTGAACGGTGCCGTGGTGGCGCTGGTGCCTGCCGCCGGTCGTGGCGTGCGTCTGGCCGAGGCGATGCCCAAGGCATTCGTCGATCTCGGCGGAACATCGATGTTGACTCGCGCGGTCGACGGCCTCCTCACCTCGGGGGCTGTCGACCGCGTCGTCGTCATCGTCCCCGCCGAACTGTGTGAGTCCACCGCGACGGCACTGCCGCCGGAGGTGACGGTGGTGGCGGGCGGTGCGGAGCGCACCGATTCGGTGCGGGCCGGCCTGGCGGCCGCCCCGGAGGCCGACTACATCCTGGTCCACGACGCGGCCAGGGCGCTGACGCCTCCCGCCCTCGTCGCCGGGGTGGTCGACGCACTCCGGGCGGGACACTGCGCCGTGGTGCCGGTATTGCCGGTGGTCGACACCATCAAGTCGGTCGACTCCGACGGCCGGGTGACCGGGACCCCCGAACGGTCCGGACTGCGTGCGGTGCAGACGCCCCAGGGGTTCGCCGCGGACGTGCTGGTGCGGGCCTACGCGGCGTCCGGAGAGCTGGCCACCGACGACGCGGGGCTGGTCGAACGGATCGGCGAGACCGTCACCTGCATCGACGGCCATCCACTCGCCTTCAAGATCACCACCCCGCTGGATCTGACACTCGCCCGCGCCCTCGTCGCCGAGGGTGCAGCGTCCGGAGAGGAAGTGCCCCAGTGAGAGTCGGCATCGGTACCGACGTCCATCCGATCGAGCCGGGGCGTCCCTGCTGGATCGCGGGCCTGCTGTTCGCGGACGCGGACGGGTGCGCGGGACACTCGGACGGTGACGTCGCCGCGCACGCACTCTGCGATGCCCTGCTCTCGGCAGCGGGGCTGGGCGACCTCGGTTCGGTGTTCGGCACCGACCGGCCGGACATGGCCGGTGCCACCGGGGCCGACATGCTCACCGAGGTGCGGCGCCTGCTCGAGCAGGAAGGCTTCGTGATCGGCAACGCGGCCGTGCAGGTGATCGGCAACCGCCCGAAGATCGGGCCTCGTCGGCTCGAAGCCCAGGCGGTGCTCACCGGTGTCGTCGGCGCGCCGGTATCGGTCTCGGCGACCACCACCGACGGGCTCGGTCTGACCGGCCGCGGGGAGGGGATCGCGGCGGTGGCCACGGCATCGGTGATCGCTCCGGATACCGCCAGGTAGGATGGCCTGTCGTGACCCTGCGCCTATACGACACCGAGACGCGGGCCGTGCGTGACTTCGTTCCGCTGGCCCCCGGACACGCATCGGTGTACCTGTGTGGCGCCACGGTCCAGGGCGAGCCACACATCGGTCACGTGCGCAGCGGCGTCGCCTTCGACGTCCTGCGTCGCTGGCTGGCCGCGCACGACTACGACGTGGCGTTCGTCCGCAATGTCACCGACATCGACGACAAGATCCTGAACAAGGCCGGCGAGGCAGGCCGCCCCTGGTGGGAGTGGGCCGCGACGTTCGAGCGGTCGTTCACGTGGGCCTACGACCAACTCGGCGTACTGCCCCCGTCGGCGGAGCCGCGGGCCACCGGGCACGTCACCCAGATGGTCGAGATGATGCAACGGCTCATCGACAACGGGCACGCGTACGCGGCCGACGGCGACGTCTACTTCGACGTCCGGAGCTACCCCGACTACGGGCGGCTGTCCGGGCACAAGCTCGAGGACGTCCACCAGGGTGAGAGCGCGGGAGCCGGAAAGCGTGACCCGCGCGACTTCACGCTGTGGAAGGCGGAGAAGCCGGGCGAGCCGTCCTGGCCGACGCCGTGGGGCCGTGGCCGTCCCGGGTGGCACCTCGAATGCTCCGCGATGGCCGAGTTCTATCTCGGCGCGTCCTTCGACATCCACTGCGGCGGGTTGGATCTGGTCTTCCCGCACCACGAGAACGAGATCGCTCAGGCCAAGTGCGCCGGGGACGGCTTCGCCCGGTACTGGCTGCACAACGGCTGGGTCACCATGGGCGGCGAGAAGATGTCGAAGTCGCTCGGCAACGTGCTCTCGGTGCCGAACGTCCTGAAGAAGGTCCGTCCGCAGGAACTGCGCTACTACCTCGGCAGCGCGCACTACCGTTCGATGCTCGAGTACTCCGATGCCGCTCTCGACGAGGGCGCGGCCGCATTCCGGCGCATCGAGTCGTTCGTGACCCGAGCCACCGAGCGAGCCGGCGAGGTCGCGGTCGGCAGCTGGACGGAGGCGTTTGCGCGGGCGCTGGACGACGATCTCGGCGTTCCGGCGGCGCTGGCGGAGATCCACGGCCGAGTCCGCGAGGGCAACATCGCCCTCGAATCCGGAGACCTGGATCTGGCTCGCGAGATCGCCTCGTCGATCCGGGCGATGACTGCGATACTCGGGGTGGATCCGCTCGATCCACACTGGCGTCAGGAGTCGGCGACGAGTTCGGCCGCCTCCGACGCGCTCGAGGTACTGGTGCGCGCCGAGCTCGAACGCAGGCAGCAGGCGCGGGCGGAGAAGAACTGGGCGGTGGCGGACGAGGTGCGTGATCGCCTGATCAAGGCGGGCGTCACCGTCACCGATACACCCCACGGACCCGAGTGGTCTCTCGAGGCAGGACAGTAATGGCAGGCAACTCCAGTAGGCGCGGCGCGGTCCGCAAGACCGGCACCAAGAAGGGGCAGGTCGCCGGTTCGGGCGGCAAGCGTCGGCGCGGGCTCGAGGGCCGCGGCGCCACGCCGCCTGCCGAGGCGCGCACCAAGCATCCGGCCGCCAAGCGCGCGGCACGCGCGGCCAAGGCCGCCGATCGTCCCCCGCAGGGCGGACGAGGACGCCCGACCGCGGGCCGGAAGGGTGCGGAAGGGCCGGAGACGGTACTCGGCCGCAATCCGGTTCTCGAGTGCCTGCGCGCCGGGGTGCCCGCGACGGCGCTGTACGTCGCGGTCGGCACGGAGAACGACGACCGGCTCACCGAGTCCGTGCAGTTGGCGGCGGACGAGGGCATCTCGATCCTGGAGGTGCCCCGGCACGATCTGGACCGGATGAGCGCCAACGGTCTGCACCAGGGCGTGGCGCTGCAGGTGCCGCCGTATCGGTACGCACATCCCCACGATCTGATCGAGCGGGCACGGATCGATGGCCGGCCGCCTCTGCTGGTCGCACTCGACCACATCACCGACCCGCGCAATCTCGGGGCCGTCGTGCGCTCGGTCGCCGCCTTCGGCGGGCACGGAGTGGTGATCCCGGAGCGCCGCAGTGCTTCCGTCTCCGCAGTGGCGTGGCGTACCAGCGCCGGGGCCGCGGCCCGGATTCCCGTCGCTCGTGCCACCAATCTCACTCGGACACTGAAGGATTGGGCGTCGAAGGGCGTCCAGGTGGTCGGTCTCGATGCGGGCGGCGACACCTCGCTGGACGATTTCGACGGCAGCGGTCCCGTCGTGGTCGTCGTCGGCTCGGAGGGCAAGGGCCTGTCCCGGCTGGTGCGTGAGACGTGCGACTCGGTGTTGAGCATCCCGATGGCGGGGCCGGTGGAATCGCTGAACGCCTCCGTCGCTGCGGGCGTCGTGCTCGCGGACGTCGCGCGCAGCCGCCGCTGAGTTCTGCGAGTTGTACCAACTCGCGAATGGCGCGTCTTACCGCTCCTGCCTGTCACTGCTCCGGCCGTAGTCGCCACTCCTGATATGCGAAGTGCCCGACGAACACGTTGGGCGCATTCAAACTGGTCGACTCGGCCGTGCGTTGGTACCGTTATGCGGGACAACGGGGGGTGTGAAGTGGGCGAACTGAATGTGTCAGTTGACGAACTGATCGACGCCAGCGTCAGTGTGGAGAACATCGCGAATGACATCGATGGCGGCGTGCGTGCGTTCGCGGCCGAAGTCGACTGCCTGCTTTCAGAGTGGTCAGGATTGTCGGCCAACCAGTTCGAAGGCTCTTGGGTCGAATGGCAGGACGGCGCCAGCCGCGTAGTCGAGGCGCTCCGCATGTCTTCCGGCCTGCTGGCCGATGGCGCCCGAAGCTACGCCAGCCAGGATACGGCGACCAGGGAGAATCTGGGTGGCATTCAGGGGCAGCTGTGACTAGTTTCGCGGTTGACCTCGAACGATTGGCTCAGATCGTCGACCGGGCCGGTGAGCTCACCCGAAGCGTCGACCAGTGGTTGGACGACCTTGATGCACGCGTGACTCGATTGCACGAGACCTGGCAGGGTGACGCTGCCTCGGCCCAGCTTCAAGCGCACCTCGAATGGGCGCGGGGAGCTCAACAGATGCGTGAGGCGCTCGCGGCACTCGAAGTATCTGCACACACAGCTCATTCGAATTACACGTCCGCTGTGTCTGCGAATCTGAGAATGTGGTCGTGACACCGCTCGTATGTGAGGGGCTGGAAAGTTCTCGGACAGCGAGATTTGGTTATCTCAAGCCGCCTGATTCTGCTGGAACCACGCGGACTCTACTTCGTTCGGCGTGTGGTAGTCAATTCCGGAGTGCAGACGAATCTGGTTGTACCGCAACTCGATATAGCGGGTGATATCCCTTCGAGCGTGTTCCCGGGTCGGGTATTGAGTGCGGTTCACGCGCTCATTCTTCAGGGTTCCATTGAAAGATTCCGCCCAGGCATTGTCATAGCAAGTTCCCGTGCGGCCTACCGATCGCACGATGCCGAGTTCTTGTGCCACTGAGGCGAATTCAGCGGAAAGGTACTGGCTGCCGCGGTCGCTGTGGAATATTGTTCCTTCGACCATGATGGGCAGGTTCCGGATGGCCATGCGCAGGGCGTCGGTCACCAATTCGGTGCGCATATGGTCCGCCATCGCGTACCCGATCACCTTCTTCGAATAGCAGTCGAGCACGGTGGCCAGATAAAGCCACCCTTCCCAGGTACGGATATAGGTGATGTCACCGACGAGCTTGCGTCCCGGCGCGTCGGCGGTGAAGTCGCGTGCCACCAGGTCGGGCAGGTCGGCGGCGTCGCCGGCGATGGTGGTGACCGGTCGGAACGGCCGGGGCTGGCACGGCACCAACCCCAGCTCACGCATGATTTTCCGAACGGTGTCCGGATCGACCTGGGTTCCCCACCGGGCGAGCTGGGCGTGGACGCGGCGGTAACCGTAGGTGCTGTCGGAATGATCGAAGCAGAACCGGACTTCTGCTTCGAGGATTTCCCGCCACCGCGCGGTGGCCGAGGGTTTCCGGCTTCGCCAGTCATAGAATCCTGAGCGGGAAACTCCTGCCCACCGGCACATATCGACCACAGCGTAATTGCCTTCTTCGGACGCGATGAACGCGTACTTGACCGTTACCGGTGCTTCTTCGCGAAGAAGGCCACCGATTTTCCCAGGAAGCGGTTCTCGTCCTCCAGTTCCCGGACCCGCCGCTCCAATTCCTTCAAGCGGGCACGTTCCGGCAAAGACAACCCGGTATCCGCTGCCGAGTTCGTGCGCTGGAGCTGTTTCACCCAGTTCCGGATCGTCTGATCGGTTACCCCGCAATCGCGCGCGACATCGGCGATCGGCCGAGACTTCTCGAACACCTCACGTGCCGCCGTTTCCCGGAACTCCGGGCTGAACTGACGCGACTTCTTCTGTGCCACAAACAACTCCGTTCAGTCACCCAAATCTTACTTTGGGTCGCTGTCCGAGAAAGTTCCGGCACCTCAATGCAGGCCTGCGGACTACGCGACTGCCGGTGAAGCTGTAGGCAGAACCTACGAAGAAGTCGACGCCGTTTCCCAACACGCGCTCTCCGAGCTCTCGGGGCTTGCGGGCATGGCTGGATGGGACAGTGCAGGACAGGAGTTTGCTGCAGCGTACGACGACGCAGCGGGTGCTCTTTTCATCTCGATGTCGCATCTGATCGACGGGGCCGGTCAGATCGCGGACCTCCTACACGCGACTGGATTCAACCACGCCAACGCCGACGACCCGGGTTCCGCTCCCGACGCCGCGGCCTCGGACTACCCTCCCGCTCCGAATCTTTCGGCGATATCGCGGCCGGCAGTGCGGACACCTCCGAGCGCGAATGGTGGGGACGACGACCCGCCCTGGGGCTGGAGCCTGGTGGAAACTGCAGTGGGCTACCTGTGGCCGAACGGCGATGAATCCAAACTTCGCTCGGCAGCATCGGCTTGGCGCCTGGCGGGTGCCGGCTTGGGTACAGCGGCTCTTCCCATTCATGATGCGATCGACATGGTTGCTGCGCAACAGTCTCCAGAGGTAGGCGTCGTTACCGACGCATGTGAGGAGTATCGGGCGCAGCTGCTCGACATTGCCGACTGCTGTGCAAGTCTGGCGGCCGCATGCGATGAGTACGCTGACCATCTCGCCACCGCGCACGAGGAAATTCTCGATCTGCTGAACCAGCTTCTTTGGGAAACGGCAGTCATCGGCACGATCGGAGTCGCCGGAGCCTTCGTCACAGCCGGGGGCGCCGCAGCCGGAGGCAGTGCCGCAGTGGCTGCAAGGGTGACCATGTACGCCGCAAGGATCAGCACGGTGATCGACAAGCTCGTAGCCGCGACCGGGTTTGTCGGCCGAACGATTATTGCGATCGTTGGCCGAAGTACCGAGGTTGGCAGCCGGATTTGGGCAGCAGTGATGTCTCGATCGCAGGTCCTGGCGAGCAAGATCCCAGGCGTCAGTCACCTCGGACGCATTCCGTTGAAGCAGGAGTTGGACAACGCGCAAGTATGGCGTGGGAGGTTCCCCAATGACGGTGGGCCACCGAATGGGTTCTTGGTCCGCCGCGACCAGCAGGGAAACGTCACGCACTACATTCAGTATGACAGCGACGGCAAAGGGATCAAGCGTGTCGACATCACCGGTGCTAGCCACGCTGGTGTGCCTACCCCACATGTTGTCGACATCTGAGGGGCTGGAAAGTTCTCGGACAGCGAGATTTGGTTATCTCAAGCCGCCTGATTCTGCTGGAACCACGCGGACTCTACTTCGTTCGGCGTGTGGTAGTCAATTCCGGAGTGCAGACGAATCTGGTTGTACCGCAACTCGATATAGCGGGTGATATCCCTTCGAGCGTGTTCCCGGGTCGGGTATTGAGTGCGGTTCACGCGCTCATTCTTCAGGGTTCCATTGAAAGATTCCGCCCAGGCATTGTCATAGCAAGTTCCCGTGCGGCCTACCGATCGCACGATGCCGAGTTCTTGTGCCACTGAGGCGAATTCAGCGGAAAGGTACTGGCTGCCGCGGTCGCTGTGGAATATTGTTCCTTCGACCATGATGGGCAGGTTCCGGATGGCCATGCGCAGGGCGTCGGTCACCAATTCGGTGCGCATATGGTCCGCCATCGCGTACCCGATCACCTTCTTCGAATAGCAGTCGAGCACGGTGGCCAGATAAAGCCACCCTTCCCAGGTACGGATATAGGTGATGTCACCGACGAGCTTGCGTCCCGGCGCGTCGGCGGTGAAGTCGCGTGCCACCAGGTCGGGCAGGTCGGCGGCGTCGCCGGCGATGGTGGTGACCGGTCGGAACGGCCGGGGCTGGCACGGCACCAACCCCAGCTCACGCATGATTTTCCGAACGGTGTCCGGATCGACCTGGGTTCCCCACCGGGCGAGCTGGGCGTGGACGCGGCGGTAACCGTAGGTGCTGTCGGAATGATCGAAGCAGAACCGGACTTCTGCTTCGAGGATTTCCCGCCACCGCGCGGTGGCCGAGGGTTTCCGGCTTCGCCAGTCATAGAATCCTGAGCGGGAAACTCCTGCCCACCGGCACATATCGACCACAGCGTAATTGCCTTCTTCGGACGCGATGAACGCGTACTTGACCGTTACCGGTGCTTCTTCGCGAAGAAGGCCACCGATTTTCCCAGGAAGCGGTTCTCGTCCTCCAGTTCCCGGACCCGCCGCTCCAATTCCTTCAAGCGGGCACGTTCCGGCAAAGACAACCCGGTATCCGCTGCCGAGTTCGTGCGCTGGAGCTGTTTCACCCAGTTCCGGATCGTCTGATCGGTTACCCCGCAATCGCGCGCGACATCGGCGATCGGCCGAGACTTCTCGAACACCTCACGTGCCGCCGTTTCCCGGAACTCCGGGCTGAACTGACGCGACTTCTTCTGTGCCACAAACAACTCCGTTCAGTCACCCAAATCTTACTTTGGGTCGCTGTCCGAGAAAGTTCCGGCACCTCAATCGTCCATGACCTGAATCCGCATACAGGGCTTACGGTTCCACGTGAACTCAAGCGTACCGTTCGACCTGCAACCCCAGGTGAGGTGCCATGATCGACGATATGAACAACCCCGACGGACGGGAAGCCGTCGATATCCTGATCCAGGCGTCGCACTCTTCCGAATGGAGTTTGCGAGAGCGGGCATGCTATGCGATGTCCCCGCACATCTCCGATCAGGCAATCGCAAATCGGTTGGCCGAGATGCTTCATGATCCGGACATCGCAGTGCAGGTTGCGGCGGCCGAAGTGCTCGCCCGTCGGGGCGGACGTTCCGGGCTCATCGCAGTGCTCACGGAACTCGGCCGACGAGTCGACGACCCGGATGCCGACCACATCGCATACAAACTTCAGGAGCTGCAGGGTCTCGACGACCTCCCGATTCTACGGGAAACAAGAGACGTGGTTTCAGACGGTACCGTTCCCGAAGTCGTAAGGGCCGGAGCCTCCGAGATAGAAGCACTTTTCGGCCACTATTCCCCGTAAGGACAACGCATGCCTCGCTATCCAACCGATGCTGACCAAGGTCAAGTCCCAGGGCGTGGTGTACGACGGTCGTCGCGTGACTCCTCGTGGGGTTATGCGGTCAGAGCCGCCGGCGTCACCTCCTCGGTAGGTTCGTGGGTGCCGCGGGACCGAGTCAGCACGTCGAGGCCGAGGTAGCGGCGGCCTTCGATCCAC
Organism: Rhodococcus triatomae; assembly: GCF_014217785.1. Classification (NCBI taxonomy): domain Bacteria; kingdom Bacillati; phylum Actinomycetota; class Actinomycetes; order Mycobacteriales; family Nocardiaceae; genus Rhodococcus; species Rhodococcus triatomae. Next base: position 1,647,112 of record NZ_CP048814.1, on the reverse strand, counting down.
TCGTCATGCTGCTCGGCGAGTACCGCGCCGACGAGCCGAATCAGGGCGGTGCGATCGGGGAAGATCCCGACCACGTCGGTTCTGCGCCGGATCTCCTTGTTGAGCCGTTCCTGAGGATTGTTCGACCAGATCTGCCGCCAGATCTGCTTCGGGAAGGCCGTGAAGGCGAGGAGGTCTGCCCGCGCGGAGTCGAGATGATCGGCTACCGTTGGGAGCTTCTCCGACAAGGCGTCGATCACCCGATCATATTGAGCATGAACAGAATCGGCGTCCGGCTGGTCGTAGACGGAGTGCAGGAGCGCACGCACCCAGGGCCACGAGTTCTTCGGTGTCTGGGACATGAGATTGGTCGAATAATGCGTCCGGCACCTCTGCCAAGCGGCCCCGGGCAGGGTGGCGCCGATCGCCGACACGAGGCCGGCGTGGGCGTCGGAGGTCACCAACCGCACTCCGGACAGGCCGCGGGCGACCAGCGACCGGAAGAAAGCCAACCAACCGGCCCCGTCCTCGGCGGAGGTCACCTCGATTCCCAGGATCTCGCGGTAACCCTCGGCGTTCACTCCGACCGCGACCAGGGCGTGCACGTTCACCACCCGGCCGTTCTCGCGGACCTTCAGGACGAGGGCGTCGGCGGCGACGAACGTGTACGGGCCGGCGTCGAGCGGGCGGCTGCGGAACGCCTCCACCTGGGTGTCGAGGTCCTTCGCCATCACCGACACCTGGGATTTCGACAGGCTGGTGATGCCGAGCGAGTCGACGAGTTTCTCCATCCGTCGGGTCGAGACCCCGAGCAGGTAGCAGGTGGCCACCACCGACGTCAGGGCCCGCTCGGCACGCTTGCGGCGCTGCAGTAACCAATCAGGAAAGTACGAGCCCTGACGCAGCTTGGGGATCGCGATGTCGAGGGTTCCGGCGCGGGTGTCGAAGTCCCGGTGGCGGTAACCGTTCCGGCTGTTGGTGCGGTCCTCGGAGCGTTCACCAAAACCGGCGCCGCACAGGCTGTCGGCCTCGGCGCCCATCAGCGCGTCGATGAACGTGGACAGCAGGCTGCGCAGCAGGTCGGGGCTGGCGTCGGTGAGGCGATCGGTCAGGAACTGGTCCAGGTCGATATCGTGGGCAGTGGTCATCGCGTGCTCTTTCGTCGAGTCGAGTTGGTAGCTCTCTCGAAGAATCACGCGATGACCGCCTACTTTCCGGCTACGACACGCCGGTGACGTCCTGATCCGGCTCTTACACCATCGTCATGGACGCAACCCTGACCAATGGATGCATGAAAATGCCGAGAAACTCGCTCAGATCCAAGCCACGGCCGAACGGACACGTCAAGTAATCGGATCTATCAAGGGGTGCTCACGAAGCCCTGACGGATTCGTGGAGGTGGTCGTTGATGCTGCGGGAGAACTCGAGTCGCTTCATATCAGTCGTGCGGCTATGTCTTCGAGTCCCGATGTCCTTGCTCGTACTTTGATGTCGACCATACGATCCGCTCGTGCGGAGGGTGCGGCAGAACTACGAAAGCACTTGAGTTCCGACCCAATTGCCCAGGAAGGAATCGATGTTCTGGAGATTCTGGGAGTTTCTGATGAGGAGTGTTCCGAAACCGTCCGGCCGGCCACACCTCGGGACATTCCCAGCGATGAGCCGTGGGGGCAGCGCAGCATTCTCCACCGTCCGTAGTCGTACCAGGGCGCCGGGCTGTGGGGGTGTATCCATCCGGTGGAGTCGCTGAACGCCTCCCTCACGCGCAGCCGCCGCTAGGACGCGCCGCTCCGCGACCTGTTGGCCAGTTCGATCAACTGGCGCACTGCGGCGGCGTCGAAGCCGATTCCCGGGATGGCGGGCAGTCTCCCGACCGGGAGTGAGCCGAGCATCTCGAGGGTGCCCCTGTCCTGTTCCAGGTGCCCCGCGGCGTCGGCGCCGATCGCCTGTTCGGCGAACTTCAGCACCACCTCGCGCACCTCGGGAATGTGCATCAGTTCGCCGAGCGTGGACTCCTCGGTGGCAGGCACGATCGGCTCCTCGCCGATGACCTGCACCTGCGCGCGATCGCGGATGTCCCGGCTCGATTCGCCGACCTCGACGGTGTAGGTCCCGCTCTCGACCACCCAGCCCCCGCTCCGGATGTCCCAGTACGCCAGGTCCTTTCGTGACACCTCGACCGTCACCCGCCGCGACTGACCGGCCTCGAGTTCGACACCGGCGAAGCCCTTCAGCTCGCGGGGCGGCCGGGCCACCGCGGAGCGGGCGAGGCCGGTATACACCTGGACGACGGCCCGTCCGGCCCGCGGCCCGGTATTCGACACCGTCACCCCGACGTCGAGCCCTGTCTCGGTGACGGTCACCTCGAGGTCGGTGTAGTCGAACGTCGTGTAGGTGAGACCGTGCCCGAACGGGTACTCCACGTCCTGCTCCCGCGCGTCGTACCAGCGGTAGCCGACGAACAGCCCTTCCCCGTACCGCACGTGTGCACTGTCGCCGGGGAAGTCCAGGTAGGCCGGGGTGTCCTCGAGTCGCCGGGGGATCGTCTCCGTGAGCCGCCCGCACGGCGCGACGTCGCCGTAGAGGACGTCGGCGATCGCACCACCGCCCGCCTGGCCGAGCAGCCACGCCTCGACGATCGCCGGCACGGCGGACCCGAAGGGTGTCAACTCGACCACGCCACCGTGGGAGAGCACGACGACGGTGCGGTGATTGGCGGCGAACACGGCGTCGAGCACGGTGAGTTGAGCGTCGGGCAGGTGCAGGTGCGTCCGGTCGAAGCCCTCGGATTCGGCATCGGCGGGCAGCCCGAGGAACACGACCGCGACGTCCGCTGCCGCGGCCACGTCCACGGCGTCGGCGAGCAGCGTCGCCGCAGCGCCGTCGTCGACCGCCTCCCGGTCGAGAGTGAAGCCGGGAGCGAACCGCACCCGTTCCTCTCCCGCGAGTGCGCGCATCTCGTCGAGCGCGTTGTCCAGCCGCGTGGGGTGGATCCGGGAGCTGCCGGCACCCTGATAGCGCGGCGTCCTGGCGAACTCGCCGATCACCGCGACCGAGGCGTCACGGTCCAGCGGCAGGAGGCTGTCGTCGTTCTTCAACAGCACCACGCAGCGCGCGGCGACGTCGCGGGCGAGGGCGTGATGAGCCTCGTGATCGGCGGTGGCCGTCGGATCGGCGTTCGCGGCGGCGCGGCGGGCGAGGGTGACCACCCGGGCCGCGGCCTCCTCCACGACGTCGTCGTCGAGGTGACCCTCCGCCAGTGCGCGCAGCACCCGCTCCTCGCCCACGCCGCCACTCGACGGCATCTCGAGATCCAGGCCCGCGGCGATCCCGGCGACGCGGTCGTGGACGGCGAACCAGTCCGAGACGACGAGGCCCTCGAAACCCCATTCGCGCCGGAGGACGGCATCGAGCAGCCAGGCGTTCTCGGTGGAGTACACGCCGTTGATCCGGTTGTAGGAGGCCATCACCGTCCACGGCTGTTCGGTGGTGACGACGTGCTCGAACGCCCGCAGATAGATCTCCCGCAGCGGACGCGGGTCGATGTCGGCACTGACTCGGAGCCGGTCGTGTTCCTGGTTGTTGGCCGCGAAGTGCTTGAGCGAGGCCCCCACGCCCCGGCTCTGCAGGCCGCGCACGAGGGCGGCCCCGGCGACTCCGCTGACGTACGGGTCCTCCGAGTAGTACTCGAAGTTGCGGCCGCACAACGGTGACCGCTTGATGTTGATTCCCGGCCCGAGGACGACGCCGACGGACTCGGCGAGGGCTTCGTCCGCGACGGCACGACCGACCTGCTCGATCAGGTCCGGGTCGAACGAGCAGCCGAGGGCCACCGCGGGCGGAAAGCAGGTGGCCGCCACGCTGTCGCCGAAGCCGAGACCCTCGCCGTCCTCGTTCTGCTTGCGGAGCCCGTGCGGGCCGTCGGTCAGCATCACCGAAGGGATGCCGGCACGGGCGATGCCCTTCGTGTGCCAGAACTTCTCGCCGGTGGTCAGCGACACCTTCTCGGCGGGTGTCAGTCCGGTCAGGGCTGCGCGCGCCGGATCGTCTCGATTCGCGTCGTGGGCGTCCATGTCCGCCATCTTCCCGGAGCCACCCGGTCAGGGGTGTGGATTCGCGCCGGGACGGGCGCGGAAGCGGAGCCGGTCACCGGGACGCGCCTGCGCTGCGGCGGACAGATCCTCCTCGTCGACGACGGCGATCACCGGATAGCCGCCGGTGACCGGGTGGTCGGCGAGGAACAGAATGGGCGCCCCGCCGGACGGCACCTGGAGCGCGCCCGCGACCATCGCCTCGCTGGGTAGTTCTCCGCGGCGGGCACGATGCAGGGGGCCGGGTCCGTGGAGCCGCACGCCCACCCGGTTCGATTCGGGGGTGACGGTCCACTCGTGCTCGAAGAGCGCTCGGATCGAGGCCGGGGTGAACCAGTCGTCCCGCGGGCCGAGGTCGACCCGGACCACGGTCGGTCCGGCGACGGCCGGTGGCGGCGGAATGATCTCCTCGGCGGGCCATGCGCCGACGTCGGCGCCGACCAGCAGCCGGTCGCCCTCGGTGAGCGGGGCGGGCCCCACTCCGGACAGGGTGTCGGTGGAGCGGCTCCCCATCACCGGCGGCACGTCCAGTCCGCCTCGGACCGCCAGATAGCTGCGCATGCCGGTGACTGCGTGGCCGACCTCGATCAGGTCACCACCCGCCAGGTGGAGCAGGGCATGGTCGGGGCGGTCGGACCCGTTGACGGTCAACGGCACTCGGGCACCCGTGACGGCCACCGAGACCGGACCGACGGTGCGTACGGCCAGTCCGCCCACGGTGATCTCGAGGGTCGCGGCGCCGGAGCGGTTGCCGACCAGGCGGTTGGCGGCGTCGTGAGCCGCCAGGTCCGCTGCACCGGACCGGCCCACACCGACGGCCGCGAATCCGGGTCGGCCACGATCCTGCACCGTCGTCCGGATTCCCGGTCGCACCACTTCGAGCCACGGCATGTGCTTCTCCTCTGTCACGCTCAATTGTGCGCCACGACCGGGCGACTCACAGCTCACATCGCGGTGAACCGCACCCGCACCCCGGGCCGCAACAGGGCAGGCGGAGTGCCCTCGGGATCCCACACGACCGTGTCCGTGGTGCCGATCAGCTGCCATCCTCCCGGCGACGAACGCGGGTACACGCCGGAGAACTCGCCGGCCACCGCGACGGCGCCGGCCGGGACGGCGGTGCGTGGTTCGGCGCGTCGGGGCACCCGCAGTCGGGGATCGCCGTCGACGAGGTAGCCGAAGCCTGGCGCGAAACCGGCGAAGGCGACGATCCACGGCGTTCCGGTGTGCGCTCGTACCACCTCGTCCACGGACAATCCGGTGTGTTCGGCGACGTCGGCGAGGTCGGGGCCGTCGTAGCGGACGGCGAGCTGCACTTCCTCGGCCTCGCCCGGGTCCGGCGGCGGCAGGGCGGTGGCGCCGGTGATCCACTCACCGACCGAGTCCCGGGTGACCTGTGCGGGGTCGTAGCGGACGAGGAGGGTCCGCGACGCCGGGACGATTTCCTGAACGCCGCGCACCGGGTCGGCGTCCAGCGCCCGGAAGTAGCCGAGCACGGTGTCGAGATCCTCGAACTCGGCGAGTATCGCGGATCGTCCGACGTCCCGGAGACGGATCACGCGAAGGGCTCCACGGTGATTCCCTCGGCGTCCAGGACCGTCCAGATCTGCGAGGCCATCTCGACGGCGGCGGGTGTGTCGCCGTGGACGCAGACGGACTCGGCGGTGATCGGGAGCAACGATCCGTCGACGGCCTCCACCACGCCGTCCACCACCATTCGCCGGACGCGCGCGGCCACCTCCTGCGGATCGTGCAGCACCGCGCCCGGGTGGGAGCGGGGCACGAGTGTGCCCTCCGGCGTGTACGCGCGGTCCGCGAACGCTTCGGTGACGGTGCGTAGACCGACCTTCTCCGCCTCGCGCAGGAACTCCGATCCGGGTAGTCCCAGTACGGGCAACGAGTCGTCGTAGGCGCGTACCGCGGTCACCACCGCCCGGGCCTGGTCGGTGTGGTGGACGATGGCGTTGTAGAGGGCGCCGTGCGGTTTGACGTAGGCGACGCGGGCCCGGGTCGACTTCGCGAGGCCGTCGAGGGCGCCGATCTGGTAGATGATGTCGGCCGTGAGGTCGGCGGGCTCGACGTCGATGAAGCGCCGGCCGAACCCGGCCAGGTCGTGGTAGCCGACCTGGGCGCCGATCCGTACCGACTGATCGGTGGCTCGCACGCAGGTGAGAAGCAGGGTCTGCGGGTCGCCCGCATGGAACCCGCAGGCGACGTTCGCACTGGTGACGACCTTCAACATGGCGTCGTCGTCGCCGAGGCGCCACTGCCCGAAGCTCTCGCCGAGGTCGCTGTTCAGATCGATGGTCGTCACACCACCGATTTTAGGCCTCGGCGAGAGTTCGGACGTGGTCGGAGCGATGAGCGACGAATCAATCGATCGTCTCCGCGGGGTCGGTCTCGACCGGTGTCAGCCCGAACTCGGCCACCTGCCGGTCGTACACGTACACGGTGCCGTTGTAGACCCCGTCCGGCCCCTCGGTGATCCGGTCCTGGAGGAACCCGAGCCCGGACGGCGTGTAGTCGATGATCGTCTCGCCGTCCTCGTACGTGGTGGTTCCGGGGAGTCCGTTGAAGCCGAACACGAAGTTGTTGCTGACCGTGCCCTCCCCGAAGGTCTTCCCTTCCCAGATCAGCTCGCCGCCGGGCACGTCCGTGCTGCCGTCGTACGTGCCCGGTGGTACAGGATCTGCTGCGGCTACGCCGCCACCCAGTGCCCAGGCCCCGGCGGCGAGTCCGGCAACGGTGATTCCGGAGGTGATCGCAGGCGTCAATCGGCGCATGTGTCATCCCTTCGTCGTTCCGGTCGGGAAGTTCCCGTCCGGACCCGTGGGCTACCCGCTCGAGTCGGGATGAAACGTCGGCGGCTGCCCGCCTCAGGGTGAGATGTCGGCGGCTGCCTCAGGGTGAGATGTCGGCGACGACCCGCCCCCTGGTGTCCCGCCGGGACCGGCCGGCCAGCCGGCACACCAGATAGATGACGAAGGAGATCGTCGTCACGAAACTGGACACCGGAACACCGGGAGCCAGCGAGATCAGGATGCCGCCGACCGCGGCGACCTCCGCGAACACGACCGCCAGCACAGTCGCCTTGAGAGGGCTCGCCGTCAGGTACGCGGCCGCGGCCGCAGGGGTGATGAGCAGCGACATCACCAACAGCGCTCCGACGATCTGGACGCCGAGCGCCGCGGTGATCCCGACGAGCACGGCGAAGACGATCGACAGGCCCCGGACCGGGACACCCCGGGCCAGTGCCACCTCCGGGTCGGTGCTCGCGAACAGCAGCGGCCGGTAGATGAAGGCCATCACCGCGAGGACGACCACCGCGCAGATGCCGAGCAACTGCAGCCCGGTGCTTCCCGGCGCGACGATCTGGCCGATGAGCAGCGAGAAACTCGTCCCGGTCCGGCCGTCGTAGGCCCAGATGAACAGCACCGACAGGCCGAGCCCGAACGCCATGATCACACCGATCACCGAGTCCCGGTCCCTGGCCTTGGTGCCCAGCAGCCCGAAGAGGACCGCCGCGACCACCGAGCCGACGATCGCGCCCATTCCGACGCTGATACCCAGCAGCAGCGCCGCGGACGCGCCGGTCAGCGACAGTTCGCTGGTGCCGTGGACGGCGAACGACATCTGGCGACTGACGATGATCGGGCCGATGACCCCGGCGAGCAGCCCGAGCACCGCGCCGGCGACGAGCGCCTGCTGCACGAAGTCGTACTGGAGCAGGTGCCACGTCTCGCGGAAGTCGAACATGCGCGACATCGCGTCGGCGAACTTGCCGTTCATGGGTGTTCTCCGTGGTGATGGTGGTGCACACCCTCGCCGGGCCGCAGGCCGCCTGCGCTCCCGAGTGCGTCGATCGCATCCCCGGTGCCGACCACCACGAGTCGGCCGCGCACGTGCAGCACCTCGACGTCGGTGCCGTAGAGCTGGGACAGCACCTCCGAGGTCATTACCTCGTTCGGCGTGCCGATCCGGAACTGGCCGTCCACGAGATACAGGACACGGTCGACCATCGGCAGGATCGGATTGATCTCGTGGGTGACGAACAGGACGGCGGTGTCGTGCGTGTGGCGCCGCTTGTCGATCAGCCCGGACACGAGTTGCTGGTTCGCCAGGTCCAGGCTCAGGAGTGGCTCGTCACAGAGCAGTACCCGGGGGTCCCCGACGAGTGCCTGGGCGATCCGCAGCCGCTGCTGTTCACCGCCGGACATCGAGCCGATCGGGGCGTCGGCGAAGGCCTGGGCGCCGACCTCGGCGATCGCGTCGTCGACGACGGCACGACGGTGGGCTCGGTACCGCAGGCCCGTACCCCACTTGTGGCCGTCGACGCCGAGGCCGACCAGATCGCGTCCGCGGAGCGGCAGTCCCGCATCCATCGACTTCTGCTGGGGGATGTAGCCGACGTGCGAACTGGCTGCCCGGGCGGGAGCTCCGGCGACGCGGGCCACGCCGTCGCTCAACGCCAGCTGGCCGAGCAGGACCTTCAGCAGAGAGGTCTTTCCGGATCCGTTGGGGCCGAGGACGGCGACGAACTCGCCCGGCCGGACGGCGAGGTCGAGACCGTCCCACAGCACACGGTCGCCGAAGGCGAGACGTGCACCGGACAGTTCGACAGCCGGGACGATGCCGGAGGTTCTGCTCGGGATGCCGGGCGTCCCAGGGTGTGTGTCGGTCACTGTCGTTTCTCGGTCACTGTCTTCGCTTCTCTACTTCCCGCTGCTCGGCTACTCGGTCGCCGTTCGCCACTCCGACGCCCGCTACTCCGACGCCCGCTACTCCGACGCCCCGCTACTCCAACGCTGAAGCGAGGGCATCGACCGTCCGAGTTTGCCACTGAATGTAGTCGAGGCCTTCCGGGAGGGTCTCGGTAATCTCCACGACCGGTATCCCGGCCGTCTCGGCCGTGGACCGGATGTCCTGGGTCACTCGATCCTGCGTCTGGACGTTGTAGACGAGGACGCGGACCTGGTTCTCGGCGAGCAGCGCCCGGGTGGCGGCGATCGCGGCGGGGGCCGGGTCGGTCTCGTTCTCGATGGCGCTGACGAAGTCCGGTGGCGTGAGATCGCGCAGCTGTGCGGCGTCGAGCAGGTACTGGGCGACCGGCTCGGTCTGCGCGACCGGGTCGCCGCCGTGTGCGGAGGCGATACCGTCCACGACGGTGCTCACGTCCGCCAGCTGAGCCGAGAAGGTGTCGGCGTTCGCGCGGTAGGAATCGGCGTTGTCGGGATCGAGGCGTGCGAGTTCGTCCGCGACGGCGTGTGCGGTGGCGTCGACCGTCGGCAGGTCGTACCAGACGTGCTCGTTCACCGAACCGTGGTCGTGCCCCGCATGGTCGTCGTGACCGCCCTCGTCGTGGTCGGCATCGTGGTCGTGGTCGTGGTCGTCCGTCGTGCCGTGCGTCGCCTCGAAGAGCTCGAACGCCGAGACCGTGGCCCGCCCCGAGTCGTCCGCGATGATGTCGTCGACGAACTGGTCGTAGCCGCCCCCGTTGTAGACGAGCAGCGATGCGCTGGTGATCCTCGCCGCGTCGGAGGGGCTGGCCTCGAAGGAATGTGGGTCCGCGGACGGCTCGGCGATGATCGAGCTGACCTCGAGGTGGTCGCCCGCGACGGCCTGGGCGACGCTGCCCCAGACGTTCGTGGAGGCGACGACGGTCAGCTCGTCGGAGTCGGGGGAGGTTCCGCACGCGGTGAGTGCGAGGGCCGCGGCCAGCGACAGTCCGGCGGCACCGGCCACCGCACGGCGTGGGCGGCGGCCGCCGCGGGAGTTCTCTGGTCCTGGGTGCTCGGGCACGGACTGCTCCTGACGAGTTCGTTCGACTACTGCAATCTATTGGAAATGATTACCAGTTCTCACTGTATCGGATCGGCCCAGGTGGTCCACTCGCGGGGACGGCCGCGCACGCGGCTTCCGACGCCAGGTACTAATGTCCGCATATGCCGAGGTCACGTCATCCACGCCGTCCGGCCACGCTGGCGTCGCTCGCGGCGGAGCTGGGCGTCTCACGGACAACAGTGTCCAACGCGTACAACCGACCGGACCAGCTTTCGTCGGAATTGCGCGAACGGGTCCTGCTGGCAGCCAAGCGCCGCGGTTACCCCGGGCCGGACCCGGTGGCCCGCTCGTTGCGGACCCGGAAGGCCGGCGCCGTCGGTCTGCTCCTCACCGAGGATCTGAGCTACTCCTTCCGTGATCCGGCGGCGATGAGCTTTCTCGCCGGCCTCGCCGAGTCCTGCGAGGTAGCCGGACAGGGGCTGCTGCTCATCCCCGCCGGGCCGGGCACGGGCAGCGGCGGGGCCGACCCCGCGGCGGTGGTCCATCAGGCCGCGGTGGACGGATTCGTCGTCTACTCCGTCGCGGACGACGACCCGTACCTGGCGGCCGTCCGCGAGCGTCATCTGCCCATCGTGGTCTGTGACCAGCCGCGCGGAATCTCGGACGCGGCGCTCATCGTCATCGACGACAGCGCGGCGACCGGCAAGGTCACCGAGTACCTCCTCGGGCTCGGCCACCGACGGTTCGGTGTCCTGGCGATGCGTCTGGGACGCGAACGCGCGGACGGCCCCGCGGCAGCGGAGCGGCTGCGCTCGCCGCATTTCCACGTGCAGCGCGAACGGATCGCCGGCGTCCAGGACACCCTCGCCGCGGCGGGCGTGAGTCCGGCCACCGTCATCGAACGCTACGACCACACGGTGGCGGCAGGAGCCTCGGCGGCCGCGCAGGCGCTCTCGATCGACCCGGAGATCACCGCACTGGTCTGCACCTCGGACGTGCTCGCGCTCGGCGCGCTCGACCATGCCCGCCAGGCGGGCATCGACGTGCCGGGACGCCTCTCGGTCACCGGATTCGACGGTGTCGAGGCCGCGACGAGGGCGGGCCTCACCACGGTCGGGCAACCGCAGGAGGAGAAGGGCCGCCGTGCCGGGGCACTGTTGATGTCCTCGGCACGATCGGGTGTGGCGGGCATCGAGACCCTGGACACGGAACTGGTCGTCGGTACGACGACGGGCACCGCGCCCGCTGCCGACCCGAATCGACGAGGAAGGTAGGCGAGATGCGGACGAACGAGACTCCGGTGTGGCGCGCCGTCGGCGGAGCGGGACGCCGACGCACCGTGCTGGCCACCGCCACGGTGTTGAGTGCAGTGCTGCTCGGCGGGTGTGGCGACGGAGGGACGGATCACCCTGACCCCACCCCGGAGGCCACGGTCGACGCGGGCGCCGCACGGACGAGCGATCCGGCAGTGGTACCCGCAGACGACTGGGCCCGCCTGTACGCGAGTTACGGGCCCCGGCTCGGCGCGATCGACTGCACCACCGACGCCGATCCGGTCCGTTGCATGAGCGAGCTGGCAGACCTGGAACGGGCGCTGACCGCCGAAGTCGAGCGGTCGGCTCCCGGAGCAGTTCGTTCCGAACTCCTCGATGCCCTCGACGATCTCGAGGACGAGATCGAGGACTACTACGACGATCGGTGCGATACGAACCCCGGTGACGCGGAGTGCACCGAGGAACTGAGGGAAGCCGCCGACGAGGCCCGTGAAGTGCACCGGATCCTCGAACGCCGGGGCGGGCCGAACTGACCCGGACCGCCGGTGCGTGCGTGGACGCCGCTCAGGCCAGCAGCTGCGCGCAACGCAGCAGGCCGAGATGGCTGTACGCCTGCGGGTGATTCCCCAGTGACCGTTCCGCGACCGGGTCGTACTCCTCGCTGAGCAGGCCGGTCGGGCCCGCCGCATCCACGAGCTGGGCGAACAGTGCCTCCGCCTGCGATCGCGCTCCGACGAGCAGGTAGGCCTCGACCAGCCACGCGGCACACAGGTGGAAGCCGCCCTCGACCCCGGGCAACCCGTCGTCGTGGTGGTAGCGGTAGACCGTCGAACCGCTGCGCAGTTCACGCTCCGTCGCCACCACCGTCGCGCGGAAGCGTTCGTCGGTCGGGTCGATCAGCCCGGACAGGCCGATGTGCAGGGTGGCGGCGTCGAGGTCGGTGCCGTCGTAGGCGGCGGTGTAGGAGCGGACCTCGTCCTTCCAGCCCTGTTCGACGACCTCCGTGGCGATCTCGTCGCGCAACACGCTCCAGCTCGGCTCCGCGTCCCTGCCGAATCGTTTGGCGAGTTCGATCGCCCGGTCCACGGTGACCCAGCCCATGACCTTCGAGTACACGTGGTGCCGCGGGTTGTCCCGGATCTCCCAGATGCCGTGGTCGGGTTCGAACCAGCGACGCTCGACCGCCTCGACCATGGCGCGAACCAGTTCCCAGTCGCGATCGCCGAGTGCCGTCGCGCCGTCGGGCGCGCCCTGCTTCTCGCGGGCGTGCGCCAGCTGGGCGATCAACTCGACGATCGGGCCGAACACGTCCAGCTGAACCTGCTGGTTCGCCGCGTTGCCCACGCGCACCGGCCGGGAACCGGCGTACCCGGGGAGCGAATCGAGGACGGCCTCCGGCGGAAGCGTGGTGCCCCACAGCGTGTACAGCGGGTGCAGCCGCTCCGGTCCGGGGAGAGTCTCCAGCACGTCGTGCACCCAGTCGAGGTAGTGCTCGGCCTCGCCGAGCGAGCCGAGGCTCACGAGCGCGGACGCGGTCAGTGCGGCGTCCCGCAGCCAGCAGTATCGGTAGTCCCAGTTGCGGACACCGCCGATCTCCTCCGGCAAGGACGTGGTGGCCGCCGCCATGATCGAACCCGAATCGGCGTGGACCAGGCCCTTGAGCGTGAGGGCGGACCGCTTCATCAGGTCCGGCTTGAGTGCCGGGAGATCGAGCCCGGAGACCCACTCGGACCAGTACGATTCGGCAGCCGCTCGCCGCTCTTCCTCCGGAACGGTGGAGGGGCCGAGATCTTCGGTGCCGCAGCGCAGCTCGAGAACGATGTCGCCGTACGCGGGCTCCACCGTGGCGTGTGCGGTCTGCTGGGTCCCGTCCGTGGTGATGTTCCACTTCACGCCGGGGGAGCGGAGCACGAACGGCTCGTTGGAACCGAGGACGCGCAACCCGTCCTCGTCTTCCTCGAGCAGTACCTGGCCCTGGCCGAACTCCGGGCGCGGCGCGAACGTGACGACGGCCGGCGCGACTCCGCTGATGACCCGGGTGAGGTCGGTGCGGCCGGAGGGGACGTCGTGCGGGAGATAGTCGGTGACCGCGAGGCTCGCCCACCGCGTCTGGACCGTCATGGTGCCGTCGATGTACCGCTGGCTGAGCGGGAGCGCGGACCGCTGCGGGCCGACACTGAAGTGGCCGGCGGCGACGCCGCCCAGCAGGTGAGCGAACACGGCGGCCGAGTCGGGTTCGGGATGGCAGAGCCAGGTGACGGTCGCGTCCGGGGTCAGCAGCCCCACCGTGCGCGGGTTGGCGAGCATCGTCAGTCGCTCGATCGGCGGGGCGTCCGCGCCGGACAGCCAGGTGCGCCGCTCCTCGACCAGGAAGGCGAGCGCCGCACTGACGTCTTCGGTGGTGTCCACCCGGTACTCGGCGAGGGATTCGCCGCCGCCGACCTTGATGCCGACGTCCGGTCCCTGTAGCCGGTCGAACGCCTTCTCGTCGGTGACGTCGTCACCGATGAACACGGCAGCGGTGGCACCCTCCTGGTGGCGGATGGTGTCGAGGGCCTGCCCCTTGTCGGTGGGGATCACCGCGAGCTCGATGACGGACTTGCCTTCGGTCACCTGGACGCCGGCCCACCGGGCGGCGTCGGCGCGCGCCTCGTTCAGTGCTTCCTGAGCGTGCTCGGGGGTGACGGCGTTGCGCACGTGCAGGGCCGCGCTGGCCGGTTTGACCTCCACGCCCGTTCCGGGGTGACGGGTCGAGATCTGCTGGAACTCGTCGACGATCTCGCCGAGCAGCCGGCGGGCGTCCGCGTCGATCGCATGGATGAAGCCGACGTCGAATTCGGAGCCGTGGCTCCCGACGAGCTGAACCTCGGCGGGAAGCCGGGACAGTGCGGCGAGGTCCTTGAGTGCGCGACCGGAGATGACCGCCGCGGCGGTGCCGGAGAGGGAGGCCAGGGCGCGCAGGGCACGCACTGATTCGGCATGGGGAAACGCCTTGTCGGGATCCGAGACGATCGGGGCAACGGTGCCGTCGTAGTCGGACGCGACCAGGAGTCGGGGCGTCCGGGCCACGGTCGACAGTGCCCGGCGGAGTTCGATCGGCAGATCTTGCGCGCTCACGTCCACAAATCTAGGCGATGGTGCGTGCCGCGGCGCGTTGTCGTCCCGGACTGCCCGGACGGCGGCGTCACAGCGCCCGTTCGTCCCCGCCGCCCAGCAGCAGCTCCACGGTCAATTCGAGCCGATTGGCGACGTCCGTGGCGGACGAGCGGCGTGTGAGCCACGCAACGAGATTGGACAGCCACACGTCGGAGATGACGCGAGCGATGGCCAACTGGTCCGCGTTGGGCTCGTCGTCCGTCATGGCCCGGGCGAACAGCCGGTCCATCAACTGCCCGACCTGGTCGACCTCGGCGGACGCGGAGGCGTCGGCGAACATGAACGCCCGGGTCATCGCCTCGGTGAGCAGGGGATCGCGCTGCATCGCGCGGGTGATCTGCGAGAGGATGAGCCGCATCTTCTCGAGCGGATCTCGGCCGGGAGGTGTCTTGCCCTTGGAATCGATCCGATCGAACTCGCGGGCGAGCGCCGACACGAGCAGGTGCACCTTGGACGGGAAGTAGCGGTAGAGCGTGCCCACCGCGACATCGGCGCGTTCGGCGACTGCACGCATCTGGACCGCTTCGTACCCGCCCTTGGACGCCAGGGTCAGGGTGGCGTCGAGGATGCGCTTGCGCCGTTCGCGCTGCGCCTGGGAACCGAGATCCTCCTCGCCGAGCGTTGCAGTGGCAACCGGCGTGGATCGTGATCGAGAAGATGCTGTCATTGCCCGCCTATTCCTTCGCGCCTCGCCGTGCCTTGACTCTGGGCCAGGTGTCATATTAGAACACGTTCTAGACTTGTGTGTCATTCCGAAGAGACGGGAACCGGCTGTGACAATTGCCACCACCGACGAGCAACGTGCGGCGGTCGACGCGGTGCGGTCGTGGGCCGACGCGGTCGATCCTAGGGCTTCCACGAGGCAGGGACCTGCGGGTTCGTGGCGGGGCACATGGCAGGGCCTGTCGGAATTGGGAATCTTCTCGGTCGCTGTGCCCACGGACATGGGCGGATCCGGTGCCTCGATCGCCGATCTCGCCGCGATGGTCGAGGAGGCTGCCCGTGCCCTCGCACCGGGTCCTGTTCTCACCACTGCCGTGGCCGCCACCGTGGTCGGTCGCAGTGGCGGCGTTGCCGCGAAACGCTGGGCCGCGGAACTGGCGGACGGGGCGCTCCCGTGCGCACTGATCGCGCCGGCAGACGTGGGGGAGGTGCGTGCGTCGCCGAGCGCCGACGGCGGCCTGGTACTCGACGGGGACGCGGGCTGCGCGATCGGCGCGGACGGCGAGACCGCGATCCTGCTGCGGGCGGATACCGGCGACGGATCGGTCTGGGTCCTGGCCGATCCCGCGGCGGACGGGATGGAGATCGAACTCCTCGACTCGATCGACAAGAGCCGGGCTCTCGCCCGGGTGGTCTGCGAATCGGTGGTGGTGGCGGCCGATCGCGTCGTCGGTGACGTTCCGGACGGGCTCGTCGACGATTTCCTCGCCGCACTCGCGGCGGCCGAGGCGGCGGGCGTGGCCCGATGGTGCCTGGGCACCGCCGTCGAACACGCGAAGGTGCGGGAGCAGTTCGGTGCGCCGATCGGGTCCTTCCAGGCGATCAAGCACCTCTGTGCCGAAATGCTGTGCAGGGTGGAGAAAGCCGGAGTCCTCGCGTGGGACGCGGCAGTGGCAGCCGAGGACGGATGGCAGGCGGACTCGGAGCTTCCGGTCGCGGCGGCAGCGGCAGCGGCGGTGGCGCTCGATGCCGCAGTGGACAATGCCGAGGACTGCATCCAGGTGCTCGGCGGAATCGGATTCACGTGGGAGCACGACGCCCACTTCTACCTGCGCCGCGCGATCGGCCAGCGCCAGCTGCTCGGCGGGTCGGGACGTCACCGCGCGCGCCTGACCGCACTGTCCCGAGCGGGACGGCGCCGGACCCTGTCACTCGACGTGGAGAGTGTGGACGGCACCGTCGACGTGGCCGCCGAGCGCGCCCGTGTCCGGGCGGACGTCGCTGCCGTCGCGGCCCTCCCGGAGGGGGAACGCCGGGTGGCGCTGGCGGATTCGGGATACCTCGTACCGCACTGGCCACCCCCGTTCGGGCGGGGTGCGACCCCGCTCGGGCAGCTCATCGTCGACGAGGAGCTGGATGCGGCGGGGATCGAGCGTCCCGATCTGGTGATCGGCGCCTGGGCCGTTCCGACGATCCTCGAGCACGGGGTTCCCGAGCAGATCGAGCGGTTCGCAGGGCCCACCCTGCGCGGCGAGATCGAGTGGTGCCAGTTGTTCTCCGAGCCGGGCGCCGGGTCCGATCTCGCCTCGTTGCGGACGGTCGCCGAGCGCGTCGACGGGGGATGGCGCCTGCAGGGGCAGAAGGTGTGGACGTCGCGGGCGCGCGAGGCGGACTGGGGTATCTGCCTCGCTCGCACGGACCGTGACGCTCCGAAACACCGTGGTATCACCTACTTTCTGGTGGACATGCGCTCCCCGGGCATCACCATCGCCCCGTTGCGGGAGATCACTGGCGACGCCCTGTTCAACGAGGTCTTCCTGGACGATGTGTTCGTGCCGGACGACGCCGTGGTCGGATCGCCGGGTGACGGCTGGAAGCTCGCCAGGACCACGCTCGCGAACGAGCGGGTGGCGATGAGCGGTGGATCGGCGTTGGGCGGCGCGATGGAGGAGTTGTTGGCACTCGCCGACCGGCCGGATCCGGTGGTGGACGATCGTATCGGCGACCTCGCGGCCCACGCGATGGTGGGATCGTTGCTCGGCCTCCGTGGCACGCTGCGGGCCCTGGGCGGCCAGGATCCGGGACCGGAGTCCAGCGTGCGCAAGCTCGTGGGGGTGCGACAGCGTCAGGACGTCGCCGAGCTGGCGATGGACATCGCCGGCACCGCGGGTTGGGCAGAGGGGCCGCTGACTCGCGAATTCCTCAACACCCGTTGCCTTTCCATTGCCGGTGGGACCACGCAGATCCTGCTCACCGTGGCCGCCGAGCGGCTGCTCGGGCTTCCGCGAGGCTGAGGAGACTTCCCCTCGGCGGGGGAGGGTGCTACAACTGAAACACGTTCTAATTGAGTTGGCGCGTCGATCGGTAGGCGGGAGCAGAGTGGACTTCACCGGAGATGACACCCAGGAGGCCGTTGCGCAGGTCGCGGGCGGTGTCCTGGCTCGCGATCTCGAGCCCGACGAGATGTGGGCAGCATGCGTCGAGGCGGAACTTCCCGGTCTCGCCGTGCCGTCCCACCTCGGCGGCGAGGGGCTGACCTTCGCCGACATCGCCGCGCTGCTCGCCGAGGTGGGACGGCACGCGGCCGGGATGCCGCTGCTCGCCACCCTCGGTTTCGGGGTGATGCCGCTGGTCGCGCTCGGCGACGAGGAGTTACTCGGTCGCATCCTCCCCGAGGTCGTGCGCGGTCGTCGGCTCACCGCGGCACTCGCCGAACCCGGTGCGCCCTTCCCGGCGCACCCCACCACGGCCGTGACTCCTTCCGGCCAGGGGCACGTCGTCACCGGCCGCGTCGTCGCGGTCCCGTTCGCCGACAGTGCGTACCGCATCCTCGTTCCCACCGCGGAGGGCGTCGTCCTCGTCGACCCCGAGGCCACAGGAGTGACCCTCACCGCGACCCCGAGCTCGGCGGGAGCCCCCGAGTTCGCCGTCGCGTTCGACGAGGCGCCAGCCGAATTCGTCTCCACAGGAGAGGATTCGGTCACGAGGCTGTACGACTGCGCGCTCGCCGCGATCGGCGCGGTGTGCGACGGTCTGCTGTCCGGAGCCACCGCACTGGCCGCCGAACACCTGGCGACCCGGCATCAGTTCGGCAAGCCCCTCGCCACCTTCCAGGCGGTCGCCCAGCAGATCGCCGACGTCTACGTCGTCTCCCGCACGCTCCACGTCGCCGCGCTCTCCGCGGGCTGGCGCGTGTCCGAGGAATTGGACGCGGCAGAGGATCTCGACGTCCTCGCCTTCTGGATCGCCGCCGAGGTGCCGGCGGCGATGCAACAACTGCACCATCTGCACGGCGGTCTCGGCGTCGACGTGACCTATCCACTGCACCGCTACTACTCGACCTCGAAGGACCTCGCCCGCCTCGTCGGCGGCGCCGCATACCGACTCGACCTCGTGGGGGCACGGTGTTCATCGATCTGACAGCGGAGCAGCGTGAGCTGCAATCCGAATTGCGTAGGTACTTCTCCGGTCTCGTCGCCCCGGCGGAGGCCGCGATCATGCGCACCGAACGGCACGGCGAGACCTACCGTGAGGTCATCCGCCGCATGGGCAAGGACGGGTGGCTGGGCGTCGGCTGGCCGGTGGAGTTCGGCGGCCGTGGATTCGGCGAGATCGAACAGCAGATCTTCGTCAACGAGGCAGTGCGCGCCGACGTGCCCCTGCCCTCGGTCACCCTGCAGACCGTGGGGCCCACCCTGCAGGAGTACGGCACCGACGAGCAGAAGCGGAAGTTCCTGCCCGCCATTCTCTCCGGCGAGGTGCACTTCGCCATCGGGTACACCGAGCCCGAGGCGGGCACCGATCTGGCCTCGCTGCGTACCACCGCCCGCCGGGTCGGCGACGAGTACGTCGTCAACGGCCAGAAGATCTTCACCACGGGCGGTCACGACGCCGACTACATCTGGCTCGCGGTGCGTACCGGCGACTCCGATTCGCGGCATCGCGGAATCTCGATCCTCATCGTCGACACCACCGACCCCGGATACACCTGGACGCCGATCATCACCTGCGACGGGGCGCACCACGTGAACGCGACATACTACTCGGATGTGCGAGTACCGGCGAACATGCTCGTGGGCGAAGAGAATCGGGGATGGCGGCTCATCACGACACAGCTCAACCACGAACGGGTGATGCTCGGCCCCGCAGGCCGGGTCGGTGGTCTCTACGACCGGGTGCGGGCCTGGGCGCAGGCGAACCGCCTGCTCGATCGGCCCGACGTGCGCCGAGCGCTCGGCGAGATCCACGCGACGTACCGGCTCAACGAACTCCTCAACTGGCAGGTGGCCTCGAGCGAGGCGGGCGCGGTGGACATCGCGGACGCGTCGGCGACCAAGGTGTTCGCCACCGAGCGCATCCAGCGCGTGGGACGGCTCGCCGAGGAGATCGTCGGGAGGTACGGCGATCCGACGGATCCGGACACCGCGGACCTCATGCGGTGGCTGGACATGCAGGTCAAACGCAATCTCGTCATCACCTTCGGTGGCGGGGTCAACGAGGTGATGCGTGAACTGATCGCGACGGCCGGGCTGAACCTGCCCCGGGTGCCGCGATGAGCGCGGGACTGGACGACCCGGAACAGGTGCTGGCCGCGGCCGAGCGCGTGCGCGCGGACGGTGCCAGCGCGCCGCGCGCCGGGCGCGATCCGATCAACCTGCCGATGATCCGCAACTGGGTCGAGGCGATCGGGGACGAGAACCCGATCTACGTCGACGAGGCGGCCGCCCGGGAGGCCGGACACGACGGGATCGTCGCACCCCCCGCCATGGCGCAGGTGTGGACGATGCGTGGTCTGCACGGCAGGAGGGAGGCCGACGATCCACTGGGCCGGATGACCGCAATTCTCGACGAGGCGGGATTCACCTCCGTCGTCGCCACGAACTGCGATCAGACGTATCACCGGTACGTGCGTGTCGGCGAGGAGGTCAGTGTCACGACGGTGCTCGAGGACGTCGTGGGGCCCAAGAAGACGGCCCTCGGCGAAGGCTGGTTCTTCACCACCCGGAGCCACTGGACCGTGCGGGCACCGGACGGCGCGGACGAGCCGGTCGCCGAGATGCTGTTCCGGATCCTCAAGTTCGCGCCGCCACCGCGGTCCGGGTCGGAGCCGGCCGACGCCGGTACCGACGGGGCTCAGGTGTCGGCGTTCCCGGATCTGGATCCCGCGCGCCTGATGCGTCCGAGCGCGTCACTCGACACCCGGTTCTTCTGGGACGGGGTGGCGGCACACGAGTTACGGATCCAGCGCAGGCCGGACGGAGGCCTCCAGCACCCACCGATACCCGCGCTCTGGAAGGCGAAGGACGAGGAGACGGACTACCTCGTCGCGTCCGGGCGAGGCCGGGTGTTCAGCTTCGTCGTCCATCATGCGCCGAAGGTGCCCGGACGCTCGCTGCCCTTCGTGGTCGCCCTCGTCGAACTCGACGAGGGAGTGCGCATGCTCGGGGAACTGCGGAACATCACGCCCGAGGAGGTACGGATCGGGATGCCGGTCGAGGCGACCTTCCTCGATTTCCCCGGCGACGAATCCGGATCCGAGCCGTGGACGTTGTTCGCCTGGCGCCCCGTGAAGGAGGAATCGTGACATCCACCGCGTCGTCCGCCGGCCCCGTGCTCGGCTCCGTGGCAGTCGGTGACGTCTTGCCGGAACTCGTCGTCGAAGGCACACCGACGTTCGTGGTCTCGGCAGCGCTCGCGACGAGAGACTTCCAGGAAGTCCACCACGATCGTGATCGGGCACGGAATCAGGGCTCGAAGGACATTTTCGTCAACATCCTCACCGACACCGGCCTGGTCCAGCGGTTCGTGACGGACTGGGCCGGTCCACGCGCCGTGATCCGTTCGATCGCACTGCGTCTCGGCGTCCCCTGGTACGCGGGCGACAGCCTCGTCCTCACCGGCCACGTCACCGCGATCGACGGCGAGGTCGTCACGGTCCAGGTCACCGGCACCGACAGTCTCGGCGCGCACATCACCTCGACCGTCACGCTCGTGACGGACGGAAGCACTCCCGACACGGACGGAAGCAGGGGACGATCATGACCGGACTGTCGGGACAGGCCGCGATCGTCGGGATCGGCGCCACCGACTTCTCGAAGGACTCCGGGCGCAGTGAACTCCGGCTGGCGGCCGAGGCGGTGACGGCGGCTCTCGCCGATGCGGGGCTCACGCCCGCCGACGTCGACGGACTGGCTTCGTTCACCATGGACACCAACATCGAGGTCGCCGTCGCGCGTGCCGTCGGCATCCCGAACCTGAAGTTCTTCAGCCGGATCCACTACGGTGGCGGCGCGGCCTGCGCGACCGTGCAGCAGGCCGCGATGGCCGTGGCCACCGGCGTCGCCGACGTGGTCGTCGCCTATCGTGCGTTCAACGAGCGGTCGGGGATGCGGTTCGGTCAGGTCAACACCGGGCTGGTGCAGCAGGTCAACTCCTCGGGTGCGGACAATGCGTTCTCCTACCCGCACGGACTGTCCACCCCGGCCGCGTTCGTCGCCATGGTGGCGCAGCGGTACATGCACGAATATGGCGCGACCAGTGAGGATTTCGGGAGGATTGCCGTCACCGATCGCAAGCACGCCGCGGTCAATCCGGACGCGTTCTTCTACGGAAAGCCGATCACGCTGGAGGATCATCAGAACTCACGGTTCATCGCGGAGCCGCTGCACCTGCTCGACTGCTGTCAGGAATCGGACGGTGGCATCGCCCTGGTGATCACGTCGCCGGAACGGGCGAGGGACCTCCCCGCGACACCCGCGATCGTCGCGGCGGCGGCGCAGGGCAGCGGGACCGACCAGTTCATCATGACCAGCTACTACCGTGACGAACTTGCCGGGCTCCCGGAGATGAGCCTCGTCGGGAACCAGCTGTGGGACCAGTCCGGGCTGGGGCCGCAGGACATGGACGCCGCAGTGTTGTACGACCACTTCACCCCGTACGTGCTGATGCAGCTCGAGGAACTCGGGTTCTGCGGCCGCGGTGAGGCGAAGGACTTCATCGCCGACGGCGCGATCGAGCTCGGTGGAACGCTGCCGCTCAACACCCACGGTGGCCAGCTCGGTGAGGCATACATTCACGGGATGAACGGAATTGCCGAGGGAGTCAGGCAGATTCGCGGAACGTCCGTGAACCAGGTCGAGGACGCGCGGTCGGTGCTGGTGACCGCGGGGACGGGTGTGCCGACCTCCGGGCTGGTACTCACCGCCTGACGTTCCCGGTCACCGGGAGTCCGCCGGGCGCCCGGCGGGGGGAACGGGTACCGATAGGGGACCGCGTCCGCCGCGCCGGGCGCGACGCGGCCCTACCCCGAACCGAACGACACCAGGAGCGTCATGGACAACTTCGAAGGCAGGGTGGCGCTGGTCACCGGGGCTGCGCGTGGGCAGGGCCGCTCGCATGCGATCGCGTTCGCCGAACGTGGTGCCGACGTCGTGGTGTGCGACCGCGCCGAGAGTTCCCCTGCCGTCGGCTATCCGCTGGCCACGGAGGCGGATCTCGCGGAGACGGTACGTCTGGTCGAGGCGACCGGCCGCCGGTGCCTGTCGGCGAAGCTCG
Source organism: Rhodococcus triatomae (assembly GCF_014217785.1). NCBI lineage: Bacteria > Bacillati > Actinomycetota > Actinomycetes > Mycobacteriales > Nocardiaceae > Rhodococcus > Rhodococcus triatomae. Next base: position 1,624,614 of record NZ_CP048814.1, on the reverse strand, counting down.
ACACCGCGGATCGAGCAGCGGTCGACGCGCTGGTGGCGCGGGCGGAGTCCGAAGTCGGCCGGGTGGACATCGCGGTGGCGAACGCGGGTGTCTCCGTCGCCGCCCCCGTACAGGACATGACGTCCGAGCAGTGGGACGAGACGATCGCGAGCAATCTCACCGGGGTCTTCAACACCGTGTCCGCAGTGGCGCCGGGGATGATCGGCCGTGGTTACGGACGGATCGTGACCGTCTCGTCGATGATGGGACGTGCGGGCAACTACACGATGGCGGCCTACGGTGCGTCCAAGTGGGGAGTCATCGGCCTGACCAAGAGCGCTGCGATGGATCTGGCGGCACACGGGATCACGGTCAACGCGATTGCACCGGGCAACATCTCGACGCCGATGATCCACAACGACTGGCTGTACGGGACGCTGCGTCCGGATCTCGACGCGCCCGGCGAGCAGGACGTGGCCCCTGTGCTGCAGATGCTGCACGCGCAGCCGGTTCCCTGGCTCGACCCGTTCGAGGTGACCCGGGTCGTGCTCTTCCTCGCCGAGGAGGCCAATGCGCACGTGAGCGGCATCGTCGTGCCGATCGACGCGGGAAACGCGGCTCGCGTCACCGGCTGAACCGCCGTGATCGATCCCGCGGTGTCGGTCCCCTCCGGCAGACTGTCCTGCAGACTGTGATGTGCCGAAGGCGGCAGCGCACGAGAAATCTGTGATGTGCCGAAGGCGGCAGCGCACGAGAAATCTGTGATGTGCCGGAGGCGGCAGCACACTCGGTGACGGGACGGGGTGATTCGATGGCGGACGCGATCGTGGCGGAAGGCCTGGTCAAGAGGTATGGGAACGTCACTGCGCTGGACGGGATCGATCTGACGGTCCGTGAGGGCACGGTGACGGCACTGCTCGGGCCCAACGGTGCGGGCAAGACGACGACGGTCCGGATACTCACCACCCTCCTCACACCGGACGAGGGCACGGCCGAGGTCGTGGGGCTCGACGTCGTCACCGATGCCCGCGCGCTCCGGGCACGGATCGGTGCCTCTGGCCAGTACGCGGCAGTGGACGAGTACCTCACCGGTTTCGAGAACCTCGAGATGGTGGGCCGGCTCTATCACCTGGGCGCGAAGCGGGCCAGGGAGCGGGCTCGGGAACTGCTGGCACAGTTCGACCTCGTCGACGCGGGCGACCGCCCGGTCAAGGGCTACTCCGGCGGCATGCGGCGGCGTCTCGACCTGGCGGGTGCCCTCGTCGCCGATCCGGAGGTGCTGTTCCTGGACGAGCCCACTACCGGGCTCGATCCGCGCGCCCGGCTCGCATTGTGGGACGTCATCGAGGAGCTGGTGGCCCGCGGGACGACGCTGCTGCTCACCACCCAGTACATGGAGGAAGCCGAGCGGCTCGCGGACCAGGTCGCGGTCATCGACCACGGCACGGTCATCGCCCGCGGCACCACCGACGACCTCAAGCAACTGGTGGGTGGTGAGCGGATCGAGCTCACCGTCGGGGAGTCCGCGGACCTGTCGGTGGTGCGGGAGGCGGCGGCCGCCGTGGCTGCCGGGGAAGTCGTGGTGGAGGAGACCGTCCACCGCGTCACGATCCCGGTCTCGGGCGGAGCGGACGATCTCGTGCGACTACTCGGGAGATTGTCGGAACAGGGAATCCCGGTGGCCGACGTCGGGCTGCGCAAGCCCACGCTCGACGAGGTGTTCCTCACCCTCACCGGCCACGAGGCCGAGCAGGCAGAGGAGGAGACGGCATGAACTCGGTGCAGATGGCTCTCGGCGACGGCATGACGATCGCCAAGCGCAATGTCATCAAGATCAAGCGGGTGCCGGATCTCCTGGTTTTCACCATCCTGTCGCCGATCATGTTCGTCCTGCTCTTCGCGTACGTGTTCGGCACGGCGATCGAGATCCCCGGCATGTCGTACCGGGAGTTCCTGATCGCGGGCATCTTCACCCAGACGGTCATCTTCGGGTCCACCTGGACCGGGCTGGGCATGGCGGAGGATCTGCAGAAGGGCATCATCGACCGGTTCCGGTCGCTGCCGATGGCGCCGTCGGCCGTACTGGTCGGGCGCACGTCCTCGGACGTGCTCATCAACATCGTGAGCCTCGTCGTCATGTCTCTCACCGGCCTCGTCGTCGGCTGGCGGATCAACACGGACGTCGGGCGGGCGTTGCTCGCGTATGTGCTGTTGCTGTTGTTCGCCTATGCCCTGTCCTGGGTGATGGTGGTCGTGGGTCTGTGGATCAGGACGCCGGAGGTGTTCAACAACGCGAGCTTCGTGGTGATCTTCCCGCTGTCCTTCATGGCCAACACGTTCGTCGACATCAACAGCCTGCCCGGTCCACTGCGGGTGGTCGCCGAGTGGAACCCCGTGTCGGCGCTGACCCAGGCGGTGCGCGAGCTGTTCGGTAACACCAATCCCCAGATGGTGGTCCCCGACGTGTGGCCGCTGCAGAACCCGATCCTGGCCTCACTGCTGTGGACGGTGCTCCTGCTCGTCGTGTTCGTGCCGTTCGCGATCCGGCGGTACAAGAAGGCGGTCAGTCGCTGAGCGCGGCCCACACGCGGGCGGGCGTCATCGGAAGGCGGCGCAATCGGGCGCCGGTGGCATCGGCGACGGCATTCGCCAATGCCGGTGCCACCGGGTTGTACGGTGACTCGCTCATCGACTTGGCTCCGTTCGGCCCCAGCACGTCGTAGGTGTCGGCGAAGTACACCTCCGTGTCCGGGACGTCCGCGTACTGGGGGAGGTGGTAGTTGCGCAGTGCCGTCGTCGTGACGCGTCCGTCCTCGCTCCGCATCTCCTCGTACAGTGCGGTTCCGATCGCCTGCGCGACCCCACCCTCGACCTGGCCGCGGCACTGCTGCGGGTTCAGCACCACCCCGGCGTCGGCGGCCTGGATCGACTGGAGGATCCGGATCTCGCCCGTTCCGGTGTCGACCGCCACCCGGAATGCCTGGACGTTGAACACCACCGATCGTGGGCTGCCGTCGTTGTCGCCGCGTGCGTGCAGCGGTCCGTCGGCGGTCAGTTCGGCGAACGACACCCGGCGGTCGCCGATCGAGACACCGTCGGGGGTCATCACCACCCCCGTGTCCTGTGTCGCTCCTGTGAGACGGCGAGCCCGGGTGGTCAGGAGTTCGCGCAGGGCCGTACAGGCGGCCTGCACCGCCTTGCCCGCGACCACGGTGCCCGCCGAGCCGAACGCGCCGGTGTCGTGCTCGGCGACGTCGGTGTCCGCGTGCAGCACGGTGATCGCATCGGCTGTCGTGCCGAGCAGGGTGGCGGCCAGCTGGGCATGCACCGTGACGGTGCCGTTGCCGAATTCGGCGGTGCCGACACGTAGTTCGTACCGGCCCTCGGGAGTGAGGGTGCAGGTGGCATCGGCGAAGTGGCCCCGCGGCGGGACGGTCGCGATCAACGATGCCGCCATGCCCTCGCCGGTCTGCCACCGAGGCCCGGGCGGGGCGGCAACTCCGTTGCCGCGCCGCAGCGCCGCCTCGGCGAGATCGAGGCACTGGTCCAGTCCGTAGCTCCCGTACGAGAGGTCTCCGTCCTGCACGTGTGCATCGACGAACGGATCGCCCGGCACGATGACGTTCCGGCGACGGAACTCGAACGGGTCGATACCCAGTTCGGCGGCGAGCTGGTCCATGGCCGACTCCACGGCGAAGATCACCTGGCCGAGGCCGTAGCCACGGAACGCGCCGGACGGAATGTTGTTGGTGTACACCGCCCGGGCGTCGACCTTCTTGTTCGGGCACCGGTACAGCGCCACCGATTCGCCGACGGCGTGGAACATCACCCCGGGCGAGTGGTTACCGTACGCCCCGGCATCCGAGAGCAGGTCCACGGCGAGTGCGGTGAGCATCCCCTGCGCGTCCGCCGCCGCCCGCACCGCGATCCGCATCGGGTGCCGGCACGGGGCGATCGTGAACTGGTCGGCGCGGGAGAACTCGTACTGCACGGTGCGTCCGGTGCGTAGCACCGCGAGGGCCACGAGATCTTCGACCAGCATCTCCTGCTTGCCGCCGAAGCCTCCTCCGACACGGGCCGCGAACACGCGGACCCGGGAACGATCCAGGGAGAAGACGTGGGCGAGTTCGTCGCGCACCAGGAAGGGGACCTGTGTACTGCTGCGGAGGGTGAGCCGCCCGTCCGCGTCGATCCACCCCGTCGCCGCGTGCGTTTCGAGGTGAGCGTGCTGGACTCGCTGGGTGTGCCACACTCCCTCGACGACGGCACCGGGCCGGCTCGCGTTCCGTGCCGACGCCAGGGCGGCTGTGACATCACCTGTCTCGCCGTGGGTCTCGGCCACCAGATTGCGTGACGGGTCCGCGATCCGGGCGGCGACGTCCTTGTCCGCATGCAGCAGGGGCGCGCCCGGCTCGGTCGCTGCCTCCGGATCGAAGACCGCAGGCAGGACCTCGTACTCGACGTCGAGGAGCGTCAGCGCGCGCCGGGCGACATCCACGGATTCGGCCACCACGGCGGCCACTCGCTGCCCGACGAACCGGAGGGTGCGGTCGAATACATACGTATCGTCGGGGTCGTCGGTGCGGTGTTCGTGCCGGGCGGTGGAGAACGGCACGTCCGGGGAATCGAGATGGGTGAGGACGGCATGTACGCCCGGAAGTGCTCGCGCGGTGGTGGTGTCGATCGAGACGATGCGGGCGTGCGGGTGCGGGCTTCCGAGCACCTGGACGTGCAGCGTGTCCGCCCGGGAGAAATCCAGGGTGTAGGGCTCCGTCCCGGTGACGACGCGTTCGGTGGCGGGCGCGGGCAACGACCGGCCGGCAGAGGTGCCGGCACCGTCGTCTTCGACCACGGACGTCCCGGCGATCGCATCTCGAATCGCCCGGTACCCGGTGCATCGACACAGGTTTCCCTTGAGCGCGCACGGCAGATCTGCCTTCTGCTCGTCGTCGAGCGCGGCGGCGGTGACCACCATTCCCGCGGTGCAGAACCCGCACTGGAAGCCCGCGGCCTCGGCGAACTGCCTCTGCACGGGGTGGAGGCCGGTGTCGGTGCCGAGTCCGGCGGCGGTCGTCACCGTCGCTCCCTCGACCCGGTGCGCGGGGATCAGGCACGAGTGCACCGGTGCACCGTCGAGCAGGACCGTGCAGGCACCGCAGTCCCCGGCATCGCAGCCCTTCTTCACCGAGTGGATCCGGTGGTCGCGGAGCAACGTGCGCAGGCACTGCCCGGGACGGGGCCGGGTGTCGATCATGGTGCCGTCCACCGTGAACTTCACGTCAGCTCCTCCCGGATCTCCTCTGCCAGTAGTGCCGTCACGTGCCGCCGCCACGATGCGGTGCCGTGGGCGTCGGTGAGATAGTCCGTGGGCGCCACGGTGGCCGCGAGGGTTTCGGAAAGCTCACTCGCGGTGGGCGGCTCCGGGAAGCGGAGCAGATGCGGCCGTACGGTGCCGGCCGTGACCACGAGGGTCCAGCTCCCGTCCGTCCCGTGCCGGGCGACGAGGAGGGCCCCCGACCGCCCCAGCGGGGCATAGGCGACCTTGCGGACGGCGACTCGCCCGCACAGCGCCGCCGACCCGATCGTGATGGAGCGCAGAATCTCCCCGGGCCGGAGGACATTGGTTCCCACGCCGGTGACGAACGCCTCGGCCGGGAGGTGGTACTCGCTGCCGTCGGGCGTCCAGATCGTCAGGGTGGCGTCGAGGGCGCAGCAGGCGGCGATCATCGCCCCGGCGGGCAGGCTCAACGCCAGATTGCCGCCGACGGTGGCGGTGTGCCAGATCTTCCACGATGCGAGCAGTGCGTCCGCGCAACTCCGGAAGGCGCGCGCGCCGGACCAATTCTCGGGAAGTCGGACAGCGCAGAGTGTTTCGATCGTGCAGGTGGCGGAGATCGTGAGCCCCGATTCGGATGTCGTGACGGCGGGCCAGTCGAGGGCCGTCAGATCGACCAGTCGGTCCACGGCCGGTTGTGGCTCCGAGTACACCCAGGTGCCGCCGGCGAGGAACGCGGTGCCCGGACGCGGCGGCGGCAGGTCCTCGCGCCGGCGGGGCGAGGCGACTTCGGTGACGAACGACAGATCCACTCGTTCACCCGGCCTTCCGGAGCAGTTCACGGTGCGCCCGGGCCACGTCCAGGGCCACCTGCTCCTCGTCCACCATGACCACCCGGTCGTCCTCGACGACGACGTCGCCGTTCACCCACAGACCGCGCAGGGGTGGAGTCGCTCCGAGGACGAGCGCCGCCACCGGATCGGTGATTCCGGCGTGTGCCGGTGTGTCCAGCCGCCACAGCGCCAGATCGGCGAGTTTTCCCGGCTCGATCGACCCGAGCTCCCGCTCCCGGCCGAGGACGCGTGCGCCGCCGAATGTTGCGAGCTCGAGTGCGGTACGCACCGTCATCTCCTGCGGGCCCCCGCGGGCGCGGGCGAACAGCAATGCATGCCGGGCTTCCTCGAGCATGCTGGCGGCCTCGTTGCTGGCGGCTCCGTCCACGCCCAGGCCGAGTGGTACTCCGGCGGTGTGCAGATCCTTCGCGCGTGCGATGCCGGCACCCAGTCGGGCATTCGAGGTGGGGCAGTGCGCCGCTCCGGTGCCGGTCGTCGTCATCACGGCGACAGCCGGGTCGTCGAGATGCACCGCGTGTGCGAACCAGACGTCCTCTCCGACCCAGCCGAGCTGCTGCATGTACTCGACCGGGGTCGCATCGAAATGCTCTCGGCAGTAGTCGAGTTCGTCGACGGTCTCCGCGAGGTGGGTGTGCAGCCGCACACCCGCGGTGCGGGCCAGGTCGGCGGACTCACGCAGCAGATCCGCGGTGACGGAGAACGGTGAGCAAGGTGCCACCGCGATCCGCAGCATCGAATCCGGGGTCGGGTCGTGCCAGCGTTCGATCGCCTGCTGGGTTCCCTTCAGGATGTCGTCGAGATCCTCGACGATCGAGTCGGGTGGCAGCCCGCCGTCACTGCGGCCGAGGTCCATCGATCCGCGGCAGGGATGGAATCGGAGTCCGACGGCCGCGGCCGCGTCGATCTCCGCGGCGAACACGTCTCCGGCATCGCGGGGCACCACGTAGTGGTGGTCGGTACTGGTGGTGCATCCGGTGCGGGCGAGCCGGGACAGTCCACCGGTGGCGGCCGTCCGCACCAGGTCGGCGTCGATGCCGGCCCAGACCGGGTAGAGCGTGGTCAGCCACTGGAAGAGCGTCGAGTCGGCGGCGAGACCCCGGGTGATCCACTGGTACAGGTGATGATGGGTGTTCACGAGGCCGGGTGTGAGCAGGCAACCGCGGCCGTCCACGACGCGGGCGCCGTCGACCGCCGGCGGGTCCCCGGCACCCACCTCGGTGATCCGGTTGTCTCGGAACACCACGTATCCCCGCGGGTGTTCGGTGCGGTCCGGATCGACCGTCGCCACGTAGGCACCGGTGATCACGGTGGGACGGTCCACCGCGATCATCGGGGGACGGCTGTCCATCAGGACAGCCATCCGGCGTACGGACGCCAGGCGGGTCCGGCGTCCGGGGCGTCGGACCGTTCCACGGTGGCCTGGATCAATCCGTAGGGGCGGTCGTCCGCGTGGAACACCTCTCCGCGGTTCTCCACTCCGAAGCGACCCAGGTCGTAGTCGAAATGGTGCTTGTTGGGGGCGGAGAGCCGTACCTCCGCGATGTCCGGATATCGCTCGAGGATTGCCTTACCCATCTGGAAGAGGGTCTGCTGCAGGGCCAGCGAATGCAGGTTCGCGAACACCCCGACGGCCGTCTCCCGGACGCCGCGGTAGACGTCGTTCCAGTCGACGGAGCCGGCTTCGCCCGCCCCCGCGGTGTGCCGCCACTGCATCACCAGCGAGGTCGCCATCATCCGGTCGTCGGTGGGAGGCAGCGTCGTGTAGCCGTCGGACAGGAAGCCGGAGAACTCGCTGCCGGTCGACTTGAGGATCACCAGATCCTTCAATCCGCTGACGACCCATGCCCCGGTGTCGTCGACGGTCACTGCCGCGGTGCGGGTTTCCTGCCCCTGCCTGATCCAGGTGTGGTCGTGCTCGGTGCCGTCGACGACGACGCGTTGCCACGCGTACTCCTCGACCTCGACCCGTGCGCTCGTCACCGGGCCGATGTCGTCGACGAAGTGGCGTGCCAGCGCGAGGGCGTAGTCCTCGATGGAGTCGACGCCCTTCTCCTTCGCGTACGAGTACGCCGTGTTCTTCTGGGTGTCGGTGGGCAGCACCGCACCCTGGTCGCCGGTCAGGTAGGCATCGGCGAATTCGCCCCGTAGGCAGGTGGTCACGTTCATGTCGCGGATCTCGTGCCGGGGCGTGTCCCGCGTGATACGGACGACTCGATTCTCCGCCTTCCCGTACTGGTTGGCACCGAGAACGATCTCTCCGGTCAGTTCCGAGCGGCCGGTCACCATGGTCATGTCAGCTCCCGCGATAGGTCGAGTAGGCGAAGGGGGACAGGAGGAGTGGGACGTGGTGTCCCCGCTCCGGGTCGTCGATCCGGAAGGTGACGACGACCTCGGGATGGAAGTGCTCGACGCCTCGATCGGTGAAGTAGGCGCCGGTGTCGAACACCAGGCGATGGACACCGGCGACGAGGCCGGCCGGCGCGAGTTCGGCGATCCGCCCGTCGGCGTCGGTCTCGGCGCGCGCGAGTACCTCGCCGTCGCGGGACTCGAGGCGTACGGCGACCGCGGCCGCCGGGGCGCCCGAGGTGGCGTCGAGTACGTGTGTGCTCAGGGTCGTGCTCATGTCTGCTTCCGGTCGGGGTCGGGGAGGAACTCGTCGTCGGTGGCCATCCGGGTCAGTCGTAGTCGGGTGATCTTCACGAGTTCGTCTCGGAGGATGAGCCTTTCGGTTGCGGCGTCGTGGCCGAGACGGGTGCGGAGTACGGCGAGCAGTTCCTCCGCGGTGCGCCCGCTGGCGCACACGAGATAGACGTGCCCGAAGGTGCGCTCGTACTGCTCGTTCGCCTCCCGGAGGTCGGCGAGGACGGCACGGTCCGCATCCGTCACCGCCGACTGCTCGCGTGCGGAGGCGGCGTTGTCCGGGCGGTCACCGATCCGGGGGTGACCTGCGAGTGCGGCGTCGATCTCGGAGTCCGGCAGGTTCGTCAGCACGGTGTCCGCGTACTCGAGCAGGGCGCCGAGATCGGCGTAGGGACGTGCGGCGGCGATCCGTGCGGCCCACTGCGGGGACGCGCAGCAGGCCAGCAGGGTCGCGACGGCCTCGTCCTCGGTGAGATCGTCGAAACGGGTGGTCGCCGCCGTCATCCGTGCACTCCCGCGAGCACTCCGGGGGCGAGGTCCGAGAGCCGGGAAACCAACGCGGTCTCGTCGATCCGGGTGCTGCGCCCGTCCCGGATCACCGGCTCGCCCGCCACGAGGACGGTGTCGACGATCTGTCGGCTGCCGGTGGTCAGCAGGGACGCACCCGGGTCGCGTACGGGCAGGCAGCCGAAGTCCCGCTCGAACCGGATCAGGGTGAGGTCTGCCGGATCGCCGACCGCGACCCCGCCCGGTCGGGGCGCCATTCCGAGCGTCGTGTTCGCGCCGTCCGTCGCGAGCGACATCATGGTGTCGAAGCCGAACAGATCGGCCTTCCGGTGCAGGGCCCGTTGGACGTACGAGCCGATACGCAGTGTCTCGAGCATGTCCTGGGTGTCGTTGCTGGCTGCCCCGTCCACCCCGAGTCCGACGTCGATGCCCGCCTCCAGCATCTCGGGGATCGGTGCGACGCCGCTGCCGAGTCGCATGTTGCTCATCGGGTTGTAGGAGACCGCCACACCGCGCCGGGCCAGGAGTTCCCGGCCGTGGGCGTCGAGTTCGCAGCAGTGCACGGCGAGCACCCGGTCCCAGAGGAACCCGTGGGCGTCGAGATGGTCGACGGCGCCCCGGCCGGCATGCTCTCGGCACATCGTGTCGTCCGTGGTGGTCTCGAGCAGGTGGATGGACACCGTCATCGCCCGGTGCTGCGCGAACTCGCGTACGGCCGTCATGCCCTCGGGGGTCAGGCACCGGGGATTCGGCACCGCCAGGCCCACCTGCACCCGGGTGCCACGCGCCGCGGTCGCGAGTCGTTCGGTGTGTTCGAGGATCTCGCCGAGAGGTTGCAGCAGCCGCGGGTCCATTCCCCACTTGCGGGAGGCGTCCGGCCGATCCGCGACACCCCGCCCCAACAGTGCCCGCACCCCGGTGTCGTCGAGGGCCCGCAGGACGGCGGCGTGTACCTCCTCGGACGGATGCGGCCACATGTGCTCCACGAGCGCCGTGGTCCCGCTGCGCAGGGCATCGAGGCTGCCGGCGACGGCGGCGAGATAGGCGCGCTCGGGAGTGATCGCTGCGGTCTCCTCGCCCACGGTGAGGAGCCAGTTCAGCAGTGGCTGTCCCTCGCCGATGCCACGCATCACGGACTGTTGCAGGTGGGTGTGGGTGTTGACGAAGCCGGGGATCAGGTGGCCGCCGGAACCGTCGAGGTCGCCGTCTCGGGGCTCCAGGTCTGCGGGCGCGATCTCGACGATCGTGCCGTCGGCGACGAGCACGTCGCGGTGCGGCACCCACTGGCCGGCCGCGTAGACGGTGACGTCACGGACCCGCCGGACGGGGCCGGGCCGGGTGATGGGGAAAGTGTCCATCCGCATGTCTCCTGGTTCTCGAGGCAGGTGCGGCTGGTTCGCGTCCGCCGAACGCGGTCCGCCGGTTGCTCGTTTCAGCCATGGGCAACGTGACCTCGAATGTAGGAAGCCCGTGTTTCCGGTTCGTTTCGGCGTCGCTAACGGGGCATCACCGCCCGAATCGGTCGAGGAATCCCGTGTACTGCTTGGTCGGGGGAGACGCGAACTCGCCGCGCGACCCCGTCGAGAGTCCCTGCGTGATCAACGACTGCACGGTGAGGGTCGCGGCCGCGACACCGTCCACGACGGGGACACCGAGTTCGCGGGACACGCGGGAACACAGGTCCGCCATACCGGCGCACCCGAGTACCAGGGCGTCCGATCCGTCGTGCTCGAGCGCGTCCCGGCACGCCTCGGTGATCACCTTGGCCGCGTCGGGATCGCGGTCGAGGTCGAGGACGGGGATGTCGCAGGCGTGGACTCCCCGGCAGAACCTGTGCATTCCGTACCGCTCGGCGAGCTCCCAGGCTCGTCCGCGGGTCCGCGCGAGTGTGGTGACCACGCTGAAACCCCGGCCCAGAAGGCTCGCCGTGTGCATCGCGGCCTCGGCGATTCCCACGACGGGGCCGGCGGCGACCTCCCGCGCGGCATCGAGCCCCGGGTCACCGAAACAGGCGATGACGTATCCGTCCGCTCCGGCGGATTCGCCGCGGGCGACCGCTTCGAGGATCCCGGGAACGCTCAGAGCCTCGTCGTAGTGGCTCTCGATCGACGGTGGTCCCGCGGACGAGGTGACCGCCTCGACGAGCGTGCCCGGGCCGGCGACGGCCCGGGCGCACTCGCCGATGGTGGTGGTCATCGACGCGGTGGTGTTGGGATTGACGACCAGGATGCGCACGATTCAGCCCTGTACCCCGGTCCGTACCGGGGCGTTCGCCGCCGTTCGCATCGACAGCGCGGTGAACACCACCAGGCCGACTCCCATCCCGATGAACCAGGAGAATTGTGCGGCCCCGGCCATGCCCCACACCGCGATCCCGAACGGCTCGGCCTGCAGGAGCACCGGGATCACGGCGGTCAGTGCGCCCACCGCGGTGGCGAGCACCGCAATAGGGTTGAATCCGTGGCGGAACCAGTAGGTTCCCGACTCCGACATCGTGTACAGGTCGTCGACGACGATCTTCTGGCGGCGGATCAGGTAGTAGTCCGCGATGAGGACACCGAACAGGGGGCCGATGAACGCGCCCAGCGTCTCGAGTGTGTAGTGAATGACCTCGGGGTTGTTGTAGAGGTTCCACGGGGTGATGAGCACGGAGCCGACCGCCGCGATCATGCCGCCCGTCCGCCAGCTGATGCGCTGCGGCGAGACGTTCGAGAAGTCGAAGGCGGGGGAGACGAAGTTGGCGACGATGTTGATGCCGATCGTCGCGACGATGAACGTGAGCAGGCCGAGCGCCACCGCGAAGATGCTGTCCATCTGGGCGACGGTCTCGACCGGGTCGGTGATCAGCTGCCCGTACACCGGCAGCGTCGCCGAGGCGGTCACGACGGTGAGGACGGAGAAGAACAGGAAATTGACCGGCAGCCCGAGGAAGTTGCCCCGCTTCACCGCGTCGAAACTCTTTCCGTACCGGGAGAAGTCGCCGAAATTGAGCATCGGTCCGGAGAAGTAGGACACGACGAGGGCGATGGCCCCGAGGACGACGGGGACCGCCGAGAGCCCCGTGTAGCTGACGTCGCTCAGATTGAGGCTGACGTTCGACCAACCGGCCCGGCTGATCAGGTAGCCGGCGAGAAGGAGCATCACGACGTAGACGGCGGGGCCGCAGAAGTCGATGAACTTGCGAATGCTCTCCATGCCACGCCAGAACACCAGTGCCTGCAGCACCCACATGGCCAGGAAGCCGGCCCAGCCCAGCGCCGAGAGCCCGAGGAAGCCGTGGATCTCGACGTCCGCCCAATCGGCCAGCCCCGGCCACAGTTTGAGGCCGAGGACGACGAATGCGTGGGATGCGAGGTAGGTCTGGATTCCGTACCAGGCGACGGCGATGAGCCCGCGGATGACGGCCGGGATGTTCGCACCCCGCACGCCGAAGGCGCTGCGGCAGATGACCGGATACGGTGCGCCCGTGAGCTGGCTGGGCTTGGCCACGAGATTCGCGAAGACGTTGACGATCGCGATACCGACGACCAGTGCGACGAGTACCTGCCAGCTGGTCAGCCCGAGCGCGAACAGGCTTCCGGCCGTGACGTATCCGCCCACGCTGTGCACGTCGGACATCCAGAACGCGAAGATGTTGTAGGAGGTCCAGGTCTGCTTCTTCAACGGCGCGAGATCGTCGTTGGTCAGGCGGGGGTCGTAGCCGGGCTTGATCATTCCAGCACCGGCCGGATGATCCACCGAGGGAGGGGCCGGGCTATCGGGCGGCGGCGCGGCCACGGGCATGGTGCGGGTCATCGGTGTGCTCCTTCTTCTCCGCCGGGCGCGATACTTGGCCGGGTCGGGAGCAAACCTAGAATCGTGGTGTTTCGGTGCGATTGTGCGCGATTACCTGGTGGTGACGGCGAGAATATATCTTCGCCACCTGCGCGGATGCGTTGCTGCGGAGTCAGGGACGCAGGGCCTCGACCAGATCTGCCGGGTCGTCCACGTACAGGCTGATCCGGGTCGCGCGGCCCGCTCGGCGCCAACTGGGCACGATCGACTCGAGTCGGGTGTCGACCGGTTCGCCGAGAGTGAGGTCGAGGTTGGTTCCGTCCTGGTTCGGCAGGTACAGGTGCTCGTCCCCGAGCGTCGGTGCGGTGGGCGAGAACCGGGAGACCGTGCGGATGCCGGTGATCGCGGCGCGGGGAATCGTCGCCACGACGTGGCCGGAGCGGCGCAGGATCAGGCTACCGGTGTGTGCGTCGACGTAGTGCGGATGAACCCGCTCGACCGCGAGGAGGCAGAACAGTTGCAGCAGCGACCACACCGAGAGGACGGCCACGGCGACCTGGACCCACAGCCAGGGGATCAACAGATGGAGCACCGCGATCTCGACGGCGGTGGCGGCCGCGAAAGCGAGCGGCAGCGCGAGAGTCCCCGACGCCGCGTGGACCATCGTCTCGCCGGAGGCAGTGCGGTCCGTCCGTCCACGGGCCCACAGCAGCAGGGAACGATAGCCACCGACCCGGCGGTGGGTATCGCCCGAGGTCGACGGCGAGGCCCTCACGATCGGGCTCCGGACGCGGCGCCACCGTGTCCGGCGAGGGCCTCGGCGATCCGGGTGATCGCCGTGCGTTGCGCGAGATCGGGGACGATCTCGTCGAGTCCCACCCCGATTCCCGGAAAGTCGTCGAATGTGTGGGGGATATCAGGTGGTTCGAGGGCTCCAGGTGATTCAGGGATTTCGGGGCAGTCCCGGCTCCGGCCGAACTCCGGCCCGACCCGTCGCACGATGTCGGTGACCAGATCATCGATGAGTGGTTCGGCGCGGTCGAGGGGCAGACCCTCCAGGGCGGCCCAGGATCGTATGACGGCGAGGTAGTCGGAGCGGTGGCCGGGGAGGGCGAGCATGGCGGTGAACCAGTCGAGCAGTTCGGTCGGTGCCTCGCCGCACAGGGCCAGGACTTCGAGGAGCTCTCGCTCCCTGGCGAGGACCGCCCGCTCGGCAGGGTCCGTGGCCTCCGCGTCCACGCGTGCGAAGGCGTCGACGAGGCTCTCGGGGAGCGCGGACAAGGCTCGCCCGGTCTCGGCCGCGGCGAGCATGGAGCGGAGCCGGTCGCGTCGGCGGGTCCAGATGACGATCTCGCGTTCGCTGTTGGCGACCAGCGCGGTGAGGTCGGCTCGGACGTCGGTGGCGTCGTGATCACGGGTCCCGGCGGGGACTGCGGGATCGGGGTCGTCGGGTGCGTGTCTCCCGGAGAGCATCGCCGAGATCGATCCGAGGGGGACACCGTTGTCGGCGAGCCACCGGATGCGCAGGAGCCGTGCCAGGTCGGCCAGGCTGTAGTCGCGGTAGCCGTTGGCTCGTCGCGCCGGCTCGGGGAGCAGGCCCAGCCGGTGATAGTGGCGGATGGCGCGGGGTGTCGTGCCGGCCGCCCGTGCTGCTCGTCCGATCATCATGTCCCCAGTCTCGACCATGACGCTGCGTCAAGGTCAAGGTCGAGAGCTGGGTAGAGGTCGAGCGTGAGCGGCGCCGAACTCGCCGACCTCGGCCGTGAACTCGTCGGCGAAGCTGCCTCCGCCGTGCCCGGCGTCGTCGAGGACGACCAGTCGACTGGTCGGCCAGGAGCGTGCGAGATCCCAGGCGATGTCGAGGGGGCTCGACACGTCGTACCGACTGTGCAGCAGGGTCGCGGGAACACCGTCCAGGCGGTCGATGTGTGCGAGCAGTGGGCGGTCGGCGAGGAAGCAGTCGTTGCTCCAGTAGTGGGACACCAGACGGGAGAAGACATTTCGGAAGTCCGGGTCCTCGTACCGGGGATTCGGTACCCAGCCCGGCAGGAGGGAGACATGGGTGTCCTCGCAGGTGCACCAGCTGCGTGCCGCCTCCGCACGGACGGTCGGATCGGGATCGACGAACAGCCGCGCATAGGCCGCGGCGGGTGGGAGATCGCGATGGCGCTCGGGAATCCCGGCGGCGAAGTCGTCCCACTCGCGAGGAAACACCCGCCGCATGGATTCAGTGATCCAGGCGATTTCCGCAGCGGTGCCCGTGGTGACCGCACCGAGAACCATCGCCGACACCCGGTCCGGGGTCTGCTTCTCCCGCAACCTCTCTGGTGGAACAGGATCGCCGGAAGACGTCGGGATCGAAGAATCGGCGGGCGCCCGTCGTGCAGCCGGAGCCCGTTCCGCCGTGCAGGATCAGCACCGGCACGCCGTCCGGATCGCCCACGGTCTCCCAGTGCAGACTCTGTCTGTCCGTCACGTCGAGGGAGTCGTGGTCGTGCGGTTCGACGAGAGGATGCAGCATCGTCACAGCGTGCCATGAGCGAGTCCGTGGCGGGAGTCGACGGACTGGATGGTGAGGCTCCTGCCCGGGCGCTCGACCGCATCGCGAACGTGTTCGAATCAGCCCTTGTTTCGAACATTCTTTCGAGGTAATGTTCGTGTATGGGGTATCAGGGGGATCGTTTCCGGGAACGGACCAGTCGTGAGTTGTTGTGTGACGCTGTCGCGTTGAGCGCGAAGATCGCGGCGTTCGAGGCGCAGCGGGTCGCGGTGGTGGCCGAGGTGGAACGCCGGTGTACGCGGGTAGATCACGGCTACGCCTCGACGAAGGGGTGGTTGTCGTCGGTGACGGTGGTGTCGCCGGGTGCGGCGGGGCGGATCGTGGAACTCGGTGCCGGGTTGGCCGAGCATCCCGCGGTAGCGGAAGCGTTCGATGAAGGTCGGATCGCGTTCGAGCACGCGTTGCTGATCGTCCGGTTCTGCACGAAGCCCCCGAAAGGGATGCCCGCGGAGGCGTTGCCGGGGTGTGTCGCAGCACTGCTGGCGGCGGCGGACGGGCCGTTGGCGCGTACCGACGGGGTGCGGACGGCGATCGCGAAGTTGGAGGCGATCTTCGAATCCGACGACCAGCCCACGTCGGAGGACACCGACCGTAACGAGCTGTACGTGTCGAAGACGTTGAATGGTCGGGTCGCGATTCGTGGTGACGTGGACGCGGTGACCGGGGAGATGCTGCTGACCGCCCTGTCGAAGTACTCGGCCCCACAGCCCGCATCTGAGGGAACGCCGGATGCTCGTGCGCCGCGGCAGCGCCGCGCGGACGGGCTCACCCAGTTGTTGTCGATGCTCCTCGCGTTCGGCGAGCTGGGGGTCGAGGGCGGGGAGCGTCCGCACCTGTCGGTACACGTACATGCACGCGATCTGGGCCAGGACCGGCGGGAAGAATATGCCCGCCGGCATGCCGGCGCGGGTGCCACGGCGAACACGCGACCACCACAGGACCCCCACCACCCGGACAGCGCGAACGGCTCGGACAGCACGGACAGCTCGGATGACACTGACGACACTGACGACCTGACTGATCTCGCGGATCGGCGGGGTATTGCGTGGTCGCCGTGGATGGGGCCACTGACCATCAACACCGCACGCTTGTTGGGGTGCGATGCGAACGTCACCGCGATCATCCTCGACGAGCACGGTGCCCCGCTGAGTGTGGGACGCACCCACCGCACCGTCACCCGGGCCCAACGCAAGGCCCTCGCTGCCCGCGACGGTGGCTGCGCCTTCCCCGGCTGCGGAGCAACCGCCGCCTGGTGCGAGGGCCACCACATCACGCATTGGGCGGACGGCGGACCCACCGACCTCGACAAGCTCGTGTTGCTCTGCGGCACCCACCACCGACTACTCCACACCACCGACTGGGAAGTGACGATCGGCAAGACCAGGCACCCGGTGTTCACCCCACCGACGAGCGTCGACCCGGCACGAGAACCGGTGCCCTCCCGGCAGCGCGTCGGAACTTGCACACGAACTCGGGTCGCTGATCGGCATCCCCCTCGACGGAGCACGGTCCGGAGATCGAATGTGAGTGGGGAGAAGGACTCCGCCGACGACGCGGCTCCTGTCCATTGACAGGTGATTCACCGGCGGTGGAAGTGACTACGAGGACCGCCGTTCGGTCATCCGCCCGTCCACCGGAACATGCCCGTATCGGTGGGAAGTGCAGCGATGACGTGGTCGAGCTGCGCGTTGTGACGCTCCGTGACGACGCGCAACCGATCTCCGTCGCGTGCCAGAAATGCGTCGAGCATCGCCCGATGATCCCGGTGTAGCTGAAGGCGCTCCGGGGTGGCGACCTTCGACATCGACTGCACCGGTTCGGTGACATTCCATGCCGAATCGAACATGCCCAACAATCGATGCATCCGGCACGGGGTCGCCAACGCGAAGTGGAAGTTCCGGCTCTCGCGGTGGTAGGCGATCGGGTCGTCCTCGGTGACCGAACGATCCAACGCGCGGTACGCGTCGATCGCGAGAGCGTCGTCCGCCTCGGTCGCCTGGGCGACAGCCACCGCATGTGCCGCGGATTCGAGGACCCCGCGCACGAGGTACAGCTCCTCGAGCTCGGCGATCGTCAACTGCGCGACCGTGTATCCACCGCCTGTGCGGTGATCCACGAGATCCTCGCCGATCAACGTCTTCAACGCTTCTCGCACCGGTATGCGGCTGACGCCGAAGTGATCGGCGACCTCGTCCACCGGAATCGAACTACCCGGTGGGGCGTCGCCACTGAGGATCACACGGCGGAGCTCCCCGAGAATCACGGTCTGTGAAGCGCCGAGATCACGGGTACTCAGATGCCGGACCAGCGGCGAAGGGCGACGCGGCATGTCGCGATCCTGGCACGCCGAGGGTCAGGGCGCCACTCGCGGCGGGTGCACCTGCCGCCAGTGACGGGCGATGTCGATCCGCTGCGCCACCCAGACCTTCTCGTGCGCCTGCACATGGTCGAGGAAGCGTTCGAGTGCTGCAGTGCGTGCCGGCCGCCCCACCAGGCGGCAGTGCAGACCGACGGAGAGCATCTTCGGTGCACCCGCGACGCCCTCCGCGTAGAGAACGTCGAACGCGTCGCGGAGATGGGCGAAGAACTGTTCACCCGTCGGGAAGCCACCCGGAGACGCGAACCGCATGTCGTTCGTGTCCAGGGTGTAGGGCACCACCAGATGGTCCACGATCTCGGAACCGGACTCGGTGGCCCGGGGAACCCGCACCCAGTACGGCAGATCGTCGGCGTAGGAATCCGAGTCGTACTCGAATCCGCCGTGCTCGACCACCAGGGACCGGGTGTTCGGCGAGTCACGGCCGGTGTACCAGCCGAGCGGGGCCGCCCCGGTCAGTGCGGTGAGCAACTCCACCGCCTCGGCCATGTCCCGCCGCTCCGTGGCAGGATCGGTGAGCTGGTAGGAGGTCCATCGCAATCCGTGGCAGGCGATCTCGTGCCCGAGCTCCTCGAAAGCGGCGACGGCCTCGGGATTTCGCTGCATTGCCTGCGCCACCGCGAATATGGTCAGGGGGAGACCGCGCCGTTCGAAGACGCGGAGCACACGCCACAACCCGGCGCGGGAACCGTACTCGTACAACGATTCCATGCTCATGTGGCGGTTCGGGAAAGCCTGCGCGCCGATCATCTCCGACAGGAACGTCTCGGATGCAGGATCTCCGTCGAGGACGTTGTTCTCCGCGCCCTCTTCGTAGTTCAGGACGAACTGGACGGCGATCTTCGCGTCGTCGGGCCACCGGGGATCCGGGGCGTGCCTGCCATACCCGACCATGTCGCGTGCATGGCCGTTCGCCGCGGGGTCATTCACGGTTGCGCCTCGTCGAGCGCGCCCCACAGCCGGAAGCGTGCCATCCCGCCGTCCGGGTAGATGTCGAGACGCGCCTCCGAAGCCGGCGGAGCGTCCTCGACCACGAAACGATGCCGGGTGTCCGGTTGCAGAGCGGTGCGGGGAAGTAGATCGATCCACTCGCCGTCCCCGTCGCGGACACGCACCCGGGCCGAGCCGGGCGCGTTGCCGAGAAAGTACGAGGTGTCGAGTTCGACGAGCGACACGCGCCCGCGTCCTGCGAGCGCGACCTCTACCCAGTCGTTGCCGTCGTCACGGCGGCGGGACGTCTCCCAGCCGTCGCCCATCACCCGGGCCAGGCCCGGGAGCAACATGTTCTGTGGAGACCCGTAGAACATGTTGGAGCATCCCGTGACCCGGCCGCCGTTCTCGATCGCCGCCAGGTCGACCGGCCCCGCCGCCAGGATCCTGGGGTCGGGCTTCGCCGCCCCGTGCACGCGCAGTCGCGCGACGCCCCCGTCCGGGTACATCGTCAGCTTGACGTGGGTCCAACGTTCGGGCGAGTCCACGGTGAAGGGGTTCTCACAGTCGCCCCCGACCGGTGAGCGCGGAATCAGCGTGGTCCACCGTGCATCGGCGGCCAACTCGTCGGCGGACGGGTAGCCCTCCACCGCGGTGGCTTCGACCGAGATCTCCGGGGGGTAGTTGCCCGTGAACCATGCGGTGTCCACCACGACGCCGTGGACGACACCGGGAGCGCCCAGCCGCACGATCGCCTCGTCGACGCCGGACACCCGCCGCCTCCGGGTCTCCCATCCGTCGTAGATCTGTCCCTTGTGCCCGAAGGTGGACGGCTGGTACTCGGGACGGGTCGGGCGGATGAGGTTTTCGCGTTCTGCGAACAGTTCGTCGTTCGCCCACACCACGGCTCCACCGAGCGTGCGGACCGCGAGGTCGGGATAGGTACGGAAGTCGTGCGCGGTCACGGGGTGGGCATTCCTCCAGGTGGGCGGCGTGGTCGGCTCGAGCTTAGGCGACCTCACGGTTTTCGGCGCGCCGAGCGCACGGGTCAGGGGAGCGGCGAGCCCGGCGAGACGGTGCGCGCGACGAGGGCGCGCAGTGTCTCGATCGTGCACCCGCCACCGAGTCCGAGGACGGTGTCCTCCTCGAAGGCCCCGGCCGCCAGTCCACGCAGGACGACGGTGGCGAGCGCCTGGGCGGTGGCGGGTTCGTCGACGACGTCGCCGCCCACTCGGTCCAGATACGCCTGTAGCCGCTCGGCCGCGGGCTCGAGTGCGCTCCGGTAGAAGGCGAACGTCGCCGCGTAACGGGTCACGAGGTGCCCGGCGTGCATGTCCCAGCCCTGGTAGTAGCCCCGTTCGAGCGATCGGGTGACCAGCCCGAAGTGGCGGCGCAGCGCCGCGTCCACGTGCGCATCCGATCCGGTCGGAACCACCTGGGTGGATCCGTCGCAGACCCAGACGCCCGTCTGGGCGGCGGCCGCGAGCATGACCGCCTTGGCATGGTCGGCGACCGGATGATCCAGCGACTGGTACCGGGAGGCGATACCGCACGCCGCGCTGTAGTCGTAGGTTCCGTAGTGCAGACCGGTGCAGCGTCCCTCCGCCGAGTGCAGTGCACGGGCCACCGTGGCGGTTCCGTCGGCGTCGATCACCGCTTGCGGGCTCTCGATCTGCAGTTCGAACCGCAGCGAGCCGGGCGTGAGCTCGTGGGCCCGCTCGAGTTCCTCGCAGATCGCGACCACGGCGACGACCTGTTCGGCGGCCCGCAGCTTGGGCACCGTGAAGACGAAGCCCGCCGGGACGCCACCCGCGGCGTCGAGGACCAGTTCCAGTGTCCGGATGGCACGCCTGCGCTCGTGCGGTGCGAGTCCCTTCGGACGGATACCGACCACATCCGGTCCGGACGGGTCGCCGGCGAGCGCCGCGAGTGCCCGTCCCGCGGCAACGGCATGTGCGTCCTCGACGGAGTCGTCCCGCCAGCCGTATCCGTCCTCGAAGTCCACCCGGAGGTCCTGGATCGGCCGGGTGCTCAGGGCCGCGCGCACATCCTCGACGACCCGCTCGCCGACGAGGTCGTGCAGCGTGCCGACGTGCCGGTCGAGAATATCGAGCGCGTGCGCTCCCCAAGCGATGGGAGTGTGGGTCGACGCATCGGCGGCGGAGACGTACACGGTGTGCAGCGGCTGCCCCTCCGGGTCGTCGCCGGGGTACCGCCGGTCGAGGTCTCGGTCGACAGGGGCGAGCAGGGAGTCGATGCGGTCGAGAGGAATCACCGGCAGATCTTCCCAGAGATCGAGAACCGATGACGGGTGAGCGCGGTGCACGTGCCCGCCCGTGGTCGCACGAGTCTGCGGTCGCCCTGCCCGACGGAGCTCGGGTGATGGGGGTCGGCGCTTCGAGCCGAAGGTGTGCCGATCGATTGCCTGACATCCGCGCGGCGGGCCGTCGTGGCCGCGCTCGGGGCCGACGGTAGGCGGCCTGTCGAGGCCGTGTCCCGTGAATGTCCTGGATTCACTGGGGGATAACACGCGTCCTGTTGACGTTTGCCGTGCAGTTGCCCCGCCTGATTCGGGGAGAAGTGAGGCGTGGGCTGGCCAGGGAGGGGATTGCGGACGTATGGTCGGAACGCCGGTATCCTGTCCGGTTTCGCCGAATGTGCCGGTGAAAGTGCCAGGGAAGGCGACCCTTTCATGGGCTCGTCGGCGTCGTCGCACAGTCTGTGGCAGGTCGGTGATGACAATCATGGTTTGAACCGGTGGATTCGGGGTAACGAATTCGCCTGTTCGACGATGTCGACGACACCGCTCCGGACCACTCGTGGAACTGCGAAATCGGCGATGACCTCGGGCGACGGGTGGAATTCAGCTTGATCCTCACACCCGAGCCCGAGGGTTTCCGCGTATTCAACTCGCCGGTAACCACTTTCGAGCCCTCGGATTGATCATCCGTCCAGTTCGCCATTGAATTGAGACGAGGGACGCGAATTTGATAGACACGAATGGTTATGTCCAGCAACGCGTTGAGTGACCGACTTCGAGGAGGGCGTGTGATGCACGGGTCCGGCATCTCGAAGATGTGTGAAATTTCTGGTGAAGTAAGGGTTTCCGTGGCCGAGGATTCGGCAGCCGGAGCGGTGACCTGTGTCGGTTGACGCCCGACAGAGTGAACCTCGGACGCCGCGCGACGCTGCTGGAGACCCCTCCGGGAACCCGTTCCCCTTGTCGACGGCGCAGCGCGGGATGTGGTTTGCCCAGCAGCTCGCCGGCGACACGCCCCTGACCATCGCGCAGTTCGTCGAGGTCGACGGGTACGTGGACGTCGCGACACTGTCGCGAGCCAGCAGCGCGGCCGGACGCGAGTTCGGGTCGGCGTTCCTCCGGCTGGTCAAGGTGGACGGCGAACCCTGGCAGTACGTCGACCGATCCCTGGACATCGGCGTCGATCACCACGACTTCCGGTCCGCGGACGACCCCGAGGCCGCCGCTCGCGAGTGGATGAGGAACGAGTACGCCTCGCCGGTGGATCTGTTCCGCGACCGGCTCGTGTATTCGGCGGCGCTGCAACTCGGGGACCGGAGATGGTTCTGGTACTGCCGGATCCACCACATCGCGATCGACGGCTACGGCGCGATGGCGCTGATGAACCGCATCGCCGAGCGCTACACCGCGGCGATCGAAGGCCGCGAGCCGACTCCGTCGAAAGCCCGGGACCTCGTCGAGGTCTACGAGGACGACGTCGCCTACCGGGACAGTGACCGCTTCCGCAAGGACCGCGAGTACTGGCTCGAACGGACCGCCGATCTGCCCGGTCCGCTGAGCCTGGCCGGCCGTGGTGACCAGGTCGAGTCGCATGCGACGGTGGCCAGCGCCGCGCTGCCCCCGCGGACCGCGCGGCGGTTGGACGATTCGGTGGAACAGGGCATTTCGGGCGCGGCGCCGAGTGTGATCGCCGCCTTCGCCGCCTTCCTGTCGCTGATGACCGCGGAGGACGACGTGGTCCTGAGCGTGCCGGTGTCGGCGCGTACCACGGCGAAGCTCCGGCAGTCCGGTGGCATGACGTCGAACATCGTCCCGCTCCGGCTTCGGGTGGACCGCGAGACCACCGTCGGAGGTCTCCTCGCGGCCGTACAGCTCGAGCTGACCGGTGCGCTGCGCCGGCAGCGGTACCGGCACGAGGACATGCGGCGGGACATGGGTTCCTCGGGGGAACAGCGCGGGTTCTTCGGTCCCTCGGTGAACATCATGATGTTCCACAGCGAGATCCGTCTCGGTGAGGCGCAGGGGCGGCTCAACATCCTCACCACCGGACCGGTCGAGGACCTGTCGGTCAACCTGTACCCCTCGGTGGCGGGTGACACGTTGCACGTCGATTTCGAGGGCAACCCGCACCTATACTCGCAGGAGGTGCTCGCTGGTCACCACGAGCGGTTCTTCCGGCTGTTCGACCGATTCCTCCACGCAGACCCGGAACATCCGGTGTGGGATCTCGACGTCCTCACCGAGGACGAGCGAGACACGCTGGCGCCCGCTCGTGGCCCGGCCGACCTCGGCTTCGTCCCACTCGCCGATCTGTTGACCGAGGCCGCGGCGCGCGACCCGGAGCGACCCGCTCTGCGGAGTGGCGGCCGCTCGCTGAGCTACCGTGACCTGGATCGTGCGTCGAACCGGCTCGCGCGTCGGCTGATCGCACAGGGCGCCGCACCGGGCACCTTCGTGGCAGTGGCCGTTCCGCGATCCTTCGAATCCGTCTGTGCCATCTGGGCGGTCGCCAAGACCGGCGCCGCGTTCCTGCCGATCGACCCGCAGCTGCCCTCCGCGCGGATCGGGCACATGCTGGCCGATTCGCGACCGGTGCTCGGTCTCACCGTTCCCGGCCACGCCGACGACATGGCTGCGATCGACACCGCCGGCGTCGACCTGCCCTGGGCGAACGTCGATGTCGATGCGCTGATCGCGGGGGCGAGCTCGGGCGACACGGACGCCGGTCCGATCGACGCGGACGCCGGTCCGATCGACACGGACGCCGGTCCGATCACCGACGCCGAACGGGCCCGCGCGGTCCTGGCGGACGATGCCGCCTACGCCATCTACACCTCCGGCACCACCGGACTGCCGAAGGGCGTGGTCGTCGCCCAGCGCGGCCTGGCCGACTACTTCGCCGCCCAGCCCGAGGTGGCCGAGGTGGACGGCGACGCCCGCACGTTGCACTTCTCCTCGCCGAGCTTCGACGCCTCGGTGCTCGACTACGCGCTGGCCTTCGGGGCCGGGGCGACCATGGTGATCGTTCCTCCGTCGGTGTACGGAGGTGACGAGCTGACCGCGCTGATGCGGGACGAGTCCGTGACGCACGCGTTCATCACCCCCGCGGCGCTGTCGTCGGTGGACGACGAGCAGTTGCCGGAGCTGCGGACCGTACTCGTCGGAGGTGAGGCCAGCTCGGCGGAACTGGTGTCGCGGTGGGCCACCGGCCGCCGCATGGTCAACGCCTACGGGCCCACCGAGACCACCGTCGTCGCCGTGCACGCCGCACCGCTGCGCCCGCACGAGCCGGTGCCGATCGGGACACCGATCCGCGGCGCGCACGTCGTCGTCCTCGACGCGCGGCTGCGTCCGGTGCCGGTGGGGGTCAGCGGGGAGCTGTACATCGGCGGCGCCGGGGTGGCTCGCGGGTACCGCAATCGTCCGGCTCTGACGGCGCACCGTTTCGTCGCCGACCCGTACGGCGAGCCGGGAGCCCGGCTGTACCGGTCCGGCGACGTCGTCCGGTGGACCGAGGCCGGTGTCCTCGAGTATCTCGGGCGCAGCGACTTCCAGGTCAAGATCCGCGGCTTCCGCATCGAACTCGGCGAGATCGACGCTGTCCTCGGCGCACACGAGGGCGTCGACTTCGTCGCCACGCTCGGACACACCGATCCGGCGAGCGGCCTGGAGAATCTCGTCGCCTACGTCCTGCCGCACGCCGGTGTCACGCTCGATCCCGCCGAGCTCGCGCAGTTCGCGGCGGAGTCGTTGCCGCGCTACATGGTTCCCGCGGCGGTGACGATCCTCGACACGGTTCCGCTCACCTCCTCCGGAAAGCTGGACCGGGCAGCGTTGCCGGATCCGGTGTTCCTGGCGCGTAGTCACGAGTACCGGCCCCCGGTCACCGCGACCGAGCACCTCGTCGCCGAGGTCTATGCGGAGGTGCTCGGTGCCGAGCGGATCGGCCTGGACGACGGGTTCTTCGACCTCGGCGGAAACTCTCTGGTCGCCACCCGGGTCGTCTCCCGGTTGAACTCCGCGCTCGGAGCGGATGTGGGCGTGCGGGCGCTCTTCGAGGCACCGACGGTGCAGGCGCTGGCCGCCCGATTCGACTCGGCCTCCGCGGTCGACCCGCGGCCGATGTTGCGTGCTCGGCCGCGCCCTTCGGTGATCCCGCTGTCCCCGGCCCAGCAGCGGATCTGGTTCCTCAGCCGGCTCGATCCGGACTCGCCGGCGTACAATCTGCCGTTCGCTGTCCGGATGCGCGGAGCAGTCGACGTCGTCGCTCTGGAACAGGCGCTCGCCGACGTCCTCGACCGGCACGAGTCCCTGCGGACGGTGTTCCCGGATAGCCCGGAGGGCCCCCGCCAGGACGTCCGGGCGGTCGCCGAGGCCGCACCGCGACTGCGCCCGGTTTCGGTCGACGAGGCCGAACTCGGGCGCCTGCTTCTCGATTCCGCCGCACGGGGTTTCGACGTCACCAGGGAACTGCCGGTGCGCGCGCAACTGTGGCGGCTGACCGACGACGAGTACGTGCTCGGGATGGTGGTGCACCACATCGCTGCCGACGGATGGTCGCTCGGCCCACTCGGCCGCGACGTCATGGTGGCCTATGCGGCGCGTACCCGGGGCGAGCAACCCGCGTGGTCCCCGCTCCCGGTGCAGTACGCGGACTACGCGCTGTGGCAGCGTGCGGTGCTCGGCGACGAGTCCGATCCGGGCAGTGTGGCGGCCGGGCAGATCGAGTTCTGGACCCGCGTCCTGGCCGATGCCCCGCCGGAACTCGAGTTGCCGCTGGACCGCCCACGTCCCGCCGAACAGAGCTACCGGGGTGATCGGGTCGAGTTCACGATTCCGGGGCACGTGCATGCCGAGCTCGAGGAGCTGGCCCGGCGTCGGCAGTCGAGCCTGTTCATGGTGCTGCACAGTGCGCTCGCCGTGCTGTTGCGCAGGATCGGCGCGGGGGAGGACGTCCTCGTCGGAACGCCGGTGGCCGGTCGCGGCGAGAAGGGTCTCGACGAGCTGATCGGGATGTTCGTCAACACGGTGGTCCTGCGGACCCACATCGACACCGCGGCGTCGTTCGCCGAGGTGCTCGATGGCGTCCGGGATGCGGACCTGCTGGCGCTCGGCCACGCCGAGGTGCCGTTCGAACGGCTCGTCGAGGTACTGGACCCGCCCCGCGCCGCGGGACGTCACCCGCTGTTCCAGGTCATGCTCAGCGTGGAGAACCTCGGCACCGGCGAGTTCTCGCTGGCGGACCTCGACGTGGCGACCGAGGAGATCGATGCGGGCCTGGCCAAGTTCGATCTCCAGCTGACGATCTCGGACCCGGGTGCCGCCGGCACCTCCTCCGAGGTGCCTGCCGTGTTCTCCTACGCGACGGACCTGTTCGACCGCACCACCGTCGAACGACTCGTCGACTCGCTGCAGCGCATCCTCGCGGCCGTCGCCGACGCGCCGGACCGCGCGGTCGGGGACATCGACATCCTGGATCCGGCCGACGCGGCCGCACTGACCCCGGTGTCCGGCCCCGCGGCAACCGGTCCGGCACAGACGCTGCCGCAGATCCTCGCCGAGGCTGCCGCGGGCGACCCCGCCGCGCCGGCGGTGCGGTACGAGGGGCACTCGCTCTCGTACGGCGAGCTCGAGCAGCGGGCACGGCGCATCGCGACGGTGCTGTCGGCCCATGGTGCGGGCCCGGACACCTTTGTCGCCGTCGGGATTCCGCGTTCGCTCGATTCGGTGGTGGCGATGTGGGCCGTCGCCTTCTCCGGCGCGGCATTCCTGCCCGTCGACCCGAACTATCCCGCCGAGCGGATCGCCACGATGGTCGCCGATTCCGGTGCTGTCGTCGGTGTCACCACCGCCGAACAGCGCGGGTCGCTGCCGGACACACTCGAGTGGCTGGACCTCCATGCGATCGCGGCTGCCGCCCCCGGCGCCCCCGGCGCCCCCGGCGCCGATGACAGCGATGCCGACAGCGATGCCGACGGCGACGGCCTCACGCTCGACCATGCCGCATACCTGCTCTACACGTCGGGCTCGACCGGTGTCCCGAAGGGCGTCGTGGTCACCCATCGTGGGCTGGCGGGTTTCGCCGACGAGCAGCGGGACAGGTACGGCGTCACCAAGGCTTCACGTCCGCTGCATCTGTCGTCGCCCAGCTTCGACGCGGCCGTTCTGGATCTGCTGCTCGCCGCCCGGGCGGGCGCCGAGCTGATCGTGGCTCCGGCGTCGATGTACGCCGACGAGCCGCTGCGCGAGTTGATGATCCGGGAGCGGGTCACCCACACATTCATCACGCCCTCGGTCCTCGGCACGATGGATCCGGAGGGCCTCACCGAGCTGGAGGCCGTGTCGGCCGGTGGTGAGGCGGTGTCCTCGGAGACCGTGCGGCGCTGGGCGCCGGGTCGCCGGTTGTACAACGGTTACGGGCCGACCGAGACGACGATCATGAGCAACATCAGCGCGCCGCTCGAACCGGGCGCGCGGATCACCGTCGGCGGTCCGATCCGTGGCATGTCCGCGATGGTCCTGGACCAGCGGCTCCGGCCGGTCCCGATCGGTGTCCCGGGCGAGCTCTACCTGGCGGGACCGGGGCTGGCGCGGGGATACCACCGCAGGCACGGCCTGACCGCCGAGCGATTCGTCGCGCATCCGCACGGGCGTCCCGGCGAGCGCATGTACCGCACCGGCGACATCGTCCGGTGGACTGCGGAATTCACCGTCGAATACGTCGGCCGGGCCGACTCGCAGGTCAAGTTGCGTGGACAGCGGATCGAACTCGGCGAGATCGAGTCCGCGCTGTCGCGGCATCCGGACGTGTCCTCGGCGGTGGTGCGCGTGTACCGGGCCGACGACGGGGACGAGCGGGGCGGGCAGGAGAGCCTCGTCGGCTATGTCGTGCCGGATCGACTCTCGGAATACTCGGCGAACGCTCCGGCCGGGTCCGCGATCGACCCGGGCGAGCCCGCAATCGACATCGAGTCGGTGCTCGCCCACGTGGCGCGCTCGGTTCCGCGGCACATGGTTCCCTTGACGCTGATTCCGCTCGACCGGTTGCCGCTCACCGTCAACGGCAAGCTGGACACCCGCGCGTTGCCGGCCCCGGAACCCGTGGCCGAACGCGAGTTCGTGGCACCACGCACGGCGACCGAGCGGGCGGTCGCAGCCGTGTTCGCGGAGGTGCTGGACCGCGAGGTCGGTGCGTTCGACGATTTCTTCGATCTCGGCGGCAACTCGCTGATCGCGACTCGGGTGATCGCCCGCGTCGGCGAGGCACTCGGGGTGGATCTGAGAGTGCGTGAGCTGTTCGACGCCCCCACGGTCGCGGCGCTGGCCGAGCGGGTCGACGGACTCGCCCGGTCCACGAGCGGGCAGCCCCCGCTGGTCGCCGGTCCGCGGCCGGAGCAGATTCCACTGGCGCCCGCGCAGCAGCGGATGTGGTTCGTCAACCAGTACGACACGTCGTCGCCCGCATACAACATCGCCTTCGGGATCAGGCTGACCGGCGATCTCGACGCCGCCGCCCTGCGGTTGGCGGTGACCGACGTCCTGGACCGGCACGAGTCGCTGCGGACGGTCTACCCGAGCGTATCGGGCACCCCCACCCAGGTGGTGCTGCCCACCGTGCACGTCGCGCAGCCGTTGACCCCCGTGGTCGTCGGCGACACCGACGATCTGACGGCGCGACTGGGCACCCTCGCGAGTACCGGATTCGACGTGGCCTCCGAGGTGCCTGTGCGGGCGGCGCTGTACCGGCTTCCGGCAGCGCCCGGCCGGGATGCCGAACACGTACTGGCGCTGGTGATCCACCACATCGCCGGTGACGGCGCATCGATGGCGGTGCTCGCGCGCGACCTGATGACCTCCTATGCCGCGCGGTCCACCGGTGCGGCGCCGCAGTGGACTCCGCTGGCCGTGCAGTACGCCGATTACGCACTGTGGCAACGAGATCGGCTGGGGAACGAGGACGATCCGGAGACCGAGCTCGGTCGGCAACTGGAATTCTGGAAGAGGACCCTGGCCGACGCCCCGGACCAGATCGAGTTGCCCACCGATCTGCCCCGCCCGCAGCAGCAGTCGCTGCGCGGTGGATTCGTACCCGTGCAGCTCGACGCCGCGACGCACGGCGCACTCGCCGGGATCGCTGCCGGGAGCGACGCGACGGTCTTCATGGCGGTGCATGCGGCCCTCGCGGTGCTCCTCGGCCGGCTCGGCGCGACCGACGACGTGGTGATCGGCACTCCGACGGCCGGTCGCGGCGCCGCCGCGCTCGACGACCTGGTCGGCATGTTCGTCGGCACCCTCGCGCTGCGGACCCGCGTCGAGCCGGACACGACGTTCCGGGATCTGCTGACTCGCGTCCGTGAGGGTGACCTCGACGCGTTCGCCCACGCCGACGTTCCTTTCGAGCACCTGGTCGAGGCGCTCGACGTGCCGCGGTCGACGTCGCACAGCCCGGTGTTCCAGGTGATGCTCTCCTTCCAGAACCTCGCACCGGTGCGGCTCGAGCTCCCCTCACTGGTGGTCGAACAGGTCGATGTCGAGCTGGACACGGCGCAGTTCGACCTGACGCTCACCCTGGCCGAACGACACGACGCCGACGGTCACCCCGCGGGGCTCGAAGGCACGCTCAACTACGCGAGTGACCTGTTCACCAGGGACGGGGCGCAGGCCCTCGCGGACCGGTTCATCCGGCTCGTGCACGGGGTGGTCGCGAACCCGAACGTCCTCGTCGGTGAGGTCGATCTCCTCACCGCGGACGAACGCCGCACCCCTCCTGCGGTGCCGGAGCGCGTCGATCTCCCGCCGACCACGGTCCCCGAGCTGTTGCGTCAGCAGGTGGATCGGACCCCGGACGCGGTCGCCCTCGTCTTCGGTGACCAGGCCTTCGGTGACCACGCGTCCGGCGAGCGGCTGACCTATCGGGAGTTCGACCGGCGAGTCAACCGGCTGGCCCGACACCTCGTCGCACACGGCGTGGGCCCGGAGACCGTGGTCGCGATCGCGATGGAGCGCTCGCTCGACATGGTCGTGTCGATGTACGCGACCCTCGCGGCCGGCGGCGGCTACGTGCCGGTCGAGCCGTCCGACCCGCAGGAGCGTCGCGCGTACGTGCTCGACACCGCGGCACCGGTATGTGTGCTCACCACCCGCGAGCACGCGGACCTCTTCGGCGGTGACGGGAACGGTGCCACCGTGAGCAGCAGCGGCGCTGCGGTGATCGCCGTCGACGAACTCGACACCTCCGCACGATCCGACGAGCCCCTCACCGACGACGACCGGCACGCCCCGCTGCGGCCCTCGAACACCGCCTACATCATCTTCACCTCCGGTTCCACCGGCCGTCCCAAGGGCGTGCAGATCCCGCATCGGGGACTCGTCAACCAGATGCGGTGGATGAGCCGGGCCTACGAGATGGGGCCGGACGACGTCGTCCTGCACAAGACACCCTTCACGTTCGACGTGTCGGTGTGGGAGCTCTTCGTGCCGGTGTACGTCGGAGCGCGCATCGTCGTCGCCCGGCCGGGCGGACACCGGGATCCCGCCTACCTCACCGAGGTGATGCACCGCGAGTCCGTCACGCTGACCGGGTTCGTGCCGTCGATGCTCGCCGCGATGCTCGGCGACCCCGACCTGGCGCTGCCCGACACGGTGCGCCACGTGTTCTCCGGTGGAGAGGCCCTCGGGCCGGACGTCGCCGCCCGGTTCCGCGGCGCGAACTCCGCGGTGCTGCACAACATGTACGGCCCCACCGAGGTCACGATCACGTCCACCGGACACCGCTGCGGTGACGACGATCCCGCCGCGAACATCCCGATCGGCGAGCCGGTGTGGAACACCCCGGCGTACGTCCTGGATTCGCGTCTGCAGCCGGTGCCCCCCGGAGTCGCGGGCGAGTTGTACCTGGCCGGTGTCCAACTCGCGCGGGGCTACGTCGCGAAGCCGGATCTCACCGCCGGACGATTCGTCCCCGATCCGTTCGGGGAGGCCGGCGATCGGATGTACCGCACGGGTGACGTCGTCCGCTGGCGGCGCACGCGGACCGGGCGCCATGAGCTCGAGTACCTGGGCCGCAGCGACTTCCAGGTCAAGATCCGCGGCCTGCGAATCGAGATCGGGGAGATCGAGGCCGTGTTGTCCGCGGTGGCGGGCGTGGACCGCGTGGCGGTCCTGGCGCGCTCCGACGGGCCGGCGGCGCCGGGTGGTGGCAAGTATCTCGCCGCCTACGTGGTGCCTCGGCCGGACGCGGCAATCGACGGTGTCGTGCCGGGCGCGGCAATCGACGTTGCCGAACTGCGGGCAGCGGCCGAGCGCGCACTCCCCGAGTACATGGTGCCCGCGGCATTCGTCGTGCTCGACAAGCTCCCACTGACGTCGATCGGCAAGCTCGACCGGGCGGCGCTGCCCGTGCCCGAGCACGCCGAACCGGCTGTGCGGGCGCCGTCTCGTGCCCCGTCCACCGACACCGAGCGTCTCGTCGCCGAACTCTTCGCCGAGGTGCTGGGACTGGAGGAGGCCGACCTCGGGGCCGACGATTCCTTCTTCGCGCTCGGCGGCGACAGCATCGTCTCGATCCAGTTGGTCTCGCGGGCGCGAGCGCGCGGACTGAGCTTCAGTCCGCGGGACGTGTTCGAGGCCAAGACGGTCGCGGGCATCGCCCGGGTGGCCACGGCACACGGCGCGGGCGATGCGCCCGTCGTCGTGCCGGAACTGCCCGGAGGCCCGGTCGGCGACGTCGATCTCACCCCCATCGTCCACGAGATGCTGGACCGCGGGCGCTACCGCAGGTTCACCCAGGCACTGGTGCTGCACCTGCCGGACGGCGTGGAGACCGAGCATCTCGTCGCGGCGGCCGGGGCGCTCGTGGACACCCACGACGTGCTGCGGTCCCGCCTCGTCGCCGCGGACGGACCGGAAGGTGCGACGTGGGAGGTTCTCCCGGGCGGGGTGGGTGGTGACGGCGGGGCCGTTGATGCCGCCGCGATGGTGCGAGTGGTGGACTGGGATGCCGCGACCGCGCCGGACACCGAGCGCCGCGAGTCCGTCCAGCGGGAACTCGATGCCGCGGCAGACCGAATCGATCCGGCGGCGGGTGTGCTCCTGCACATGGTGTATCTGCGTGCAACCGCTGGTTCCGGCACAACAGGTTCCGACACGACAGGCACGACAGGTTCCGGTACGGCGGGTGCCGACCGGCTCCTCGTCGTCATCCACCACCTGGCCGTCGACGGTGTCTCGTGGCGAATCCTCGTTCCGGACCTGGGAGCGGCCTGGGCCGCGGCTGCCGCCGGGGCCGCACCGACTCTCGAACCCGAGGGAACCTCGTTCCGCCGTTGGGCACGGGGGCTCTCCGAGGGCGCCCGCACCCCGCAGCGACGCGGCGAAGTCGAGCTGTGGCAGGGCATGCTCGACGGGCCCGACCCGGTGCTCGGCGAACGTCGGCTCGATCCGGCCGTCGACACCGCGTCCTCGACGGCGCACCTGCGTGTCGAGGTGCCCGCGGACGTGAGTGCGGCCGTGCTCACCACCCTTCCCGGCGCCTATCGGGGCGGGGCCAACGACGGGCTGCTCACCGCGCTCGCGTTGGCTGTAGCCCGGTGGCGCCGCGCCCGCGGCAACGACCACGACAGCACGCTCGTCACCCTCGAGGGCCACGGACGCGAGGAAGACGCTCTGCCGGGTGCCGACCTGTCCCGCACCGTCGGATGGTTCACGACCGTGTTCCCGATGCGGCTGGACCTCACCGGAATCGACATCGACGATGCGTTCGCGGGCGGGCCGAGTGCGGGCGCCGCGGTCAAGAGGGTCAAGGAGCAGCTCGCCGCGGTGCCCGATCACGGAATCGGCTACGGACTGCTGCGGCATCTGGACTCCGGGTCCGGTGCGGTGCTCACGGACTACGCTCGGCCGCAGATCGGCTTCAACTATCTCGGGCGCGTGCTGGTGCCGGGTGGAAGCTCGGCCGGTGGACCCGGCTCTGTCGGAAATACTGCTGCTGCGGGGCCTTTCACTCCCGACGGGACCCTGGACGTCGGCGGAACCAGCGACGACTCCCTGGCCGCCGCCTCCGTCCTCGACATCAATGCGGTCGCCACCGAGCGTGGCGGTGACGGACCGGTGGTGTCGGCCACCTTCTCCTACGTCCGCGACGTCCTCGGCGCCGACGATGCCCGGCAACTGGCCGATCTGTGGACCGAGGCTCTGGCCGCACTCGCCGAGCACGCCTCGCGACCCGATGCCGGTGGGCTGACTCCCTCGGACCTGGATCTGGTACACCTCGCGCAGGCGGACATCGACCGGCTCGAGGCTGCCTACCCGGCTCTCACCGACGTCTGGCCGCTCTCGCCTCTGCAGCAGGGGCTGCTGTTCCACGCCCAGATCGCCGATCCGCAGACCGACGTCTACACCGTGCAGCTGTCCGTGGATCTCGAAGGGCACGTCGACGCCGACCGACTCCGCAGGTGCGGTCAGGCATTGCTGGACCGGCACCCGCATCTGTCGGCCGCGTTCACTGTCACCGATTCCGGCGAGACCGTTCAGGTCGTCGGCGATTCCGTGGAACTGCCTTGGCGGGTCGTGGATTTCGTGGACGCCGACTACCCGGAACGCGTCCGTGGACCGCAGCGGGAGATCGACGCCGACCGCGCTGCCGGCTTCGACATGTCCACGCCGCCGTTGCTGCGATTCCTGTTGCTGCGGCTCGAACCCGACGTGTACCGCCTGGTGATCACGAACCACCACATCCTCCTCGACGGCTGGTCGACACCGCTGTTCGTCAAGGAACTCCTGGTGCTCTACGCGACCGGTGCCGACACCACGATGCTCCCGGCGACGCGGTCGTTCCGGGACTACCTGGCGTGGCTGCACGAACAGGACCCGCAGCAGTCGCTCGACGCCTGGAGACAACTGCTCGACGGGGTCGACGAGCCGACCACCGTCGCCTCTCCAGGGGCGGACGCACACGCGGACGTCGCCGATCCGACCGCACCGATCGACGTACGGTTCGATGCGGACGTCACGGCCCGCCTCGAGAGCATCGCCCGCGAATACGGCGTCACGATCAACACGATGGTGCAGACGTCGTGGGCGGTGGCGCTGGCGACGGTCACCGGCCGCGACGACGTCGTCTTCGGAGCCACCGTGTCGGGTCGGCCACCCCAGATCGACGGTGTCGAGTCGATGCTCGGCCTGTTCATCAACACCCTGCCCGTCCGGGTACGACTGCGCGCGTCGGAGACGCTGGTGGAGTTGCTCGAGCGAGTGCAGGCCGAGCAGAGCGCGATGCTCGATCACCACCACGTCGGATTGGCCGAGATCCAGGACACCGCGGGTGTCGGCGCGCTCTTCGACACGCTGACGGTCTTCGAGTCGTATCCGGTCGATCGCGGCGGGTTCAGTGAGGCCACCGACATCGCCGGGATGCGGGTGACCGGTATCCACGGCGAGGACGCCACCCACTACCCGCTGACACTCACCGCCTCGATGGAACCGAACCTCGCGTTCACGGTGCGGGCGCGTGCAGGTGCGGTGGAGCCGATGGCGGCCATCGGCGCGGCCTCGATCGCGTCCCGGATGCTGCGGACGATCGCTGCCGACCCGCGGCTCCCACTTGCCCGGGTCGACCTCCTGGACGAGTCCGAGCACGAGACCCATCGTGCGTGGAACGCGACCGCCCACGATCTCGTCCTCCCGATCGGCCCCGTCGAGGACGCAACCGATCTCGTGACGTTGTTGCGCGCACAAGCCGATCGCACTCCGGACGCCCCGGCCGTCGGTGACGAGAACGCCGAACTCACCTATCGGGAGTTCGACGCCCGGGTGGAGCGCCTGGCGGCGGAACTGGCCGCGTCCGGTGTGGTGCCCGGCAGCGTGGTCGGCGTCGCGATGGAACGCTCGAACGATCTGGTGTCGGCGATCCATGCCGTCCTGCGTGCCGGGGCCGCGTACCTGCCGATCGATCCCGACCATCCTGCCGATCGCATCGCCTACGTTCTCGAGACCGCTCGCCCGGTGCTCGTTCTCACCGGTGGATCGCCGATCGAGCTACCGGACACGGTGCGGCGGATCGACGCCGCGACCGTGCTTCGGACCGATCCGGCGAACCGTACCGATGCCCGCCTCGGACGGGAGACCGCGGTGTCCGTCCGTCCGGACGACAGGGCATACGTGATCTTCACGTCGGGGTCGACGGGTCGGCCGAAGGGTGTGGCGGTCTCGCATCGGGCGATCGTGAACCGGCTGGCGTGGATGCAGTCGGAGTACCCGCTGGACGGGTCGGACGTGGTGTTGCAGAAGACACCGGTGACTTTCGACGTGTCGGTGTGGGAGTTGTTCTGGCCCTTGATCGTCGGCGCCCGGCTGGCAGTCGCCGCACCGGGAGGACACCGGGACCCGGCCTATCTCGCCGAGGAGATCCGGCGTCGCGGTGTCACCACGGCACACTTCGTGCCGTCGATGCTCGAGGCGTTCGTCGCCGAACCTTCGGTGTCCGAGTGCTCGTCGCTGCGGCAGGTGTTCGCCTCCGGTGAAGCGCTGCCCGCCCGGGTCGCGCAGCGCCTGCGCGCCTCGACCGGTGCACGGATGCACAACCTGTACGGTCCGACCGAGGCCGCGGTGGACGTGACGTACCACGAGGTCGGCGACGACGACGCGACCGTGGTACCGATCGGCGTACCGGTCTGGAACACCCGGGTGCACGTGCTCGACCGGCGGCTCCGCGCCGTGCCGGTGGGCATCGTGGGAGAGCTGTACCTGTCCGGCGTGCAGTTGGCACGCGGGTACGTCGCACGGCCGGAACTGACGGCCGATCGGTTCGTGGCGAATCCGTTCGCCGAGGGTGAGCGGATGTATCGGACGGGTGATCTGGTGCGTCGGCGTGGGGACGGTGCGCTCGAGTATCTGGGGCGCAGTGACTTCCAGGTGAAGTTGCGTGGTCAGCGGATCGAGTTGGGTGAGATCGAGGCGGCGTTGGCGGCGCATCCCGAGGTCGAGCAGTCGGTGGTGACGGTTCACACCGACGCGCTCGGTGAGCAGTCCCTCGTGGCGTATCTGCGCCGTGCGGCCGGGGCCACCGAGCCGGTGGACTTCCCCGAGCACCTGCGGAGCAGGATTCCTGCCTACATGGTGCCCGGCTACTTCATCGAGCTCGACGAGTTCCCGGTGACCGCGAACGGCAAGCTCGACCGGAAGGCGCTTCCCGCACCCGAGGTGGTCGGCCGGGAGTACCGTGCTCCCCGGACGGCGGCCGAACGACTCGTGGCCGACACC
Source organism: Rhodococcus triatomae (assembly GCF_014217785.1). Lineage (NCBI taxonomy): Bacteria > Bacillati > Actinomycetota > Actinomycetes > Mycobacteriales > Nocardiaceae > Rhodococcus > Rhodococcus triatomae. The sequence continues at coordinate 1,588,200 of NZ_CP048814.1, read as the reverse complement.
GTCGCCGACATCCTGGGTCTCGCCCGAGTCGGCCTCGACGACGACTTCTTCGCGCTCGGTGGCAACTCGCTGACCGCGACCCGACTCGCCGCCCGGCTCGCCGCAGCGCAGGGCCGCCGGGTGAGTGTCCGCGAGGTGTTCGACGCGGGCGTCGTCGCCTCCCTGGCGGCCGTCATGGGGTCGGCCGAGGATCAGGACGTGTCCGCGGCGGACGCGGCCACGACCGGAGCCCCCGGTTCCGAGGCGACCGCCGTGCTCGGGGCTCTGCCACGACCGGAGCGGATCCCGCTGTCCCCGGCGCAGTCCCGTATGTGGTTCGTGAACCAGTACGACACGGCCTCGGCGGCCTACAACCTGCCGGTGGCGTTCCGGCTGACCGGGAATCTCGATGTCGCCGCGCTGCGTGCCGCGATCGTCGATGTCGTCGACCGTCACGAGAGCCTGCGGACCGTGTACCCCAACTCGGTGGACGGACCCTGGCAGCGCATTCTCGGCGTGGGCTCCGAGGAGGTCGTCGCGGCCCTGGATCTGTCGCCGCGGGTGGTGTCGGCGGGGTCTGTGGTGGGTGAGATCGCTGGTGTGGCGTCGTCGGGTTTCGATGTGACGGTGGATGTTCCGGTTCGGGTGCGGTTGTTCGAGTCGGGTGTGGGGGAGTACGTGCTGGTGTTGGTGGCGCACCATATTTCGGCGGATGGTGCGTCGATGGCGCCGTTGGCTCGGGATGTGATGGTGGCGTACGAGGCGCGGGCTCGTGGTGGTGTTCCCGGGTGGGTGCCGTTGCCGGTGCAGTATGCGGATTATGCGTTGTGGCAGCGGGAGTTGTTGGGGGAGGAGTCTGATCCGGGTTCGCTTGCTGCGGAGCAGGTGGCGTTCTGGGAGCGGGCGTTGGCGGGTGTGCCGGATCGGTTGGATCTGCCGTTCGACCGGCCGCGTCCGACCGTCCGCTCGCTGCGCGGTGCCCGGACCTCGTTCGTGGTGGATTCCGAGTTGCGCACGCGCATCGCGGATATCGCTCGCGAACACGGCGGCACCGAGTTCATGGTCCTGCACGCGGCCGTCGCCGTCCTGCTGTCCCGGCTCGGCGGCTCGGGGGACGTCACGGTCGGTACTCCGGTGGCCGGTCGCGGTGGGCCGGAGCTCGACGAGTTGGTCGGCATGTTCGTCAACACCCTCGTGCTGCGGACCGAGGTCGACGGTGGTGCGAGCTTCGCCGCCCTGCTCGATCAGGTACGTCGCCGGGACCTCGACGCGTTCTCGCACGCCGACGTGCCGTTCGAGCGGCTCGTCGAGGTTCTCGATCCGGTGCGGTCGACGGCGCACTCACCGCTGTTCCAGGTGATGCTCGCCTTCCAGAACTTCACGCCCGCCACGGAGGTGGCGCTCCCGGGCCTCACGCTCACCGAATGGGAGACCGACACTGCCGCAGCGCAGTACGACCTGCACCTGACCGTCAGCCCACAGGGCCCGGCAGCGAAGGATGCGGGGGGATACCTGGCGACGTTCACCTACGCGACCGACCTGTTCGACGAGTCGACCGTGCAGGGCTTCGGCCGGCGTCTGCTGCGATTGCTGGACGCGGCCACCGAGCGACCGAACCGCCCCGTCGGCGATCTGCCGCTGCTGGGGCCGGGCGAGGACGCTGCGGAGCGGTCCGCCGTTCTCGGCGCGCGGGTGGCGGTCCCGGCCGCGACGCTCGTGGACACACTCGAGGCCCAGCTGGCTCGAACCCCGAACGCGACGGCGCTGGTCTTCGAGGATCAGCAGCTGACGTACGCGGAGTTCGCCAGGCGAGTCGACGAACTGGCCCGTGTCCTGGTCTCGCTCGGGGTCGGGCCGGAAATCCGGGTGGCGATCGCCCTGCCACGGTCGGTGGACCTCCTCGTCGCCGTCCACGCGGTGGTGGCTGCGGGCGGTGCCTACGTGCCGCTGGACGTGGAGCACCCGGCGGACCGGCTCGCGTACATCGTCGAGACGGCTCGGCCGCTCTGCGTGCTGACCGAGTCGACGGTCGACGCCGCGCTGCCCGACGCCGTACGGCGGATCGACCTCGACCGGCTCGACGTTCCTCCCGCGGACCGGCTGCCCAGGCCCCGGATCCGCCCGGACGACACGGCGTACGTGATCTTCACGTCGGGGTCGACGGGCCGGCCGAAGGGTGTGGCGGTCTCGCATCGGGCGATCGTGAACCGGTTGGCGTGGATGCAGGCCGAATACCCGCTGGACGGGTCGGACGTGGTGTTGCAGAAGACGCCGGTGACTTTCGACGTGTCGGTGTGGGAGTTGTTCTGGCCCCTGCAGGTCGGTGCGCAGCTCGTGATCGCCGCCCCGGACGGTCACCGGGACCCGGCCTATCTCGCCGGGGAGATCCGGCGTCGCGGTGTGACCACCGTGCACTTCGTGCCGTCGATGCTGTCCGTGTTCACCGCCGAACCCACGTCGGGTGAGTGTGTGTCGCTGGCGCACGTGTTCTGCTCCGGTGAGGCCCTCACCGTGGATCAGACCCGCCGATTCGCCGCCCGCTCGCAGGCCCGGGTCCACAACCTCTACGGTCCGACCGAGGCCGCGGTGGACGTGACCTACTGGGACGTCACGGGAGACGAGCAGACGTCCGTTCCGATCGGACGACCCGTCTGGAACACCGGCGTGCACGTGCTCGACAACAGATTGCACCCCGTCCCGACGGGCGTCGTGGGTGAGCTCTACCTCGCGGGCACTCAGCTCGCCGAATGCTATGTGGGTCGCCCCGATCTGACGGCCGATCGGTTCGTGGCGAATCCGTTCGCCGACGGTGAGCGGATGTATCGGACGGGTGATCTGGTGCGTCGGCGTGGGGACGGTGCGCTCGAGTATCTGGGGCGCAGTGACTTCCAGGTGAAGTTGCGTGGTCAGCGGATCGAGTTGGGTGAGATCGAGGCGGCGTTGGCGGCGCATCCCGAGGTCGAGCAGTCGGTGGTGACGGTTCACACCGACGCCCGCGGTGAGCAGGCGCTCGTCGGGTACGTGAGCATCGGCTCCGCCGAGACGGCGCCGGATCCGCGAGAACTCGCCGAACACCTCTCCTCTCGCGTCCCCGCGTACATGGTGCCGCCGCACCTCGTGGTGGTCGACCGGTTCCCCGTCACCGCGAACGGCAAGCTCGACCGCAAGGCTCTTCCCGAGCCGCAGACGGAATCCGAAGCGGCCCGGTACGTGGCGCCGGCCACCGTGACCGAGGAACTGATCGCCGCGGTCTTCGCGGACGTCACCGGCACGGCACGGGTGGGCGCCGAGGACGACTTCTTCGCGCTCGGCGGCAACTCGCTCTCGGCGACCCGGGTGGTCGCCCGGATCGGTGAGGCACAGGGAGTCACCATCGGGGTGCGGGAGTTGTTCGACGCGCCGACCGTTCACGGTCTCGCCCACGTCGTCGAGCAGGCGGCGCACACGTCCCCGGACCGGCCCGTCCTGGCTCCCCGGCCCCGTCCGGCGCGGGTGCCGCTGTCCCCGGCGCAGCAGCGTATGTGGTTCGTGAACCAGTACGACACGGCCTCGGCCGCGTACAACATCCCGCTCGCCTTCCGGTTGACCGGAACCCTGGACGTGCCCGCCCTGCAGGCGGCGGTGGTCGACGTCGTGGAACGCCACGAGAGTCTGCGCACGATCTACCCGTCCTCGCCCGACGGTCCGTATCAGCATGTGGTCGCGACCGCCGAGGTCGCCCTGGATCTGTCGCCGCGGGTGGTGTCGGCGGGGTCTGTGGTGGGTGAGATCGCTGGTGTGGCGTCGTCGGGTTTCGATGTGACGGTGGATGTTCCGGTTCGGGTGCGGTTGTTCGAGTCGGGTGTGGGGGAGTACGTGCTGGTGTTGGTCGCGCACCATATTTCGGCGGATGGTGCGTCGATGGCGCCGTTGGCTCGGGATGTGATGGTGGCGTACGAGGCGCGGGCTCGTGGTGGTGTTCCCGGGTGGGTGCCGTTGCCGGTGCAGTATGCGGATTATGCGTTGTGGCAGCGGGAGTTGTTGGGGGAGGAGTCTGATCCGGGTTCGCTTGCTGCGGAGCAGGTGGCGTTCTGGGAGCGGGCGTTGGCGGGTGTGCCGGATCGGTTGGATCTGCCGTTCGACCGGCCGCGTCCGACCGTCCGCTCGCTGCGCGGAGCATCCCACGGCTTCACGGTCCCCGCGTCCGTGCACCGCGAGGTCGTCGCCCTCGCCCGTCGCCGCGGCGTCACGCCGTTCATGGTGCTGCACGCCGCTCTCGCCACGACCCTGGCGCGGCTGAGCGGTACCGACGACATTGCGATCGGCACCCCGGTCGCCGGCCGCGGCGCCAGCCACCTCGACGAGCTGGTCGGCATGTTCGTCAACACGCTGGTGCTGCGGACACAGTTCGACCCCGGCATGACCTTCGAGGAGCTGCTCGCCCAGGTCCGGGCCGGCGACCTCGCGGCGTTCGCACACGCCGACGTGCCGTTCGAGCGGCTCGTCGACGTCCTCGAACCGGTGCGCTCGACGGCGCACACCCCGCTCTTCCAGGTTCTGCTGGCGTTGCAGAACGTGGATCGCACCGACTTCGAGCTGCCCGGTCTGACGGTGTCCGGAGTCGAAGCGGATTCGGGCGCTTCGCAGTTCGACCTCCAGTTCATCCTGTCCGACGGATACGGTCCGGACGGGGACCCCGAGGAGATCGTCGGCACCCTCACCTATGCCACCGATCTCTTCGACGCCTCGACCGCCCACGTCGTCGCGGCCAGGTTCGTGCGTGTCCTCGACACGCTGGTGGCCCGCCCGGACGCCCCGGTGGAGGCCGCCGACCTCCTCACCTCCGACGAGCGCGCCGCCCTGGTCTCCATCCGCGGCGGCGAGGCCGCCCGGCCGCAGCTGCTGCACGAGATATTCGCCGCGGCGGTGGCCGCGTCCGGTGGTGACCGGACGGCCGTGGTCGCCGACGGAGTCGCGACCACCTACCGCGAGCTCGACGCCGCGTCGAACCGTCTGGCGCGGACTCTCGTCCGCGGTGGGGTCCGGCCGGGCACGTTCGTGCCGGTCGCGCTTCCTCGGTCCCTCGAATCGATCATCGCCATCTGGGCGGTGGCGAAGGCGGGTGGCGCCTTCCTCCCGGTCGACCCGGAATACCCGCAGAACCGGATCACCCACATGGTCCGGGACAGTGGCGCGGCACTCGGCCTCACGACGCCGGACCGGCGTTCGGCGCTTCCCGACGACGTCGACTGGTGGTACGTCGACAGCGCTCTCCTCCTCTCGGAGGGGAACAGCGCCGACGACCCCGAGGACCACACTGCCGCACCGCTGACGGATGCGGACCGGTGGGCGCCGGTCCGCGCCGACGACATCGCCTACGCGATCTACACTTCCGGATCCACCGGGGTCCCGAAGGGCGTTGCCGTCTCGCATCGGGGAATCGCGAGCCTCGTGCACGAGCAGCTGGAGACGCTACGTCTCGGGCCGCAGGCGCGGGTGCTGCACGTGGCGTCGCCGAGCTTCGACGCCTCGGTCTACGAATGGTTGATGGCGTTCGGGGCCGCCGCCACGCTCGTCGTGTCGCCGCCGTCGGTCTACGCCGGCGACGATCTCGCCGCGCTGCTGCGCCGCGAGGAGATCACGCACGCCGTGATCACACCCGCCGTCCTCCGGTCGGTCGACCCGAACGGCCTCGACGCGCTGAAGGTGCTCGTCACCGCGGGCGACGCCTGCCCGCCCGACCTCGTCCCGCGGTGGGTGCCGGACGACGGACACCGGGCCATGTTCAACGCCTACGGCCCCTCCGAGGCCACGGTCATGTCCACCATCAGCGCGCCGCTGGTGCCGGGCGAGCCGATCGACATCGGTGGGCCCACCCGGGGATTCCGGGTCCTCGTGCTCGACACCCGGCTGCGGCCGGTGCCGGTCGGGGTGCCCGGGGAGCTGTACCTGTCCGGTCCCGGGCTCGCCCGCGGCTACCACGGCCGTGCGCAGCTCACCTCCTCGTCGTTCGTCGCGGATCCCTTCGGCAGCGGTGAACGGATGTACCGGACAGGCGATCTCGTGCGGTGGCAGCGCGGACACACCCTCGAGTTCGTCGGCCGCGTCGACCACCAGGTGAAGATTCGCGGCCTGCGGATCGAGATCGGAGAGGTCGAGTCCGTCCTCGCGTCCCACCCCGACGTGGCGTCGGCGACTGTCCTGGCCCGGGACGACCGTCCCGCCGGGCGCTACCTCGCCGGCTACCTCGTGCCACGGCCGGGCGCCACGGTCGACGTGGACGACGTCCGGCAGCAGGCCGCGGAGACGCTGCCCGAGTACATGGTTCCCGCCGGGTTCGTGGTCCTGGAGACGCTACCGCTGACCCCCGCGGGCAAGCTCGACCGACGGGCTCTGCCCGCGCCGGACCAGGGCGCCGACGCCCCGGTCTCGCGTGCACCCGAAGGCGCGGTCGAGACGACACTCGCGCAGCTGTTCGCCGAGGTGCTCGGTCTCGACTCCGTCGGTGCCGAGGATTCGTTCTTCGGGCTGGGCGGCGACAGCATCGTCTCCATCCAGCTCGTCTCGCGCGCCAAGGCGCTCGGCCTCGCCTTCACGCCGCGTGACGTCTTCGAACGCAAGACAGTTGCCGCGCTGGCCCAGGTCGCGGTGCCCAGTGACGAGAGCGGCGAGCGGATCGTCCCCGAGCTTCCCGGCGGCGGCGTGGGCCGCTTCCCGGCGACACCGATCATGCGCTGGTTCCTCGGCAGGGGCGGCCCGACAGGGAGATTCGCCCAGGCCGCACTTCTGCACGCCCCGGCCGACGCGACGTGGGAGCGGCTGACCGCGACCATCGCCGGCCTGGTGAATCGGCACGACATGCTGCGTGCCCGGCTGATCGCGCCTCACTCGATCGACGCCGACGACGCGGCACCGAGTGTCGAGGTTCCTGCACCCGGGACCGTGGACCCGGCCACACTTCTGCACCGCGTCGAGACCGAACACCGGCCGGGCACCGCCGAGTTCGAGCTCTTCGTGCAGGAGCAGCTCGACGCGGGGGCGGGCCGGCTCGATCCCGAGTCCGCGGTGATGGCTCAGTTCGTGTGGGTCACTCCCGCGGGCGACGACCCCGACCGCAGTCGGGACGGCCGAATCCTGGTGATCATCCACCACCTCGCCGTCGACGGCGTGTCCTGGCGTGTCCTCGTGCCCGACCTCGCCACGGCGTGGCATCACCTCGACGACCCGGACGCTCAGCCCCTTGCTCCCGTCGGCACCTCGTTCCGGACCTGGGCGAGCACCCTCGCCGACGTCGCCACGGCGCCGGAACGCACGGCGGAGATCGGCTACTGGCGATCGGTGGTCGAGACCGAGGAGCCCGATCTGGGCACCCGACGGCTCGACCCCGAAGTGGACGTCGCGGGTACGGCGGACCGAATCCAGGTCGAACTCGACTCCGCTCTCACCGAATCCCTGCTCACCACGGTGCCCGCGGCGGCCCGTACGGGCGTGGACACCGGGTTGCTCGCCGCACTGGCGCTCGCCGTCGCCGGGTGGCGCCGGGAACAGGGCGCCGGGCACCGGGAGATCGCGAGCGGGGACATCGCGAGCGGGGCGGACGCCGTGAGTACCGTCGTCCACCTCGAGGCCCACGGCCGCGAGGAGGAGGCGATCGCGCACGACGAAGCCGATCGCGCCGATCTGGGCCGGACCGTCGGATGGTTCACCACCCTCTTCCCGGTTCGGCTGGAGGCCCGCGACGAGGTCGCCGACACCCTCAAGGCCGTGAAGGAACAGTTGCTCTCCGTCCCGGCCCGAGGCATCGGCTACGGCATGCTGCGGTACCTCGCCGAGGCGCCCGAGCTGCGGGAGGCACCCGAACCGCAGATCAGTTTCAACTATCTCGGCCGAGTGTCCAGCGGCGACACCGGCGACAGTGCCTGGCTTCCCGACCACGAGTCGGGCGACTTCGGCGGCGCGCACGACGAGGCCATGCCGATGGCCGCCCTCGTGGAGATCAACGCCGTCGTCGTCGACACCCCGCACGGACCGAAGCTGCACGCGACGTGGACGTTCGCGCCCGGGGCGATGGCGCGGGAGACGGTCTCTGCCCTGGCCGAGCGGTGGTCGGAGGCGCTGCGGCAGCTCGTCGAGCATGCGAGTGCCGCAGGGCGCGTCGGCTTCACTCCGTCCGACCTGCCGCTCGTGAGCCTGGACCAGCCCGCGATCGAACGGATCGAGGACCACTACGGGGACGTGGCCGACGTATGGCCGCTCTCCCCGCTCCAGGAGGGCCTCCTGTTCCATGCCCTCCTGGCTCGGGGGTCCTTCGACGGCTCGCGCCGGGCCCCGGACGCCGACGATCGGGACGCCGACGATCGGGCGGACGCCTACACGGTGCAGCTGACCCTCGACCTCGCGGGAACCGTGGACGCGGACCGCCTGCGCAGGGCCGGGCAGATCATGCTCGACCGGCACGCGAACCTGCGCACCGCGTTCACCCGGTCGTCCGGAGAACCGATCCAGGTCGTACTCGACCGGGTCGAGCTCCCGTGGCGTGAGGTCGATCTCGCTCCTCTCGACGAGTCCGCGCGGGAGGCCGAGCTGAACCGGATCGTGGCTGCCGACCGCGCCGCGGGCTTCGACATGGAGACCCCGCCGCTGATCCGTTTCCTACTGGTGCGCACCGCGCCGGACCGGGCCCGTCTGGTGATCACGAACCATCACATTCTGCTCGACGGGTGGTCGACGCCGTTGCTGGTCAAGGAACTGCTCATCGGCTACGTCACCGACAACGCGAGCGGGGTGCTGCCGCGGGTGCGTCCGTACCGGGATTTCCTGGACTGGCTGTCCCGGCAGGATCGGACCGCGTCCGGGGCGGCGTGGCGGGAGGCGCTCGCCGGGGTCGACGAGCCGACCTTGCTGGTCCCGGCCGGAGCCGATGCGGGAGCCACCCCCGCGGAGGTGCCACGGCGACAGACGATTTCGCTGGACGCCGAGGCGACGGAGGAGATCGACCGACTCACCCGACGGCTGGGAGTCACCGTGAACACGGTGATCCAGACCGCCTGGGCGGCGGTCCTGGCCGGGCAGACCGGCCGGGAGGACGTGGTCTTCGGCGCGACCGTCTCGGGCCGTCCCGCCGACATCGCCGACATCGAGACGATGGTCGGCCTGTTCGTGAACACCCTTCCGGTCCGGGTGCGCCTGGATCCCGCGGAGACCCTGGCCGAGCTGCTCACCCGCATCCAGCGGGAACAGAGTGCGCTGCTGGACCACCACTATCTGGGTCTCGCCGACATCCAGCAGGAAGCAGGTGCGGCGGCCGTCTTCGACACCATCACCGTCTACGAGTCCTACCCGGTCGACCAGGCAGGACTGTCCGAGGAGAGCGATCTCGGCGGCATGCGGGTGCTGCGTGCGGAAGGCGTCGACTCGACGCACTACCCGATGTCGGTGGTGGCCTCCCGCGACGACAGGTTGCACGTGCGGGTCGACCACCTGCCGTCCCTGATCGACGACGCCGTCGCGCAGTCGATGGTCGCGCGGCTCGAACGCGCCCTGCACGCCTTCACCGGATCGCTGGACGTGCGGCTGGACGCCGTCGACCTGCTCGGCGCAGGTGAGCGGGAACGATTCGTCCCGGCCCGTGGCGAGGCGGCCCTGCCGCCGCAGACCTTGGCGCAGGTACTCACGGCCGCTGTCGACGGCGGTGCCGCCGGTGGCGGTGGCGGCACCGATACGGCCAGGGACCGCCCGGCGATCGTCCTCGACGACGTCGAGGTGTCGTACCGGGATCTCGACGCGCGGTCCACCACACTCGCCCGGGCGCTGCGCCGGTACGGCGTCGGTCCGGACACCATGGTCGCGGTGGCGCTGCCCCGCTCCGTCGAATCGGTGCTGTGCCTGTGGGCGGTCGCCAAGGCCGGCGGCACCTTCGTCCCGGTCGATCCGCGCTATCCCAGGGAACGCATCGAGGCGATGGTGTCCGATTCGGCGATCGGGATCGGGATCACCTCGCCCGAACTGCAGGGAATCCTCCCCGCACAGGTGCGGTGGATCTTCCCGGACGCGCTTGCCGAGCCGGATGCGCCGGCCGAGCCGGAGTCCGCACCGGTGCACCCGGAGCACCTGGCGTACGTCATCTACACGTCCGGTTCCACCGGACGGCCGAAGGGCGTCGAGGTTCCCCACCGCGGGATCGTCAACCTCGCGGCGGACGTACGCGACCGGTTCTCGGTCGGCGCGGGCTCACGGGTCCTGCACTTCGCGTCGCCCAGCTTCGACGCGTCCCTCTTCGAGGTGCTCATCGCCGTCTCCGCGGGCGCCACGGTGGTGATCGCGCCACCGACGGTGCTCGGCGGGGCGGAGCTGGCCGAACTGATTCGCAGGCAACGGGTCACCCATGCGTTCATGACACCGTCCGCGCTCGCCTCCATGGACCCCGAGTCGCTCGGCGAGCTGCGCACGATCGTCGTCGGCGGCGAAGCCTGCCCGCCGGAACTGATCGGCCGGTTCACCGCTGCCGGGCGCACCCTCGTCAACGGCTACGGACCTTCCGAGGGCACCATCGCGGCGACCCTGTCCGATCCGATGACGCCGGGTTCCGTCGTGCCGATCGGCAGCGCGGTGCGTGGCTTCGAGCTCCTCGTCCTGGACAACCGGCTGCGCCCGGTCCCCGCAGGGGTCACCGGCGAGCTGTATCTGGCCGGCCCCGCCCTGGCGCGCGGCTACGCCGGGCGAGCCGATCTGACGTCCGACCGATTCGTCCCGAACCCCTTCGGGGCGAACGGATCACGGATGTACCGCACGGGCGATCTGGTGCGCTGGATCGATCGGGACGAACGGGCCGGAGCTCCCCGGACCGGGCCGGTACTGGAGTACGTCGGACGCAGCGACTTCCAGATCAAGGTGCGTGGCTTCCGTATCGAACTCGGTGAGATCGACGCCGCACTCGCCTCGCATCCGGCGGTGGAGTTCGCGGCCACGATCGGGCACCGGCCCGCACACGGCGACACCGTCCTGGTGTCCTACGTCCTGCCGGCGGCGGGACGGGACGTGGACGCGGAGACCCTCACGGCCCACGTGGCAGCCGCCGTCCCGGCATACATGGTCCCGGCGCGCGTGGTCGTCCTGGACGAGATTCCGCTGACCCCGGCCGGAAAGCTCGACCGGAGGGCGCTGCCCGAGCCGGACCTGTCCGAGTACCGACGGGAGTACACCGAGCCGCGTACCGCAACCGAGCGGGCGGTGGCCGAGGTGTTCGCCGAGGTACTCGGGATGGAACGGGTCGGCGCCGAGGACGACTTCTTCGCGCTGGGCGGCAACTCGCTGAGCGCGACCCGGGTCGCGGGTCTGCTGGGCGAGCGGTCGGGACACAGTGTCCCGGTTCAGGCGGTCCTGACGACCCCCGCGGTGTCCGGGCTCGCAGCCCTGCTGGACACTCCCGACGCGGCCGAATCGGTGCCGCGAGGTCTCGATGTCCTTCTGCCCCTGCGGGTCCCGCAATCGGAGGAGCCGGTCCACGGTGCGCGGGACGACGAGGGCACCGTCGCTCCGCTGTTCTGCGTGCACTCCGTCGTCGGGCTCGCCTGGTCGTATGCCGGGCTGGCCCGGCATCTGGGCGAGGACCGCCCGGTGTACGGCCTGCAGTCGCCCTACGTGTGCGAGGGCGAGCCGATCGAATCGATCGGCGACCTCGCCGAGCGGTACGTGCGCGAGATCCGCGCCGTCTCGCCGCACGGTCCGTACCACCTGCTGGGTTGGTCCCTCGGCGGCGTCGTCGCGCACGAGGTGGCGGTCCGGTTGCAGGAGCAGGGCGAGGAGGTCGCGCTGCTGGCGATGCTCGACAGCTACGCCGCGGGCCGTGAGGACACGGAGACGTTCGAGCCGGCCACACTCACGGAGGTCCTCGGCGGGTTCGCCGACGTGCCGGGCCTGGGTTCGACTCAGCAGGGGACGGGGGCCGACCCGACCTTCGAGACGGTCGCGGCACAGGTGGAATCGATGGGGCTGTTCTCCCGGGACGTGCTCGGGCGTATCCGGCATTCCTTCGAGGCCGCGCCGGCCCTGCTGGACGCGCATCCTGCCCGGGTCTTCCGCGGGGACATCGTGTTCTTCACCGCCACCGGCCACGGGGCAGGCCGGCGGGATCCCGCGCTGACCTGGAAACCGTGGGTGGCCGGTGACGTGCACCGGTACGCCGTGGAGGCAACGCACTGGGACATGACGACCCCGCAGGCTCTCGACCGGATCGGACCCACGGTGCGCGCCCATCTGTCTCAGGGGCAGGGGCGGCACCGACGTAGGTTGCACGGAGGAGGAGCACGACATGCACGTGGATCGTGACGACACGAGGCTTCACCTGGCGGACTCCGGCGGTGCGGGCCGCACGGCGATCGACGGCGCGTTGCGTGGCAGCCCGCGCGAACTGACGTTGACGGAGTGGACCCTGTCCATGTCGGACCGCGGCAGCCACGTCCCCGCGCCGCCCCACCCGGGCCTGCGGGTCGAACATGCGGCAGTGGCGTCCTACGAACTCAGCCATGCCTTGTACAACGCCGTCGGAGTGACCGTGTGCTGGACGGACCGCCGCACGTGGCAGTACACCGACTGGACGAAGTGGGTGGAGAACCCGCGGGTCGAGCTGTGGATCGGCAGTGTCGAGGGGACCCCGGCAGGATTCTTCGAGTTACTCGGGCACGACGACGGCTCGGTGGAGATCGTGCTGTTCGGATTGATGCCACAGTTCCGGGGGCAGGGTGTGGGCGGGTCGTTCCTCTCGGCGTGCGTGGAGGCGGCGTGGCGCTACCGTTTCGACGTCACCGGCCGGCCCGGAGCCGGTGACGGGGAACTCGTCGGCGAGGCGCAGCGGGTGTTCCTGGTGACGTCGACACTGGACCACCCACATGCGATGAAGAACTACCTCGCTCGGGGATTCGAGGTGGAACGGAGCGAGGAATTCGAGAAACTCGTCCCGGATCCGCGGGCGTCCTACCTGGACTTGCCCTTCGACCCACGCGACAGCGACGTCGGCGGACGCTGAGCCATCCGGGCGCGCCCGGCGGCCCCCGGATCGCCACGCGCCGCCGATACGGGCTATCTTTCGATCGGAGTTGTCCTTCGATCAATGGTCCGTCGGGCAGAAGGGGCGCAGTGGACAGGTTCGCCGGTGAGACGTTCGACCTGCTCGGTAGCGACCGCAGCCGGGTCGTGACGACCGAGGACGGCGTGTCCCTCGCGATCCGCGAGGTCGGCCCCGCCGATGCCCCGCTCACCGCCGTGTTCGTGCACGGCTTCTGCAACCGGATGGAGGGCTGGCACTTCCAGCGAGTGCACCTCGAGCGTGTCTGGGGCCCGACCGTCCGGCTGGTGTTCTACGACCACCGTGGCCACGGCCGGTCCGGAAGCGCCCGCCGCACGACCTGCACGATTTCTCAGCTCGCGCGCGACCTGGACACGGTGGTACGGGAGGTCGTTCCCGACGGCCCCCTCGTCCTGGTGGGCCATTCGATGGGCGGCATGACCCTGCTCTCGTACGCCGGTCAGTTCCCGGACAGCTTCGGCGACCGTGTCGTCGGCGTGGGTCTGGTGTCGACGTCTGCCGGAGCACTGAGCGAGTCCGGGGTGGCCCGCACGCTGGGTAGTCCCGTGGTGACCGGATTCCGGGTCGCGGCGCAGCGCCTGCCGTGGGTGGTCCAGGGCGGTCGGGACGCGACCCGTCGGGTGATCGCCCCGATGATCCGCTCGGCGTCCTTCGGGGCCAGGCACGTGAGCCCGACGGTCACCCGGTTCTCCGACTCGATGATCAACGACACTCCGCTGCAGACCCTGGTCGATTTCCTGCCCACGTTCGAGCAGCACGACGAGACCGCGGCGTTGCCGGTTCTCACCCGGGTACCCACGCTCGTGCTGTGCGGGAGCAGAGACCTGATCACACCGCTGCGGAACTCGCGCGTCATCGCCGAGCAACTTCCCGAGGCGACCATGCTGCGGGTGCCGGGTGCGGGCCACATGGTGCAGCTCGAGTGTCCGGAGCTGGTGTCCGATGCCCTCGACGAGCTGCTGACCCAGGCCGTCGAATCGCTACCCGCGGAGCCGGACTGGACCGATTCGCTCGTGGGATTCGTGCGACGCCAGGTGAGCAGGTGGAACCGGCTCGGACGTGCGGCAGGCCGACAGGTGCGTCGCGCCGGAAGATTCGCCGGTCTCACGGGTGGAGCGCGCCGCGAGATCGGGCCGGCCGGTATCGAGGTGGGTCAGAACCGGCGGATGTCGTAGATGTGGAAGTGCGAGAGCGGCGTCAGCCCCACCGGGACGCCGCGACCGTAGGCGTTGAAGACCTGGCCGAACCCCGCGTAGATGCCGATGTGGGACGCGTCCCGGTGCAGGACCACGATGTCGCCCGGGGCCAGAGCCCACAACGGGATGCTGGTTCCCACCACGGCCTGCTCCCACGTGGTGCGGGGCAGGTCCACCCCGACCTGGCGGAAGGCCCACTGGAGAAGACCTGAGCAATCCCAGCCGTGCGGACCGACCCCGCCCCACACGTAGGGCTTCCCGGTCTGCGTACTCGCCGCGGCGAGCGCGCCCAGACCGGTGGGAGTCGGGATCGGCAGTGGCACGAACGCCGACCCGCTGGAACTTCCGGAGGTGCTGCCACTCCCGGCCACATCGGTGACGGGCTGAGCGGCTGCCGGTGACGCGAACATCAGGCAGGTGCAGGCTACGGCGGCGCCGGCGAGGGTCGTGCGGCGCAGGCTCGGACGGAATCGGGACACGGTGGTCCCCCCTTCGATGCTGGGTAGCGCCGGGCTCACCCGGTCGGGCTGGTCTCACCCGGTCGGGAAGGATCACTCGGTCGAGCAGAGTTCGGCGCGCGTCTCGATGAGGTCACGGAAAGCCTATAGAGCGCGCCGGGGCGGTCGCGGCGGATTTCCGGAAACTGCTCCGTGCCGTGATCGGGAAGTGACCGGTCGCGACGCCGTCCGGGCGGACGTGTCCGCGAAGCTGTCCCGGGTCCACAGATGGAAGACGGCCCAGGCGCGCAACGGCGCCCACGACCGGGTGGCCCTGCGGACCTCCGCCTCCGATGCGGCGCCGAGCGCTCGGCGCAGCACCAGATCGCCGGTCGGGCAGGCATCGCGGTCTCCGAGGCGTAACGCCAGGTATTCGGCCGTCCACGGCCCGATACCCCGCAGTGACGTCAGACGCTCGCGGAACTCGGGTCCGGACGGGTGCGCGAGGGTCACCGAACCGTCCAGGACGGCCTCGGCGAGAGTGCGGACGGCGGTGGCACGGGCGAGCGGTACTCCGACCGCGGCACGCAGGTCCTCGAGCGGCGCCTCCACCACGTCCTCGGGTCGCGGAAACGCCACGTCCGTGCCGGATCGCCGGCCGAAGGTGGCCGCGAGGCGGCCGGTGAGGGTGCGGGCACCGGCCAGGGACACCTGCTGGCCGAGGACGGTGCCCGCCGCGGTCTCCCACGGATCGGCGCTGCCGAGGATCCGCAGTCCGGGCCGTTCCTGCACGAGCGGACCGAGCACCGGGTCGTCCTGGAACATCCGGCGGCGCCGGTCGGGATCGGCGTCGAGATCGAGCCAGCACCGCACGGTGTGGACGATCCGGTCGGTGTACCTGCGTGGCGCTCCGTCGACGGTGAGCTCGATCCTCGCCGCGCCGGACGACGACTGCCGGGACGACTGCGCTGCCGACCAGTCGACGGTGACCCGCGCCAGGTGCCCGTCGACCGGGACGGTGCGGCGCACACCGTGGGCGGCGACCGACTCCACGCCGGGAACCGCATGGGCGGCGAGTACCGCCCGCAACGGAGCGAACTCCAGCGGCGAGGCGTACGGCAGGGCGTGCGTGGTCACACCCGCATCCTCGCACCGTGTGCCGACAGGACGCGGCCGGTCGGGAGCCGATCGGTGCGCTCGGGAGTCAGGACCGGGCGAGGGTGAGGACGACGTCGGACAGGGCCGGCGCGTCGTCACGCTCGACGACCGTCGCCGTCATCGCGAGGGAGTCGTCGTTCCGCCAGATCGACACCCGGAGGGTTTCGCCGGGGAACACCACGCCGGCGAATCGGGCGCGAAATCCGCCGACCCGTCCGGCATCCCCGTCGAGCACCGCGTCCACGGCGGCCTTGCACACCACCCCGTAGGTGCACAGCCCGTGCAGGATCGGGGCGGGGAACCCGGCGGCCTTCGCGAAGTCCGGGTCCGAGTGCAGCGGGTTGCGGTCGCCGCACATGCGATAGAGCAGGGCCTGCTGCGGCAGCGTCGGGATCTCGGTCACGCTGTCGGGTGCGCGTTCCGGTATCGGATGCGTCTCGCTCGGGCCCCGCTCGCCGCCGAATCCGCCCTCCCCGCGGGCGAAGATCGACGAGCGCGCCGTCCAGAGGGGGTCCCCGTCGAGTCCGCTGGTGGTCGATTCCTGCACGATCACCGCGGCCTTGCCCTTGTCCCAGATCTCGGCGATCCGCGTGGCGGTGCGCGCCTTGCCCTCCGGAGGAATGGGGCGGTGCACCGTCACCTCCTGGCTGCCGTGCACGACCTTCGCCAGGTCGATGTCGACACCGGGAAACGAGACCGAGGGTGCCTCGGTGGCGTGAAATCGCGAGGCGACGGTGGAGAACGTCGGCAGTACCTGGGGGTTGCCGTCGGTGAGATAGCGCAGTTCCCGGTGGCTCGACGGGTCTGCCCCCGCACCGAGGGCGAGGTGGTACAGCTGGACGTCCGAGGCGGTCCAGGAGAACTCCTCGGCCGGCAGATCGGCGCCGAGCGCGACGGTGGGATCGATGGGCATCAGTTTCCTCCCGTGACGGACTGGGCCGCCGGATCGGACTGGGTGGGGGTCTCGGCCGGAGTGGGAGCCTGCTCCGAGCGCTCGAGGATGTCGAGCACGGCGAGGTACCCGAACGTCATGGCGGGCCCGATCGTGGCGCCGGGGCCCGCGTAGGTGTGACCCATGACCGGCCCGCTCGCGTTTCCGACCGCGTAGAGGTGTTCGATGACGGAGCCGTCCTCGCGGAGTACCCGAGCGTGGGGGTCGGTGCGCAGCCCGCCCTTGGTGCCCAGATCGCCCGGCACCATCTTGATCGCGTAGAACGGGGCCTTCCCGATGACGGCGAGACTCGGATTCGGCTTGTTGCGCGGATCTCCATAGTAGTGGTCGTAGCCGCTCTCACCCCGGGCGAAGTCCTCGTCGCGGCCTTCACGGGCGAAGCCGTTGAACCGCTCCACCGTCGCGGACAACTCCGTGGCGGGCACCTCGATCTTCTCGGCGAGTTCTTCGATGGTCGACGCCTTGACCACCACGCCGGCCTTCAGCCAGCGGCCGGGGAACGGGGAGCGCGGGGTGATGCCGGCGAACGTGTAGCGGTCGCGATAGCGCTGGTCGAGCACCATCCAGCACGGCAGGTTCTCGGCCGGGCCGTCGCCGTGGCCGTAGCGTCCGCCGTACATCGCGTGGGTGGCCTCGACGTACGGGGCCGACTCGTTGACGAATCTCCTGCCCTCGCCGTTGACCATGATGCAGCCGGGAAGGCTGCGCTCGGACAGTGCGAACCAGGGGCCGCCGGTCAGCGGTATCGACGGGCCCCACCAGGCGTCCTCCATGAGATCGAGTGCGCCGCCCAGCTTCTCGCCGGCCCAGATGCCGTCGCCGGTGTTCGCCTTCGCGCCGACCGTCCATTCCGTGCCGATCGGTGCGCGCTGGTACCGCCGGCGGGCGGTCTCGTTGTGCTCGAAACCTCCGGAGGCGATCACCACGCCCAGGCGGGCGTGGATCTCCGCCGGGCCGTCCGGCGAGTCCACGCGCACCCCGGTGACGGTGCCGTCCTCGTCGACCAGTTCGGTCAGCGGGGTGTTCAGGAGGATCGGGACTCCCGCGTCCCTCAGGCCCAGGCACAGCCCGGCCATGAGCGCCTGGCCGCGGACCAGGAGGTTCTTGCGGGTCAGCTTCGCCCACAGGAATCGGGTGCCGACGCGCATCGCTCGCAGCGGCCCGCGGGGGTTGCGCATGATCAGGTTCAGCCAGCGGTAGTCGGCCTGGGTGATGACGAAGTTGCGGGGAGCCTTGACGTAGTCCGGTTCGAGCAGTGCCAGGTCGTCACCGAGTTCGTTGCCGTCCATCGGGGTCGGTTCCACGGAGCGTCCGCCGATCCGTCCGCCCGGGGCCTCCGGGTAGTAGTCGGAGTAGCCGGGCACCCACTGCAGCTTCAGCGGGCTGTGGGCGAGGACGAACGAGAGCATCTCGGGGCCGCGATCGACGTAGGCGTCGATGCGTTCCGGTGGAACGACGTCGCCGATGATGGCGTGCAGGTACCGGCGGGCGGCTTCCGGGGTGTCGTCGACCCCTGCGGACCGAAGGACCTCGTTGTTCGGGATCCAGACCCCGCCTCCCGACCGGGCGCTCGAGCCCCCGTAGTGCGGTGCCTTCTCGATGACCACGACGCTCAGGCCGTGCCGGGCGGCGGTCAGGGCGGCGGTCATACCTCCGGCGCCGCTGCCGACCACGACGATGTCGTACTCACTCTTGCTCATGTAGAACACGTTATAGAATGATGAGCCGGTCAGTCCATCCCTCATGTGCTGGAAGTACGTGAAGACGGTTGGGGAGAAATCGAAAACGCGTTACAGTTCTGAGGAGGTGGTGTGTGTGACCTGGGATACAACCGTGGACGTCGTGGTCGTCGGATTCGGCGGCGCGGGCGCGGTCGCGGCGCTCGAAGCGCGTGAGAGCGGGGTGGACGTGCTCGTCGCCGATGCCCGTCTCGGTGGCGGTGCCACCACGATCTCCGGTGGCGTCGTCTACGCGGGCGGCGGGACGTCGATACAGCGGGAGGCGGGTGTCGAGGACAGTCCCGACGCGATGTACGACTACCTGCGATTCGAGGTGGGGGATTCGGTCCGGCCGGAGACGCTGCGCCGCTTCGTCGACGAGAGCATCGACAATCTCGACTGGCTGATCCGTCACGGGGTTCCGTTCGAGGGGTCGGTGTGTCCGCACAAGACCTCGTTCCCCACCGACGACTACTACCTGTACTACTCCGGCAGTGAGGCGTCGGGCGCGGCCAGGAAGGTGGCCGCACCCGCCCAGCGTGGACATCGCGCGAAGGGCAAGGGCACGTCCGGGAAGATGATCTTCGGCCCGTTGGCCCGCGCGGTCCGGCGCGCCGGGGTGCGCGTGCTGACGCAGACCTCGGTCACCGCTCTCGTCACCGACGACGAGGGCCGCGTGGTGGGCGTGGAGGCACGCAGCCTCGCCGATGCGCCCGCCCGGGTGCGCTCGCGGCACGCCCGGCTCTGCCGGATCTCGGCGAAGCCGGGAATCTACGCCCCGGCGCTGCGTGCGGTGCTGGAGAAGCGGATTCGCCGGATCGAGCGCAGGTACGCGACGCCGATCCGGATCCGGGCCCGCCGGGCAGTGGTGCTCACGACCGGAGGGTTCATCGCCAATCGCGCGCTGGTGCATCGCCATGCCCCGGACTTCACCGGTGGCATCTCCCTCGGTACGGCCACCGACGACGGTGCGGGAATCGCGATGGCCGCCGCACTCGGCGCGACCACGACCGGGATGGGAAACGTCTCGGCGTGGCGATTCATCTCGCCCCCCAGTGCCCTCCTCGGATCGCTGCTCGTCGACCGGCACGGCAGGCGCATCGTCGACGAGTCCCGATACGGCGCGGCGCTCGGCGAGGCGCTGGTCCGCGACGCCGACCGGCAGGGGTGGCTCGTCGCGGACGCCGAACTGGTGCGTGAGGCCAAGGCGCAGTTGAAGTCCCAGTCACTGTGGTTCCAGCGAATCCAGGCTACGGGGCTACTGCGCACTGCGATCCGGGCCGACACCCTCGACGTGCTCGCCGGGAAGGCGGGTATCGATCCGGCCGGACTGCGCGCCACCGTCGATGCGGCGAACGCTGCCGTGGACGGCGCGGGCCCCGATCCGATGGGAAAGCATCCCGACTTCGCTCGTGCCCTGCGCACGCCCCCGTACTCTCTGTTCGACGTGGGGATCAAGCCGAACGCGATGAACCCGTGCCCGATGCTCACGCTCGGCGGCCTCCGCGTCGACGAGAACACGGGAGCGGTCCTCGACGAGTCCGACGCGGCGATCGCCGGGCTGTATGCGGCGGGCCGGGTGGCTGCGGGCGTGTGCACGAACTCGTATGTGTCCGGGCTGTCCATCGCGGACTGCGTCTTCGCCGGTCGTCGTGCCGGAAAGCAGGCGGCGCAGGACGTTCCCGCCCCCGGACTTCGATCGGTGAGGAGCTGACCATGTTGAACGACGCGCAGAGAGCCGAACTCGCCGACCGGTTGGAGGAGGCCGAGCGCACCCGTACGCCGATCGACCCGTTGGCGCAGTCGTATCCCGACATGGACGTCGTGGATTCGTACGAGATCCAACTCCTCGGGATCCGGCGCCGACTCGACGCGGGTGCCACCGTCTCGGGGCACAAGGTGGGTCTGTCGTCGAAGGCGATGCAGCAGATGATGGGTGTCGACGAACCCGACTACGGTCACCTGCTCGGCGACATGGAGGTGTTCGAGGACCGTACGGTCGACACCGCCCGCTACTGCTTCCCGCGCGTCGAGGTCGAGGTGGCCTTCCTGCTCGGCGCGGACCTGCCCGGCGCCGACTGCACCGAGGAGGACGTCCTCGCCGCCACCGAGGCGTACGCCCCCTCGATCGAACTGATCGACAGCCGGATCAAGGACTGGAAGATCGGCCTGGTGGACACCATCGCCGACAACGCGTCGTCGGCGGGATTCGTCCTCGGACGGCAACGAGTTCGTCCCGCGGACATCGACATCCGGGCGATCGACGCGGTGCTGACCCGCAACGGCGAACGCATCGCGGAGGGGCGCAGCGATGCCGTGCTCGGCAACCCGGTGACCGCGGTCGCGTGGCTCGCCCGCAAGGTCGAGAGCTTCGGGGTCCGGTTGAAGGCCGGGGACATCGTGTTGCCGGGATCGTGTACCCGCGCCATCGACGTCCGTCCGGGAGATTCCTTCCATGCCGATTTCGCCGGACTCGGCACCGTATCCCTGAATTTCGGCTAGCCGTGAACCTCGACCAGCCCCGACAGTCGCGTGTCCCATGCGAGTAGGAGAGAAGCGTCCATGACCAAGGCAAGTGTCGCCATCGTAGGATCGGGGAACATCAGTACCGATCTGCTGTACAAGCTGCAACGCTCCGAATGGCTCGAGCCGCGTTGGATGATCGGGATCGACCCGGCCAGCGAGGGATTGGCCCGCGCCCGCGGTCTGGGGCTCGAGACCAGCGCCGAGGGAGTGGACTGGCTGCTCGCTCGGCCGGACAAGCCGGATCTGGTGTTCGAGGCGACGTCCGCGTATGTGCACCGCGAGGCGGCACCCCGGTACGCGGAGGCGGGAATCCGGGCGGTCGACCTGACCCCGGCGGCCGTCGGTCCCGCCGTCGTGCCCCCGGCCAACCTGCGCGAGCACCTCGATGCGCCCAACGTCAACATGATCACCTGCGGGGGACAGGCGACGATCCCCATCGTCTACGCGGTCTCCCGGGTGGTGGACGTGCCGTACGCGGAGATCGTGGCCTCGGTGGCGTCGGTGTCCGCCGGACCGGGCACTCGCGCGAACATCGACGAGTTCACCAAGACCACCAGTCGCGGTGTCGAGACCATCGGCGGCGCGCAGCGGGGCAAGGCCATCATCGTCCTGAATCCCGCCGATCCGCCGATGATAATGCGGGACACCATCTTCTGTGCGATTCCCGAGGACGCGGACCGAGACGCGATCACCGACTCGATCCACCGCGTCGTCGCCGACATCCAGCAGTACGTGCCCGGCTACCGGCTGCTCAACGAGCCGCAGTTCGACGATCCGTCCGTCGTGTCCGGTGGGCACGCGCGAGTGACGGTGTTCGTCGAGGTCGAGGGCGCGGGCGATTTCCTGCCACCGTATGCGGGCAACCTCGACATCATGACGGCTGCGGCCACCAAGGTGGGCGAGGAGATCGCCCAGAAGCTCCTGACAGTGAAGGCGTGAGCGACATGGTTCATTCGGACACGATCCATTCGGGCGGTATCCATTTCGACAGTGCGTGGGACGTGCGGGTCACCGACACCTCGCTGCGGGACGGGTCGCATCACAAACGGCACCAGTTCAGCGGTGAGGAGGTCCGAGCGATCGTCGCCGCGCTGGACGCGTCCGGCGTCCCGGTCATCGAGGTCACGCACGGCGACGGGCTGGGCGGTTCGTCGTTCAACTACGGGTTCTCCAAGACGCCGGAGCAGGAACTGATCACGATCGCGGTCGACACCGCGAAGAACGCGAAGATCGCCTTCCTCATGTTGCCTGGTGTCGGGATCAAGGAGGACATCGTCGAGGCGCAGGACAACGGCGCGTCCATCTGTCGGATCGCGACGCACTGCACCGAGGCCGACGTCTCGATCCAGCATTTCGGCCTCGCCAGGGAACGGGGTCTGGAAACCGTCGGGTTCCTGATGATGGCCCACACCATTCCGCCGGAACAACTCGCGAAGCAGGCGCGCATCATGGCGGACGCCGGGTGCCAGTGCGTGTATGTGGTGGACTCCGCGGGTGCGCTGGTGCTCGAGCAGGTCTCCGACCGGGTGGAGGCGCTCGTCGCCGAACTGGGAGACGACGCGCAGGTGGGGTTCCACGGCCACGAGAACCTGGGGCTCGGTGTCGCCAATTCGGTGGCCGCGGTACGCGCCGGCGCCCGCCAGATCGACGGCAGCACCAGGCGTTTCGGCGCGGGTGCGGGTAACGCCCCGGTCGAGGCATTCGTCGGCGTGTGCGACAAGATCGGTGTCAAGACCGGCATCGACTTCTTCGAGATCGCCGACGCCGCCGAGGACGTCGTGCGTCCGGCGATGCCTGCCGAGTGCCTGCTGGACCGCCAAGCCCTGATGATGGGGTACGCCGGTGTGTACTCGAGCTTCCTCAAGCACGCGGAGCGCCAAGCCGAGCGCTACGGAGTCTCGGCAGCCGAGATGCTGGTCCGCGCCGGAAAGCGGAAGCTCGTCGGCGGCCAGGAAGACCAACTCATCGACATCGCCCTGGAACTCCAGCGCGAGCGCGCCTGATCCTCCCCTCGGCCGCGTGATCCCTCTCCTCCCCCCCGAGCCCGGCACAATGTCACATCGGTTCGTTCAGATCGAACCGATGTGACATTGTGCCGCAACAGATGTCGCAACAGATGTCGCGTCAGGCCGGAGCCGCGTTCTCCCACAGGCCGACGATATTGCCCTCGGTGTCGGTGAAGTACGCGGCGAACCCCATGTCGGCGACCGGGGTGCGCCCGGTGACGGTCTTCCCGCCGAGTGATTCGACGGTCTTCAAGGCGTCGTCGATGGAGGGGACGTCGATGGTGACCACCGGGTGCGGTGCCTCGGTGGAGCGTTGGTACATGCCACCGTTGATGTAGCCGGCGTCCGCAGGCATTCCGCTGTCGGCGACGGGGCCCGTCGTGACGATGGTGTAGTCCAACTCCGGCATTTCGTCGATGGACCAGCCGAACGCGTCCGCATAGAACGTGCGGGCGCGCTCGCCGTCGTCGAAGGGGATCTCGAAGTGCATGATCTTGCCACTCATGGCGAGGCCTCCAGGTGCGGGAGTGCGCGGTCGGCGGACAGATCCAGCCTAGGCCGCGGCACTACCTGCAGGGAACAGATCGCGCTCACTCGTCGCGGTCACGCACCTCGATGATTCCTTCCATGACGGCATGGTTGATGCTGTTCAACAGGCGCGGGCAGGTTTGCCGGGACCCGGCTCGGCCACCGGCATCGGTGAACTCCGGGCACATCTGCTGGGGGTCGCCCTGCCACTGGATGCTGGTGTGCCGGAAGCTGTTCTTGCGCACCAGTACGCACGTTCCGCACGCCCGGCACTGGACGTCCTGAAGGCCTTCCTCGAGATACGTGTGCTTGTCGGCAACCGTCTGGGCGCGGACGGCCTCGACCCGGTCCGGGCTGTCGGCGAAGTCCGGCGCCTTGGACCAGGTCGAGGTCATCGTCACACGCCCGTCTTGTGCTCGGCGTCCTCGGACGCCTGCGCGGCGGCGGCCTTCTCCTCCGCCTGCCGGGCGAGGTTCTCGTCGACCTCGCGCTGCCAGGCCTCGATCGCCTTGCTCGTGTCGATCTCGAACTCGAAGCGCTGCGTCATCTTCTCGTCCACGTCGTCGATGTCGACGTAGAACTGCTCGTACCAGCGACGCAACTGGTAGACGGGGCCGTCTTCCTCACACAGGAGCGGATTCTCGATCTTGGTCTTCCGCTTCCAGATCGCCACGTCCTGCTCGAAGCCCATGGCGACACCCTCGGTGAACTTCCGCGACAGCTTGTCCGTCGTGGCGTCGTCGAGACCCTTCGGCTTCTCCACGCTCACGCCGTACATGAGCATGAACGAGTCGTGGGTGACGGGGTAGTGGCAGTTGACGAGGATGCTCTCCGCCTTGAACCCGCTGTAGTCGTTGTGCAGCCAGTTGATCATGTACGACGGGCCGAAGTACGAGGCCTCGGAGTCGAGTACGGACTCGCCGTACTGGGTGCCCATGTTCTGGACGTCCGGTCGGCCGTGGTTCTGCAGGTACTGCGTGGCGACATGTCCCTCGAAGACGTTCTTGAAGTACTTCGGGAACCCGAAGTGGACGTAGAAGAAGTGCGCCATGTCCACGACGTTGTCGATGATCTCCCGGCAGTTCGAACCCTCGACGAGGATCCGGTTCCAGCGCCAGTCCGTCCAGTTGTCGGTGAAGACCTCGGGCAGATGGGGGATCGTGACGTCCTCCGGGGGTGGGTTGCCCTCCGGGTCGTTCCAGACGAACAGTTGCCTGTTCTCCTGGAGCGTGATCCATGACCGGGTGCGCGCGAGCGGTGGGACGCGCCGCGCATACGGGATGGACGTGCACTTGCCGTTGGGGCCCCAGCGCCAGTCGTGGAACGGGCAGGCGACGGAGTCGCCCTTGACCGATCCGTCGCTGAGGTCACCACCCATGTGCCGGCAGTAGGCGTCGAGCACGTGCAGCTTGTTCTGGCTGTCGGCCCACACCACGAGCTTGGTGCCGAAGGCCTCCACCGCGTGTGGCTTGCCGTCGAGGAACTCGCTCTCGAGCCCGAGGCAGTGCCAGCCGCGTGCGAACCGCGTCCGCGTGGTGCCGACGTCGATCTCGCGAATTGCCGCCATGTCCCCTCACTTCCCTGTGATCTGTTAGTAGAACACGTTATAGAATTTTGGCAGCCATGGCTAGATTTCGCGCAGAATCGCCGCACAGAAAATCCGATGATCAGGCATTTTGCCGGACTCTCGACATGAATGGGAACGTGTTCTAGTCTCAGAAGACAGGTGAACGAACGAATCAGACAGGAGCGTCCAGTGGCCGACCACGACAGTCACGAGGTGCTGCACCGACTCGACGCAGTGCTGCCGATGCTGCGCGAGCGGGCGCAGGAGACCGAGGACCTGCGCCGCATTCCGGACGAATCGATCAAGGCGCTCCAGGAGACCGGGTTCTTCCGGTTGCTGCAGCCCTCCCAATGGGGTGGCCAGGAGGCCGACCCCGTGCTGTTCTACTCCGCGGTCCGCAAGATCGCGAGTGCGTGCGGCTCCACCGGGTGGGTCGCCGGCATCATCGGAGTCCACAATTGGCACCTCGCCCTGTTCGACCAGCAGGCACAGGAGGACGTCTGGGGCTCCGACACCGACGTGCGGATCTCCTCGTCCTACGCGCCGATGGGTGCGGGTGAGGTCGTCGACGGCGGCTACACCGTCAACGGATCCTGGGCATGGTCGTCGGGATGCGACCACGCCGACTGGGTGGTGGTCGGCGGGCCCGTGATCAAGGACGGACGCCCGGTCGACTTCGGCAGCTTCCTCATCCCGCGCTCGGACTACCGCATCGACGATGTCTGGAACGTCGTCGGCCTCCGGGGCACCGGCAGCAACACCATCGTCGTGAAGGACACCTTCGTTCCCCGGCACCACTTCCTCAGCTTCCGGGCGATGAGCGAACTGACGGCACCCGGGCTCGAACGCAACACCGCACCGG
The DNA here is from genome assembly GCF_014217785.1 of Rhodococcus triatomae. Lineage (NCBI taxonomy): Bacteria > Bacillati > Actinomycetota > Actinomycetes > Mycobacteriales > Nocardiaceae > Rhodococcus > Rhodococcus triatomae. The sequence continues at coordinate 1,562,208 of NZ_CP048814.1, read as the reverse complement.
TGTACAAGATGCCCTGGGGAACAATTCATCCCACCACGATCTCGACGCCGATCGTCGGTATGGCCTACGGTGCGTACGAGGCGCATGTCGAGCACCAGGGCAAACGTCTGCGGGCGGCCTACGCCGGGGAGAAGGCCAAGGACGATCCGTTCGCCAAGGTCCGTATCGCCGAGGCGGCCAGCGACATCGACGCGGCGTGGCGGCAGCTCTCCGGCAATGTCGCCGACGAGTACGCACACCTCGTCGCCGGCGAGGAGGTGCCGTTCGACCTGCGGTTGCGCGCACGCCGCGACCAGGTGCGGGCCACGGGCCGGGCGATCGCCTCCATCGACAAACTCTTCGAGAGCTCGGGTGCCACGGCACTGGCGAACGGCACTCCCCTCCAGCGATTCTGGCGCGACGCCCACGCCGGTCGGGTCCACGCGGCCAACGATCCCGAGCGGGCGTACGTCATGTACGGCACGGGCGAGTTCGGGCTGCCGGTCACGGACACGATGGTCTAGGGGGGGAAGACGTGACGACGACCGAAGAAGCGATCACCTTCGAATCGACCTCCCGGTTCGCCCAGGTCACTCCGGACCTGAAGCTGCACTATCACGAGGCCGGTGTCGGACACGACACCACGATCGTGTTGCTGCACGGGGGCGGTCCGGGAGCGTCCTCGTGGTCCAACTTCGCCCGGAACATTCCCGTTCTCGCCGAGCGATTCCACGTGCTGGCCGTCGATCAACCCGGATTCGGGTTGTCCGACAAGCCGACCGACCACCCGCAGTACTTCGTACACAGTTCCTCGGCGCTTCTCGCGCTGCTGGACACGTTGGGGATCTCCGGCCGGGTGCACCTGCTGGGGAACTCGCTCGGCGGCGGGGCGGCGGTGCGGTTCGCGCTCGACTTCCCGGACCGGGCGGGCCGGCTCGTACTGATGGGCCCCGGTGGGCTCAGCGTCAATCTGTTCGCCCCGGACCCGACGGAGGGAGTCAAGAACCTCGGACGGTTCGGTGCTCCGCCGGAGGGGCCGACCAGGGAGAAGCTCGAGGCGTTCCTCCGGGTGATGGTCTTCGACCAGTCCCTGATCACCCCGGAACTGGTCGAGGAGCGCTTCGCCGCAGCGAGTACACCCGAATCGCTGGCGGCTGCACGGGCGATGGGAAAGTCCTTCTCCGGGGCCGACTTCGAGAAGGGGATGCTCTGGCGCGAGGCGTACAAGCTCCGTCAGCGAGTGTTGCTCGTGTGGGGCCGTGAGGACCGGGTCAACCCGCTCGACGGCGCGCTGGTGGCGCTCAAGACCATTCCCCGCGCTCAGTTGCACGTGTTCGGTGGTTGCGGTCACTGGGCACAGGTCGAGAAGTTCGACGAGTTCAATCGCCTGGCGACACAGTTCCTTCTGGACGAGAACCAGGGAGGCAAGTGATGGGTATCCGCTCGTTGGCCTACATGCGGATCGAGGCCACCGACATGGCCGCCTGGCGAGAGTACGGCCTGAAGGTGCTCGGCATGGTCGAGGGCAAGGGAACCGACCCGGAGGCTCTCTATCTCCGGATGGACGACTTTCCCGCTCGCCTCGTCATCGTGCCCGGCGAGAAGGACCGCCTGCTCGTGTCCGGGTGGGAGACCGCGAACGCCGAGGAACTCCAGGAGGTCCGGGACAACCTCGCCGCCGCGGGTGTCCCGTTCAAGGAGGGCACGACCGAACAGAAGGCGGACAGGAGAGTCGACGAACTCATCGTCTTCGAGGACACGTCCGGAAACACCCTCGAGGCGTTCCACGGGGCCGCTCTCGAACACCGCCGGGTCGTCAGTCCGTACGGGCACCGGTTCGTCACGGGGGAGCAGGGGCTCGGTCACGTCGTGCTCTCCACGAACGACGACGAGGCGTCGTTGCGCTTCTACCGGGACGTCCTCGGGTTCCGTCTGCGCGACTCCATGCGGTTGCCTCCGCAGATGGTCGGACGCCCGGCCGACGGGCCACCGGCCTGGCTGCGCTTCTTCGGCTGCAACCCGCGGCACCACAGCCTCGCGTTCCTGCCGATGCCTACGCCCAGTGGCATCGTGCACCTCATGGTCGAGGTGGAGAACTCCGACGACGTCGGGCTGTGCCTCGATCGTGCGTTGCGGCGCAAGGTGAAGATGTCCGCGACCCTCGGCCGTCACGTCAACGACCTGATGCTCTCGTTCTACATGAAGACTCCGGGTGGATTCGACATCGAGTTCGGTTGCGAGGGAAGGCAGGTCGAAGACGACGAGTGGATCGCCCGGGAGAGCACGGCGGTGAGCCTGTGGGGCCACGACTTCACGGTGGGTATGCAGCAGTGACCGTCGCCGGGATCGATCCGAAGCAGTTCCGCACCGTGCTGGGGCAGTTCTGTTCCGGCGTCACGATCATCACCACCGTCGTGGACGAGCAGCCGGTGGGATTCGCGTGCCAGTCGTTCGCGGCACTCTCCCTCGACCCACCACTGGTGCTGTTCTGTCCGACGAAGGTGTCGCGATCGTGGGCGGCGATCGAGAAGACCGGGACGTTCTGCGTCAACGTGCTCGCGGAGGAACAGCAGGAGGTCTGCGCCCGGTTCGGATCGCGGGAGCCGGACAAGTTCGCCGGGGTGGACTGGACGGTCTCGCCGCTGGGGTCCGCGATCATCGACAACTCGCTCGCGCACGTCGACTGCACGGTGGAGAACGTGCACGACGGGGGTGACCACCACGTCGTGTTCGGCCGGGTGCATTCGATGAGTGAGGTGCGTTCCGAGCGCCCGCTGCTGTTCTACCGCGGCCAGTACACCGGTATCGAACCCGACAAGACCGTCCCCGCTCCGTGGCGGCACGATCTCGAGGAGTTCCTCTTCACCGCGTCCGAGGACACCTGGCTCTGACCCGCGCTGCGTCGTGTCCCATCCGCCTGTCCGGCACTCCGGCACAATGTCACATCGGTTCGATCCAACGAAACCGGTGTGACATTGTGCCGGAAGGGGAGTGGTCAGGAGACGTGGAACTCGCCGGACGTCCCGGTGAACTGGGTGATCGCGCCCGCGCCGTCACGGGCCGCGCCGAAGTAGACGACGCGATAGTCGCCCGCAGGGGTCCCGTCCGGCACGTCCCAGGTGATCCGGACGGTCGACTGCCCGGGTGCGGTGCGGGTCCAGCGGAACTTCGTCTCCCAGTCGCTGTCGTCCGCGTGCCGGATCCACCGACCCCCGTCTCGTCGCTGGACTTCGAAGAAGGTGCTCCGCCTCCGCAGGTCGTTCTTCGGATGGCCGGCGACGAACTCGACCGCCACCTGCTGCCCCGGCGACGCCGACTCGGGCGCGACCAGTACCTCGCCGAACGACCGTCCCGGCGCGGGTACGTCGGCCTCCACGGCCGGGTTGAAGCCGGGCTGGAACGCCGACAGGTCCTCCGGTGCCGGCCCGCGGGGGACGTCGCTGCCCTCTCGCAACGCCGCCGCCAGCCGCGCGAATCCCTGTTGGTAGGCGGGCAGGGTGTAGCGGCCGAACAGTGTCGATCCGCCTTCGTAGTGCTGTGCCTCGTATTCTTCCGGCGTGGTGCAGTAGCTCGCGTACGAGTTCGCGTAGCCCTGGAAGAGGACGTTCTCCAGCGGGACGCCGAGCTCCGCCGCGACGGTGCGACGAACCCGCAGGCCCGCGACGACGGTGAACTCGGCCGGTGCGGCCGCGAGGTAGTACTGCCCGATGCGCATCAACTGGATCTTGAGGATTCGCGGTACCCATCCGCCCGGTGGGAGCAGTCCGACCGGGACGAGCACCAGCTTCGGGGCCTGGGCGTCCTGTAGCCATCCCGGGACAGGCGCGTCCATTCCGCCGAGAGCGTCGACGAGCGGGTTCCTGGTGCCTTCCGGGAAGACCGGGAGGGCCGGTCCGTCCTCGGTGCTCCCCGCGCTCATCGCCGCACCGATGCAGGCGGGTGTGGTGTGGCCGGACTCGCCGTGGGGCGTGAACCGCCCGTCGACGGCCTGATCGGACATGTCCAGGTACAGGATTCGGCTGTCGATGCCGCCGGAGAGCGACTCGCTCGCGGCGGCCCAGGCGGTGCGGGCGGCGGCGACCTGCCGTTCCCCGATGATGCGTGTGTTCTCGAACTCGTCCTCGGTGGGCCCGCTTCCGGGTGACAGATTCAGGTTCGGAGACATGTCCCCACTGTTGGTCTGCGGGAAGCAGGCGACGAAACCCGGTGTGCCGTCGAGGTATCGGACTCCTTCGTGGTCGTGCTCCCAGAAGTAGGCGGCGGCGCCCTTGTTGTCGCCGGAGATCAGGAGGTTCTCGTTGGTCAGCGACGCGCAGTGCGTCGCGAACCAGTTGATCGCTCCGACATCCTTGCCGCCCTGGCGGATACGAAACACACGCATCCACGGGTCGATCCCCCGAGGGTAGTAGTCGCGATCGGACGCCGGGTTGCGCTCGAACGCCTCGCGGGACCGGTTGACGCTCGCGTCGACGAGTTCGGTGCGTCCGAACGAGACGGTGCCCGGTGCCAGGTCGTCGTGGGCGGCGACGATCGCCTCGACGATCCCGGCGACCTCGGAATCGAACACCAGCGGCTCGAAGCCGAGGAGGGCGAGGTTGTAGGCGTAGTTGTGCGAGGCGCCCCCGCAGGCCGCGTGGGAGTGGACGGCCGTGAGCATGACGTTGCGCTCGGTGTAGAGGTCGCCGAAGCGCTCGCCCAGCCGATCGAGCACGGCGTCGTGCACGGATTGGAAGATCATGCACGTGTCGACGCACACGTAGACGGCACGTTCCCCGTTCTCGGCGAACACGTAGGCCCGGGCCCGGGTGCGCTGGTGCAGACCCTCGGCCCGCTGGTCGAAACTCGAATACCCCATCATGCCGATCTCCGCGACCGGCCCCGTCACGTCGGACACGCCGACACCGACGTGCATCCCGCCGGACGGTGCGCTGCGCTGCGAGCCGGCAGGCGCGGCCGCTGCGGCTGCGCCCGCCGGGAGGGCGGCAGCAGCCACGGCGAGCAGGGGAGCGGAGGCTGCTCCGGCGAGCACGGTGCGTCGGTGGATCGATGCCACGGCGTTCCTTTCGGTGCGCGCGCCGAGGCGCGGACAGTGGACGGGCTGGGGCCTGGGAAACCGAGCGAGGGAACTGGTCGAGTGTCCAAGAGTGTAGCCCGCGTCACCGCCCGGGGCGAGGGGGAAATCGATCAGCGCACCGTGTCGGCGTCGCCGAAAGTCATCTCCATCTCGGGGATCACCGAGGTGAACAGCGCGCGGCGCGGCAGCCCCCAGCTGTGCAATTCGTCCGCGACGGGGTGCTCGCCCAGGTCGAGAGCGGCTCCGCCCGGACGGCTCCGCAGGCCCCGGGTTCGCATCTGCCACGTCGTGCGTCGGGTCAGCCCGTCGAGGTGCGCGTAGGCGGCGAGCGAGGTACTCGTGCCTCCCGGGACGGGAAGGCCGGGCGCCACCGACAGCCGCGCGATCAGTTGCCCGTCCGCGCCGAGCGCCGCGGTGCGCGTCCGGTGGTCGGCCTCGAACTCGGCCATGGTCTTGGGGAAGCCCCAGATCCCCCGTCCGGCGGCGAGGGTGAACTCCCCGTCCACCGGGAGATGGTGGATGAGGGCACCGGCCCGGCCGGTGGCCGCGGCCCGGATGCCCGCGGCCACGCTCGCGGGTGCGCCCGGTTCGCCGACCAGGACCGCGACGGCGAACTCGTTGTACGGACCGAGGTCGCCGTCGATGTAGTCGACGAACACCAGCATGCAGATGCCGCGCCCGGACCGATACCGCAGTGCGCGCAGCCCGGTGTGGGCGATGGACTCCTGCACCGCATCGGCCCGTACCGAGTACGCGGCTGTGAATGCCGTGGCGGCACGCACCCGTACCGGCATCTCGACCGTCCGGCCGAGTACCTCGTGAGCGCTCATGTCCATCCTCCCCGCAGAGTGGAGCCTGTCATCGTCCGGCCCGGCGCGAGCGCGCAAGAGAAGGGCCGCGGTCAGGGCATCACTACGATGACATGAAATCGAAACAAGTTCTAGTAGTGCCGGGTATCGAGAGCACGCCGACGGGAACCCGCGATCCGTAGGAGCGCCGCGTGGGTCGGACGACGGAGTCCGTCGGGGGTCGCCACTAGGATCGGCCGAGAGTTCGGACGCCCCGTCGACGACGGCGCGGGCAGTGGCCGGGCGACCTACATTCCGGGAGGGGGCGCACGTGCTCAGAGTGCACCGGGCCGAGCGAACCGACACGCTCGCCGCCGAACTCGGTCGCCTGCTGAGCGCTCCCCTCGACGATCCGTTCGCCGCCGAGGTGATCGCCGTCCCGGCCAAGGGTGTCGAGCGTTGGTTGACTCAGCGGCTGTCCGCCGAACTCGGCGCCGACGCCGGATCCGACGGCGTGGCCGCCAACATCGCGTTCCCGTCGCCGGCCCGTCTCGTCGACGAAGCTGCCGCCGCGGTGGCGCGCGTGGCGCCGGAGGACGACCCGTGGTCGCCGGAGCGACTGGTGTGGACGGTGCTCGAGGTGATCGACGACAGCATGGCCGAGGAGTGGGCGGCACCGCTGGCCCGGCATCTCGGCGGTGGCGACGACGAGTACCGCTCGCGCAGGCGTTACGCCACCGCGCTGCACGTGGTGTCGTTGTTGCGCGCGTACGCGTCCCAGCGTCCCGCGATGCTCGCCGCCTGGGTTTCCGATACCGGGCAGGTCTCCGATACCGGGTGGGCCCCCGATGGTGTAGGTGACGGCGCGGGAAACGCCCTCGCAGCGGACCAGCTCTGGCAGGCCGAGCTCTTCCGGCGGGTGCGGCGCAAGGTGGACGCGCCGAGCCCCGCCGAACGGCTGCCCGACATCTGTGCGCAACTGCGGGACCGGCCGGACCTGTCGGAGCTGCCGTCCAGGTTCTCGCTGTTCGGTCCCACCCGTCTGGCCACCGACCAGCTCGCCGTGCTCGACGCGCTGGCCGCCCATCGCGACGTCCATCTGTGGCTCCCGCATCCGAGCCCGCGCATGTGGGACGAGCTCGTGACCGCCGCACCACCGGTGCGCCGCGCCGAGGACGACGGCGCGCTGGAGGTACGGAATCCGTTGCTGGCGGCGTTGTCCCGCGACGTGCGTGAGATGCAGTACCGCATCGGCCGGTTGTCGGCGGAACACGTCCACCACCAGGGTGCCCCGGCGGCGGCCTCGCTGCTCGGCGCTCTGCAGGACGACGTCGTCCACGATCGGCCGCCGAGTCCGGCCGCTGCGGACGGATCGGTCACGGTGCACGCGTGTCACGGTCCGGCCCGGCAGGTCGAGGTGCTGCGGGAGGCGCTGCTACACGCGTTCGCCGACGACCCCACCCTCGAACCGCGAGACGTCATCGTGATGTGTCCCGATGTCGAGACCTACGCGCCACTGGTGCGTGCGGTGTTCGGCGCGGCAGGAGAACCCGAACACGAGCACCCGGGCCATCGGCTCCGGGTGCGGCTGGCGGACCGTGGTCTGCGCCGTACCAATCCGGTGCTCGACGTGGTCGCCACGTTGCTCGTTCTCGCGGAGGGCAGGGTCAACGCGAGCGCGCTCCTCGATCTCGCGGATTCCACTCCGGTCCGGACGCGCTTCGATTTCACCGACGACGACCTCGAGCGGTTGCGGGAGTGGACGGCCGAGTCCGGGGCGCGGTGGGGGATCGGCCCGCGACAGCGCGCCGGATTCGGTCTGGCCGAGTTTCCGCAGAACACGTTCGGCACGGCACTCGATCGGATCCTCCTCGGCGCCTGCTCCGACGAGGACGGATGGCTCGGGCTCGCGCTCCCGCTCGGTGACGTCGATTCCAGCGACATCGACCTCGCCGGACGATTCTCGGAGTTCGTCGATCGGCTCGACGTCGTCCTGCGCGATCTCGCGGGCCCGCATTCGGTCGAGCACTGGGGGCGAGTACTCGGACGTGCGCTGGATCTGGTCACCGCGACGAGCCCGCGGGACGACTGGCAGCAGGGGCAGGCCCGTCGGGAACTGGCCGAGGCCACGGAGTTCGGTGGCGACCGGCGGCTACAGCTCGCCGACGTGCGCGCGATGCTCGCCGCGCGGCTCGCCGGGCGGCCCACCCGGGCGAACTTCCGGACCGGCGAACTCACCGTGTGCACGATGGTGCCGATGCGGTCGGTGCCGCATCGGGTGGTGGCGTTGCTCGGCCTGGACGACGACGTGTTTCCCCGGTCGGCCGGCATCGACGGCGACGACGTCTGCGCGGGTGAGCCGCTGATCGGCGAACGAGACCACCGGAGCGAGGACCGCCAGCTGCTGCTGGACGCGATCATGTCGGCGGGGCAGCGGCTGCTGTTGTTCTACACCGGCGCGGACCCGGTGACCGGTGGCCGCCGTCCACCGGCGATTCCGCTCGGGGGGCTGATGGACGTGCTCGCCGGAATGACCGGTGGCGCGGTCGAGGAGACCGGTGTGCTCACCCGGCATCCGTTGCAGCCGTTCGATCCGTCGAATTTCGTGCCGGAACGGCCGTTCGGGTTCGACCGCGCTGCGCTGGCGGGGGCGCGTGCGGCCGCACGTCCGGCACAGCCGGCACCCTCCGCCGCCGGAGTCACGCTGGCTCCCGTGCCGGAGTCGGACGTCGACCTGACGGATCTGGTGGCGTTCCTGGTCAATCCCGCTCAGGCGTTCCTGCGGCAACGACTCGGCGTCCGGGTTCCCGAGCTCGACGAGGCACTGTCGGATTCGCTGGCGGTGGAGCTGGACCCGTTGCAGCGCTGGGACATCGGCGAGCGGATGCTGGCATCCCGACTCGCCGGGGAGGATCCGGCCCGGTTCCGGGCTGCGGAATGGCGGCGCGGGACGCTGCCGCCGTTCGCGCTGGGTAACCTGGCGCTCGCGGACATCGAGAGGGCGGTCGACGCGCTCGCGGACGCGTGCCTGCCGCTGTACGGGCCGGACCCGGACACCGCCTACGTCTCGGTCGACCTCGGTGCCGGGCGGCGGTTGAGCGGCACGGTGTCCGGTATCCGCGACGGCGTGCTGGTGCGGTCGTCCTTCTCACGGTTGGCGCCGAAGCATCGGATGGCGGCCTGGGTGCAATTGCTCGCCGTCGCGGTGCACTCCGAGGGTGCGGTGCGGACGGCGGTGACGACGGGTCGCGGCAGCGGACATCGGCCGGCGTGGCGCTCGACCCTGACGGCTCCGGAGGACGCGGCGAGTGTGCTGCGCCGCCTGGTCGCCCTGCGGGATCGCGGACTGTGTGCGCCGCTGCCGGTGTCGCCGACCGCCTCGGAGGCCTACGCGGAGAGACGAGTTCGCGGTGACGACCCGGCCGAGGCTCTGGCGGCCGCCGATCGGTGCTGGTCCGGCAAGTTCGGCGATCGGGAGGATCGGGTGATGGTCTATCTGCACGGACGCGTGGCGGAACTGGATGCGCTCGCCGCCGCGGCGGGAACGGTGGAGCCGTCCGGCTTCGGGGATGTCGCGCTCGAGCTGTGGTCGCCGCTGCTCGCGGCGGAGCAGGTGGGGCAGCCGTGAGCTTCGATCTGCTCGGTCCGCTGCCCACCGGGACGACCGTGCTCGAGGCGAGTGCCGGTACCGGGAAGACGTACACGATCGTGGGCCTGGCCACCCGCTACGTCGCCGAGGGGCACGCGGACGTCGCGGATCTGTTGCTGGTCACGTTCAGTCGTGCCGCCACTCAGGAATTGCGGGAGCGGACGCGGGAGCGGTTCACCGTCACCGCGGCCGCCCTCGCGGATCCGGATGCCGCGCGGTCGGGATCGGACCCGTTGGCGAGGCTGCTCGCGGACGCCGATGCCGAGACGGTCGAGCAGCGTCGGCGACGGCTGGTGCAGGCGCTGGCGGACTTCGATGCCGGCACGATCGTCACCACGCACAGCTTCTGCCAGCGGATGCTCGACGGTCTCGGTATCGCCGGGGAGTCCGATGCGGACGTGACCCTCGTGGAGTCGGTCGACGACCTGGCCGTCGAGGCCGCCGACGACGTCTACCTGCAGGCGTACGCGCGGCGGGACGGACCGCCGCCGTTCGCTCCCCGCGACGCCCGGGAGCTGGCCCGTGCCGTTGTCCGAGATCGTCAGGCGGTGCTGGCGCCCGATGCGGACACCGAGACGGCCGCCGGGCACCGTGTCGCGTTCTCGCGCGCCGTGCGTGAGGAGGTCGCCCGGCGCAAGCGGCTCGCCGGTGTCCGGGATTTCGACGACCTGCTCGTGTTGCTGCACGGTGTGCTCACGGACCCGGACCACGGCGAATCCGCCTGTCGCCGGGTGCGCGATCACTACCGGATCGTGCTCGTCGACGAGTTCCAGGACACCGACCCACTGCAGTGGGACATCATCCGGCGTGCCTTCCACGGTGCCCGCACCCTCGTACTCGTCGGTGATCCGAAGCAGGCCATCTATGCCTTCCGCGGCGCCGAGGTACTCAGCTATCTCGATGCGGTCCGGCACGCCGACAGGCACGAGGACCTCGCGATGAACTGGCGCAGCGACGCCCCTCTGATCGAGGCACTCGAGCACCTGTACGGAGGCGCAGCGCTCGGGCATCCGGACATCACGGTGCGGCCGGTGGAAGCCAACCACTCCGAGCGGAGGCTGAATCCGGCAGCCGGCGAGCCGGACGCGCCACTGCGGCTGCGCTACCTCACCCGCACCGGCCTCGGCCCCCTGGGGAAGACGGGTTTCCCCGCGGTCGGCGCGGTGCGCCGCCGGGTCGCGGAAGATCTGGCGGCCGACGTCGTCGGACTTCTCGACGGGCGGGCGTCGCTCACCGGTGGTCCGGCGGGCCCGCGGCCGGTGGCGCCGGGCGACGTTGCGATCCTGGTACGCACGCGGGCCCAGATCGACCTGGTCCGTGAGGCATTGGACGAGGTCGGCGTCCCCTCGGTCCTGGCCGGAGGCGCCAGCGTGTTCGCCACCGAGAGCGCGACGCACTGGCTGTGGGTGCTGCAGGCGCTGGAACAACCGCACCGTGGGGACCGGGTGCGGCTGGCCGCACTCACCCCGGTCCTGGGCTGGTCGCCGGAACGGCTCGATTCCGAGGCAGAGGATGCCGTCGGCCGGATGGCAGGCTGGCTCCGCGAGCTGTCCGCGATCTTCCACCGCACCGGCTTCGCCGCGGTGTACGAGAGGATCTCCGCCGAAACAGGATTGGAGCAGCGGCTGCTGTCGGTGACGTCCGGCGAGCGGGCACTCACCGACATCCGGCATCTCGCGCAGCTCTTCGGCCGGGCGGCGGCGGAGGAGTCGATGGGCCTGGCGGAGCTGACCCGCTGGCTCACCGAGCGTATCGAGGACCCCATCGCGGGCGGCGGCGCCGACCGCAGCCGGCGTCTGGACAGCGACGCGGACGCGGTGCAGATCGCCACCGTGCACGCGAGCAAGGGGCTCGAATTCCCCATCGTCTACCTGCCGTTCGCCTGGGATGCCGCGAAGAATCCCTACCCGGCCACTCGGCTGCTGCACGACGACGAGGGCCGCCGCATCCTCGACGTCGGCGGCCGGGACGGTCCCGGATACCGCGACCGTGGCCGCCGGGCGGATGCCGAGGAATCAGGGGAGGAGCTGCGACTGTTGTACGTCGCGGCCACTCGTGCCCGGAGCCGGCTCGTGGCGTGGTGGGCGCCCGCGGCATCGACCTCCCGGGCACCGTTGCACCGGTTGATCTTCGGCCGGGAGCCGGGGGTCGCGGAACCCGTCGAGGTGGCCAAGGTCCCGGAGGACGCGCACGCGGTGCACCGGCTCGAAGCGTGGCCCGCACAGGCGGCGGCGGTCATCTCGGTCGAGCCGGCGTCGGCGGCGCGGGTGCAGCGGTACACCCGTGGCGGGACACCGGTCACGGATCTGGCCGTCGCCACGTTCGCCCGCACTCTCGATCTCGTGTGGCGACGGACGTCGTATTCGGCGCTCACGAGTTCGGCGCACGAGCAGGCGGTGGCGACCACGGGGAGCGAGAGCGAGGATCCGGGGATCACCGACGAGCCGGAGGACTCGGTGTCGGCGGCGCTCGTCCCCGAGCCCGAGGCGGGGCTGCTCTCGCCGATGAACGACTTTCCCGGCGGTACCGAGTTCGGCACCCTCGTGCACGAGGTGCTCGAACACGTCGACACCGGCACCGGGGATCTGCGGGGTGAACTCGTGCGGGCGTGCCGGGATGCGGTGGCCGCGCAGCTGGCGGACCTCGATCCGGACGCACTCGCCGGTGCGCTGCACACCGTCATGCACACGCCGATGGGTGAGACGACCCTGGCCGACGTCGCGCCCCGGGACCTGCTGCCCGAGCTCGAGTTCGAGATCCCGCTGTCCGGTGGCGACACTCCGGTCCCTGACGCGGTCACCCTCGCGGACATCGCGGCGTCGATGCGCAGGCATCTGAGCGTGGACGACCCGCTGCGGGACTATCCGGCGCTGCTCGAGACGGTCGAGGCACCGCCGCTGCGCGGCTTCCTCACCGGCAGCATCGACGCCGTGATCCGTGCGGACGGACCGCGCTACGTCGTCGTCGACTACAAGACGAACCGGCTCGGCACCGGCGATCTGACCACGGCGCACTACACCCGGGAACGCATGGCGCAGGCGATGATGCAGTCCCACTATCCACTGCAGGCCCTGCTGTACGCGGCGGCGTTGCATCGCTACCTGAGGTGGCGTCAACCCGAGTACGACCCGGACCGGCACCTCGGAGGAGTGTGCTACCTCTTCGTCCGAGGCATGGTCGGCCCGGACACCCCCGCCGGGTGCGGGGTGTTCGACTGGTGCCCGCCCGCGGCGCTGGTGACGGAGCTGTCCGAGTTGCTCGCCGGCAAGGGGGTGTCGTGACCGAACCACTGATCGCGCAGCGCGGCACCGGCCTGCTCCGAGTGTTCAACGACGCCGGGGTGCTGTCGGCCGCGGACGTGCACGTGGCCGAGCGGCTGCGCAAGCTCGGCGGCGAGACCGCCGAACACGTCACGTTCGCGGCCGCACTCGCGGTGCGGGCGGTGCGCTCCGGATCCGTCTGCCTGGATGTGCGGCGCATGCGCGAGGTCACCGTCGAGGAGGCCACCGAGGAGGAACTCGCGGCGCTGCCCTGGCCCGATGCCGACGAGGTCGTCGCGGCGCTGCGCGTCAGCCCGCTGGTGCTCGGCGGCGGGACCGGACCGCTACGGCCGTTGCGCATGGTGGACACCGACGAGGGTGAACTGCTCTACCTCGACCGGTATTTCGTCCAGGAACAGACCATCCGCCGAGTCCTCGACACGCGTGCGCAGGACGCCCCCTCGCTCGACGTCGACCTGCTGGCCCGCGGACTCGACGAGTACTTCCGTGCGCCGGGAGGCGGGCCGTCGCAGGCACCGGATCGTCAGCGGATCGCGGCCGCGCTCGCCGTCTCGCGGTGGACGACGGTGGTTGCCGGCGGGCCGGGAACCGGCAAGACCCACACCGTCGCGCGGGTCCTGGCGCTGGTATCCGCGCAGTTCGACAGGCCACCGCGGATCGGACTGGCCGCACCCACCGGCAAGGCCGCCGCGCGCCTGCAGGAAGCCGTCGACGACCAGGCCCCGGCGCTGGGACTCCCGGACGGCATGAAGGCGATGACCCTGCACCGTCTGCTCGGGTGGCAGCGTGGCGGCACCCGGTTCCGGTACAACCCGGCCAACAGGTTGCCCTTCGACGTCGTCGTGGTCGACGAGACGTCGATGGTGTCGTTGACGATGATGTGCAGGCTGCTCGAGGCGATGCGTCCGGACGCCCGGTTGATCCTCGTCGGCGACCCGGATCAATTGACCTCCGTGGACGCAGGCGCCGTGCTGGCGGATCTGGTGGCCAGGCCGGTCCGCGGTGGCGACGACGCGGTGCTGCGTCGAGTCGTCGGCGCCGATCTCGAGGCGACGTCCGACCCCGACGAGGCGGCACTGGGCCGCTCCGAGCTCCAGCGGCTGCGCGGTGGTGTCGTCCGGCTCAGCCGGGGCCGCAGGTTCGGGGGCGCCATCGCCCGCTTGGCCGTCGCGGTGCGGGACGGCCGCGACGACGACGTGATGGCATTGCTGCGCGCGGACGACCCGACCGTATCCCTGTGCGCGCCGGAAGATCTCGCGGAGTTGCACAGCGACGTGGTGGACGCGTCGGTGGCGGTGACCGCGGCTGCCGATGCAGGCGACGCGCTCGCGGCCCTCTCCGGTCTCGAGGCGCACCGGCTGTTGTGCGCGCACCGGGAGGGCCCGTTCGGTGTGCAGCGCTGGGCCCTGCAGGCGCAGGAATGGGTCGCGCAGGCGCAGGGACGCCGTCTCGATCCGGACAGTTGGTATCCGGGCCAACCCCTGCTGGTGACAGCCAACGACCACGAACTGCGGGTCTACAACGGCGATGCGGGTGTGATCGTGGCCCGCCCCGACGGGTCGCTCGCGGCCGCGTTCCCGCGGGGCGACGATGCGCTGCTGTTGCACCCGAGCCAGCTGTCCGAGGTGCAGACCGTCTACGCCATGACCATCCACCGAAGTCAGGGCAGCCAGTACGACACGGTGTCCGTGGTCCTGCCGGAGGAGGGTGCGTCGCTCCTCACCCGGGAACTGCTCTACACCGCGATCACCCGGGCGCGCAGGCACGTGCGCATCATCGGCACCGAGGAATCGGTGCGGGCCGGTGTCCGCCGTCAGGTGCTGCGGGCATCAGGCCTGCGCCGGGAGGTGCGTCCCTTCCCGGCGTCGTGACCGACGCTCACTCGGGTGCGCCGATGTTCAGCTCGTCCGGGTGGGCTCCGACGCGGGTGCCGTCGTCGAGGGTGTCGATCTCGCTGAGGTCGAGGTCGGTGAGCTCGAAGTCGTAGACGTCGATGTTCTGGGCGATCCGCTCCTCGTGCACGGACTTCGGGATGACGATCAACCCGTTCTGCAGGTGCCAGCGAATGAGGATCTGGGCGGGGGTCTTGCTGTGCCGGTCGGCGATGCGGGCGATGATCGGGTCGGCGAGCAGGGTGTTCGGCTTCGACGCCGAGCCCCAGCCGGAGTTGCTGGTCCCGCCGAGTGGGCTCCACGACTCGACGGTGACGCCGTGGTCGGCCGCGAACGCGCGAACCTCCTTCTGGGTGAGGTGTGGATGCAACTCCACCTGGTCGACGGCGGGAACGGTGCCGCCCAGGTCGAGGAGGACCTGCAGGTGGTGTGGCTCGAAGTTGCACACGCCGATGGCCTTCGCGCGGCCGGATTCGGCGATCTTCTCGAGCGCCTCCCAGGTTCGTTCGATGCGATCGGTGTCCTGTAGCGGCCAGTGGATCAGGTACAGGTCGACGTAGTCGGTGCCGAGTTTGGCGAGACTGGCGTCGAACGCCTGCAGGGCCGGTTCGTAGCCCTGGTCCGAATTCCACAGCTTGGTGGTCAGGAAGATCTCTTCCCGCGGCACCGCCGACGAGCGGATGCCGCGGCCGACTCCCTCCTCGTTGCCGTACGCGGCGGCGGTGTCGATGTGCCGGTAGCCGGCCTCGTCCAGGGCGAACCGGACGGCGGCCTCGGTCTCGTCGTTCGTGGCCTGCCAGACCCCCAGACCGAGCTGCGGGATGGAGGTACCGGAGTTCAGGGTGATCGTGGGAGTGGTCATGGATCCAGGCTAGCGAGAGAGCGCCGGTATGTGTCGGGTGTGCGTGGGGATCGACGTACTGCGTGAACGCTCCCCAGTTGGTGCCGGCGCGCCCGCGATCGGGGGAGCGCCGGCACCAACCGGGAAGCGGAACGGTTCCGGCTGCCGGGCGGGTGCGGACCTGGACGTGGAATCATGCACACCGTGAGCGGGATCAAGCTGGTCGCGACGGACCTCGACGGCACGCTGCTGCGCTCGGACCGCACGGTGTCGCCCCGGACGGCGCGGGCGCTCGCCGCGGCGCGGGAAGCCGGTATCGAGGTGGTGTGGGCGACCGCGCGGGCGCGGCACTCCGTCGGCGACCTCGCCGCCTCGTGCGGGTTCCGTGGCTCGGCGGTGTGTGCCAACGGTGCGGTCGTTCTCGATCTGGCAGGCGGCGCACCGGCGATCGTCGGCACCGTCTCCATCGACCTCGCAGCCGCAGCGGCAGCGATGGATCGGATCCGCACCCTGATCCCTGGTGCCGTGTTCGCCAACGTCGGCCCCACCACGTTCGTCGCGGAGCCCGCATACGCCGCGCTGTGCGAGTTCGCCGACCACCACCGGCACCCGCACGAGATGACGCTCGCCGACGTGCTGCCGTTCCTGCCCGAACCGATGGTCAAGATCGTCGCGCGGCACCCGGAGGTCACGAGCACCCAGCTGTACCGTTTCGTCGTCGATGCGGCGATTCCGGGTGTCGCGCCGACGCATTCGGGTGCGCCGTACATCGAACTCGCGGCAGCCGGGGTGTCCAAGGCCAGTGCACTCGCCCAACTGTGCGCGCAGCGTTCGCTCGATCCGGGGCAGGTCGCGGTGATCGGTGACGCGGTCAACGACGTGCCGATGCTGTCGTGGGCGGGGACGGCGCTGTGCCCGTCGAACGCGCTGCCCGAGGTGGCGGCGCTGGCCGACCGGATCCTGCCGAGCAACGACGAGGACGCCGTCGCCCACTACCTCGAGGAACTCGTCGGAGCCGTCTGAGGCTCCAACGGTGTCAACGCATAGTTGCGCCTGATTCTCCCGTGCTCGCCCGGCTCATCGACAGCGCCGCCAGCTCCTGTCCGAGTTTCGAAAAGTAGATGACATTCGCGCTGTACCGTGTCCGCTGTGGGAATCATGGACGGAATGATGGGCAATGCGACAGGCGATTGATATTGGTGGACAAACAGGGGATCACCGGCCGAAAAGTCGAGTACCACAGTGTGTTGTACAAGTCGATCACGCATTTCGCAGTCGAGACGGCAGGGACATTCGACCTCGATGCAGAATTGAAGATTTGGATCTCGGGTAATCCAGTACCGATCCAGAAACAGTTCAATCGCCAGGTGGACATTTACGAGGTTCAAGGACTACTCGCGCATTTCGTGGCCGGCTGACAAGCGGTTGACAGTGGACGTTACTCGACCTCTGCTGTAAATCTGGTCGTGAACTCTTCGTCGCCGAGCATCGCGCGGGCCCCGCTCTCGATACGGGCGACGTCCCCTCGCTCGCCGGGAGGCAGAGGCAAGCCGACGGACAGGCGCAGGGCATGGGCTTCACCGAGCAGCCGGGCGGCGGCGACGGCGTGGCCGTCGGCGAGTTCGACGCCGGCCAGACCCTCGTGTGCCAGCGCGATCGCCCGGACATCCCCGAGCCGACGGGCGGCTTCGAGGCCACGTCGGTGTAGATCGTGGGCAGCTCCGGTGTCGCCGCGCAGTTCCGCGGCGAACCCGAGTTCGGCGTACATCAGTGTGGTGACCGGCAGGAAGTCGCGGCTCAGCCCCCAATCGAGCATGACCCTCAGTGGCTCCTCCGCCTCGTCGAGTCGGTGCATCCGCCGGAGCGTGAGCCCCAGTCCGATCGTCGCCGACACCCGCCCGCCCTCGTATCCGTGCTCGTCGGCGACCGCCAACGCATCCCGGTGCAACGCCAGTGATCGTTCGACATCGTGCTCGAGCAGAGCGATCCGCGCCATCCCACACAGCCGGTCCGACGCCGGGTGCCAGAGTCCCAACTCCCGGGCCCCGCGATATCCCTGCTGGTGAAGACGCATCGCCTCCGGGTAGTCGCCGGCGGCCTCGGCGAGGATGGCGAGTGGGTAGGCGGCCTGCGCTCGGCCCCAGGCGTCGCCGAGATCGGTGAACACGGCCATGCTCGTCTCGGCGTCGGAACGTCCGCCGTCGGCTTCGTCGGAGCCGAGGCGAAGCTGCGCTCGTACGCACAGTGCCGCGGCGAGGCCCCACCGGTCCCCGGCCGATTCGAGGGCGGGGATCGCACGGTCGACGAAGGCCCGGGCAGTGTCCATCGCGACGACGGCGTACGCGGCGAATGCCAGGAACCACAGCGTGCGGCCGGAGACCGACCCCACGTCGTCGAGGTCGCCCGGGAGAGGCGGAGAAGACGTCCCGGCGAGGATCTCGAAACCGTTGTGCCACAGTTCCGTACCGGTCTGCCGAGCCGGATCGTCGGCCGTCGTCGCGACGACCGATCTCAGGAGCCGGCACGCCTCCGTATATCGGCCGCGCAGGACCCAGTACCAGCGCAGCGCTTCGACCATGCGCAGGGATTCGGGGTTACCGGGACGTTCGGCGACGGCGCGCAGGTTGGCGTACTCCTCGTCGAGGACGGCGAGCAGACGGGCCTGCTCCGGCCCTTCGAGCTCGGGCGCGGCACGCTCCGCCAGTGCGGTGAAGTACCTGCTGTGACGGCTCGTCACCCGGTCCAGTTCGTTCTCCGCTTCCAGATGAGCGGCGCAGAACTCGGCCACGGTGGCGAGGAGCCGGTAGCGCGCGGGCCCGTCCCGGTGCACGTCGGCGACCACCAGTGAGCGGTCCACCAGGCGGGCCAGAAGGTCCGTCACCGCGTCCTCCGGGACGTCGGGCGCGGAACACACCGATCGGGCCGCAGCCGCGGTGAACCCGCCGGCGAACACGGCGAGCCGCCGGAGCACCGCCCGTTCCGCGGCGGTGAGGAGCGAGAAACTCCAGTCGATCATCGAGTGGAGTGTGCGTTGCCGCGGTGGGAGGTCGGTGAGTGTGGCAGCCGGTTGCAGCCGGTCGTCGAGGCGGTCGAGCAGCCCGGGGACACCGAGGACCCGTACCCGCGGTGCGACGAGTTCCAGAGCCAGGGGAATGCCGTCCAGCCGTCGGCAGATCTGCGCGATCGAATCCGAATTCCGTGGGTGCAGGGAGAATTCGGGCAGCGTCGATGCGACGCGATCCACGAACAAACGGACGGCCGGAGAGCCGGCCGGATCGTCGCCCGGCTGCGGGAGTTCGAGTGGGTCGACCGGCAGTATGCGCTCGCCGGCGAGTGCGAGGGGTTGTCGGCTGGTTGCGAGGACCCGAAGCGCCGGGTGCGCGCGGAGTAGACGCGCAGTGAGGACCCCGGTCGGGTCGACGACGTGCTCACAGTTGTCGAGGACGAGAAGGATCTCCCGGTTCGTCAGTGCCGCGTCGAGTCGGTCGACCGCCGGAACGGGTGTGGCCGTCGGCAGCGGTGGCATCGACGGATGGTCCGTGACACCGAGCGCCGCCAGAACCGCCTCGGCGACCCGTTCGCTCGGGTGGCGATCGGACGGGGGCGCAAGTTGTTCGAGTTCGACGAAGCACACCGCGAGGGTGCGGTTCGTCGCCAGGGTGTGCGCGACTTCGACGGCGAGGCGGGTCTTTCCGACACCGCCGATCCCGGTGAGGGTGACGAGCCGTCCGTCCCGGAGTGCCGTGACCGCGGTCTGCACCGCGCGTTCGCGGCCCACGAGTGGCGTGACGGGGGCGGGGATGCGGCCCGGGTGAGGGGTGGCGACCTGGTCGCGCAGCAGCGACTCGTGGAGCGCGACGAGCGAGGGATCCGGATCGAGGCCGGTAGCGTCGGCCAGGGCGTCGCGGTGCGCACGAAAGCTCGCCAGCGCTTCCGCGCGGAGGCCGGATGCGGCCAGCGCCCGCATGTGCAGGACTCGGATCCGGGGCCGAAGTGGATGACGAGCAACGAGTTCGGAAAGCTCGGCGACGAGCGTTCGAGGGTCTTCGGCGGCGATCCTCGCCTCCAGCCAATCTTCCGTGGCGACGACTCGGAGCTCGTCGAGGCGTGTCCGTTCGCCGGCGAACCAGGGGTCGTCCCACTCCTCGAAGGCGTCGCCGCGCCACAGGCCGAGGGCGGCGTCGAGGCAGGCCAGCCGCCGGTCGGTGTCCCGCGTCCGGCTCGCGTGCCGTATCGCCTCGTCGAACTCGTCCGCGTCGCGGTGGCACCGTCCGGCGTCGAGCCGGTAGCCACCCGACCCGTGGAGCACGAGAGACCGGTCGCCGAGAGCCCGGCGCAGCTGGGAGACCTTGGACTGCAGCGCGTTGCCCGCGGTCCGTGGTGGACCAGCCGGCCACAGCAGGTCGACGAGCCGATCGACCGAGACCGGCCGGCCGGGGTACACGAGCAGGGCAGCCAGCAGGAGACGGACCTTCGGCTCCGTCACCTCGACGACGGCGCCGCCGTCCGTGTCCGCAGTCTCCGTGTCCGCAAGCAAGGGGCCGAGCACGCCGAACCGCATGCCGGACAGCCTAGTGCGGGCCTCCGTCAGGTCGCCGTCAGTGATCCGTCAGCGGCGTCGCGCAGTGTCGGTGCCGTACGGACACAGCGAACAGAGGAGAAGACATGTCGAACACGGAGAACTCCCGGCCGGCGGTCAGTGTGATCGGCCTCGGGCCGATGGGACAGGCGATGGTCAGTGCACTCCTCGCGGCAGGCCACCCGGTCACGGTGTGGAATCGGACCGCGAGCCGCGCCGACGCGCTGGTCGAGCAGGGGGCGGTCCGCGCCCCCACTGCCGCCGCGGCGGTGCGGGCGAGTGACCTCGTCCTCGTGAGCCTCACACACTATGCGGCGATGTACGAAATCCTCGACACCGTCGGCGACGACCTGGGCGGGAAGACGGTGGTCAACCTCAGCTCGGACACTCCCGGCGTCACCCGGGAGGCTGCCCGGTGGCTGGCGGACCGGGGAGCGAGCCTGCTCGTCGGCGGCATCATGGTGCCGGCGCCGCTGGTGGCCACGGACGCGTCGTACGTCTTCTACAGCGGCCCGCAGGCACTGATGGCGACTCATCACGACACACTCGCGGTGATCGGCCGCCCGGACTATCGCGGCGAGGACCCGGCGCTGGCGCAGCTCTGGTACCAGGCACAGCTGGACATCTTCCTCACCGCGCTGTCCACGTTCGCGCATGCCTCGGCCCTGCTCGCGTCGGCCGGGGTCACCGCGAAGGAGTTGGTGCCGTACGCGGCGGAGACGATGGCCCTGGCCACCTCCATGCTCGAGGACTCGGCGCGCCGGTTCGACGTGGGGGACCACAATGACGACGGCGCCGACGTGGTGATGATGGGGGCGACCGCCGACCACATCGTCGGCGCGAGCCGGGAGGCAGGCATCGACGCCGGGCTCCCGGAAGCGGTGAAGGCGCAGTACGACGCCGCGATCGCGTCCGGGATGGCCGGAAGCGGTTGGACGTCGTTGTTCGAGGTCATCCGCAGGCCGCGTCACTGACTCGTTTCCTCTCCTCTCCTCTCCTCTCCTCTCCTCTCCTCTCCTCTCCTCTCGTCTCCCTTCCTCTCCGCCTCCCTCGTCTCCGCCCCTCTTCCCCTGGGTGAAGGTGCCCCGTGCCTCGTTGAATCGGTCGAATGGTCCCTTCGCCCGCGGGGGGAGCGGGGGCGGCGGCGAGAATCGGGGTGGAACCCGGATGTCAGGTGTCGGTGATGTCAGGTATCGGGGATCCCGGTGTCGAGAACGCGACGGCGGTTCCGTCCCAGGGGTACGAGCGGTCGAACGGGCCGCGTGGCGAACGAGGAGATCATCATGAAGTACCTACTGCTGAAGCACTACCGGGGCGGCCCGACACCCGCCGTCGACTTCGCGCCGATGGACCGGTGGACGCCGGAGGAGGTCGACGCACACATACAGTTCATGCGAGACTTCGCGGCCGGCCTGGAGCAGACGGGTGAGTTCGTCGACGCCCAGGCACTGGCGGCCGAGGGTGCGTTCGTGCGGTACGACGGCGAGGGGCGCCCACCGGTGACCGACGGCCCGTTCGCCGAGACCAAGGACCTCATCGCAGGCTGGATGATCATCGACGTGGAGTCCTGGGATCGAGCGGTCCAGCTGGCAGGGGAACTCTCGGCAGCCCCCGGGCCCGGCGGCGACCCGATCCACGAATGGCTCGAGGTTCGCCCGTTCCTCACCGAACCGCCCACAGTGGACGAATGAACGAATCGTTGCTGCGGGAGCTCGTGCCGGAGGTGATCGGCGTCCTCCGCCGCCGGGGAGCCGACTTCCCTTCGGCGGAGGATGCGGCGCAGGAAGCTCTGATCCGAGCGCTGGAGACGTGGCCGGACGATCCACCGCGCGATCCGAAGGGGTGGCTCGTCACGGTCGCGTGGCGCAGGTTCGTCGACGGCGCCCGGGCCGAGACGTCTCGACGTCGACGCGAACATGTCGTGGAGGCGTCGCCGCCCGCCGGCCCGGCACCGGCGACGGACGACACGCTGTGGCTCTACTTCCTCTGTGCACACCCCTCCCTGCCGCGAAATGCGGCCGCCGCGTTGACATTGCGTGCGGTCGGCGGTCTGACGACGCGGCAGATCGCGGCGGCATACCTCGTCCCCGAGGCGACCATGGCACAACGGATCAGCAGGGCCAAACGGCGGCTCACGGGCGTGCCGCTCGACCGGCCCGGTGATCTCGGGACCGTGCTGCGGGTTCTCTACCTCGTCTTCAACGAGGGGTACGGCGGAAACGTGGATCTGACGGCCGAGGCCATTCGCCTCACCCGTCAGCTCGCCGCCTCGACCGACGAGCCCGAGGTCGCGGGTCTGCTCGCGCTCATGCTGCTGCACCAGGCGCGCCGTGCGTCCCGTACCGGTCCCGGGGGTCGCCTGATACCGCTCGGCGAGCAGGATCGATCACTCTGGGATTCCGGCTCGATCGCCGAGGGCGTGACGATCCTCCAGGCGGCGCTGGCTCGTGACCGCCTGGGCGAGTATCAGGCCCAGGCGGCGATCGCCGCCCTGCACGCGGATGCCCCGAGTGCCGACGAGACGGACTGGGTCCAGATCGTCGAGTGGTACGACGAGCTGGTGCGCCTCACCGACAGCCCGGTGGTTCGCCTCAATCGCGCGGTGGCGGTCGGCGAGGCCGACGGGGCACGGACCGGGCTGGCGGCGTTGGCGGACCTGGACCCCGCACTGCCCCGCTACACCGCAGTGTCCGCGTATCTGCACGAACGGCTGGGCGACGTCGACCGCGCTGCCGCTCTGTATGCCGAGGCCGCCCGGGCCGCCACCAGCGTGCCGGAACGTGATCACCTCACCCGGGAGGCAGCCAGGGTGCGGTCGATGCGATGACGCACCTTCTCCCGCCGCCTTCCCCGGGGTGAAAGTGCCCTGTGCCTCGTTGGACCGGTCGAATGGTCCCTTCACCCAAGGGGAAAGGGAGGCGGCGGGGTCGGGGCCTTCTACAGGCCGGCGGCGGTGGCGAGGTCCGGGAGGAAGGAGCGGGGCGGGCCGAACAACTGGGCACTGCCGTGCGCCCGCTTGAAGTACAGCTGCGCATCGTGCTCCCAGGTGATCGCAATACCTCCGTGCAACTGGACGGCGTCGGCGGCGACCTGCTCGAACGCCTCGGAGCAGTACACCTTCGCGATCCGGGCGTCCTCGGCCGTCTGGGAGTGCGCCGCGGCATACGACATCGACCGGGCCGTCTCCACGAGGGCGTACATGTCCGCCATCCGGTGTTTGAGCGCCTGGAACGAGCCGATCGCGCGGCCGAACTGCTTGCGGGACTTCGTGTACTCCACCGTCTGCTCGAGTATCGCGGCAGCGGCGCCGACCTGCTCGGCGGACAACGCGATCATCCCCACCGACCGCAGCCTGTCCACGAGATCGTCG
Source organism: Rhodococcus triatomae (assembly GCF_014217785.1). Lineage (NCBI taxonomy): Bacteria > Bacillati > Actinomycetota > Actinomycetes > Mycobacteriales > Nocardiaceae > Rhodococcus > Rhodococcus triatomae. Next base: position 1,538,755 of record NZ_CP048814.1, on the reverse strand, counting down.
GGAGCGGTGAGACGCCGTCCCTCGGCACCCGAGAACGTGACCGTGGACAGTGACCGGGTCGGGTCGACCGTCGGTACCCGGCCGACCTCCACGCCGGGAGAGTCCGGAGCCACCTCGAACAGCCCGACGGAAGTCGGGACCAGTAGCACGTCCGCCACGTCGGCGCCGAGAACATAGTGCGCGGTGCCGGTGAGCGAGTTGCCGTCGGCGCGTACCCCGGTGCCGCTCCATCCCGACTCGTCGGCCCAGCAGACGGCGAGGACGGATTCACCCGCCGCGGTGGCAGGAAGCAACCGGGTGCAGGCGTCCTCGTCGCCGGACAGCAACAGGGTCTGCACCCCGAGGACGGCCGAGCCGAGCATCGGTGTCGGGGCGAGCCTGCGACCGAGTTCCTCCTGGACGACGTGGACCTCGAGCAGTCCGGCACCGACGCCGTCGTAGCGCTCCGGCACGGCCAGCGCCGCGACACCGATCTGTTCGGCCAGCCGGGTCCACAGTGTGTGGTCGTACCCGTCCTCGGCGGTGATCGCTCGGCGCACCGCCGCGGAGTCGGAGTGCTTGGACAGCAGATCTCGTACGGAGGCGCGTAGCGCCGCTCGCTCGGCGGTCTCGAATCGAGTGTCGGTGTTCACGAGGCCACCACCGCGTCCAGCACACGGTCGCGGTGCCACGACGGCGTGCCCCACGAGGTGACGAGGGCGCGTACCTTCGTCAGCCACAGCGACAGGTCGTGTTCCTGGGTGTACCCGACGGCTCCGTGCACCTGCAGTGCGATCCGACCGGCGCGGTAGGCGGCGTCGCCGCAGGCCACCTTGGCCGCCGACACGTCGCGCCCGGCGTCGGACGAGCCGTCCCGGACGGCGAGTGCGGCACCGTGCAGCAGCGGTCGGGACATCTCCAGCGCGACAGCAACTTCGGCGAGATGATGCTTGATCGCCTGGAACTGGCCGATTGCCCGGCCGAACTGCTTGCGCTGTTGCACGTATTCGGTGGACGTCTCCAGCATCGCCTGGCCGAGGCCCTGCAGCTGGGCTGCGGTGGCGAGGGCGCCCAGATCGAAGGCCGCGGCGGCGTCGGCCCGGCCGAGCGTCTCGGCGGCCGTCACGGGATGGAGGCGACGCGCCTGGTCCACCGAGGACCTCGCAGATCCCGCGGTCGCGACACCGACCGTGTCCCCGTCCAGGAGCAGGACGAGGTCGGCCACGTCCGCGTCGAGCGCGTAGGGCACCTCCGGGGGAGCGGCCACCGTCGTGAGTGATCCGGATGCCGCCGTGGACAACCGTTCCGGGGCGACCGCCGTGAGCAGTGCAGGTGCCACGGCGAGGGTTTCGGCCACCGGACCGGGGACGGCGTGGCGGCCCAGCTGTTCCACCGCGACGACGAGATCGATCGCGTCGGCGCCCAGCCCGTCGTGCTCCTCCGGAACGAGGAGACCGTTGACCCCGGTCTCCGCGAGCCGGTGCCAGACCTCGAGTCCCGGTGCGGTGTCGCCGGAGTTCCACGCCCGAATCACCGCCGGCATGTCCGCCTTGGTGAGCAGCGCGTCGATGCTGGACGCGAAGTCCTGGTGGGAGGAGTCGAGGGTGAATCTCATCGGTCCGCCTTCGGTAGGCCGAGCAGGCGCTCGGCGATCACGTTCTTCTGGATCTCGTTGGTACCGGCGTAGATCGGACCGGACAGCGAGAACAGGTATCCGTCCATCCATCCGCCGGCGAGTTCGGCCTCGGGCCCGAGCAGTTCGAGCGCCGTCTCGTGGGTGGCGATGTCCCACTCGGACCAGAAGACCTTGTTGATCGAGGATTCGGCACCCAGCTGCCCGCCGTCCGCGAGGCGGGTGACGGTGCCGAAGGTACTGAGCTGGTAGGCGCGCGCCCCGATCCAGGCATCGGCGACGCGACGTCCGCTCTCGGCGTCCCTGCTGCCGGCGGATCGGTACAGGTCGACCAGTCTGTCCACGGTGGCGAGGAATCGTCCGGGGCTGCGCAGCGACAGCCCGCGCTCGTTGCTCGCGGTGCTCATCGCGACCCGCCAGCCCTCGTTCACGGTGCCGATCACGCCGGACTCTCCGGGGGAATCCGGGTCGTCGGGGACGAAGACGTTCTCGAGGAAGATCTCGGCGAACCCGGGCTCGCCGTCGAGTTGGTCGATGGGACGGACGGTGACCCCTTCGGACCGCAGGTCGAACATGAAGTAGGTGATGCCCTTGTGGCGCGCTGCCTCGGGGTCCGACCGGAACAGGCCGAAACCCCAGTCCGCGAAGCTCGCTCGCGAGCTCCACGTCTTCTGGCCGTTGAGCAGCCAGCCGCCGTCGACGCGGGTGGCGGTGGCGCGCAGGCTCGCGAGGTCACTGCCGGACTCGGGTTCGGACCACGCCTGGGCCCAGATGTCGTCGGCACGGGCCATCCGCGGCAGGATCCGGGCCAACTGTTCCGGGTGTGCGTGTTCGAACAGGGTGGGTGCGAGCAGGAAGATGCCGTTCTGGCTCACCCGGCCTGGAGCCCCGGCACGGTAGTACTCCTCCTCGAACACGACCCACTGCAACAGGTTCGCGTCGCGGCCACCGAGCTCGGCGGGCCAGGACACCACGGACAGCCGGGCGTCGGCGAGCGTCCGTTCCCAGCCGCGGTGGGCTTCGAAACCCTCCGCGGTGTCCATCGAGGGCAGGGGTGTGGTGGGGACGTGTTCGGCGAGGAACGTACGCACCTCGTCGCGGAAGGCGAGGGTCGCGTCGTCGAATTCGAGGTCCACTTATCTGTCGCCTTCCTGCGTGCGTGCGCCGGCCGCCATGGACTTCGCGTCCTGTCCGCCGAGCGGGTCGGTGTCGACCTCGGCGTTGTGGGCGTGGGCGAAATGGTGCAGACCGAACACCGAGTCCATCCCGTTTCGCATCCCCATCTGGTCCTCGCACTGGTTGACGGCCTTCTTCGTCAGGGCCAGGCCGAGTCTGGGCATCTGTGCGATACGGCCGGCGATCGCGAAGGTCTCGGATTCGAGCTCGTCGCGCGGCACCACCCGGTTGACCATGCCCACCTCGTAGGCACGCTGTGCGGTGAAACGGTCACCGGTGAGCAGGATTTCCTTGGCGAAACGCGGTCCCAGCATCCAGGGATGCGCGAAGTACTCGACGCCGGGGATGCCCATACGTACGACCGGATCGGAGAAGAACGCGTCGTCGGAGGCGACGATCATGTCGCAGACCCACGCGAGCATGAGTCCGCCGGCGATACACGCTCCGTGCACCATCGCGACGGTCGGCTTGGGGATCTCCCGCCATCGGCGGCACATACCCAGGTAGACCTCCATCTCGCGGGCGAACCGCTGGTCCCCGCCGGGCTTGTCGACATGGTCCCACCACATCACGGCCTTGTTGTCGTAGTGCACGTGATGATCCCGGCCGGGAGTACCGATGTCGTGCCCGGCGCTGAAGTGCTTGCCGTTGCCGGCGAGGACGATCACCTTGACGTCGTCGTCCTCGACCGCTCGCTCGAATGCCGCATCGAGCGCGTAGGTCATCACCGAGTTCTGCGCGTTGCGGTAGTCGGGGCGGTTGAGTGTCACGACGGCGACGTGGTCGCGCACCTCGTAGGTGACGACGTCGGGTTCGTAGGGGATGGTCACGACTTCTCCTCACGCAAAACGTTTTTCAGAACTTTTCCGGAAGGGTTCCGGGGAAGCGATTCGACGAACCGCACCGAGCGCGGCACCTTGAAGTTGGCCAGCCGCTCCCGGCAGAAGGCGATGACCTCGTCCTCGCCCGCGGTGTGGCCGGGTTTGAGCACGATGTAGGCGCGACCCAACTCGCCCATGCGTTCGTCCGGAACACCGATGACGGCGGATTCGGCGACGGCGTCGAGCCGGGCGAGTTCGTTCTCGATCTCGGCGGGGTAGACGTTGAATCCGCCGGAGATGTACATGTCCTTCAGTCGGTCGGTGATGTCGAGATAGCCGCGTTCGTCGAGGGTGCCGATGTCACCGGTGTGCAACCAGCCGTCGGCATCGATCGCCTCGGCGGTGGCCTCCGGGTCGTCGAGGTAGCCGAGCATCATGTTCGGCCCGCGCGCCAGGATCTCGTCGTGCTCGCCGATCCGGACCTCGAATCCCGCGGTGGCACGGCCCGACGAGGTCGACACGGTTACCGGGTCGTCGTCCGTGCGGCACATGGTGATCACCACTGCCTCGGTCTGGCCGTAGGCCGTGATGACGGCGTCGAACCCGAGTTCGGACTGCATCCGCTCGACGAGGCGTACCGGCACCGCGGCGGCTCCGGTGATCGCCACGCGCAGGCTGGAGAGATCGAAGCGAGGGCGATCCGGGTGGTCGAGAACGGACTGGAAGATGGTCGGGGCCCCGGCGAGCACGCTGATCTTCTCCTCGGCGATCCCGGCCATCAGGGCGGGCACGTCGAAGACCGCCATAGGCACGATCGTGGCGCCGCGCAACACGCACACCACGATGCCGGCCTTGTACCCGAACGAATGGAAGAACGGATTGATGAGGAGGTAGTTGTCCTCGGCGACGACCTCGGCGCAGTCCGCCCACGCGTCGGCGATGTCGACGGTCTGCCGGTGTGCGGTCAATACTCCCTTGCTGCGCCCGGTCGTTCCGGACGTGAACAGGATGTCGCAGATGTCGTCCGGTGCCACCGCGCTCGCTCGGGCGTCGGCCTCGGCGAGGGTGGAGTCGTCGGCGAGCGCGAGGAAGTCCGGCAGGTCGAGCACACCGGCTGTCGGCTCGTCCCGGGCGTCACCGGGAACCCGGACGACCGTGGGGATCTCGAGCCGGGGGCCCGCCTCGCGCAGCCGGGTGTAGCGGTCGGTGCCGAGGAATGCGCCGACGACGACCAGCGCCCGGGCCGCGACGCGTTCGATGATGTCGAGGGCTTCGGCGCCGGTGTACCGGGTGTTGACCGGGACGACGACCGCCCCCGCGTAGTGCACTCCGAGCATCGCGATCACCCACTCGGCGGAGTTCGGCGCCCAGATCGCGACGCGGTCACCGGGCTGTACGCCGCGGGCGACGAGCGCTCCCGCGAAAACCCGGACACGCGCGTGCAGCTGTGCGAATGTCAGTCGGACGCCGTCGTCCACGATGGCGTCCCCGTCCGGAAACTCCCGTGCGGCGCGCACGAGTGCGGCGGGTGTGGTTCTCGGTTTCTCGCTCACTTCACTCCCTACCTACCTAGCAAGTGCTTGGTAGGTTATCTTACAAACGTGGACGAGAGCGAGAGCCGAGACGGACAGGTTGCGGACGAGAGTTTCGCCGCCGAGGTCAGGCAGTGGTTGGCCGAGAACCTCACGGGTGAGTTCGGAAAGTTGAAGGGCACCGGCGGGCCGGGCAGCGAGCACGAGTTCTTCGAGGAGCGGCTGGCGTGGGACCGGCACCTCGCCGCTGCGGGGTGGACCTGCCTCGGGTGGCCGGCCGAGCACGGCGGCCGCGGCGTGGGGATGGGCCAGCACGTGGCGTTCCACGAGGAGTACGCGAAGGCGAACGCGCCGGCGCGGGTCAGCCATGTCGGCGAGGAGTTGCTCGGGCCCACCCTCATCGCGTTCGGCACCGAGGAACAGAAGCGCCGCTTCCTCCCGGGCATCCGCAATGTCACCGAGCTGTGGGCGCAGGGCTACTCCGAACCCGGCGCCGGTTCCGATCTCGCCGGGGTGGCGACCACGGCGCGGCTCGCGGACGGCAAGTGGGTGATCAACGGCCAGAAGATCTGGACCTCGCTCGCCCACGTCGCCCAGTGGGCGTTCGTCCTGTGCCGCACCGAACCGGGATCGACCCGCCACCAAGGCCTGAGCTTCCTGCTCGTCCCGCTGGACCAGCCGGGTGTCACCGTCAGGCCGATTCAGCAGCTCACCGGGACGTCGGAGTTCAACGAGGTGTTCTTCGACGATGCGGTCACCGACGCGGATCTCGTGGTCGGCGAGCCCGGGGAGGGCTGGAAGGTGGCGATGGGGCTGCTCACCTTCGAGCGCGGCGTGTCCACGTTGGGTCAGCAGATCGGCTTCGCCCGAGAACTGCGCGGCATCGTGGATCTGGCGCGGGCCAACGGAGCGCATCGCGATCCGGCGATCCGCGAGCGCATCGCCCGCGCATACGTCGGCCTGCGGGTGATCCGCGCTCACGCGATGCGCACCCTCGACGCCGTCGATGCCGGTACCTCCGGAGGCGAGGCCTCGGTCGCGAAACTGTTGTGGGCCAACTGGCACCGAGACCTCGGAGCCCTGGCGATGGACGTGCGCGGTGCCGCGGGGCTCGTCGCGCCCGTGGCGGACTCGGCCGGAATACCCGGCGACGTGCGCGACCCGGAGCATCTCGAACTCGACGAATGGCAGCGGCTGTTCCTGTTCACCCGCGCCGACACCATCTACGGCGGATCCGACGAGATCCAGCGCAACATCATCTCCGAGCGCGTGCTCGGACTTCCGCGAGAGGCACGACCGTGACGCAATCGTCTCCCCTGTCCGTTCCACCCACCGAGCCCGAGGGGCACGGCCTGCTCGCCGGCAGAAAGGTCGTCGTCACGGCCGCGGCCGGCACCGGTATCGGTTTCGCCTCCGCCCGTCGGGCGCTGCTCGAGGGCGCCGACGTCCTGGTCTCGGACTGGCACGAGCGTCGGCTCGGCGAGACCAGGGAGAAGCTCGCCGCCGAGTTCCCGAACGCGAAGGTGGAGGCAATCGTGTGCGACGTCTCCAGCACCGAGCAGGTGGACGAACTGGTCTCCGGGGCGGCGGCCGCACTCGGCCGGATCGACGTCCTGGTGAACAATGCCGGCCTGGGTGGCGAGACCCCGCTCGTCGACATGACCGACGAGGAGTGGGATCGCGTCCTCGACATCACCTTGAACGGGACGTTCCGTGCGACCCGGGCCGCGCTGCGCTATTTCCGCGAGGCGCCGCACGGCGGCGTGATCGTCAACAACGCCTCCGTCCTGGGCTGGCGGGCGCAGCATTCGCAGGCTCACTACGCCGCTGCCAAGGCGGGCGTGATGGCACTGACCCGGTGCAGCGCGATCGAGGCCGCCGAGTACGGCGTCCGGATCAACGCCGTGGCGCCGTCCATCGCCCGGCACGCTTTCCTCGCGAAGGTGACCAGCGAGGAGTTGCTGGACAGCCTCGCGTCCCGGGAGGCGTTCGGCCGCGCCGCGGAGGTGTGGGAGATCGCGGCGACCATCGCGATGCTGGCCAGCGACTACTCCACCTACCTCACCGGAGAGGTGGTGTCGATCTCCTCGCAACGGGCCTGACCTGCAGAAAGCAAGCGCTTGGTAGATAGGATGGTGGCATGACTCCTCCGCGTGACAACGGTGACCGGCTCCGGACCGACAGCTCCAAGGGTGGTCGCCGAGCAGAACTGCGCGACCTCGCGGCGACGTTGTTCGCCGAGCGCGGCGTGCGTGCCACCACCGTGCGCGACATCGCCGACGCCGCCGGGATCCTCTCCGGAAGCCTTTACCACCATTTCGACTCCAAGGAGACGATCGTCGACGAGATCCTGCGGGGATTCCTCGACGACCTCTTCGCACGGTACCGCGAGATCGTGTCGGCCGGATGGGACAGCCGGACCACCCTCGAGGCGTTGGTGACGACGTCCTACGAGGCGATCGACGCCTCGCACGCGGCCGTCGCGATCTACCAGGACGAGGTCAAGCACCTCATCGACAACGACAGATTCTCGTACCTGCGGGACTACAACACCGAGTTCCGCACGCTGTGGGTCGGTGTCCTCGAATCGGGTGTCCGGGACGGGGGTTTCCGGGCGGACCTCGACGTCGAGCTCGTCTTCCGATTCCTGCGGGACACGGTCTGGGTGGCGGTCCGCTGGTACCGCCCGGGCGGATCGCTGACCGCGGACGCCGTCGCCAAGCAATATCTCGCCATCGTTCTCGACGGGCTCGCGAGCCCGTCGATCTCGACAACCTAGGAGTACTGCCATCATGACCGAGGTCTACATCGTCGACGCCGTTCGCACACCGGTGGGGAAGAAGAACGGCGGCCTGTCGCCGGTGCACCCGATCGATCTGGGTGCGCACGTCATCCGGGAGACGGTACGCCGCAGCGGGATCGGCCCGGAGAACGTGGACGACGTGATCTTCGGCTGTGTCGACGCCATCGGCGGCCAGGCGGGGAACATCGCACGGCTGGCCTGGCTGGCCGCGGGCTACCCGGAAGCAGTACCCGGGGTGACGGTGGATCGGCAGTGCGGGTCGAGCCAGCAGGCCGTGCACTTCGGGGCGCAGGCGATCCTCGCCGGCACCGCGGACGTCATCGTCACCGGCGGCGTGCAGAACATGAGCCGCATCCCGATCTCGTCGGCGATGGTGGTCGGCAAGCAGTACGGATTCGACACTCCGACATCCGGTTCGGAGGGCTGGACCCGGCGCTACGGCGACGAGGAGGTCTCCCAGTTCCGGGGCGCCGAGATGATCGCCGAGAAGTGGGACCTGTCGCGTGAGGAACTCGAGCGATGGGCTCTGCAGAGCCACCAGCGAGCCAAGTCTGCGATTGCCGAGGGGCGCTTCGAACGCGAGATCGTGCCGTTCGGGGACACCGCGGTGGACGAGGGACCGCGGGAGACGAGTCTGGAGAAGATGGCGTCGTTGCAGACGCTGGTCGAGGGCGGCCGGCTCACCGCCGCTGTGGCCAGCCAGATCTCGGACGGTGCCAGCGCGGTGACACTGGCGTCGGGCGAGGCGGTGGAGAAGTACGGACTGACCCCGCGCGCCCGCATCCATCACCTCAGCGCCCGCGGTGACGACCCCATCTTCATGCTCACCGCGCCGATCCCGGCCACCCGCCACGCGCTCGAGAAGACCGGAATGAGTATCGACGACTTCGACCTCGTCGAGATCAACGAGGCGTTCGCACCCGTCGTGCTCGCCTGGCTGAAGGAGACCGGCGCGGATCCGGCACGGGTCAACGTCAACGGCGGCGCCATCGCGCTCGGCCACCCGCTCGGTGCCACCGGCACCAAGCTGATGACCACCCTGCTGCACGAACTCGAGCGCACCGGTGGCCGCTGGGGCCTGCAGACCATCTGTGAGGGCGGCGGTACCGCCAATGTGACGATCATCGAGCGCGTCTGACTCACCCCACTCCACCCGACTCCACCGGACTCCACCGGACTCCACCCCGACTCACCCATCCCGCCCGAGTCCCCGCGCCTCCCCCTCCCTGGGTGACGGGACCATTCGACCGATCTGACGAGGCGAATGGACCCGTCACCCAGGGGTGGGGGATTCCTGCGCGGCGCCACCGCCGACGGTCAGGAGCCGGAGCGGGAGGAGACCAGACCCTCGAGGCCGTCGAGGATCCGTTCGAGGCCGAACCGGAAGGTCCGCCCGGGGTCGCTCGCGGCGTTGTACGTCGTGCCTGCAGTGGTGCCTACGCGCTCCGCGATCGGGTAGCGGTCGGCCGGCATCACCTCCGCGAGAATCGGCGCATTGATTTCCCACCAGCGTGCGTCGCTCATCCCCGATCGTTCCTGGATGCGCTGCATCTGGAGGGCCGCCCGGGCGCAGGAAGCGGTGAACCCGGTGATGGCTGCGACCGTCTGGTCCATCTCGATGTCGTCGAGGCCGAGACCTTCGATCAGCGCCAGTTGCCATTCGAACCGTTCGGATCCGTTCGGCCCCGGCGCGAACCGGAGGTCCCCGACATCGAGAAGCCAGGGGTGCCGCCGGTACTCGTCCCAGAGCGACTCGGCCATCGCGGCGAGCCGGTCGCGCAGGCCACCGGACGGCCCCGGTGGTTCGACCTCTCCCTCGACCTCGTCGACCATGAGGGCGACGAGGTCGTCCTTGCCCGGGACGTACGTGTAGAGGGTCATGACGCCGACGCCGAGGGCTTCGGCCAGTTTGCGCATCGACACCGCGGCCAGGCCCTCGCGGTCGGCGAGCGCGATACTCGCCCGTACCACCTCGTCCACGGTGATGCCCTGTCGGGGACCGCGCGCGCCGGCGGGCTCTCCGAGGGTGTGCCGCCAGAGGAGCCGCAGCAGGCGATCGGCCTCCTCGCTGGGCGACGGCTTCTTCGACATGGCCGCCATCCTAGATTCGTCCGGGTGAGGCTGCCGTACGGTGCGGCCGTACCGAGACGGTCAGCTCCGGCGCCGGAGCTCGAGGGTGAAACCCTCCGGCATCAGAGTGAGTCGTTCGGAGATCCGCAGCCGGTAGCCCGGGTCCGGGGTGAGAGTGTAACGCCGCAGGATCGTTCCGAGCACGAGAACAGCCTCGTGGATCGCGAACTGCCTTCCGATGCAGGCGCGTTCGCCGGTACCGAACGGCTTGTAGACGTGTGCGGGTCGGGCCCGCACACGCTCGGGCAGAAAGTTGTCGGGGTCGAACCGGTCCGGGTTCTCGCCCCACACCGAGTCCCGGTGCAGCCCAGGGATGAGGACCATCATCCATTCGCCGGCCCGCAGCGGGTACCGGCCGGCGAGGACGGTGTCCTCGCGGGCCTCCCGCGCGTACGCCGGCGCCGTGGGCCACAGGCGCAGTGCCTCGTCGAGGACGCGCCGGACGTACCGGAGCTTCGGTACCTGCGCGAACGTGGGCTCGTCGTCGCCCCACACCTCGTCCACCTCCGCGCGGGCCCGAGACAGGAACTCGGGGTGGCGGGCGAGGTAGTAGAGGGCGAAAGACAGTGCACCGGAGGTGGTTTCGTGTCCCGCGACGAGGAAGGTGACCACCTGATTGCGGATGTTGCGCTCGTCGAGCCGATGGGGGTCGTTCTCGCGGGAGGCCTTCGACATGAGTTCGAGCAGGTCGTTCGGGCGCGCTGCCGACGGATCGGCCTCGTACCCGTCCCGCCGTTCACGGATGACGGAGTCGACCACCTCGGCGAGATGGGCGAGCGCCTCCTCGTTGCGCCGTGTCGCTCTCGGGAACAGGTGACGGCCGATCACCGGAAGGGATGTGAGGGTACTCAGCTGCGCGTAGCTCAGTGCATCGACCATCGCTTCGACGAAGGGATGGGGTCGTTCCCGGCGGAACGAGTCGAACGAGTGGCTGAATCCGGTGCGCCCGATCGTCTCGAGCGTCAGCTTGGTCATGTCCCGGGAGACGTCGATCGGTTCGCCGAGACGAGAATCCCAGTGCGACGTCAGTTCTCCGGCGACTTCGGCCATCGTCGCGTGGTACGTACGCATCGCGCTCTGCGTGAACGCCGGACGCAGCAGATCGTGTGCCTTCGCCCAATTGGGCTCGTGGTTGTGGGCGGTGAACAGGCCGTCGCCTCCGATGTCCCGCAGCGCGGCGACGGCCGGCGAGACGTGTTTGGCGAAGCGGGATTCGTCGGAGAGTTCGGCAACGAGATCGGGGTCGGTGACCATCACGAACCGCGTCCCGAACACCACCCGTTCGAAGATCGGGCCGACCTGATCCGCAGTGCGCAGCGCTGCCTGGAGCGGGCGCTTCGTCGACAGGCCGAGGACGTCCCCCACGAGCGGAAGGCGCCGTGGCGGGTGGGGAATCGAGTCCGGGAGCCCGCCGTCCCGGAACGCTGTCGTGCCCATGTCTCGCCCCCGAATCCGGACCGTCGCCGTCGACGGTGTCTGTTACGCAACGTACGCCGCGAGACGGGAGTGTCAACCGTTTCCGGTCAGGTCTGCCGGACGGCCGGCGCGTCCGCGGAATCGTCGGAGGCGGCGGTGCCGCGCCGGGTGATGATCCAACCGAACACGGCGGCCACGGGGAACATCAGGACGCCGTACACCGCGGCGGGTACCGCCACCGTCACGTTCGCGAGCAGACTGACGGCGATGGTGATCGCCAGCGTGCTGTTGTGGATGCCGATCTCCATCGAGCAGGCGATCGACTGTCTGCTGGTGATGCCCAGACGCCGCGGGACGAAGTAGCCGATGCTCAGGCTCAGTACGCAGAAGATGAGGGTGATCAGCCCGACCGACGCGAGGTAGTCGGTGATGCTCTCGCGTTCTGCGAGCACGGTCCCGACGATGACGAGTGCGAGTACCGCGGCCGAGCCGATGCGGACCGGCTTGTCCATCGCTGCCGCGAAACCCGGACGCAGACGCCGGACCAGCACGCCGAGAGCCACCGGCACCAGCACGATCGCGAACACCTGGCTGACCTTCGAGAACTGCAGGCCGAGTGTGGCGCCGTCGTCCGGGTCGAAGTAGGCGAGCGCGAAGTTGGTGACCACCGGGAGCGTGACGACGGCGATGACCGAGTTGACCGCCGTGAGGGTCACGTTGAGGGCGACGTCGCCGTGGAAGAGATGGCTGAACAGATTGGCGGTGGTACCACCGGGGGAGGCGGCGAGCAGCATCATGCCGACGGCGAGGAGAGGATCCAGGCCGAAGAGCTTCACCAGGCCGAAGGCGATGACCGGCAGCAGCAGCAACTGGCATACGAGAGCGATCGTGACCGCCTTCGGGTGCCGGGCCACCCGCCCGAAATCGGCCACGGTCAGGGAGAGACCGAGACCGAACATGATGACGGCCAGTGCGATCGGAAGACCGACGGTGGCGAGAGCGGAATCCAAGGCGTCTCCTGGTGCTGGCTGCGGGGTGGTGCTGGCTGCGGAGTGGAGGGAGGCTACCGCACGGAACCTCCGCTTTGCCCGCTTTCGCGGGAAGCGGGCGGGAGGGCGGGAGGGGAGGTTGCCAATGTTGCTCGACCCTGGAACTCGGCGCGGGCCGGGTCTACCGTCGAAGGTATGTGCCGAAACATCACCGAACTGCGTGGGCTCGAGCCGGCGGCCACCGACGAGGAGATCGAGGCGGCCGCCAGGCAGTACGTCCGCAAGGTCAGCGGAATCCACACCCTGTCCGACAAGAATCGCGAACCGTTCGAACGGGCCGTCGCCGAGGTCGCCGAGGTGACGACGCGCCTGCTCGACGCGCTCCCGTCACGGCGACAGCCGCCCAAGACGGTGCCACCACTGAGAAGGCCGGAGGTTCGCGCCCGGGAGGCGGCCCGCGCGGCGGGCTAGGAGCTGCCGGCCGGGTCGCGGATCCCTGCCAGCTCGTGGATCAGCGGTGCCACCTCGGCGAAGCCCGTCGCTCCGAAATCCACGTAGTTCAGCCCCAGGCGCTCCCGGCGTTCGAGCAACTGTTCGGTGCACTCCTCGACGGTGCCCACGAGTAGCCCCGCCGACAGCACGTCGATGGTCGCGGCGGCCTCGTGCGTGAGTACGGGATGCCGATAGTCGTTGCACGGGACGAGCGCCATGAGTCGAACTCGGTCCGTGCATGCTGCCAGCGCGGCCAGGGCTGCGATCGAGTCCTGCCGCGAGGCCAGGAAGTGGTCCGACACCGACAGCGCGGTGAGCTCGCTCGCGTCGATGTGGCGGATCTTCTCGCGCCACCGCTCGATGTCGGGTTCGACGGGTGGGGCGTACAGCGCGGTCTTGACAGCTGCTCCGGTGACCGGCGGGTCCGATCGAGTCGGGATCACGCGATCCGGGAGGCGAAGGCATGGATGCTCGCGACGACATGGTCGAGTTCCTCGTCCGTCATGCCGTGACTCATCCCCAACGACATCCCCCGTTCGAATACGGCGTCCGCGTTCGGCAGGCCGGAATCCGGGATCCGATGCTCGATGCCCTTCATCATCGGGTGCCGGGTGATGTTGCCGCTCCACACCGTCCGTGTATCGATGCCGGCGGCTTCGAGCGATTCCTGGAGATCGCCCCGAGAGAACCCGGCCTGCTCCTTCACCAGTACGGGGTAGCACAGCCAGGCCGTGTGGAATCCGTCGAGCTGTCGGGGCAGTGAGAACAGCGACGGGTACGCGCCGAAGGCGGCGGACAGCGCCTCGAAGATCTCGGATCGCCGGGCGAAGTTGGCTGGGAGCTTCCGGAGTTGCTGGAGACCGAATGCTGCGCCGAGTTCGGAGGGTTCGAAGTTCCAGGGGAGGACGTCGAAGATGAAGTCGTTGTCGTAGGCAACTCCGTCGAGGTCCTCCCGGAAGACCCGGCCGCCACCGGCGGAACCGAACAGGTGAGGTTCGGATCGACGCCCCCACCGCCGGAGCATGAGGCCTTTGTCGCGCAGGGCCTCGTCGTCGAGGCACACCATGCCGCCGTTCCCGGCGCAGGTGATGATGTGCGCCATCGCGAAACTGGTGACGGTGATGTCCGACCGAGTCCCGGTCTTTGTTCCTCGGAGTGTCGTTCCGATGCAGTCGCAGGAGTCCTCGATCACCTTCAACCCGTGCCTGTCGGCGATTTCGCGGATGACATCCCAGTCCGGGGCGTTTCCCGCGAGGTTCGGGACGAGGATCGCTCCGGTATCGTCGGTGATCATCTCCTCGATCTTCGCTGTGTCGACGTTGTACGTGTCGGGTTCGACGTCGACGAAGACCGGGACCCAGCCTCCGCGGACGATCGGCGAGACGTCGGTGGAGAAGGTCAGTGGCGAAGTGATGACCTCGGATCCCTTGGGCAGGTCGAGAAGTTCGAGGGCGAGATAGATCGCCGAGGACCCGGAGTTGCACATCAAGCCGAGCTTCTTGCCGTAGAGGTCGGCGACCTTCTGCTCCATCTCGGCGACGTTCTTCCCGATCTTCAGTCCCAGTGGGCCACTGCGGAGCACGTCGAGGCAGGCATTGATCTCGGCGTCGTCGTGAACGCTGCGGGCATAGGTGACACGTGGGGACATCTGTTGTCGCTCCTCGGTGTGGAAGGTGACGGAAGGTGTGGAATGTGACGGAAGATGCTGAGGCAATAGTCGAATTGCTCACCGGCGAATCAGCGAATGGTCGCACCGGCATCGACCGGGAAGGCGACCCCGGTGACGTAGCGTGCGGCGTCGGAGATCAGGAACATCATCGCGTTGGTGACGTCCTCGGCGTCGATGCGTTCGACCGGAAGGCTGTTCACGAAGATCGACCGGAGGTCCGGTCGGCTGTCGAGCAGGGCGGGCAGGACGGACGAGTGGCCCTGTGGGGTGTCGACGCCGGTCGGCAGGATGGTGTTCACGCGGATGTTTCGGTCCGCGAGTTCCAGTGCGAGCGTGCGTGAGATGCCGATCAGCGCGTGCTTGGACGCCACATACGGCAGATAGAAGGGAAGGCCGACGACACTTCCCGTGGACCCGGTGATCACGATGTTTCCGCCGCCACCGGACACCAGGTGCGGTATCGCCACCGCGCAGGTGTTCCACACACCGGTGAGGTTGACGTCGAGGGTGGTGTTCCAGATCTCCGGTGTCACGTCCTCGAGCGGCTGCACCGAGCAGACCGACGCATTCGCGACGACGACGTCGAGCCGGCCGAACCGTGCGATCCCGTCCTCAACGACCTTGTGCAGGGCGTCCCGGTCGCGAACGTCGCATCGAGCCGCATGGATCGCGTGGCCGTGAGCCTCCACCTGTCGGACCGTCTCGGCGAGCCCGGCGTCGTCGCCCATGCGGTAGGGAACGACATCGATCTGTTCACAGATGTCGACGGCGATGACGTCTGCACCTTCGGCTGCCAATCGCACGGCGTGGCTCCGGCCCTGGCTCTGGGCCGCTCCGGTGACGAAAGCTACTTTTCCTGAGAGGGACACGAATCCCGCCTTTCCTGGATGATGGTGTCGACACGGGTACGGGATCGGGCCGACAATCGGGCCGCGCTGCGCCGGTCGAGAAGCTCGATCACCTGTCCCAGCGGATCCCGGTGATAGGTGACCCCGAAGGGGTACACACCGTCGCGGATGCCGCCCATCCAGATCGGCGATCCGGCTTCTTCGAGTGCGCGAGCGGCGAATTCGAGGTCGTCGACGACGAACCCGAGGTGGTGGATTCCTTCTTCCGACCACACCACCGAACCCGGACGGCCTGAAGCAGTTCGAGGTGAGGTGCCTTCCCGACCGACAGGCCGAGGCGTTGCGTCGGGTTCTGGTCGACGCCGTCGACACGGCAGGGAAAGGCGCTCTCGTCGAAGATCGTCACGGCTGTCCCGTACAGGCGCTCGACCTGCGTCGCGGCCCGCTCGATGTCGTCCACCACGACTCCGACATGGTGGAGTTGGTCGAATCGCATAGCTGAATCAAAGCTCCTGTATGAACGTTCAATCAACGGCCTCTCCCGCTGAGTGGGCGCGCCGTCGTGGCCGCGCCTTCGACGGCCCGGAGTGTGAAACAGTGTGCGGGAACTGATATTTGATTTCGCTCCGGCACGTCTCTAACGTCGGTGCCCGGTGCTCGACAAGATCCGGAGGAGTGCATGTCTCACGTTCAGGCTCGCCGAGAGTGCATTCTGGAGGCGTCGGCCCGGCTCTTCGCGAGCAAGGGCGTGGCGGCTACCTCGATGCGCGAGATCGCCGAGAGCGTCGGTGTCCGCCCCGGAGCGCTGTACCACTATTTTCCCTCGAAGGATGCCATCGTCAACGAACTCATCACCGGCTACCTGGAGCAGCTGCAGGCCGAATACGAGTCGATGGCGGGCGCGGAACTGGACCCGCGCTCACGATTGCGAGCGATCGTGGATGTCTCGCTCCGCACGGCGCAGGACAGCCCGTATGCCACCCAGATCTTCCAGAACGAACTGGCGAATCTGCGGGAGTTGGCGGAGTACCGGCGGGCGAAACTGCTGTCCGATCGAGTGCAGCAGGTGTGGATCGACGCGATCGAAGAGGGTAGGTCCCAGGGAGTGTTCCGAACGGACATTCCCACGAAGGTCTTTCACCGGTTCATCCGGGACGCCGTCTGGCTGTCGATCAAGTGGCATCGCAGCGACGATCCGTACTCCATCGACGACCTCGCAGACGATTGCCTCGCGGTCTTCCTCGACGGATTCGCCGTCTCGCCTCCGGTCCCGCCCCGCCCCGCCGCGGGTGAAGGGACCATTCGGCCGGTCTGAGGAGCCGAAGGCCACCTTCACCCACGGGTGGGGTGGGTGAAGGTGGCCTGGGGTGAGCGGTGGGTTGTCTCCGGAGAGCTCAGTGGCGGAGAGCTCAGAGGCGGAGAGCTCAGCGGGGGAGGGCGGTGAGAGCGGTGAGGGCATCGATGCGCGCCGCCGCGTCGGCGACGATGCCGTCGATGAGATCCCGACAGGTCGGCAGATCGTCGAGCATCCCCACCACCTGGCCGGAGGCCAGGACGCCGGCTTGCGTGTTGCCGTCCACCAGACCGGCCTTGAGAAGCATCGGGGTGTTGGCGGCCATGATGATCTGCTGCCAGGTACGGTCGCTCGACTTCTTCATGGCGAGCCCGTCGCGCACCAGCGTCGACCACTTCATTCCGGTCATCGACTTGAACTTCGACGCATTGCGTGCCGCCGCGATCAGGCCGCGCAGGTTGCCCGAGTGTTCGAGGCTGGTCACGAGCTCGGTGTCCAGGACGCGGTGCGGCATCCCGTCCACCTTGCGGGAGACGGTGGTGTCCTGCAGGCCACGCGAAAGGTACTCCTGCTTCACCGAATCGGGTACCTGGGACTCCTGGGTGAGCAGGAAACGCGTCCCCATCGCCACCCCGGCGGCGCCGTACGCGAGCGCCGCCGCCAGTCCGCGGCCGTCGTAGAACCCACCCGCGGCGACGACCGGAATGTCCACGGCATCGAGCACCGACGGCAACAGCAGGGTCGTGGCGACCGGGCCGGTGTGTCCGCCACCCTCACCGCCCTGCACGATCACCGCATCCGCGCCCCAGGATGCGACCTTGACGGCGTGCTTCGCCGCACCGATCGAGGGAACGACGACGACGCCGTTGTCCTTGAGCTTCGCGATCAGTTCCTTCTTCGGCGCCAGCGCGAACGACGCGACCTTCACCTGCTCCCGGATGAGCAGATCGATCCGTGCCGGTGCATCGCCGGCGTCGGCGCGGATGTTCACGCCGAACGGCTTGTCGGTGAGCGACTTGGTCTTGGCGATCGCGGCCTCGAGCTCGTCGTACGTCATCGTTGCCGACGCGAGGATTCCGAGCCCGCCCGCGTTGGACGTGCCCGCGACGAGGCGCGGGCCGGCGACCCATCCCATTCCCGTCTGGACGACGGGATGCTCGATGCCGACGAGTTCGGTGAGGGGAGTACGGAGATGGGTACTCACGACGCGACCTCGCGGTCACGCAGCCCGCGGGGGTCGAGGACCTCGCGGATGATCCGCAGTTCCTCGGCGGACGGGTCACGGGTGACGCCGGCCTCGTCCAGCCCGGCCACCTCGAAGGAGGTGGCCGCGGTGACGTCCTCGGGCGTGACGCCCGGGTGCAGGGTCAACGCCCGCAACGTGTGTCCCGGCCCGCCGAAGTCGAAGGAACCGAGGTTGGAAACCACCCGGTGCAGGTGCAGGAACCGGTAGGCCGGGTTCTCCGGGTCCACCTTGTCGTAGCCGACTCCGGAGACGACGTCGACCCGGTCGACGAACACCCGGGGAGAGTGCTTCCCCACCCAATAGCTGGTGGCGTGATTGATCGTGTTGCCGGGAGCGCCACGGACACCGAACATCTGGCGCGTCGGGTGCTGGAGCGGACCGAACGCCGAGAGGTTCTGGTTGCCGTGGCGATCGATCTGGTTGGCACCCATCACCACATGCCGGCGGCCCGAGGCGACGACGTCGAACACCTTCCGGAACGGCATCCAGCCCTCGACGGGGCCCTTCGCCCCGACCGCGGGGGTGTCGGCGAGGATCAGCGCCTCGCCGTCGGTGATCAGCAGGTCCGGCTCGGTGGTCAGCCGGGCGAGACGGGCACCGATCAAGGGCACGGTTGCCATCGGGCTGGCCATGATCTCGCCTGCGCCGGAGAAGATCTCGGCACACGAGATCGCGCAGTACTCGGCCCTGGTCACGGTGTCACTGTCGACGGTGTCGTTGTTCGTGGTTCCGGTGGAGGTCATGCCTTCTCCCCAGTCTTCTCGGCATCGGCGTGGAACTTCGTGACGGCGGCCTGGTAGTCGTCCTCGGATCCGGACAGGAACCGGTCCACGAAACTCTGCCAGGATTCGGGGGTCTTCGCGGCCTCGGCGTAGTGGCGCTGGAACTTCTCGTCGCGGCCGTAGGAGTCGCCCGCGAGGGTGAAGTGGGCGCCGTTCGGCGCCTCGACCACGCCGTCCACCATCATGCGGTTGAGGAGGAGTTGCTGCAGCGGCACTTCCTTGACGAGTTGCTCGGTCTCGACGATCTTCTCGACGGAGACGAAGCGCTTCTCCGCGGCCAGGCAGTACAGGTCGTCGAAGTACGGATCGACGCCCTGGTAGCCGGCGTTGCCGTGGGCGTCGCCGATGTTCAGGTGCACGAACGAGGCGTCCAGGTTCAGCGCGGGCATCGCGACCAGCGTCTCGGCCCTGCCGGAGGCGTCCGGGTAGGGGGAGGTGACGGTCTCGAGCTCGCCGCCCCAGAAGTTGCGCACGTCCGAACCGAGCCCGGCCCGGATCGGCAGGAACGGCAGGCGCGCGGCTGCGGCTTCGAGGCCGCACTTGACCATGCCCTCGTCCATCTCCCGCGCTTCGATCGCGCCTGCGGTGCGGGCCTGGGCGAACCACGGGTCGTAGAACGGCGCCGAATCGAGCGAGACGAAGCCGTAGTAGGCCTTCTTGACCTTGCCCGCCGAGCACAGCAGACCCAGGTCGGGGCCGCCGTAGGTGACGACGGTCAGATCGGTGACGTCCGAGCGCAGGATCGCGCGCACGAACGCCATCGGCTTGCGGCGTGATCCCCACCCGCCGAGCCCGATCGTCATGCCGCTGCGGAGCTCGGCGACGGCATCGTCGAGCGTCGTCCGCTTGTCGCGCATTCTCTTGTCATGCATGGTCGTTCACTTCCTTGTCGTTCGAGCGCGGCTTGCCGGTCGCGACGAACTCGTCCCGGTGTTCGTCGGCGACGCCCGCGAGATTCAACTCGAACGTGAATCCCTGCTCGAGCCGGTAGCTGGTCTTCACGTCGACGGGGTCGATGCCGTTGATCGCTTCCTTGGCGGCGCGGATCACCCGGGTGTCCTTGGCGGCGATCGCGCCTGCGACCTCGAGCGCGGTGGCGTCCAGATCGGCGCGGGGCACGACCTTGTGTACCGAGCCGAGGCGTTCGAGGGTGTGGGCGTCGACGTTCTGTGCGGTGAAGTACAGCGTGCGCATCATGTGCTGCGGCACCAGCCGCGCGAGGTGGGTTGCTGCACCGAGTGCGCCGCGGTCCACCTCGGGCAGGCCGAACACCGCGTCGTCGGAGGCGACGATGACGTCCGCGTTGCCGACCAGCCCGATGCCCCCGCCGACGCAGAACCCGTTGACGGCGACGACGACGGGGACCGCACAGTCGTACACGGCGGCGAACGCCGCAGCGCACCCGCGGTTGGCGCCGATGAGTGCGTCGTACCCCTCGGTGGCCTGCATCTCCTTGATGTCGACCCCGGCGTTGAACCCGCGGCCCTCGGCGCGCAGGACGACCACGTGGGTGCCCGGATCCGCGCCCGCGGCGGTGATCTTCTCGGCCAGTTCGAACCATCCGGCGGACGGGATGGCGTTGACCGGCGGGTAGTCGACGGTGACGGTGACGACCCCGGGTGCGGCGACCCGGGTGACGATGCCGGACCGGTCGGTCCGGGTGGTGCTGCCCATGGCTTGTTCCTCACGTTGTACCGAACCAAGCGATTGCTTGGTAAGTTAGCACAGAGGCCGACGGCAGCGGAGGAGTGACAGTGGACCGAAACGACCTGAACGGGCAGGTGACCCTGGTGACGGGTGGCGTCCGCGGCGTGGGCGCCGGGATCTCCCGGGCCTTCCTCGCGGCAGGGGCCACCGTGGTCACCTGCGCGCGGCGCCCCGCGGACGAACTGGTGGAGGCGGCGGGTAGGCAGGCCGAGTTCCGTCCCTGCGACGTGCGCGATCCGGAACAGGTGGCGACCCTGATCGACGGGATCGTCGCCGACCACGGCCGACTCGACATCCTGGTCAACAATGCGGGTGGGGCACCGTTCGCGCTCGCCGCGGAGGCGAGCCCGAACTTCCACGCCAAGATCGTCGAACTCAACCTGCTCGCGCCGCTACTGGTCGCGCAGACAGCCAATGCCGTGATGCAGCGTCAGGAGACCGGAGGCGCCATCGTCAACATCTCCAGCGTCAGCGGCTCGCGACCTTCGCCGGGCACGGCGGCATACGGCGCTGCCAAGGCCGGAATCGACAGCCTCACCGGGTCTCTGGCGGTCGAGTGGGCCCCGAAGGTTCGGGTCAATTCCGTCGTCGTCGGCCTCGTCCGCACGGAGCAGGCGCACCTACACTACGGCGACGAAGCGGGCATCGAGGCGGTGGCGGCGACGGTGCCCCTGGGCCGCATGGCCTTTCCCGAGGACGTCGGCCACTCTGCCGTGTTCCTCGCGTCGTCCCGCGCGTCCTACGTGAGCGGATCGACGCTGACGGTTCACGGCGGCGGGGAGCGGCCGGCCTTCCTGGCCGCCGCCGACACCGAGTCGCCGGCGCGCACCTGACACCTGGCCCGGAACTACCGAAACACCCACGAACACAGGAGATGTACAGATGAGCGGATTGGTCGACGGTCGCGTCGTCGTGGTCACCGGAGCGGGCCGCGGGATCGGGCGAGCGCACGCTCTCGCCTTCGCGGCAGAGGGAGCCAAGGTGGTGGTCAACGACATCGGTGCGGGTCTGGACGGATCTTCCACGGAGGAACATCCGGCCGAGCAGGTGGTGTCCGAGATCAGGGCCGCCGGTGGTGAGGCCGTGGTCAACGGAGACGACATCGCCGACTGGGACGGGGCGGCGAACCTGATCCGCACTGCGGTCGACACCTTCGGACGACTCGACGTGCTGGTCAACAACGCGGGCTTCCTCCGGGACCGGATGCTGGTCGGCATGAGCGAGCAGGAATGGGACGACGTGGTGCGGGTGCACCTCAAGGGCCACTTCGCGCCGCTGCGCCACGCTGCCGCGTACTGGCGCGCCGAGTCGAAGGCGGGTCGGCCGGTGGACGCGCGGATCGTCAACACCAGCTCCGGAGCAGGGCTGCAGGGCTCGATCGGTCAGGGCAACTACGCGGCCGCCAAGGCCGGGATCGCGGAGCTGACCATCCAGGCGGCGGCGGAACTGAAGAACTACGGCGTGACGGTCAACGCCATCGCCCCTGCGGCCCGGACCCGGATGACGGTCGGTGCGGGCGGAGCGATGGCCGAAGCGATGGCCGCGCCCGAGCAGGGGTTCGACGCCATGGCGCCCGAGAACATCTCCCCGCTCGTCGTGTGGCTCGGTTCCGTGGAGTCGAGCGAGGTCACCGGACGGGTGTTCGAGGTCGAGGGCGGAAAGGTGACCGTCGCAGAAGGCTGGCGGCACGGCCCCACCCAGGACAAGGGCGACCGGTGGGACCCGAAGGAGCTCGGTCCGGTCGTCGAGAAACTGCTCGCCGAAGCGGCGGTACCGGAGCCCGTCTACGGCACGTGACCGTTTCCGTCCCACCCCGCAGTCCGCCCCATCGCAGAGGAGTCGTTCGTGAAATTCGGAATCACCCTGTTCACCAGTGACCGGGGGATCACCCCGGCATCCGCGGCGAGGGCGGCAGAATCGCTCGGTTTCGATTCGTTCTACGTACCCGAACACACGCACATCCCGGTCAAGCGCGATGCGGCACACCCACAGACGGGAGACGCGTCCCTGCCGGACGACCGGTACATGCGCACTCTCGATCCGTGGGTGGCCCTCGCCTCAGTGTCGGCGGTGACCGAGCGTATCGAGCTGGGCACGTCGGTCGCACTTCCGGTCGAGCACGACCCGATCACCCTGGCGAAGACGATCGCCTCACTCGATCATCTCAGTGGCGGCCGGGTGGTGCTCGGTGTCGGATACGGCTGGAACACCGACGAACTCGCCGACCACGGAGTTCCCGCCGGTCGCCGCCGAACCATGTTGCGTGAGTACCTCGAAGCCATGCGCGCGCTGTGGACGGAGGAGGAGGCATCCTTCGACGGCGAGTTCGTGCAGTTCGGACCCAGCTGGGCGTGGCCCAAGCCGACGCGGATCCCGCCGGTGATCGTCGGCGCGAAGGGCACGGACAAGAACTTCGCCTGGATCGCGCGTTCCGCCGACGGGTGGATGACCACGCCGATCGAACAGGATGTGGAGGACCGGATCGAAGCGCTCGGGGCCGCGTGGCGTGAGCGGGGGAGGGCAGGGCAGCCGCAGGTCGTGGTGCTGGACGGGAAGCCGGATCTCGACCGGCTGCGGCGGTGGCGCGACCTCGGCGTGACCGAGGTCGTCTACGGTATGCCGGATCGTTCCGAGGACGAGGTGATCGCCTATCTCGGTCGGCTCGCGGGCAAGCTCGAACCCGTGCGGGCCCCGGTGGCGTGATCGCGCTCAGTGCCCGGTGACCGCGCTCCGGGTGCCCTGCACGATCTCGGCGGCGATCGAGATCGCGGTCTCCGCGGGTCCCCGGTTCCCGATCCGTAGCCCGACCGGGCTGTGCAGGGACTCGAGTTGCGCACGAGTGATTCCCTCGCGCAGTAGATCTCGTCGGCGGCTGTCGTCGGCGGTCCGGGAACCCATGGCACCGACGTAGGCGGGTGGTTCGGCCCACCGTCGCTCGTCGAGACACTCGGCCAGCACCGGCACGTCCACCTTCGGGTCGTGAGTGAGGACGACGATCACCGCTGTCGGTCCGAGGCGGCCGGCGTCCCGCTCGGCGGCGATCCAGTCCGACGGCCATCGGCACACGACGTCGTCGGCGTCGGGAAAGCGTTCCGGTGTCGTGAACACCGGGCGCGAGTCGCACACCGTCACCCGATAGCCGAGCCGGGCGCCCACCCGCGCCAGTTCCGCCGCGAAGTCGGTGGAGCCGACGATCACCATCGGCGGGCGCGCATCGAACGAGCGGACGAAGATCCCCTCTGCGGTCAGCCCGGTGCGTGGGCGGTCACCGAGTGCATCGACGACACGGTGTCGAGCCGGCCCGCGTTCGTCCAGAACGGTCTCCCAGCGCACCGGCAGATCGCCCCGTACCCGATCCGCGACGCGGCCGAAGTCGGGCATCGACTCCGTGTCGATGCGCTCGACCAGCACTCGGACGCTGCCGCCACAGGTCAGCCCGGGTGCGATGAGGTCGCCGTCGGGTCCGTAGTCCTCGATCCGGGGCTCGCCGGTGTCGAGGACGTTCTGTGCGGTGTCGAAGATCGCTCCCTCGACGCATCCACCGGAGATGCTGCCGACCACCGTGCCGTCCGCCTGGACGGCCATCATCGCGCCCGGGTCACGCGGAGCGGATCCGGTGACGGCCAGGACGGTGGCGATCGCGACGGGGCGCCGCGATTTCCATTGCCGGTGAATCGCTTCGAGAACGGTGTCCATGATCGCCTCCCGGGCCGACCGGCCGTGCCGGATTCGAGTCGGATCGTCCGGAACGGGTCGAGTCGCTGGCACAATGACGAGTTGGATCGTACAGTAGTTTTGCGCAAAGGTAAGTGTGAGACGTCGCTTGTGAGCCTGGGTTCGTGAGGGGGGAACGACGACGGAGGACTGGGACACGATGACTGGGACACGACTGAAAGCGGTGACGCGGTGACCGAAACGAGAACGGACGACGGGGTGGGAACGGACGCGCGGCTCGGGGTGGACGACCCGGACGGCTATTCGGACGGGGTCGGCGAGATCATTCGGCAGTGGGCGCGGACGCGTCCCGAGCTCGATGTCTCCGCGCTCGAGATCTTCGGCCGACTGCACCGCAGCTTCCTGCTGTATCGCTCGCAGATCAACGAGGTGTTCGAGGATTTCGGCACCAACGAGGCGGGTTTCGACGTACTCGCCTGCCTGCGCCGTGCCGAGCCGACGTTCAGCCGGACCGCAGGCCAGCTCGCGAAGCAGACGTTGATCACCACCGGCGGCCTCACCCTCCGAGTGAATCGCCTGGAGGAGGCGGGTCTGGTGGTGCGCGAGCGGGACGCCGCCGATGCGCGGGTGGTGTACGTGACGCTCACCGACGCCGGCCGGCAGCTGATCGACGATGTCGCCGACGCGCACTTCACCGAACTGGGTCGGCTGCTTCGTCAGGTCGGACCCTCGGAGCGCAGGCAGCTCGCCGGCCTACTCTCCACTCTCGAGGGCTCGCTGCGTGCTGCGGCCGAGGAAGCCGAGGACGAGGGGGAGGGCGCGAAGGCGGGCTGAGCCCCCGGCGTCACTGCTTCCCGACTGTTTCCGTAACGCTCCCAGATCTCAGTATCTGGGAGCGTTCGGCTTTTCCGGGGAAGTCGGCCACCTGGATCGAGAAGTGACGTGAAGTGCGTTGCGCACCCTCTGTGACCTGGGTCTCTCTGTCGTTCGGTATGTTCCGGTCAGGTAACCCGTCCGTTAAACCTGGCCGGAGGGGTATCTGAGCGGTTGACCTCTTAGCGGTAAGGAAGTAGAAATCTCTTGCACCCAAGATGTTTGGCGCTTCACGGCACCCCAGCCCGGTAGCCGTCAGTCTTCTGGACAGGAGATCCACATGAAGAACACCCGCATCGCGGCGACCGCCTTGGCTGCCGGCGCCGCGCTGTTGCTGACCGCCTGTAGCGGATCGGGAAGCGAGGCGGCCGTGGCGGACGGAACGCTCGAGAAGACGGACATCACGGTCGGGGTGCTGCCGCTCGCCGACTATGCGGCCGTGTACTGGGCGGACGAGAACGGCTTCTTCGAGCGGGAGGGCCTCACGGTCAATCTCGAGCCGATTCAGGGCGGGCCGATCGGTATCCAGAAGGTGGCCTCCGGCGAACTGGACTTCAGCATCGCGAACTCCATCTCCGGGGCGATCGCGCAGTCCAGGAACACGCCGATCACGACGGTCGCGCACACGTCCTCCCTCGGGGAGGGCAGCGGCATCCTGTACGTCGATCCCGACTCGCCGATCACGGATCTGGCCGACGTCGACGGCAAGACTCTCGGGGTCAACACCACCAACAACATCGGTGACGTCACCATCGGGAATCTCGCCGCCGACGAGGGTGTCGACATCTCGCCGCAGTACGTCGAGGTGCCGTTCCCGGAGATGTTGCCCGGGGTCCAGGCCGGTTCGATCGACGTCGGATACGCCCCGGAACCCTTCTCGTCGGCCGCACGCGGCGCCGGCATGCGGGAGATCGCCGATCTCACCACCGGCCCGAACAAGGATCTGCCCGCGTCGATCTTCGTGTCCGGCAACAACTTCGTGAATCAGAACCCGGACACGACGGCGGCTTTCGCTCGCGCGATCTACGCGGCCGGTGCCGACCTCTCGGCCAACGAGGAAGCGCTCCGTGCCTGGTTGCCCGCAGTCGCGAACGTCCCGCCGGAGGTCGCTCAGGTGATGGTCCTGCCGACCTACGTCTCCAGCACGGACGTCGACGCCCTGCTGGCGGTCGACGACATGCTCGCGGCACAGGGCCTCGTCCCGGACGACTTCGACGTGACCGAACATCTCTTCGTCCTCGAGGACTGATCGACGTGAATCTCCTCAGTGAACCCCTCGGCCGGTCCCGGCAGATCGGCTACGGAATCACCGGCATCATCGGTACCGCACTCGTTGCCGAGGTGGTGCTGCGTACCGGCCTGATCTCCACGCCCGGGCTCCCCGTGCCCAGCCAGGTACTGGCCGAGACCGGATCGCTGATCGGGGATCAGTTGTTCTGGCAGGAAGTGGCCTTCACCCTCCAGGAGTGGATGCTCGGCCTGCTGATCGCGACGATCGCGGGCGTCGTGCTCGGTGGATTGATGGGTGCCTTCACCAAGGTGTTCATCGCCTTCGAGCTGCCCGTGGAGGTCTTCCGGGTCCTCCCCTCCGTCGCTCTCGGACCGATTCTGGTCCTGCTGCTCGGTTCGGGAATGCTCCCGCTGTCGCTCACCGTCGCACTCGCGTGCGTCTGGCCGATCCTGCTCAACACCATGTACGGGGTGCGGGCCACCGATGCGACCGCGGTGCAGACGGCGCGGACGTTCGGTCTGTCCGGACTCGCCGTGCTCGCTCGGATCAAGATCCCCAGCGCACTCCCGTTCGCGTTCACCGGAATCCGGATCTCGGCGTCCATCGGCCTGATCGTCGCGGTCAGTGCCGAGCTGCTGATCGGCAACGGTCAGGGGATCGGCGGCTACATCCTGGTCAACAGCGCCAACGCGATGAATCTCGACACCGTGTATGCCGCGACGCTCGTCGCCGGAATTCTGGGTGTCGCGGTCAGCATGGTGTTCACGGTTCTCGACAACAAGGTGTTCGCATGGAAGAAGGGGCTGGCGCAATGACGGCCACATCGACGGGTACCGGAGCCGCCCGGGCCGAGCGGACCGATTCCCCTGCCGCCCGGGCAGAGCAAGCCCCGGCCGCACCGACCCCACCTCGCGCGCAGTCCACGACACGCAGGCGCACACCGAGATCCGTACTCGGAACACTCGGTCTGCGTCTGATCGTGCCGATCGCGATACTCGCCGGATGGTGGGCCCTGTCGCAGTCGGAAGTGGGCTCGCTGGTCGTGGCACAGCCGCTCGACGCATTCGAGCGGGTGTTCACGGACTTCTTCAGCAGTGACCCGAGCCGGCTCTTCCTCGGCGACGCCACCTTCGACCACTTCTTCCCCAGCGTCTACCGGGCACTGGCCGGGCTGGCTCTCGCCGTCGTCGTCGGTGTCGGGCTGGGAGTCGCTCTCGGTTCCAATCGTGTTCTCACGGCGCTGTTCCAGCCGCTGATCCACCTCGGTCGGTCGCTGCCCAGCCCGGCCCTGCTCGGCGTGTTCTTCTTCCTCTTCGGGACGGGGGACAGCCCCAAGATATTCCTCATCGCCTTCTCCGTGGTGTGGCCGATCCTGTTCAACACCATCGACGGAGTACAGAGTGTGGGCATCGGGCGGGTACAGGCCGCCGCGGTGTTCAAGATCCCGCGGCGCGACGTCCTCACCCACATCGTGCTCCCGGGGGCCGCACCGAAGATCTTCGCGGGTGTGCGTACCGCGATGTCGTTGTCCCTGATCATCATGATCATCTCCGAGCTGCAGAAGTCGGAGAACGGACTCGGGTATCTGCTGATCCAGACTCAGCGCAATTTCGACTACACCGGCTTCTGGTCCGTGTTGATCGTTCTCGCCGCACTGGGCGTGGCGCTCAACTTCGTCTTCGTGACCGTCGAACGCCGGGTACTGGCCTGGCACCGAGGAGTGACACAGCAAAATGACTAGCACCGAACTCACCCGTACGTCCGCTCAGCTCTCCCTCGACGGCGTCTCGAAGTCCTACGGCGACAACCTCGCGGTACGGAGCATCACCGCCGAGGTACCGGCAGGAAAGGTCAGCGTCATCGTCGGCCCGTCCGGCTGCGGCAAGTCGACGCTGCTACGCATCATCAGCGGTCTGGACTCGCCCACCGACGGTGCGGTCACCTTCGACGGAGCACGAGTCGACGGCGTCCCCGACGGCCTGGCGATGGTGTTCCAGGACTACGCCCGGTCCCTGTTCCCCTGGATGAGGGTCGACCGCAACATCGCCTTCCCGCTGCGGAATCTCGGCAAGGCCGAGCGCGCCGCCCGGGTCCAGGAGGCGATCGACGCCGTCGGCCTGTCCGGCAAGGAGAAGCTCTACCCGTGGCAGATGTCGGGCGGGATGCAGCAGCGGGTCGCGATCGCGCGTGCCCTCGCGAGCCACCCCACGCTCCTGCTCATGGACGAGCCGTACGCGTCGGTCGACGCACAGACCCGGGCCGAGCTGGAGGATCTGCTGCTGCAGATCCAGGCCAAGCTGGGAATCACCGTGCTCGTCGTCACCCACGACATCGACGAGAGCGTGTACCTGGCCGACCACATCATCGTGCTGTCGACCCCACCGAGCGTCGTCGCCGAGACCATCGACGTCGATCTGCCACGTCCGCGTGACCACATCACCACCAAGACCGATCCCCGCTTCGTCGAGATCCGGGGCCACGTGACGCAGCTTCTGCGGCGCGCCGAGGATCGTTGATGCGGCTGCAGGTCGGTGGCGGCGGTCTCGTCGCGCAGAACCAGTCCGCACTCGCACCGTTCCGGCTGTATCGACCCACGACGATCGCGGAGGCCTCCGGCGTCCTGGAACGCGAGCCGGAGGCGGTGCTCGCGGCGGGCTGCTCCGATCTGTTCGCTCGGTTCCGTGAGGGCCTCTCCCCGGCGGCGCTCGTGTCGCTCCAGTCCGTTCCCGAGCTGACGTCGATCGTCCACTCGGGCGGCGTCCTGCGCATCGGGTCGATGGTCACGCACCACCGTGGGGCCACCGATCCCGTGGTCGCGGAGGCCGTTCCCGGCCTGGCGGCAGCATGGTCCTCGGTCGCGACGGTGCGCATCCGGTACACGGCCACCGTCGGCGGCAACCTCATGGCGGGGCGCACCCGGTACGAGATGTCGCTGCTTCTCGGTGCGCTCGGAGCCGAGGCGATCTTCTCGAACGGTTCGGTCCGTGCGGTCGACGACCTGTGGCGCGAGGGTGGCGGCGTCACCGGGGCGGCGACCTCGCTCCTCACCGAGATCGCCGTACCCACCGGGGATCTCGTCTGGTTCGGCTACGAACGTTCGATGCGCCCGACGGCCACGCTCGCGCTCGCGGTGCGTCGGAGTGGCGGCGGAACCCTCCGGGTGCGAGCCGTCGCCGGATCCGAGTATCGCCCGGGCTTCGTGCTGGAGGCGGACACCGGGGCGGCGAGCCTCGCAGAGCTGGACACCGCCTCGATCGGTGCGGAGCTGGCGGCCGGGCTGCCCGACTCGTGCGCCGACTACACGGGGTCCGCCGAGTACCGGCGGCATCTGACGAACGTGCTCGCGGGCCGGCTCCTCGCCGCCGCGCTCGCCCCGGTGCGACCGGAAGGAGAAGGGCGATGACGCAGGGCACGGAGGGTGTGTTCGGCATCGATGTCGGTTTCACCCTCAACGGTGACGAGCAGATCCGCCACATCGCCACGAACACGGTCCTCCTGGATCTGCTCCGCGACGACCTCGGCTGCCGTGGAGTACGCCGATCGTGCGAACGGGGGGTCTGCGGGGCGTGCACGGTGCTCGTCGACGACGTGCCCGTCGCCTCGTGCTCGACCTTCGCGTTCGCGGTCGACGGCGCGAACGTGGACACCGTCGAGGGGCTCGCGGGTCCCGACGGATCGCTCTCGGCACCCCAGCAGGCCTTCTCCGAGTGCGGCGGCTACCAGTGCGGGTTCTGTACCTCCGGGATGCTGATGCTCGCGACCGGGCTGCTCCGCCAGGACCCGGATCCCGAACGCGCGAAGATCCGCGAATGGATCAGCTCCAACACCTGTCGCTGCACCGGCTACGAAATGATCCTCGAATCCGTCGAACGAGCCGCCCGACTGTCCTGCGGTGCATGCGCGGAGGAGGGGGATCGACCGTGACCACGCTGTCCGGCGAGCCACACACGGACATCTCGCCCGCCACCTCTCCCGGTACCGTCGACGGCTATCGGGTTCATGAGCTGCCCACGGCCCCTTCCGAGCACCGGGTGGTGGGGCGCGACGCCCCGCGGGCGGATGCGACCGCCAAGGTGACCGGACGAGCGGTGTACGGGGTCGACGTCGTGCGACCGGGAATGCTGCACGCGAAGGTTCTGCGCAGCCCACATCCCCATGCCCGGATCGTGTCGATCGACGCGGCAGCGGCTCGCGCCCTCGAGGGCGTCACGGCGGTGGTCACCCGGGACGAGATCACCGGCCTCGAATGCTACGGAACGATGGTCAAGGACCAACCCGTCGTCGCGACCGACGCGGTCAAGTACGTCGGTGACATCGTCGCCGCGGTGGCCGCCGTCGACGAGCGGACGGCCTTTGCGGCACTCGATCTGATCGACGTCCGGTACGAACCGCTGCCTGCCCTCCTCGGTATCGACGACGCGCTCGCTCCCGGCGCCCCGCTGATACATCCCGAGGAGCCGTTCGGCGGGCTACCGAAGTACGGATCGGGGGCGTCCGCGCGGCTGCGCAGCGAACCGAACGTGAGCTACGAATTCCGCTACCGCACCGGGCCCGAGGACATCTGGGACGAGTGCGACCACATCTTCGAGGACACCTTCCGGTTCTCCCGGATGAATCACATGCACCTCGAGCCGTTCGTGACGGTCGCGGAGGCGACCGCCGACGACATCGAGATCTGGACGTCGACGCAGAGCCCGTTCAACCTCCGCAAGGAGCTCGCGCGGGTCTTCCGGATGCCGGAGAACAGGATTCGTGTCCACGTGCCCCTGCTCGGCGGAGGCTTCGGCGCCAAGAACGGCCCGAAGGCGGACCCGGTGGCGATCCGTCTGTCGCAGCTCAGCGGTGGCCGGCCCGTCCGGTTCTGTATGACGACGGAGGAAGTCTTCCTCACCGTCTCGCAGCACGCCGCACATCTCACGGTCCGCTCGGGGGTGAAGGCCGACGGCACGTTCCTGGCGCGATCCTCCACCGTGCTGCTCGACGGCGGCGCCTACGCCGAGCACAGCCCGGCCGTCGCGGAGAAGGCCGGCTACCGCATGCCCGGGGCATACCGCTGGCAGCACATCGACTCGGTCTGCAAGGTCGTGACGACCAATACCGTGCCCGCCGGGGCCTACCGGGGATTCGGTGGAACACAGGCCACCTGGGCCAGTGAGCGTCAGGTCGACCTGATCGCCGAACGGCTCGGTATGGACCCGTACGCGCTGCGGCTGAAGAACCTCAAGACGCTGGGGGAGGAGTTCGTTCCGGGGGAGTCCGGAATCGACTCGGATCTCGCCGAGGGAATGCAGCTCGTGGCCGATGCGATCGGTTACCACGGCCGGGAACGCCGTCCCGGTCGCGGCATGGGCGTGTGCGTCGGGGTCAAGGACGGCGGCGGCATCAACAAGCCGGCGATGGCGCGGGTCAAGGTCACCAGCCGCGGCGACGTCATCCTCAACTGCGCTCTCACGGAGATGGGGCAGGGTGGGCACTCGGCGATGGCCCAGTTGGTGGCCGAGGTGCTGCGGTGCGATCCGTCCCGGGTCGCCTACGCGCGGATCGACACCGACAACACCCCGTTCGACCAGGGGACCAACGCCTCGTCCGGGATGGTCGTCATGGGTCAGGCGGTGCGCGGCGCCGCGGAGAAGCTCCGCGGGCAGGTGCTGGGCTGGGCCGGCGAGGAGCTCGGAGTCGAGGCCGGGGCGCTCGAGCTGGTCGACTGGAAGGTGCACACTCCCGACGGCCGGGTCGTCGACCTGTTCCCGATGATCATGGAGGTCTTCGGCAACACCGGGTTCGAGTTCTCGGCGGACGGCTTCCACAAGGCCCGCAACGACGATCGGGCGCCACTCGAGGCGCCGTGCGTGTTCTGGGAGATCGGTTGGGCCGCAGCGGAGGTGGAGGTCGACCCGGACACGGGCCGGGTGACCGTGCTCCAGCTGGCGGTCAGTGGTGACGCGGGCAAGGTGATCAACAAGATCGCCTGTCGCGGGCAGGACGAGGGAGCGGCGGTGTTCGGTCTCGGCCAGGCGCTGTTCGAGGAGATGCGTTACGGAGAGGCCGGCGCGCTGCTCAACGGCGAGGCGCTGCTGTATCGCGTACCGCTCGCCGAGGACATCCCCGAGCGATTCGTCTCCATCACCCAGGAGCAGGGACACGGAGCCGGGCCCTTCGGTACGAAGGGCATGGGGGAGGGCGGCATGCTGCCGGTCGCCCCCGCGATCGCCCAGGCGATCGCCGATGCCGTGGGCGCCCAGCTGATCGAGTTGCCGATGTCGCCGGAGCGCGTGTACCGCGCGGTCTCGGAGAGGGACCGGTGACCGGGTCGGTTCCGGGACCGCTGCGGGTGAGTGTCCTCGGGTACGGGAGCATCGGGTCGGTCGTCGTCGAGCGGTTGCGGTCGGGTGCGGTACCCGGTGCACGTCTGGTCGGGGTCGTCTGCCGGTCGCCGATCGACGACCCGACCATCCCGCAGTGCGATCTCGGTGACGCGATCGACGAGAGCGACATCGTGGTCGAATGCGCATCCCAGGAGGCCGTGTGGGACGTTGCCGACCGCGTGCTCACGGCCGGACGTGATCTTCTGGTCTCGTCGGTGGGTGCGTTGTCGGACCCGGATTTCGCGCGCGGGCTCACGGAACTCGGCCCGGGCAGGATCGTCTGCACCCACGGGGCGGTGGGAGGTCTGGACCTGCTGGCGGCGGCGGGTGATGCCGCACCGTTCGACCGGGTGCTGGTTCGCACGACGAAGACTCCGGCATCACTCGTGCAGCCGTGGATGGATCCGGTCGAACGAGCGCGAGTCCGAGACACCGGCGAGCGGATCCTGGTCTTCGAGGGCCCGTCCGACACCGCGGTCCGGCGGTTTCCGAAATCGCTCAACGTGGCGGCCGCCGTCGGGTTCGCGGTCCGTGATCCCACGTTGGTGACGGTGCAGCTGTACGCCGACCCGGCCGCCACGCTCACCTGCCACGAGATCGAGGCCTGCGGTCCGATCGGCCGGTACGCCGTGCGGATCGAGAATCTGCCGAGCGAGGACAACCCACGGACCAGCGCCGTCGTCCCCTTCTCGATCCTTCGCACACTCGCGCAGCGGACGGCGCGCCCGAATCTGATTGCTTGACAGGAGGACTGCGTACACCTCTCGGGAAGGGGGTGTGCGTCGTTCGTCACCACCAATTCACGAGAAAGCCTTGACGGTAAATATCTTTTAGCTCAGACTCTTTTAGTGAAGGGAGTTGGAGCCCGACCACCCGACGAAGGCAAGACAGACGAGGAACGGATGAAGACTCCGATGGACTTTCAGAGCAGGACGACCACTCGTCCGACCGCGGCGGCCACGGTGTCGTTCCCGTCGCCGGGCGGCCGTCTCCCGGTCGCCGACACGGTCGACGAGATCTACGTCGCCGGGCGGTGGGTCCGGGGTGCCGGAGAACTGATCGAGTCGGTCGATCCGGCCACCGGAGAGGTCTTCGCGACCCTGCACGGCGCCGTCCCCGGCGACGTCGACAACGCGGTGGACGCGGGCCGGCGCGCCGTGGCGGCCTCCGGATGGGCCACGATGCTCCCGCACGAGCGCGCGGCGGTCCTGTACCGGATCGGCAACGCCGTGGAGGCGCACGCGGAACGTATCGCCGCGCTCCAGACGATCGACACCGGCAAGACGCTCGCCGAGACGCGGGCACTCGCGCACAGCGCGGCCGGCACGTTCCGGTACACGGCCGCGGCGCTGGAGACCGCCGAGGAGGTGGTCACCCCGCCGCGCGGTCCGTTCGTGACGGTCTCCACCTACGAGCCGATGGGTGTCGTCGGTGCCATCACTCCGTGGAACTCCCCGATCGCCTCGGATGCGCAGAAGATCGCCCCCGCTCTGGCGGCAGGAAACGCCGTCGTGTCCAAGCCGCCCGTCTGGACTCCCTGGGTCACGCTGCTGCTGGCCCGCCTGGCGGAGGACGCAGGGCTGCCGGCAGGGCTGCTGTCGGTGCTTCCCGGTCCGGGACGCACCGTCGGGGATCGTCTCGCCCGCCACCCCGGGATCGGCAAGATCTCGTTCACCGGTGGCACCAGGACGGGGCGGACGCTCGCTCACGTCGCCGCCGAGAAGCTCATGCCCATCACTCTCGAGCTCGGGGGCAAGTCGCCGACCGTGGTGTTCGAGGACGCCGACCTGGAACAGGCGCTCGCGGGCGTGCTGTTCGGGATCTTCTCCTCGTCGGGGCAGAGCTGCATCGCCGGATCGCGGGTGTTCGTACACCGCTCGATCCACGACGAGTTCGTCGCCCGGCTCGTCGACGGAGCCCGCGCCTTGCGGGTGGGACCCGGCACCGATCCGGCGACGCAGGTGGCGCCCATGGTGGGCCACGAGCACCGCGACGCGGTGGCTGCGATGGTCGACGATGCCGTGCGCACGGGAGCACAGGTGTTGTGCGGCGGCTCGGTGCCGGACGACCCGGCGCTCGCGGACGGCGCCTACTATCTGCCCACCGTGCTCGCCGGGGTCGACAACTCCGCGACGATCTGTCAGGAGGAGGTCTTCGGGCCCGTCGCGGTGGTGCTGCCGTTCGACGACGAGTCCGACCTCGTCGCGCAGGCCAACGACACCGTGTACGGGCTCGCGTGCGGAATCTGGACCGCCGACTACCGCCGCGCCTGGCGCACCGCCAAGGCGATCCAGGCGGGCACCGTCTGGGTGAACACCTACAAGCAGTTCAGCATCTCCACCCCGTTCAGCGGTCTCAAGGACAGCGGCATCGGTACCGAGAAGGGCCGCGACGGAATCCGGTCGTACATGAATCAGAAGAGCATCTACCTCGACATGTCCGGGGCGCCGTTGCCCTGGGCAGGTCGGTGAGGAAGGGATCACCGTGAGCGCACACCCCTACAGCCCGGCCTTCGGCATCGCCGGATTCGGATTCGTCTCCGGCGCACTGTCGGTCGACGCGACCGGCGTCGCCGTCCCGGGCCGCCGAGAGGCTCTCGAGGCCGCGATGGATCGGTTGACCGAACGGCTCGCGACCGTCGACATGGCGCTCGAGGACGTCGTGAAGACCACCTACTTCGTCACCGACGTCTCACTGCGGGACGAGGCCAACCGCCACTACGAAACCGTCTTCGCCGAGCCCCGCCCGGCGCGATCGTTCGTCGAGGTCGCCGCACTACCGTACGGCGCCACCGTCGAGATCGAGGCCATCGCCCACAAGGCGTGACCGCACACCGCACCACCATCGATCCGGACAGAAGGAAGGCACGACCATGGCAAGCACCGAACAGACCGGAACCGCGCAGGCCGCGGGCACCGATCTCGAAGCGTTGATCGATTCCTGCATCGCCAGCGCCGACACCCGATTCGAGGACTGGGACGCCCTGGGATTCCAGGCGGACAAGGGGGGAGACCGGTTCAAGCGCGCCCAGATCCGCTACATCGGATCGGGAGCCACCGGCAACCACGACACCGACAACCGGATCATCAAGGCCGATCACTTCACCTTCTCCAACATGCGGCTCCCTGCGGGCGCCGTCGGCCCCGAGCACACCCACCATGACGTCGAAGAGGTCTTCTACGTCCTCGAGGGCGAGCTCGAGGTGGCAGTGCACGATGTGGAGGACGGTCACCGGAAGGCCGTGCGCAAGCTCGGGTACCGGGATCTCATCCGGGTTCCCGCCGGTGTGCCCCGCAGCCTCGCGAACGTCGGCGACACCGACGCGCTGTTCTGCGTGATCATCGGCACCCCGAAGCCGCAGCTGCCCACCTACCCGCCGAGCTCGGAGATGTTCGGCGTCACGCGCTGACATCGCGACGAAGGACCGAAGGAGGACTCATGGAGGGCACCGAGCGACGCGTACTGCGTGTCCACGCGAAGACCTGGGAAGCGGAGGGCGTCACGAGCGTCACCCTGGTCGACCCCACGGGTGCCGACCTGCCCGCCTGGGAGCCCGGCGCACACCTGGCGCTGCAACTCCCCGGTGGTCTCGTCCGCGAGTACTCGCTGTGCTCGGACCCGGCCGATCGGAGTCGCTGGACGGTCGCGGTCCTGCGGAAGCCGGACTCTCGCGGCGGCAGTTCGCTGATCCACGACGGTTTGCCGGTGGGCACACTGCTCGAGGTGGACGGCCCACGCAACGCCTTCGGGCTCGACGAGTCGGCGTCCTCCCACGTCCTGGTCGCCGGGGGAATCGGTATCACGCCGATCCTCGCGATGACCCGTCGTCTCGCCGAGCGCGGAGCGCAGTGGACGCTGCTCTACACCGGTCGATCCCGGTCGTCGATGGCGTTCCTGGACGAGATCTCCGCACTTCCCGGTAACCGGGTCACGGTGCATGCCGACGACGAGGCCGACGGTGGCTACCCGGACATCGCCGGTGCGCTGGCGGAACTCGCGCCGGACGCGCTCGTGTACTGCTGTGGGCCCGAGTCGCTGATGACCGCGTGCGCGGACGTGCTCGGTGACTCGAAGCAGCTGCGGATCGAGAGGTTCAAGGCTCCCGATCCGATCGCGCCGGTGGGGGAGGAGTCGGCGTTCGACGTCGTCCTCGCCAGTACCGGGCAGCGGATTCCGGTCGGTCCGGACACCAGCGTCCTGGCGGCACTCGAGAACGCCGGTGTCCCCGTGGAGAGTTCGTGCACCGAGGGTATCTGCGGAACGTGCGAGGTGGGAGTCGTCAAAGGCGACGTCGACCACCGCGACTTCCTGCTCAGCCCGGACGAGCACGCGACCGGGTCGACGATGTTCCCGTGCGTGTCCCGGTGCCGTTCCGCCGAACTCGTCCTCGATCTCTGACCGCCACACAATTCGACCGGCTCCGGAAGAAGGTTCACCGCACATGCGTTACTCCGACACCCCCGTCTGCACCCTCCGGTCCCTGCGCTCGGTTTCGCTGGCGGTGGCCGACCCCGTCGCCTCGCGGGACTTCTATCACGAGGTGTGGGGGCTGAGCACCGTGGACGAGGACAGCGATCGCTTCTGGTTGCGCGCCACCGGCTCCGAGCATCACGTGCTGCGGCTCTCCGCGGGGGAGGGCAACGCTCTCGACAGCATCTCGTTCGCGCTGACCACCCGGCGCGAGGTCGACGACGCCGCGCGGGCATTGCAGAAGCTCGGCATCCCGCTGTTGCGGGAACCCGGCCCACTCGACGATGCGGGCGGGGGATACGGGCTGCAACTGGTCGACCCCGAGGGGCGATGCATCGAACTGTCGGTGGACACGTTCGCGGTGACGCAGGCCGAACCGGCCGGGCGCCGCGCCATTCCGCGCAAGATCGCTCACGTGGTGCTCAACACCACCGACATCGATCGCACCGCGGACTTCTACACCGAGGTGCTCGGCATGCGGATCTCCGACTGGTCGGAACACCAGATGACGTTCCTGCGCTGCAATTCCGACCACCACGTGATCGCGCTCAACCAGGCGCGCTGGCCGTCGATCAACCACGTCGCCTACGAGATGCAGAGCATCGATCACTTCATGCGCGGCATCGGCAGCCTCAAGCGTCACGGTATCGACCCCCAGTGGGGGCCGGGTCGGCACGGGCCGGGAGACAACACCTTCTCGTACTTCACCGACCCGGCGGGCCTGGTCTGCGAGTACACCTCGGAGGTGGCGCAGATCGACGAGGATCGCTGGCTCTGCCGGACGTGGGAGCGTACTCCGGAACTGTCCGACCAGTGGGGCACCGCGGGACCACCGACCACGACGGTACGCACGGCCATGGCCGGGGTCGCCGACCTCGGCCACCGGCAGAAGGTGATCGCCGGAATCGACGAGTACTTCTACGGTTCCGCGGACGAGGAGACGGGGCCGTGAGTGCCGCGCTGGACGAGGCCACCCGGTGGGTCTCGGATCGTGGTGTGGCAGTGCGGATCGCCGGCAGCGGGGACCCGGTCGTGTTGCTCCACGGCATCGGCGGCAGCGCTCGGTCCTGCCGGGCACTGGCCGACACTCTCGCCTCGAACGGCTACCGGACCTTTCGCTGGGATGCGCCGGGGTACGGCGATTCGGCCGATCCCGCCGGGAACGACTTCCTGGACCACAGCGTGGTGGTCGAGGAGTTGCTCGGTGAACTCGGGCTCGGCGGCGTGCACCTGTTCGGGACGTCGTGGGGCGGAGTGATCGCCACAGCGCTCGCTCTTCGGCGGCCCGAACTCGTGCGGTCGATCGTGCTCGCGGACAGCACCCGCGGATCGGGCGTGAACGAGCAGCGTGCACACGGAATGCGTGCCCGGGTGGACGAACTCGCCACCCTGGGTCCGGAGGCCTTCGCCGCGGAGCGGGCACCGAGGCTCGTGTCTCCTCGCTGCGAAGCCGCAGTCGCGCAGGCGGTGACCGCCGACATGGCGCGGGTCCGGGTCCCGGGATACCGGGCCGCGGCGGAGTACATGGCGGGTACCGACCACGGCCCGATGCTGCACGAGCTGACCGTGCCGACCCTGGTGCTGGTCGGTGAACACGACACCGTCACGGGCGTGGACGAATCCCGGTTGCTCGCGGACGCGATTCCCGGTGCGGAGTTCGCGGTGATCACCGGCGCCGGCCATGCCGCGGCCTCCGAGCGACCGGAAGCACTCGCGGCACACATGCTGCGCTTCTGGACCGGCGCACGATTCCGAAAGGGTGCGGGAGTATGAGCAGACTCGTCGTCGTCACGGGAGCAGGCCGTGGCCTCGGATTCGCGATCGCACAGAGGCTGGGCGCCGCCGGCGACCGTCTCGTGATCGCCGAGGTGCGGGCCGAACTCGCCGAATCGGCCGAATCCTCGCTGCGGCAGCAGGGATACGACGTGACCTCCGTCGTCACCGACATCGCCGACGTCCGGTCGGTCCGTGCCCTCGCGCGCCGGGTGGACGATCTCGGCGGCGCGGATGCACTGGTCAACAACGCCGCCCTCGCCGACGGGGTCGGCGGCGACACGTTCTGGGAACTCGACGAGGAGTTCTTCCAGCGAGTGATGAACGTCAACGCCTACGGCACCTGGCTGG
This sequence comes from Rhodococcus triatomae, assembly GCF_014217785.1. Taxonomy (NCBI): domain Bacteria; kingdom Bacillati; phylum Actinomycetota; class Actinomycetes; order Mycobacteriales; family Nocardiaceae; genus Rhodococcus; species Rhodococcus triatomae. Next base: position 1,499,500 of record NZ_CP048814.1, on the reverse strand, counting down.
TGAGCAAGCATCTCTTCCCGCAACTCGCGCGTTCGGGCCGGGGCGCGATCGTCAACGTCGCTTCCGATGCGGCGCTGTACGGATCGCCGCGGCTCGTGCACTACGTCGGGTCGAAGGGCGCGGTGACGGCGATGACCAGGACCATGGCCCGCGACGCGGGCGGGCACGGAGTGCGGGTCAACGCCGTCGCTCCCGGACTGACCCGGGTGGAGGCCACCGAGTCCGTTCCGGATTCGCGGTACCGGCTGTACGCCGACAACCAGGTGCTCGGTCGTGAGCAGACTCCCGACGACGTCGCGGGCACAGTGCAGTTCCTGCTGTCCGACGCCGCCGGCTACATCACCGGTCAGACCCTCGTGGTCGACGGTGGCTTCGTGATGAACTGAAAGGGACGACACCCATGGATCTGAGGCTTCGCGACCGCACGGTGGTCGTCACCGGGGCGAGCTCCGGTATCGGTCTGGCCACCACGCGGCAGCTCGTGGGCGAGGGCGTGCGGGTGGCAGCGTGCGCTCGCGATCTGGACCGGCTGCGGGCCGCGGTGGGCGCGATCGAGGGCACCGACCCGGACCGGGTGCACCTCGGCACGTGTGATGTCACCGATCGCGAGGACGTCGAGTCGTTCGTCGGCGGCGTGGTCGGCCGGTTCGGCGGCATCGACGGACTGGTGTGCAACGCGGGGCGCTCCCTCATGGCGCCGCTGTCGGAGACCACCGACGAGCAGATCCGGGAAGAGTTCGACCTCAAGATCTTCGGATCCTGGAACGTCGTCCGGGCGGCGCGTAAGGCGCTCGCACAGTCGGACGCGGGCTCGGTCGTCAACGTCAACGCCATCCTGTCCCGGCAGCCGGAGCCGCGGCTGGCGGTCACGTCCGCAGCGCGCGCGGCCCTGCTCAATCTCACCCATTCGATGGCCGAGGATCTCGCGCACGACGGGACCAGGGTGAACTCCGTCCTGCTGGGGCTGATCGACACCGGCCAGTGGCGCCGCCGGTTCGAGGAGTCGGGTACCGCACTGGATTACGACGCGTGGAGCGCCGAGATCGCCGCCGATCGCGGGATCGCCCTGGGGCGCTTCGGTACCGCCGACGAGGTCGCGTTCCACATCGTGACGCTGCTGTCCCCTCTGTCCGGCTACACCACCGGAACATCCGTCGACGTCGGCGGCGGAGTCGGCCGCTACGTCTGACCCGAACGAATCCCGCTCACCTCATCCGCACGAAGTGGCCCGCACGAAGTGGCCCGCACGAAGTGGCCCGCACGAAGTAATCGGAGGACATCATGGCAACCGGAGAGAACACCACACCGAAGGAGCCGACCGGTGGTGACGTTCTGGTCGAGGTCATGCGTCGACACGGCGTCGACACGGCGTTCGGCGTCATCAGTATCCACAACCTGCCGTTGGTGGAGGCGGTTGCCCGCGAGCTGAACTTCGTGGAGGTCAGGCACGAGGCTGCCGCCGTCAACGCTGCCGACGGGTATGCCCGTGCGTCGGGTGGTATCGGTGTGGCGATCACCAGTACCGGGACCGGCGCGGGCAACGCTGCCGGCTCGATGCTCGAGGCGCTGACCGCGGGCAGTCGGGTGCTGCACGTGACCGGCCAGATCGAGAGCGAATATCTCGGCGACGCGGTGGCGGACAGTGCCGGCGACCGGGGCGTCAGGAGTGTGCGGGGCGTCATCCACGAGGTGCCTCGGCAGCTGCAGATGCTCGATGCGGTGTCCAAGTACGCCTCGACGATCGGCGACGCGAAGGGCGTCGAGGCCGAGCTCGAGGCGGCGATCGCACAGATCCTCGCGGCGCCGCAGGGGCCTGCCAGTGTGGAGTGGCCTTCGGACCTGCAGTACCTGGCTCGGCCCGACGAGCAGCGGCCCGCGGAGGCCACCGCAACGGGGCTCGCGGGATCGGGGCCCGGGACGCCGGATCCGTCCGCCGTCGCCGAGGCCGTCCGGCTACTGCAGCAGGCGAAGCGCCCGCTGATCTGGGTCGGTGGTGGTGCTGCCGGTGCGGGCGGGGAACTGACCCGCATCCTGCACACCCTCGGCGCCGGACTGCTCACCAGCAATTCCGGTCGTGCGATCGTGCCCGAGGACGACGAGCTGGTGATCGGCAACTTCGCCGCGAATCCGGGTGTCGCCGCTCTGCTGGGCGAGTCCGATCTCCTTCTCTCCGTCGGTACCCATTTCCGTTCCAACGAGACGAAGAGCTACCACCTGTCGCTGCCGTCGCCGCGTATTCAGATCGACGTCGACCCCGCCGCGATCGGCCGCGTGTATCCGGCCGACGTCGGAATCGTCGCCGATGCCGCCCAGGCCCTCGCCGCGATCTCCGCGGGCCTGACCACCACCTCGGTCGACGAGGACTGGGCAGCGAAGGTCACCGCCACCCGCACGTCGGTGCGGGCCGATCTCACCGAGTACATCGGTGGGTACGCCGAGATCTGCGAGGGGCTGCGGGCGCAGCTACCGCGGGAGTCCGTCGTCGCTCGTGACGTCACCATCCCGTCCAGCCAGTGGGGCAACCGCCTCTTTCCGTTCTACGAGCGGGAGACGAACGTCTTCCCTCTCGGCGGCGGTATCGGACAGGGCCTGGCGATGGGTATCGGTGCGGCGCACGCCCGCCCGGACGTGCCCACCGTGGTGATCGCCGGTGACGGCGGGCTCGCCGTACATCTGGGTGAACTGGCCTCCCTGGCCGGCAGCCGCGCGTGGTGTGTCGTGCTGGTGTTCAACGACGGAGGCTACGGCGTCCTGCGGAACATGCAGGAGGCCAACGGGTTCGATCGTGCTGGAGTGGATCTCTACACGCCCCGATTCGATCTGCTCGCGGCCTCTCTCGAGGTTCCCTACGCCCTGGTCCAGGGGCCGGGTCAGTTCGAGAAGATTCTCGCCGACGCCGTCGCGACCCGCGGGCCGGCGATCGTCGAGGTGGACGTCGCCGCGATCTCGCCGACGCCGGGAGCCTTCACCCCGCCCGTCCACATTCCCGTCCGAGAGGGGTGACCAGTGCGCGACACCGAACAGTCACAGTCACAGCCGCGCGACGCCGGGTGCCGACCGATCGTGTGCCTGCACGACCGCAGTGGTGCGGCGGACTGGTTCGCCGCACAGGTCGATCACCTGGACGCCCGGGTGATCGAGCCGCACGTCGCCCTGAGCGGAGAAACACTCGACGAGTGGGTGTCCTGGTCGGCTCGCGAGATCGAGGCGGTCGGAGAACCCGTGCACGTGCTCGCCACCGGGATCGCGGCGCACGGCGCCGTCGTCCTCGCAGTCCGGCACCCGGAGCTGGTCGTCAGCCTGCTGCTCGGCGACCCCGCAGACGAATCCCCTTCCACGGAGCGGGATCTGCTGGGTCGGGTGACGACCCCGACGCTGGTCATCGCGTCACAGCCCGACGGAGGCAGGGCGAGTTCGGCAGAGCCCGACGGAGGCAGGGCGAGTTCGGCAGAGCCCGACGGAGGCAGGGAGTCCGTGTCGTCCGCGGCCCAGGCTCTCGCGGGCGGCATCGACAACGGCGTGTTCGTCGTCATCGACGGAGCCGCGGTACCCGCTCACCGGGAGCGTGGGGCCTCGTTCGACGAATGGGTCACCTCGTTCACGATCATCGCCGAGGGCCTCGGTGCCCTCGGCGCGCACCGACAGGAGGAAGTGCATGTCTGACCAGTATCTGGAAGCCCACCAGACACATCCGCTACCGATGACCCCGTACGAGTCGAAGCTCTCAGGTTCGATCATGGAGGTGTTCGGCCGCGGGGTGCACGATCTTCCCGGCCTGATCGACGGACTCAACGAGCTCGGTCTGCACGCCCCCGACGGCGGCGGATGGACCGAGGACAATTTTCGCGCCGAGATGCGACGACTGGGAGACTGAGATGACCACCGCAACGAAGCCCCCTGCCCCGGCAGCCACCGGTGGCCCCCGCAAACGAGCGGTCGGCGTCCGCCGGGACCTCACCGCCGAGGACATCGCCGCAACCGGCCTCCGGGACCGCTGGTACCCGATCCTCCCCTCGCACATGGTCGTGGCCGGGGAGTCGAAGAAGGTCACCCGCCTGAACATCGACTGGGTCCTGTTCCGCGATGCCCAGGGCGTGCTGCACATGCTCGAGGACCGGTGCCCCCATCGCAGCGCGCCGCTGTCCGTGGGCCAGCATCTCGGTGACCGGCTCGCCTGCAAGTATCACGGTGTGCAGGTCGACGGCACCGGCACGGTCGTCTCGGTGCCCGGCATGCCCGGGTGTGCCCTCGAGGGCAAGCAGGCGACGGTGTCGCTGAAGGTCGTCGAGGCAGCCGACATCATCTTCGCCTTCGTGCCGCTCACCGCGGATTCCGAGCCGACGCCCTTCGTGCTTCCGGACCGTCTGGCCGATCCGGAGGTGTCCTGGTTCCCCAACTTCGCGGAGTGGGCGGGACCCTGGCGCTTCTACATGGACAACGTGCTCGATCCGATGCACGGCGCGTTCCTGCACCGTGATTCGCATTCGATGTTCGGTGGCGATACCTCTGCCCGGTTCCGCATCCGCGAGACCGATCGGGGATTCTTCTTCGAGAAGACGGACCAGCGCGGGGTGAACTTCGACTGGGTCGAGTACGTACGGGGCTCGATGGACTACGTGGACCTCGAGATCCCCTACGCCGAGAATGCCGGTCCGGGAGGCGTGTTCGGCATCGTCGGCATGTCGACGCCCATCGATGCGGACAACTCGGCGATCTTCCACTGGCGTACTCGTCGCGTCCAGGGATGGGAGCGCGAGGTGTGGCGGTTCCTGTATCGCACCCGGCTCGAGGCTCGTCACTGGGAGGTCCTCGAACAGGACCGCGAGGTGCTCGAGGCGCTCGCTGCCGACGCCGATGCCGAGGAACACCTGTACCAGCACGACCTGGGCGTGTCCCGGATCCGCCGCATCTACCGCGCCGACGCCAAGCGGCAGGCGGCGATCCTGGCGGGGGAACTCGTGTGAGCGAGCCGGACCCGGACACGATGCTGCTCACCGTGTTCCTCCGGCACGACCAGACACAGAACCTGGAACAGTTGCAGGACAGGCTCGACGGTGCCGACTGGTGGCACGGTTTTCCGCCGGAGGGCTGTGAGGTCGTCTCGTGGGTGGTGGCGATGGGCATCGGACAGATCGTGACCCTGCGGCTACCTGCTTCGAAGTTGAACGCCGTCAATGTCGAACTCGAGCGTCGAGCCTGGGGCGTCTTCGGCACCGACTTCTACCCGACGTACGACTTCCTGCCGGTGCGCGAGCGCCTCACCCGCGAGTCCGACGAGCGTCGGGCGACGGCGTGACCGGCGAGACGGCACGGACGGTGCGCGCCGTGGTGTCCGCACCGTCCGTGCCGGAGCCGCCTCGAGTCGGAAGCCGCAGTGGTGCGGCCGTGTTCAGCAACGCCAGGGTGGTCGGCGACCAGTTCTTCCTCTCCGGGATGCACGCGGGTGGCCCGGACGGCATCGTCGGCGGAGCCGACCCGTATCGTCAGGCGGTCGAGGCATTTCGCCGCGTGAGGGTCCTCACCGAGGCGTGCGGGGCGACGGTCGCCGACATCGTCGTGCTGCGGATCTATCTCACCGATATCGCCGACAAGGCCGCCGTCGGCAGGGCGCGTTCCGAGGTGTTCACCGGCGCGGCGCCCTGCTCGACCCTGGTGGAGGTGTCCGGCTTGGTCGATCCCGGGCTGACCGTGGAGATCGAGGCGCAGGGCGTCGCCCACGGCGTTCGAGCGGCCGGTCAGAACATCCCGTTCTGATTGGCCGCCGTCTCCGGAACCTCCTGTATGACGTCCCAGTGTTCGACGATCCTCTCGTCGTGCACGCGGAAGATGTCGACGACGGCGGAACCTCGATCGTTCGAACCGTCGGTCGAGTGCACGTGCAGGTACACGAGATCGCCGTCGACGGCACTCCGCACGATGCGGTTGCGGGATTCGGGGTTGTCCGCGAAGTACTCGGTGAAGTAGCCGACGAAAGGCTCCTTGCCGTCCGGCACATTCGGGTTGTGCTGCGTGTAGTCGTCGGTGATCACCGATGCCGCCGAGGTGTCGTGTTCGTTGAAGAACCTGTCGTAGAAGTCGATGACCAGTTCTCGGTTGGCTTCCGATGTCGCGGCGCCGACGTTCGACGGGCCCGGTTCCTCGTCGTTCGAGGCGCACGCCGCCAGGACGCCCGTCAGCGACAGGGCGAGCAGTGCGGTGACCGCCGGTCGGTTGTGCCTCGATCGTGTCGGCATCCCGGTGAGTTCCCTTCTCCTGGCACCCCGAATCGGCTCGGATGTGCTCCTGCTGTGGAGGTTAGGGGCCGTTCAGGACCTGCGACCAGGTCGAAGTCGGACAAGAAGTGGTGATTCTCCGCCAGGAGCCGAACCGGCCGGTGGCGATGTCGAGAGTCGCACTAGGGCCCTGCTCGCCTCACGAGACGGTCGTGCCGTTGTTTAGCGGCTTGGGCGCTGCCGAGCCCGAGTGCGACACCGATGCTCTGCCACGTCATTCCGCGGGTGCGCGCGGCCTCGAGGAAGACCGCCTCGAGCTGGTCCGTCTCCGCGCGGGCCTTGGGCAACAACGCCAGGGCGGCGGTGACGTCCTCGTCGTCGACTTCCGGTTCATCGGCGTCGAGCGTCAGCGAACCGGCGCACAGGCCGGCCACGATCCGGACGGCCTCCGCGGGCCCGAGCATCGCGGGGTGCGAGGCTCGGGCGCGGCGCTCAGGGGTGTCGGCGTGGCGTTCGGCGATACGGAAGAGGCCGGAGTACTCGCGCCGCGCGCGATCCCCGGAGCTCTCGGCGGGTGGGCCCTGGTCGGGGAGTTCGTGTTCGGACATGACTCCACCATGACTCTTCAACGAATCGTTGTCAACAGTTTGTTGAAGAATGGTTGCTCGCCCTGTCGGGCTCACGCCGGTGCGCGCACCACCAGCACCGTTCCGGGGAACTCGGCAGCCAACTGGCGACGGCTGTGCTTGACGGCTGCGGTGCCGTAGCCGCGCTTGCGCATCTCCGGGGCGATCCAGATCGCGACGTCCACCTCGCGGCCGGAGAGCTCGCCGAAGACGAGCCCGACGGTGTCGCCCGACTCGGTGTCCTCGGCGACGAACCACGCCGCCGACTCGTCCTCGATTCGCTCGACGCCCTCGGCGCGCTCCTTCTCGATCCGGTCGCCCGCCCAGTCGGGGTACTGTTCGCCGCACCGACGCCGGAACAACTCGGCGTCGGATTCCGTGAAGTCGCGCAGCCGGAACGTGGTGCCCGTGCTCGCCGGTCGGTCGATCGCCGTCCATTCCAGCGTGGCATCGAGATCCTCGAGCTCGGACTGGGTGCGTCGCCGTTCGCTCTTGGTCAGCCTGCGGAAGGTCAGATTCAGCACCGCCTCGGCGTGTGCTTCCGACGCATCGAGCAGACCCGCGACCGCGCTGACCGCGGCGGCGTGGTCCTCGCTGTCGACCACGGCATCGAGGACCTCGTGGCGCCGTTCGAGGGCGCGTACCAGCGCCGCGGTGAGTTCGCGCCGGTCGTGGATCTGATCCTGAACCGATGACGTGGCCATGGGAACCCCTTTTTCTCGGTGCCGATTTCGCTTCACTGTCGATTCTCGGGCGCGGGGGAGCAGACCACAACCGGAATGTCCCGGTCGGTCCACGACTGGTAGTCCGCGAAGTCCGAGTACATCTCGACCAGGCGCGGCCAGAGCTCCGCTCGTTCGTCCGAGTCGGCGACCCGCGCGCGCCGAGCCTCGACCCGCCTGCCGACCTGCACCGTCACGTCCGGGTCCGCGAGGAGGTTGAGGAACCAGAGCGGGTGCTTCGGTGCACCACCCTTGGACGCCACCACCACGATGTCGGCGCCGTTCTCGAGGAACAACAGCGGCGTCACCCGCGGCTGCTTCGTCTTGCGGCCCGTGGTGGTGAGCAGGCAGACGGGAAGCCCGCGAGGGAAGGCGCTCCCCACGCGCCACTTCCCGCCGAGTCGCCCGCCCGTCATCCGGTACGCCCGGACGTTTCCACCGGAGAACCACTTCATGATCCGGTCGACGAGCGGCGACCCGAGGCCGGGCGGCGCCTTGCGTCGAGCGTGCTCCTCGGCCGTGTCCCGCTCGTCGCCCATGACCTCAGACTCGCTCGAGGATGGTCCCCGTGGCAAGGGCGCCACCCGCGCACATGGTGACGAGTGCGGTGGAGCCGTCGGTACGTTCGAGTTCGTGCAGCGCCGTGGTGATCAGGCGTGAACCGGTGCTGCCCACCGGGTGCCCCAACGCGAGGGCCCCGCCGTTGACGTTCACCCGATCCATGTCCGGCCGATGGACCGACGCCCAGGACAGCAGGACCGACGCGAATGCCTCGTTGACCTCGAACAGATCCAGGTCCCCGATCTTCATTCCGGACTTCTCGAGGACTCGGGAGGTCGCCTGGACGGGTCCGTCCAGATGGAACTCGGGCTCGGCTCCGACGAGGGCCTGCGCGAGAATGCGCGCGCGGGGCTTCAGCCCGAGCGCCTTCGCCTTCTCCTCGTCCATGATCAGCACGGCAGCCGCGCCGTCGGAGATCTGCGAGGACGTCCCGGCGGTGTGGATCCCGCCGTCGAGTACCGGCTTCAGCGAGGCGAGCGATTCGGCGGTGGTGTCGCGTAGCCCCTGGTCACGGCGCACCACCCGGGTCTCGCCGCTCGGCACGCCCTCCTTGTCCACGACCGGGGCCGACACCGCCAGTACCTCGCGGTCGAACCGGCCTTCGTCCCATGCCTGTTTGGCGCGAGCCTGCGAGCGCACCCCGAGATCCTCGACGTCCGCGCGGGTGAGCCCGCGCCGTCGTGCGATCCGTTCGGCCGCCTCGAACTGGTTGGGCATGTCGATGTCCCAGGACTCCGGTCGACGCGGCCCGGCGGCCTCGCCGACGTTGGCTCCGAGCGGTACCTGGCTCATCGCCTCCACGCCGCACGCGATACCGACGTCGATCGTGTCGGTGGCGATCAGTCCGGCGATCAGGTGATTGGCCTGCTGTGCGGAACCGCACTGGCAGTCGATCGTGGTGGCGCCGGTCTGCCAGGGGAGTCCGGCATGCAACCAGGCCGTCCGGGTGACGTTGTTCGACTGCGCGCCGGCCTGGGTCACGCAGCCGCCGATCACCTGCTCGACGAGCGCGGGGTCGATCCCGGCCCGTTCCAGGAGACCGGACTGTGCCGCCCCCAGGATCTCCGCCGCATGCAGTCCGGACAACCATCCGCGTCGCTTGCCGATGGGGGTGCGTACCGCCTCGACTATTACCGGTGTGCCCACGCGGGCTCCTTTCCTCGTTACCTCTGAAAGTAGAACAAGTTCTTTGGTTGCGCCAAGGGGCTGGAACGTTTCCTTTGCTCGTGGCCCGCCCTGTGATTCAATGTAATTAGAACGTGTTCCACATCAGCTTTCCACACAACTGAGTGGTGTAGCAGAGGGCAGGAGACAGTCAGTGGCACAGCCCGACACTTTGCAGGGGTTCGATCCCACCGATCCCGACATCTATGCCGAACGGATCCCGTACGGGGAGTTCGCCGAACTGCGGAAGTCTGCCCCGATCTGGTGGTGCCCGCAGCCCCCCGAGGTCGGCGGATTCCACGACGACGGGTTCTGGGTCGTCAGCAAGCTCGAGGACGTCAAGGAGGTGTCCCGGCGCAGCGACGTCTTCTCGACCTTCGAGAACACCGCGATCGTCCGCTTCGCCGACGACATCCCCCGCGAGAACATCGAAATGCAGCGCGCGATCCTGATCAACAAGGACGCACCCGAGCACACCAAGCTCCGCAAGCTGGTGTCCCGGGGTTTCACGCCGCGGGCGATCAACAGCCTGCGCGAGGAACTCACCGAGCGCGCGGAGCGGATCGTCGCTGCCGCCGCCGAGAGCGGCGCGGGCGATTTCGTGACCCAGGTGGCCTGTGAGCTTCCGCTGCAGGCGATTGCGGAATTGCTGGGCGTGCCCCAGGAGGACCGGCTCAAGGTGTTCGACTGGTCGAACCAGATGACCGGCTACGACGATCCGGAGCTGGACATCGATCCGCAGGCCGCCTCGATGGAGATCCTCGGGTATGCCTATGCGATGGCCGACGAGCGCAAGAAGTGCCCGGCCGACGACATCGTCACCACGCTCATCGAGGCGGACATCGACGGCAACGAGCTCGCTCCCGAGGAGTTCGGATTCTTCGTGATCCTGCTCGCCGTCGCGGGCAACGAGACCACCCGCAACGCCATCACGCACGGGATGATCGCATTCCTCGACAATCCCGATCAGTGGGAGCTCTACAAGAAGGAGCGGCCCAAGACGGCCGCGGACGAGATCGTGCGATGGGCGACTCCGGTCAACTCCTTCCAGCGCACCGCGCTCGAGGACACGGACCTGAACGGGGTACAGATCAAGAAGGGCCAGCGAGTGGTGATGCTCTACGGCTCCGCGAATTTCGACGAGGAGGCCTTCGAGAATCCCGAGAAATTCGACATCATGCGGGACCCGAACCCGCACGTCGGGTTCGGCGGCACCGGTGCGCACTACTGCCTCGGCGCCAACCTGGCACGGCTGGAGATCGATCTGATCTTCAACGCGATCGCGGATCATCTTCCGGACATCAGCGGCCTCGGCGATCCCCGTCGGCTCCGTTCCGGGTGGCTCAACGGAATCAAGGAGTTCCCGGTGAATTACGGTACCAAGGGTGGCTGCCCGGTCGATCATTAGCGAGCAACCACCGACAGGACGCGGCGGCGGCGTCAGGGTTCCCTCATCCCCTGACGCCGCCGCCGTTTGTCGTCGTCCCCTCGGGAGTTCTGCATGCTGTCGCGCGCCGGATGATCCGAACGCCGCCGGCGTCGACTCCGGGCCGAAAACCGGTTGACGACTCGCCTTCCACCGTCTTGGGTATGTCTCCATGAGCGCATCCGAGGGACTCGTTCTCCGCCCGTGTGACGGTGAGGCGGAGTGGCCGGCGCTCGTGCGCATCTGGCAGAGCGCCGTCGAGGCAACCCACGACTTCCTCACTCCGGAGGACGTCGACTTCTACGAGTCGCGGATGCTCGGCGACTATCTCCCCGCCGTCGCAGTGACGGTCGCGGAGATAGGGGAGACGCCGGTGGGATTCTCCGGGCTCGCGGGTCACTCACTCGAGATGCTGTTCGTCGACAGCGGCTGCCGCGGGAAGGGCGTCGGTTCCGCGCTTCTGTCGTGTGCGATCGAGAACCATCCCGATCTGCGTCTGGACGTCAACGAGCAGAACCCGCAGGCCGTCGGCTTCTACCGGCATCACGGGTTCGTCGTTCTGGGTCGATCGGCGACCGACGGAGACGGGCGTCCGTTCCCGGTTCTTCACCTGGGCAGACGTCTCTCATCGGGCGACACGCCCTCTCGGCGACCTACCTGAGCAGGTCGATCCGCGGTTCGTCGAAGATCCGCAGGGGAACCGTCAGGCCTTGCGTACCGTCTTCATGGCACGCTCGAACTCCCAGAATGCCCGCAGCGACACGATCTTGCCGTCCTCGTCGACCCGATAGACGAACACGCCCTCGGCATCGATGGTGCTGCCGGCGACGGTCGAGCGGATCGTGCCGATGTTGACGTTCTCGTTTCCGCACACCAGGGAATCGGTGACGAGGAACTCGAGCGATTCGGTGTTCGCGATCGTCATGTCGTAGAAGCGGCTGATCGCGTCGAGCCCGTGGTGCCCCTTGCCGTCCGGATCGAAGACGGAGGGGCCCACCGGGTCCTCGACACACGCGTTCTCGGCGAACAGCGCCAGCCAGGCCGCCTTGTCCCTGGCGCTCGCGGCCGCTCGGGACGCCGCACCCGCCACCCGCGCCGGATGATCGGTGGTCGTCACGACGGCGCCCCGAGGTAGGTGTCGGCGAACTTGCGCAGCGAATCCTGCTTCGCCTCCAGCGGGCTGTCGAAGCCGAGGCCGTCGAAGATCCACGGGACCACGATCGTGTCGGTGACCCCGGCATCGGCGAGCTCGGCGTATCCGTCCTTGCCGAATCGATCGATGCACACGGTCTGGATCTCGTAGGGCAGATCGGCCCGACCGTACTGCTCGCGAAGCTCCTTCAACCGGGCGATGACGGAGACCAGGTCGTCGAACTTGATCATCGCCGACGTCCAGCCGTCGCCGACTCGTGCGGCGCGCCGCAGCGCGACCTCGGTGTGGCCGCCGATGTAGAAGGGGACCGGCCGGCTCGGCGCCGGGCTCATCTGGAGGCGATCGAAATCGAAGAACTCCCCGTGGTACTCGACCATTCCGCCGCCGAGGATGAGCTTGAGGACCTCGATCATCTCGTCCACACGCGCCCCGCGGCGGGCGTACGGTGCACCGCACCATTCGAACTCCTCGGGTGCCCACCCGATTCCCACCCCGAAACCGAAACGATCACCGGTGAGGTTGGCGACGGACCCCACCTGCCGGGCCAGCAGCACGGGATTGCGGGATCCGAGTTTGAGTACCTGCGTGTAGAACTCGATCTCGGTGGTCACCGCCCCCATCGCCGCGGCGGCGATCAGCGGGTCCACCCAGGGCGTGTCCGCATTCCACATGCGCGACCCGTCCGGGGTGTACGGATAGTCCGCGGCCTGGGTCTCCATGAAGAACAGCGAGTCGGGCAGCGCGATCGAGGAGAACCCGACCTCCTCGGCCGTCCGGGCCAGCGGCGCCAGTTGATCGAGCGGTGTCATCGCGACACCCACGGTGAACTTCACGACGTCACCCCCGGACGATCGGCTCCGACCACCCACATCGAGAAGTACTGGGAGCCACCACCGTAGGCGTGTCCGAGTGCCTTTCGGGCATCCGGGATCTGGTGGTCGCCCGCGCGGTCCATCACCTGCATGGCGGCCTCGGCGAAGCGGATCATCCCGGATGCGCCGATCGGGTTGGACGACAGCACGCCACCGGAGGCGTTCACCGGCAGGCGGCCGTCACGCGCGGTCTCGCCCTTCTCCGTGAGCTTCCAGCCCTCGCCCTCGGCGGCGAAGCCGAGGTTCTCGAGCCACATCGGTTCGAACCACGAGAACGGGACGTAGATCTCGGCGGCGTCGATCTCCTCGAACGGATCGGTGATACCTGCCGCTCGCCACAGCGCGGTCGCTGCGTCGCGACCCGCCTGCGGATTGACCTGGTCGCGTCCGGCATACGTGGTGGGCTCGGTGCGCATCGCCGTTGCGTGGACCCAGGCCACCTTGCGTCCGTCCGCCTCGACTCGCGCCGCGGCTTCCTCGTCGCCGATCACCATCGCGCACGCACCGTCCGAGGACGGGCAGGTCTCGTCGTAGCGGATCGGATCCCAGAGCATCTGCGACGCCTGCACCGATTCGAACGTGATATCCGGTTGCCGGAGATGGGCGTACGGGTTGATCGAGCCGTTGAGGCGGTCCTTCACCGCAACGAGGTAGCCGATGTGCTCGGGTGCGCCGGAGCGGCGGATGTAGGACCGGACGTGGGGCGCGAAATAGCCGCCTGCCCCCGCTCCCACGGGCATGTGGAACGGAACCGGAGTGGACAGCGCCCACATCGCGTTGGACTCGGATTGCTTCTCCCAGGCCACCGTGAGCACGCGGCGGTGAACGCCGGAACTCACCAGGCTCGAGGCGACGACCGCGGTGGAACCGCCGACGGAGCCCGCAGTGTGGACGCGCAGCAACGGTTTTCCGTTCGCACCGAGCGCGTCGGACATGGCCAGCTCCGGCATCATCGAGCCCTCGAAGAGGTCGGGTGCCTTGCCGACGACGACGGCGTCGATGTCGTCCCAACCGACGCGTGCGTCAGCCATGGCGGCATCGACGGCCTCACGGACGAGACCTGCCATCGAGACGTCGTGGCGTTTGGCCACGTAGTGGGTCTGGCCGGTGCCGAGCACGGCCGCGGGTCGCTTACCGGCCATCAGTTGCGTCCTTCCAATACGGCTACCAGATTCTGTTGCAGCACTGCTCCACTCGTCGCGTGGGCGAGGGAACGCTCGGCGGTGCCGTTCATGACCGCACGCGCGGCGTAACCGATGCGTTCGAGTCCGCCCGAGAACATCGGATTCCCGGTCAGCGGTCCGCCCGACGGATTGATCGAGGTGGTCTCGGGGAGTCCGATTGCCTCCCGGAGGATGAGTTCCTGGTGGGTGAACGGGGAGTGGAGTTCGGCGACGTCGATCCCGGCGAGATCGCCGCCGGTGACGACCTGTGCGGCTTTCGCGGTGGACGGTGAGACGGTGAGATCCCGTGCGCCGATGTCGGGCGAATCGATGCGGTGGTCGATTCCGGAGATCCAGGCAGGCCGCTCGCACAACTCCCGTGCGCGGTCACCTGCGGCCAGGACGATCGCCGCCGCACCGTCGGTGACCGGTGCGATGTCGTGCCGCCGCAGCGGGTCTGCGACGTACGGGCTGTCGAGGAGCTCGTCCACGTCGAACTGTCCGGATACCTGGGAGAGCGGGTTGTCCAGGGCTGCGGAGAGGCTCCGCGCGGCGACCTCGGCCATCTCCCGCGCCGTCCACTTCCCCGAGTCGAGGCCCAGCCGGGCCTGGATTCCGGCGAGCGAGACGGAATCCACCCCGAGCGGAGTGACCAGGTAGGGGTCGAGCTGGAGAGACAGGATCTGACGCAGAGTGCCCGCGGAGGACTTGCCGAAGCCGTACACCAGTGCGGTGTCCACCTCGCCGGTGAGGATCTTGATCCACGCCTCGTAGAACGCCCAGGCCGCGTCCATCTCGACGTGCGATTCGTTGATCGGGGGAACTGCGCCGATGGCGTCGACCGCCGAGATGAAGGAGAACGCCCGGCCGGCGAGATAGTCGGACGAACCCGAGCACCAGAATCCGATGTCGGACTTGGTGATGCCGAGGTCGTCGTAGAGCTGGCGAAAGCACGGAACGAGCATCTCGACGCCGTTGGTGGTGCCCGTCGTCTCCCGCACGTGCGGAGCGTGCGCGAAGCCGACGACTGCGATATCGGTCATGAATTGCCCTTAGTGTGAGGGGATTTCAGAGGTGGTTCTCGAAGGTCTCGTACTCGGCGTCGGGTTCGCCGGTGGGGCGGAAGTACTCGATGTTCTCGAGTGTGTAGCCCCATTCCTCGCGGGGTTTCCACTTCGCCTCCACCCGCATGCCCATCCGGACGTCGGATGCCTCGCACTCCTGGATCAGGTGCAGGAACGGAATGTCCGCGCCGTCGAGGAGGATGTACGCGGCGACGTACGGGGGCTTGATGCGTTGGCCGAGGAAGGGGACGTTGACGATGCAGAACGTGGTCACGATGCCGCGGTCCGGCAACTCGACCTGTTCGCGGGTGGGGATGCCGTCGGTCGGGTTGGCGCCGCGGGGCGGGATGTAGACCTTCTCGCCCGGTCCCGTGCGGCCTCCGATGAGGCGCCCTTCCTTCAGCCCGCGCAGGTAGTAGCTCTCCTCTGCGGAGGCCGAGTGCATGTAGTGCAGGTCCACCGGCGTGGTCAGCATGGTGATCGGGTCGTCGTCGAGAGCGAGGGACTCGGCTGCGCCCGCTGGATCGTCGCCGGATTCTCCGGGTGCGAAGCAGGTGATGTCGCGGAGGCCGTGTCCGCGCTCGTCCGCCCACCGTGCGTGCACCCGCATGCCGGTGTGCATCGCGTCGCTGCTGCCGGCATCGACGGCGTGCAGCAGAGCGGTGTCCGCGCCGTCGAGCCGGATCAGCGCCCAGGCGAACGGTCGTCGCAGTGGTTGGTTGTCGAGCGGTTCCTCCACCCAGGACCAACTGACCACGGTTCCGGCGTTGCCGACGGCGACGAACTCGGTGATCGGTTCGGCCGTGTCCGGGTCGTACTCCGGTGGCGGTGCGTAGACGCGTCCGTCCGATCCGCGCGCGCCCAGAACGGTGCCGTCGCGCAGTCCGGTGACGAATGCGCCGATCGTCGGGCCGAGCGAACGGGTGTAGTCGAATCGTAGGTTCAATGGTGCACTCAGATTCGGCAGTGCACTCCGGCTCTCCTCGAGCTCACTCTTTCCCAGGGTCACAACTTCGAGTAGAACAGGTTCTAGTGAGTGTGGCAAGGGTCACCGCTGACTACAGTGGATGCGGAGGAAGAGCATGAAGATCGGGTTGCAGTTGGGCTATTGGGGGGCGCAGCCCCCCACGCGTGCGCAAGAGTTGGTCGATGCCGCCGAGGCCGCCGGATTCGATGCCGTCTTCGCGGCGGAGTCCTGGGGATCGGATGCGTTCACTCCGCTCGCCTGGTGGGGGTCCGGCACCGAGCGGGTGCGGCTGGGGACGTCGGTGGCACAGTTGTCCGCGCGGACACCGACGAGTTGCGCGATGCACGCACTGACGCTGGACCACCTCAGTGGTGGCCGCGCGATACTCGGGCTGGGCGTGTCCGGACCGCAGGTCGTGGAGGGCTGGTACGGGCAGCCGTTCGCGAAGCCGCTCGCGCGTACCCGCGAATACGTGTCGATCGTCCGTCAGGTGCTCGCCCGTGAGGCGCCCGTCGTGAATCCCGGTCCGCACTATCCGCTTCCCTACGACGGGCCGGGGAGTACCGGCCTGGGCAAGCCTCTCAAGCCCATCACACATCCGTTGCGGGCGGACATCCCGATCTGGCTCGGGGCCGAGGGGCCGAAGAACGTCGCCATGACCGCCGAGATCGCCGACGGCTGGCTCGCGATCTACTACTCGCCGAGGCTGGCACCGCTGTACGACAAGTGGCTCGACGAGGGCTTCGCTCGCGCGGGCGCCCGGCGCAGCCGGGACGACTTCGAGATCGCGGCGACCTGTCAGGTGATCGTCACCGACGACACGGCTGCCGCCGTCGCCGCGCTCAAGCCGGTGACCGCGCTGTACGTCGGCGGGATGGGCGCTCCCGAACTCAATTTCCACGCGCAGGTGTATTCGCGCATGGGCTACGAGCGCGAGGTCGAGGAGATCGGCAGATTGTTCCGGGACGGACGCAAGGACGAGGCCGCCGCGGTCGTACCGGACGAGATGGTCACCGAGACGATGATCATCGGCGATGCCGACGAGGTCCGTGCCGGCGTCCGCCGCTGGGAGGACGCCGGGGTCACGATGCTGTTGGTGAACTGCCACGATGCCGACCAGGTTCGGCAGATCGTGGACATCGTGCGCTGAGCGGATGGCGAATATCGTGCCCTGAGCGGATGGCGAATATCGTGCCCTGAGCGGATGGCGAACATGGTGCCCTGAGCGGATGGCGAACATGGTGCCCTGAGCGTTCGCGTGTCCGTATGTGTCTGGTCGTGTCCGTTCGTGACCGCTCTGCCGAATCGGCGACGGGCGTGCCGTGCCGATGGTTCGATGTGGGTGTTCGTGTTTTCCGTCGGGGCAATCCCCAGGAGTCCTCCCATGCGCACCAGATCCACCGCCCGGGCAGCCGTCACCGTGCCCGTTGCTCTTGCCGCTGCTGTGATCGTCGCGGCCCCTGCGCTGGCCCAGGCCCGGCCCGCCACCGATATCGACGCACGCACGGACGCGCCGTGCGAGGTGACGTTCGGTATCGACAACCGCACCAACGCCGTCACCTACACGGTCGACTTCCGCGTCGACGGCGAACCCCTCACCGGGCCCGACTTCGGCAGTGGGCCCATCGGCCACACGACCGTGCGTTCCGAGGTGGCCCCGGGCACGCCGGTCTTCCAGCCCGGTGTGGTGGGCTATCGCTTCGATCTCGAGAGCTTCCGCAGCGAGCGGACCGAAGATCTGATTGCCCGCGGCTACCCGCCGAAGCCGCCGAGTGAGACCTACTACGTCGAGTATCGGATGATCCTCGGCCCCGACGCCAATGACCGCCATCCGGAATGGCGGGCGATCGAGGTGCCCGGATGCCAGGAATCGGGGTCGTCCGGGTCCTCGGGATCGTCGGGATCGTCTCTGTTCCACCTGCACGACCTGCTCGGGATCAGCTGAGGACGCTCGGTTGGCGGGTATCCGGCGGGGTTTGTTACCGTCCCCTCCGGGTCACGCCCCGTGGCCGAAGGGCTTCGGGAGGGAACGAGATGGCTACCCATAGGGCGACTCTGATTCGTGCAGGCGCCGCCGCTGTCGCCGTCGGCGGCGCGATGGCGTTGACCGCGTGTTCGACGTCGGTGGACGGCACGGCGGTGGCGTCGGATTCGGGCGGAGTCTTCGCCACGCCCGACACCACGACGGGCGCCCGGCCGACGTCCACGACGGTGGAACCCGAGGAGGTCGACGTCTTCGACCTGAAGGTGGGAACCTGCCTGGTCGACGATCTCGGGCTGGGCGACGAATCGGTGACCGTGCAGGGCGGTCAGCAGACCGTCCCGTGCAGCGAACCGCACACTTTCGAGGTCTACGCCGAGCACACCATGTCCGGCAGCGTCTTCCCGGGCGAGGACGAGACGGTGGACGAGGCGTCGGTCGAGTGCTCCGACGCGTTCGGCTCGTTCGTGGGAATCTCGTACGACGATTCCACCCTCGATCTCTTCTACCTGTACCCGACCGAGGACTCCTGGGAGGACGGCGACCGCATCGTGTCGTGCCTCATCACCGATCCCGCAGGCCCCACGTCCGGGAGCCTGCGCGGCGCAGCGCGCTGACCGCACCTCCCCTCCCACCTGCCTCTCTCCGCCCCATCCGGGGGAGATCAGAGGCAGGTGGATCGTGTCAGCGGCCTTCGAAGTGGGGGGTCCTCTTGGCCGCGAATGCGCGCGGACCCTCCTTGGCGTCGGAGCTCTTGAAGACCTCGGTGCCGAGCTTCGCGTCGATCTGGAAGGCCTCTTCCTCGTGCAGGCCCTCGGTGTCGCGGATGGTCTTCAGGATCGCCTGGACGGCGAGGGGGCCGTTCGCGGCGATGATGTCGGCGAGTTCGAGCGCCTTGTCGAGCGCCTGACCGTCGGGGACGACATGGCCGATCAGCCCGATCTCCTTCGCCTCCGCCGCCCGGATGTGCCTGCCGGTGAGGAGGATGTCGGCGGCGACGGTGTAGGGGATCTGCCGGACCAGGCGTACCGCCGAACCGCCGAGGGGGAACAGGCCCCACTTCGCCTCGGACACGCCGAACTTCGCACTCTCGCCGGCGACACGGATGTCCGTGCCCTGGAGGATCTCGGTGCCTCCTGCGATGGCGGGACCCTCGACGGCGGCGATCAGGGGCTTCGTGAGCCGGCGGCCCTTGAGCAAGGCCTCGATCCTGGACAGGTCCCAGCCGCCACCGGAGAACGAATCGCCCGGGTGCTGCGCCGTCATCGCCTTGAGGTCCGCGCCCGCACAGAAGGCGCCACCCGCGCCGGTGAGGATCGCGACGCGGATCTCCGGATCCGAGTCCACGCGATCCCACGCGTCCCGCATGATCGCCATCATCTCGCCGGACAGCGCATTGCGTGCCTGCGGCCGGTTCATCGTGACGATCAGGACGTGTCCGCGCTGCTCAACGAGGCAATGCGGCAATTCGGACGAAACGTCGGTGAGCGAGGTTGCGGTGTCGGACACTGAGTACTCCCGATAGGCTGTGAGCTGGATTACAAATTGGGTCTTGTCATGGACGATAACACGTTCTATTTTTAGGGCGTGGCCTATAACATCGCAGACCTCGTAGAGCACTCGATCGACCTCAATCAGGATCGCCTCGCGCTGGTTTCCGCGGACCGTGAGTTCACGTACGCGCAACTGGAGGAGCGGGCCAACCGATTGGCCAACTACCTGCGTGATCACGGCGTGCAGCCGGGTGACAAGGTGGGCATATACAGCCGCAACACCACGGAGGCCATCGAGGCGATGGTCGCGGTGTTCAAGGCGCGTGCCGTGATGGTCAACGTCAACTATCGCTATGTCGAGAACGAGTTGCAGTACATATTCGAGAACTCGGACATGGTCGCGCTCATCCACGAGCGCCGCTACTCGGACAAGGTTGCCGGGGTCCTCCCGAAGACACCGCTGGTGCAGACCGTGGTCGTCGTCGAGGACGGCACCGACCTGGACTACTCGTCCTACGGTGGCGTCGAGTACGAGACGGCACTGTCGGAGGGATCGCCGGAACGCGACTTCGGCGAGCGCAGCCCCGACGACCTCTTCATGCTCTACACCGGTGGCACCACCGGGATGCCCAAGGGCGTCATGTGGCGGCACGAGGACTGGTGGCGTGTCCTCGGCGGCGGCGTCAACTTCGTCACCGGCGAGCGAGTCGAGGACGAATGGGAACTCGCGAAGGTGGGAGCATCGAATCCCGCGATGGTGCGGTTCCCCATCCCCCCGATGATCCACGGCGGATCGCAGTCCGCGGTGTTCCACAGCCTCTTCGGCGGCGGAACGCTCGTGATGCACCCCGAGTTCGACGGCCACGAGGTCTGGCAGGTCATCGACCGGCACAAGGTCAACCTCATCTTCATCACCGGCGACGCGATGGCGCGGCCGATGGTCGACGCCCTGCTCGAGGGGAACCCCGAGACCGGTGAGTCGTACGACCTGTCGACGCTGTACGTGATCGCCAGCAGCGCGGCGCTGTTCTCCCCGTCGCTCAAGGAGAAGTTCCTCGATCTGCTGCCCAACCGCATGCTCACCGACTCCATCGGGTCCTCGGAGACCGGCTTCGGTGGCCTGTCCACCATCACGAAGGGGTTCGAGCACAGCGGCGGGCCGCGAGTGAAGATCGACGGATCCACCGTCGTCATCGACGACGAGGGGAATCAGGTGGAGCCCGGCTCCGGCAAGGTCGGCCTGCTCGCCCGGCACGGACACATCCCGATCGGCTACTACAAGGACGAGGAGAAGACCAAGGCGACGTTCAAGGTCTTCAACGGAGTCCGCTACTCCATCCCCGGCGACTATGCGCGGGTCGAGGAGGACGGGACGGTGACCATGCTCGGCCGCGGCTCCGTGTGCATCAACAGCGGCGGCGAGAAGATCTACCCGGAGGAGGTCGAGGGCGCGCTCAAGGGCCACCCTGACGTCTTCGACGTCCTCGTCGTCGGCGTCCCGGACGAACGTTTCGGCGAGTCCGTCGCCGCGGTGGTGCAAGCCAGGGACGGCGCCCGGCCGGCATTGCACGATCTGGTGACGACGGTCCGCAAGGAGATCGCCGGCTACAAGGTGCCGCGCAAGCTGTGGTTCGTCGACGAGGTCAAGCGGTCCCCGGCCGGTAAGCCCGACTACCGGTGGGCCAAGCGCCAGACCGAGGAGCGTGAACCGGACGACCGCAACGGATTCGGCGAGTCCGCCACGAGCGCGAGCGCCTGATGCGGACACCGCTCGCCGAACGGTTCGGTATCGAGCACGCCGTCTTCGGCTTCACCCCGTCCGAGCACGTCGCCGCGGCGATCTCTCGCGCAGGTGGGCTCGGTGTCCTCGGATGCGTGAGGTTCAACGACCCGAAGGAACTCGACGACGTCCTCACCTGGATGGACGAGAACACCGACGGCAAGCCGTACGGTGTCGACATCGTGATGCCGGCCAAGATCCCCACCGAAGGCTCGCAGGTCGACCTCGAATCTCTGATTCCGCCGGAGCACCGGGCTTTCGTGGATCGCACCCTCGCCGACCTCGGTGTACCGGCGCTGTCCGACGACGCCGAGCACGCGAGCGGGGTGCTGGGCTGGTTGCACTCGGTGGCCCGATCGCATGTCGACGTCGCTCTCGGACATCGGATCTCGCTGATCGCGAATGCGCTGGGTTCGCCGCCGCGGGACGTGATCGAGCAGGCACACGAGAAGGGCGTTCCGGTCGCGGCACTCGCGGGTGCGGTCGATCATGCCCGTCGGCACGTCGAGAACGGTGTCGACATCGTCATCGCCCAGGGGTACGAAGCCGGTGGGCACACCGGTGAGATCGCCTCGATGGTGCTCGTCCCCGAGATCGTCGATGCGCTCGGGGATTCGGCGGCGGTGCTCGCTGCCGGGGGCATCGGAAGCGGCCGTCAGGTCGCGGCCGCCCTCGCGCTGGGTGCGGGCGGGGTGTGGATGGGCTCCTACTGGCTGACCACGGCGGAGTACAAGCTCGGCAGTGCCTCCGGCGAGGGGCCCTCGGCCATTCAACGTGCCCTGCTCGGGGCCACGTCGTCCGACACGGTGCGCTCGCGCATCTACTCGGGCAAGCCGGCCCGCCTGCTCAAGACGAAATGGACCGACGCGTGGACCCGGCCGGATGCACCGGAGCCACTTCCGATGCCGCTGCAGAACATCCTCGTCAGTGAGGCGCACCAGCGGATCGCGGCGTCGGAGGACCCCGACGTGGTGGCCATGCCGGTCGGCCAGATCGTGGGCCGGATGAACGAGATCCACCCCGTTGCCGAGGTGATGGACGAGTTGGTCACCGGGTTCCGTGAGGCAGCGACGAGGATCACCCGCTACGAGTGATCCCTCGGTGCCGCGCTGCGCGGTGCGTCAGTCGGGAGTCCGTCCGGGTTCGAGGAGACGGAAGCCGGACGCGCCGCGCGGCCGGTACCAGACCGGATCGGCGCAATCCCACCGTTGGGCGGCGAGCGTGCGGGCCAGCACCTTGAAGGTGGCGGTGCGGGGGAGGGATGCGCAGACGCGGACCAGCGAGGGTGTCTGTTTCGGCCCCAGATCCGGCTGCTCCCCGAGGAACCGGGCGAAAGCCTCCGGGTCGAAATCCGTCGACGGAACCAACGCCGCCATCACCCTGTCTCCCACGTCGGGATCGGGGACCCCGTAGACGCACACCTGACGGAGACCGCTCCACCGCAGCAGGATCCGCTCGATCGGCGCAGATCCGAGATTTTCGCCGTCCACCCGCAGCCACCCCGAACTCCGTCCCGCGAAGTAGACGAATCCGTCGATATCACGATAGGCGAGGTCGCCGCTCCAGTACTTGCCGTCGCGGATCCGTTCGGCATCGGCGGCCGGATCGGCGTAATAGCCGGCGAAGGCACCGGAACCCGCGACATTGACCAGTTCCCCGGTCGCGGCCGCCGCGTTGCGGAGCCGTCCGCTGTCGTCGAATTCGGCGACAGCACAGACCTTTCCGGTGTCCGGTGAGAGGATCTCGATGCCGTCCGGCAGGCGTCCGAGAGCGCCTGCAGGAGCATCGGGCGTCGACGGAATCGCGATGCCGCCCTCGGTGGACCCGAAGCCGTCGATCACCCTGGTGCCGAAACGGCGCGCGAACTCCGCGACAGCCGTCGCGGATCCCTCGTTGCCGTACATGATCCGGAGTGGGTTGTCCGCGTCGTCTCCAGCAGGCGGTGTCGCGAGGACGAAGCTCAGTGGTTTGCCCACGTAGTTGGCATACGTGACGCCGTACCGTCGTACGTCCGGTAGGAAGCCCGACGCCGAGAACCGGGACCGCAGCACCAGCGAGCACCCCGCGGCGAGAGCGACCGACCACGACGCCATCATCGAGTTCGAGTGGAACATCGGCATCGCGAGATACACGACGTCGTCGGTGGAGAGCTCGAAGCGCTCGGCCAACATCTGGCCCGGTCCACAGATCTTCTCGTGGGTACAGCGCACTGCCTTGGGGTGCCCGCTCGTGCCCGAGGTGAAGATGAGCATGAACAGGTCCTCGGGGCTCGAGTCCCGTGCGACGTACTCGGCGGAGGCCGACTCGAGGAGGAGCTTCCATTCGTCACCGTCGATGTCGACGACCCTGGTGGAGGTATCGGCGCCGTCCGGCAGGGCATCGGCGCCGTCCGGCAGGGTATCGGCGCCGTCCAGCTGGACACGGTGCGCCGAATCGGTGAACACCACGGCGCAGTCGGAGATCGCGATGTCGCGTGCCAGCGCGGGCCCGCGCCGGGTGGTGTTGAGCCCGACGAGAACCGTGCCCGACAGCGCCGCGGCCCCGGCGAGGAGCGAGAACTCCGGCACGTTGTCGAGGAGGACCCCGAAATGCCGGGGCCGTCCCGGCGGAAGTAACTGTTCGAGCAGTGCTGCCCGCCGACGGCTCTCTCGCACGTGCACGGACCAGGACACGAACGAATCCTCGTGGTGGACGCCCCGGTCGTGATCGTCTTCGAGCGCGAGCAGGATGTCGCCGACGGTCCTCACGTCCGCTCCGCAGTTGCTTCCAGAATCGGCTCCGTGGTTGTTTCCGGAGTCGGCCTCATGCCGGCTCTGCCGCGAGAGCGCCACCGAGGACGCGGAGCTGTGTGGTCGCGGCTCCGAGCCGGAACTCGTTGTCCTTGGCGGCGAGGAAGTAGCGGTGAACCGGATGGTCCTCGTCCAGGCCCACTCCGCCGTGAATGTGAATCGCCGTGTGCGCCACCCTGTGCCCGGCGTCGGCGGCCCAGAACTTGGCCGTCTGTACCGCCCCCTCGCTCGGCCGGTTCTCGGCGAGCCGCCACGCGGCCTGCCACAGGGTCAGCCGGACGCCCTTGACGTCGATGTACGCGTCGGCCAGTCGTTGGCCGACGGCCTGGAAACTGCCGATCGGACGGCCGAACTGCACGCGTTCGCGCCCGTACTCCGCGGTCGCCTCCAGCGCCCGGTCGAGGACCCCGAACTGATGCGCGCACGTCCCGACGGAACCGCGGTCCACCAGCCAGGAGACGATCGCGCTTCCCGTCGCCACGGAGCCGAGCAGGCGATCGTCGGGCAGGGCGGTCTCCCGGAGTACCAACTCGCCGACACTCGAACGGCCGGTGACCGACTGCCGAGTCACGGTCACTCCGGCGTCGTCCGGCCGGACCAGGAAGACGGCGATCCCGTCATCGGTGGCGGCGGGCACCAGGAACATGTCGGCGACGGGTGCGGCGTCCACCAGGATCTTCGTGCCGTCGACCACCCAGCCGCCGTCGTCGACGGCGCGGCGGGCCCGGGTGACCGGCCGGGTGGGGTCCTCGTTCAGTTCCTCGGCGAGTGCCGCGGCGAGGATGACGTTTCCCCGGGCCGCGGGCGCGGCCCAGCGGGCGCGCTGATCGTCGTCACCGAATTCGGCAACGGCGGAGGCGGCCATGGTGATCGACGTCAGGTACGGGACGGGAGCCACGTGCCTGCCGAGCTCCACGAGGATGCTGCACTGCTCGAGGAGCCCGAATCCGTCTCCGCCGACCGATTCGGGGAGAGCGGCGCCGAGGATGCCGGCTTCGGCCAGCGCCTCCCACAGTGCGCGGTCGACGCGGTCGTCGGCCAGGTCGAGTTCGCGTAGGCGTTCGTTCGTCGTATGCCGGGCAACGATGTCCCGGGTCAGACCCGCCAAGTCCTGCTGAGCCTCGGTGTGTGCGAAATCCATCGCGCAGCCCCTATCGCTTCGCGGCCGGGAGGCCGAGTGCCGTCATGCCGATGATGTCGCGTTGCACCTCGTTGGTACCGCCGCCGAACGTGAGGATCAGCGAGGAGCGGTGCATCCGCTCGAGACGTCCACGGAGCAGGACACCGGGTGAGTCCTGCCGGAGAGTGGCGGACGGGCCGAGAATCTCCATGAGGAGCCGATATGCCTCGGTGGCGAACTCGGTTCCGAACACCTTGTTCGACGAGGCCGCCTCCGGTCCGGGAGCGGACTCGGTGGCCGAGGCGATCTCCCAGTTCATCAGCTTGAGGTACTCGGCCTTGGCGTGCACGCGAGCCAGGTTCACCTGCACCCATTCCTGGTCGATCACCCGTCGGCCGTCGGGGAGCTTGGTGTTCTGTGCCCATTCCCGAACCTCGCGGACCGCAGTGAGGATCGGCCCCGCAGAGGTCAGTGCGACCCGTTCGTGGTTGAGCTGGTTGGTGATCAGTGCCCAGCCGCCGTGTTCGGGCCCGACGAGGGCACTCGACGGCACCCGTACGTCCTGGTAGTAGGTGGCGCTGGTGTCCGGACCGGCCATCGTGTGCACCGGCGTGTAGGAGAATCCCTCGGCGGAGGTGGGCACGATGAGCATGCTGATGCCCTTGTGTCGCTTCGCATCCGGATCGGTGCGGCAGGCGAGCCACACGTAGTCCGCATACGCGATGAGACTGGTCCACATCTTCTGCCCGTTGATGACGTAGTCGTCGCCGTCCTTGACAGCGGTGGTGCGCAGGCTCGCCAGATCGGTGCCGGCCCCCGGTTCGGAGTAGCCGATGGAGAAGTGCAGCTCGCCCGCCGAGATCTTCGGCAGGAAGTAGGCCTTCTGCTCGTCGGTGCCGAAGTGCATGATCGTGGGGGCGACCGAGTTGATCGTGAGGAACGGGACCGGAGCCCCGGCCACGGCGGCCTCGTCGGTGAAGATCAGCTGCTCCATCGCGGAGCGCTCCTGCCCGCCGTACTCCTTCGGCCAGCCGAGCGTCAGCCAGCCGTCTCGCCCCATCTCGGCGACGACTTCGCGATACACATTGCCCGCCCCGTACTCGCCCGTGGTCGCGGCGAGGGCCTCTCGACGCTCGGGAGTCATGAGCTGCGCGAAATAGGCGCGTAATTCCTCCCTGAGCTGGTGTTGTCGGGAGTCGTAGGTGATGTGCATGTCCGAGCCTCTCCGGGTCGCGTGCAGTCCCTGTTCCCGAATCATTGCACACAACTGAAACAGGTTCTAGTGTGATGGGCGTCAGGGTGCGACCCCTCGGAACGGGGTCGAGCCGGGCCCGGAACGAAGAGATGAGGGAGCGCCATGAAGGTCGAGGTCGATCTGGACCGGTGCGAGGCCAACGGTGTGTGCGTCGGGATCGCGCCCGACATCTTCGAGCTCGACGATGACGACGAGCTCCACATCAACCAACCCGATTCGGGTGCTGCTCGCGACGACGACATCCGCTCCGCGATCGCGCAGTGCCCCCGCGCCGCGCTCACCGAGGTGCCCTGAGCGCTCGCGCTCGCGCCACCTGGAGAGAACGTGTTCCATGCCCAACGTGTCCACGACCACGGACCGCTGGTGTTCCACACCGGCACCCCTCAGTCTGCAGGAGAACCTCGATGAGTGACCCGAGCACCCCGGATCTCGACCTCGACGGCCGGGCCGCCGTCGTGACCGGCGCCGGCGCCGGTCTCGGCCGGGCGGAGGCGGTCGCCCTGGCGAGTGCCGGTGCCTCGGTCGTCGTCAACGACCTCGGTCCCTCCGATGCGGTCGAGGAGACCCTCGAGGAGATCCGATCCGTCGGCGCCAAGGCGGAGTTCGTGGCCGGCGACATCGGTGAACGAGCCACCGCGGACGCTCTGGTCGAGGCGGCCACGAGCCGGTTCGGACGCCTCGACGTGGTGGTGAACAACGCCGGAATCACCCGGGACCGGATGCTGTTCAACATGTCGGACGACGACTGGGACCTGGTACTGCGGGTGCACCTTCGCGGCCACTTCCTGCTCTCTCGCAACGCAGCTGCGTACTGGCGGGGGCAATCCAAGGCCGCGGGGGAGCCGGTGTACGGCCGCCTGATCAACACCTCCTCCGAGGCCGGGCTGCTCGGCCCCGAGGGGCAGGCCAACTACGGCGCCGCCAAGGCCGGAATCACCGCGCTCACCCTGTCGGCAGCCAGGGGGCTCGCCCGATACGGTGTTCGCGCGAACGCGATCTGCCCCCGGGCGAGGACGTCCATGACCGAGAACGTCTTCGGTGCGGCGCCGGACGCCGGCATCGATCCGCTGGCGCCGGAGCACGTGGCATCGCTCGTCGCCTACCTCGCTTCGCCGGCGGCGGACGCGGTGTCCGGCCAGGTGTTCGTCGTCTACGGGCCGATGGTGGCCCTGATGGCGGCGCCCGTGGTCGAGCACAGGTTCGACGCAGCAGGGGACAGGTGGGCGCCCGATGCGCTCGCCGCCGAACTGGGCGACTACTTCCTCGACCGGGATCCCGGGGCGACGTTCTCGGCGTCGTCGGCGTTGAAGGATCTGGGCTGACAGGTAACTGCGTGCTGACGCGTCACTACGCGGGCGACCGACAGCGCGGGCTGGTAGAAATATACGACAGGTGGGCGCGCGTCCAGGTCGACGATGCGCCACTGTCGAGTACTCGAGCGCGGCTCCGCGTCGACTGATACTTGTTCTAATTCTGAATGCAAACGAGACTGTGGCGAGGTATCTCCGTGCGTCGCGCACGCACACGCTTCGCCTGTTGTCCGAGTCGGACGAGCTTCCGTTCGTCCGATCGGCAACGTCTCCGTAATCAATTGGCATGCTTGATGTTTCGAAGAAAACTCCGGGGGTTGTCCGGGGCGCGTTCTCGGTCTAGTCTCGGCGGCGGAGGCGCTGCCATGCGGCAGCCGACCTCGCGGAGTATTTCCGAATCGAGACTTCGGTAATCGACTCTTGCGTAGTGAACACGTTCTAGTTACTATGACGTGAGTCACAGGCGCCGGGGGCCGGACCTCACAGTGGACACAGACTGACGCAGCGAGACAGAGGGACGAGGAGGGCGAATGGTAGACCTCCTCGAGGTGCCGTTGCGTGCTGTCGGTGGCTTCTTCACCGTGTCCGCCGAGACCCTTCGGTCCGTGTTCTCGAGGCCGTTCCAGCGACGAGAGTTCGTGGACCAGGCATGGTTCGTGGCCCGGGTCTCGATGCTCCCCACCGTGCTGGTCGCGATTCCGTTCACCGTGCTGGTGAGCTTCACCATCAACATCCTGCTCCGCGAGATCGGAGCAGCAGACCTCAGCGGGGCGGGTGCCGCGCTCGGCACCGTGACCCAGGTCGGGCCCATCGTCACCGTCCTCATCGTGGCCGGGGCCGGGGCGACGGCAATCTGCGCCGATCTGTCCGCACGCACCATCCGCGAGGAGATCGACGCGATGCGCGTGCTCGGGATCAACCCGATCCAACGTCTGGTGGTGCCTCGTGTTCTCGCGTCCACCGTGGTCGCACTCCTCCTCAACGGCCTGGTGTGCACCATCGGAATCCTCGGTGGATTCCTGTTCTCGGTCTACGTCCAGGGGGTCAATCCGGGTGCGTTCGTCAACGGCATCACGCTGCTCACCGGCTTCGGCGAGCTGATGATCTCGGAGGTCAAGGCGGGTCTGTTCGGGATGATCGCGGGGCTGGTCGCCTCCTATCTGGGGCTCAACGTCAAGGGCGGCGCCAAGAGCGTCGGCGACGCGGTCAACCAGACCGTCGTCTTCTCGTTCATGGCGTTGTTCGTCGTCAACGTCCTCGTCACCGCGGTCGGCATCAAGTTGACGACCGGATGATCGAGGGGACGGTGACCTAGACATGGCTCTCGCTGCTGCCGGACGCTTCCCGCGCACCCGCCGCCGGGTGGCTGCGGCCTCACGCTCGGTCGATCGCGTCGGCGAACAGGCGATCTTCTACCTGCGCGCGTTGGGATCCACGCCCCGTGCCCTGCTGCACTACCCGCGCGAGACACTGAGGCTCATCGCCGAGATCAGCATGGGGACAGGAGCATTGGCGGTCATCGGCGGCACCGTCGTCATCGTCGGCTTCCTGACACTGTTCACCGGTGGAACGATCGCGGTGCAGGGTTACAGCTCGTTGGGCAACATCGGTGTGGAGGCGCTCACCGGCTTCTTCGCCGCTTTCATCAACGTTCGAATCGCCGCTCCGGTGATCGCCGGTATCGGCCTGGCCGCGACGATCGGCGCCGGCTCCACCGCGCAGCTCGGCGCCATGCGGGTCTCCGAGGAGATCGACGCGCTCGAAACCATGGCCATTCCGTCCATTCCGTACCTGGTGAGCACCAGGGTCATGGCGGGGATGATCGCGATCGTTCCGCTGTACGCACTCGCGGTGATCGCCTCGTTCGTCGCCAGCCGCTTCGCGACGGTGGTGCTCTACAACCAATCCGGCGGTGTCTACGACCACTATTTCTCGACGTTCCTCATACCCACCGACATACTCTGGTCGTTCGCCCAGGCCATAGTGATGGCCGTGGCGATCATGCTGATCCACACGTACTACGGATTCCATGCTGCGGGTGGCCCGGTGGGCGTCGGCGTCGCCGTCGGCAACGCGGTGCGCGCCTCGCTGATCGCCGTGGTCACGGTGACCCTGCTCATCTCACTCGCCATCTACGGCGTGTCCGGCAACTTCAATCTCTCGGGATAGGGGACGCCGGTGGAAACAGATCCCAGGTGGATGAAAAAGGTCGCTGCGCTCGGGTTGGTCGGCGGTCTGGTGGCGATCGTCGCCGTCGCGCTGGTGATGTTCTCGGGTGGGTTCACCTCGTCGACGCCGGTCACGATCACCGCCGACCGGGTCGGCCTGGTCATGGAGCCGGACGCCAAGGTCAAGATGCTCGGCGTCGAGATCGGGCGGGTGGCGTCGATCGAACATGCCCCGGACGGTGCCCGCCTCGAGCTCGCCATGCAGCCGTCGATGATGGCGCTGGTACCGGCCAACGCCCGGGTGGAGATCAAGTCCACCACGGTGTTCGGTGCCAAGTACGTCGACTTCATCGTCCCCACCGATCCCGACGGGGGGCATCTCCAGCCGGGTGCGGTGATTCCCTCGGACAGCGTGACCGTGGAGTTCAACACCGTCTTCCAGCATCTCTCCGACGTACTCGCGCAGATCGAGCCCGAGAAGTTGAACGCGACCCTCGGGGCGATTTCCTCTGCGCTGCAGGGGCGGGGTGACGAACTCGGTTCCGTCCTCGAGCAGACCGAGAGCTATCTCGCCGAGATGAACCCGAGTCTGCCGCAGTTGCAGGAAGATCTGGTCAAGGCGGCGAACGTGACGAATCTGTACGCCGACACCGTTCCCGATCTGCTCCACACCGTCGACAACGTCACCACCACCGGGAACACCGTCGTGGAGGAGCAGACCAACCTGGACCTGTTGCTCCTCAACGTCACCGGGCTCGCGAACACCTCGAATCAGGTGCTGCGGGACAACGAGCCGAACCTGGTATCCGCGCTCGATCTCCTCACCCCCACCACCGGGCTCCTCGAGGAGTACGCGCCTCAGCTGTCCTGCTTCATCGTCGGGCTCAACAACGTCCGCCCCCTCGGTGAGGAGATCATGGGTGGCGGCCAGCCCGGAATCGCGTTGAGCGCCGGCTTCTTCTACGGTGCCGAGCCCTACACGTATCCGCGGGATCTGCCCAAGGTCAATGCAACGGGCGGGCCGGGCTGCTACGGCCTGCCGAATCCGGACCCGAACGTGAACGCCAAGTTCGTCGTGACCGATACCGGCACGGTGCCCTACGTCCCCTCGACGGTGATGCAGCCGAACATGCCGAAGCTGTTCCAATTGCTGTTCGCAGGCGTGTATCCGGAAGGAGGGCAGTGACGATGCGGGCCACCACAGTGAAGCTCCTGGTGTTCGCGACCGTGATGACGCTGATCTTCGCAGGTCTCGCCCTCGTGTTCAGCCAGTACCGTTTCGGCAGTTCCCACTCGTATCGCGCGACGTTCACGAGCGTGTCGGGACTCGCGGCGGGGGACAAGGTTCGCATCGCGGGAGTCCCGGTCGGAGCGGTACGTGGAGTGTCGGTGACCGAGGACAACGTCGCCGAGGTCGACTTCTCCGTCGACGCCAAGCATGTCCTGTACCGATCGACCAAAGCCACTGTGCGCTACGAGAACCTGGTGGGTGACCGCTATCTGGAGCTGATGGAAGGCCCCGGCACCCTGGTTCCCTTGGAGAGCGGCGGCTCGATTCCCGTGGAGCAGACTGCTCCTGCACTGGATCTCGACCTGCTGCTCGGCGGGTTCAAACCGCTGCTGCGAGGCCTCGATCCGCAGCAGGTGAACGACCTGTCGGAGGCGCTCGTCCAGGTGTTCCAGGGACAGGGCGGTACCTTGGTCTCCTTGCTCGGCAGCACCAGTTCGTTCACCCACACCCTCGCGGACCGCGACCAGCTGATCGGTGACGTCGTCGACAATCTGAACACCGTGCTGGGCACACTCGACGACCGCGGCGACCAGTTCACCGCGACTCTGGATCAACTGCAGCAACTGATCAGTGGCCTGTCCGCCGACCGGGGTCCCATCG
The DNA here is from genome assembly GCF_014217785.1 of Rhodococcus triatomae. NCBI lineage: Bacteria > Bacillati > Actinomycetota > Actinomycetes > Mycobacteriales > Nocardiaceae > Rhodococcus > Rhodococcus triatomae. The sequence goes on along the minus strand of NZ_CP048814.1, from coordinate 1,467,783 downwards.
GCGAGTCGATTCCGAAGATATCCACCGCGACAGCGGATCTCGCCCAGCTGTTGCAGGGAGCACGTCCCGACCTGCAGTCCACGATCGCCGAGGCGGGTCGTACCGCCGCGCAGATCGACATGGGGCGGGAAGATGTCGAGTGGGTGCTCGACGAGCTTCCCGACGCATATCGGAAGCTGATCCGTGTCGGTACCTACGGCAGCTTCTTCCAGATGTACGTCTGCGACGCCGTGCTCAAGTTCAGCGGTCCGGACGGGCAGGATCTGCACGTCAGTACTCCGGGCGCACAGACGACGGGGAGGTGTGCACCGCTGTCATGAAGACTCCACGTGATCCCGTGCAGGTCGGCATCATCGGCCTGGTCGTGGCCGGCGCGACGGTGGTGGCCGGGTTGCAGTACGACCAGCTGCAGTTCCTCACCGGCGGCAGCACCTATTCCGCCTACTTCGAGGATGCCGGCGGCCTGACCGGTGGCGACACGGTCACCTTGGCGGGCGTCGACGTCGGCAAGGTGTCCGAGATCGCGCTCGCCGATACCGAGGTGCTGGTGCGCTTCAGCGTCCAGGACGGAATCCGGTTGGGAACCGACACCGAGGTGGCGATCAAGACGAACACCGTCCTCGGCCGCAAGTCGCTCGAAGTCACTCCGCGCGGAAACGGAACACTGAAGGTCGGCGACCAGATCCCGAGCGAGCGCACCAATTCGCCGTACTCGTTGAACGACGCTCTGGGCGACCTCACCACGACGGTCGGCGAACTCGACACCGATCGCGTCAACGACGCGCTCGACGCGGTCTCCGGTGCGTTGACCGACACCCCGCCCGAGCTGCGCGCCGCGCTCGACGGCGTCACCCGCCTGTCCCAGTCCATCAATGCCAGGGACGAGACGCTGCAACAGTTGCTGGCGCGTGCCGAGAGCGTGACGGGAATTCTCGCCGAGCGGAGCGACCAGATCAACGCGCTGATCCTCGACGGCAACGAACTGTTCGGCGAACTCGACAGGCGCCGAACCGCCATCAGCGAATTGATCGTCAACGTCTCCGCGGTCTCGCGGCAACTCAGCGGCCTGGTCCAGGACAACCAGGAGCAGATGAAGCCCACCCTGGACTCGCTGAACTCGGTGGTCTCCATCCTCCAGGAGAACAACGACAACATCAGCCAGGCACTGGACGGGCTCGCGCCGTACGCGACGCAGCTCGGTGAGGCGGTCGGCAGCGGCCCGTTCTTCATGGCGTTCGTCTACAACATCGGTCTCGGCAAGCTGTTCCAGGGACTGTCCGATGCCGTCACCTGGCCGGAGCACCTGCCCGCAGACCTCGAGTCCTACCTGACGCCGCCTCCGTCGATCGAGCTGAAGGATCCGAACCGATGAGCCTGCGGGAAGCCTTGCGCGAGAACCGCCGCCCGGTGGCGGCGGCCGTCGCCGGCGTGGCCGTCCTCGCCGTGCTGGTCGCTGCGGCCGTCCTGGTGTTCCCAGGCCTCGGCAAGAACGAGATCACGGCGCGGTTCCCGGCGACCACGGGACTCTACGAGGGCGACGACGTGCGCGTGCTCGGGGTACCGGTCGGGCGCGTCACGTCCATCGAGCCCGGCACGGACTGGGCGGAGGTCACCATGCTGGTGGACTCGTCGGTTGCGGTGCCCGCCGACGCGAAGGCGGTCATCGTCGCGCCGAGCCTGGTGTCCGGACGATTCGTGCAGCTCACCCCGGTGTACGAGGGTGGCGACCGGATGGCGGACGGGGGCGAGATCCCGATCGAGCGGACGGCGGTACCGGTCGAGTGGGACGAGATCAAGGCCGAACTGACCAAGCTGTCGGAGGCCCTGGGCCCCCAGGCGGACGACGAGCAGGGCTCGCTGGGCACCTTCATCGACACCGCCGCAGACAATCTGGACGGCAACGGTGCGGCGCTTCGGTCCACCCTGAGGGAACTGTCGGACACGATGCGGGTGCTCTCGGACGGACGGACCGACCTGTTCTCGACGATCCGGAACCTGCAGGCGTTCGTGAGCACCCTGGCGGCGAGCAACGAGCAGATCGTGCAGTTCGAGGGCCGGCTCGCATCCGTGTCGAGCCTGCTGGCCTCGTCGTCCGACGATCTCGACCGTGCGCTGGTCGATCTGGACCTCGCGCTCGGGGACGTACAGAGATTCGTCGTCGACAACCGTGTGGCACTCACCGAACAGGTGGGTCGACTGGCCGACGCGACCCGGGTCCTCGCCGAGAAGCGCCCGGAACTCGAGCAGGTGCTGCACGTCGCGCCGACGGCGCTGGCGAACTTCAACAACATCTACCGGCCGGCGCAGGGTTCGCTGGCGGGCAAGGTCGGTCCGGTCAACTTCGGGAATCCGATCCAGTTCTTCTGTGGATCGATCGAGTCGCTCGAGACCAACGAGTCGGACCGCAGCGCGGACCTGTGCACCCAGTACCTCGCGCCGGTACTCAACTCGCTGACGATGAACTACCCGGGCGTCATGACCAATCCGGTGACCGGCGTGGGCGCGCTTCCCGGCCAGGTGCAGTATCAGCCACCGAGCCTCGAAGGCCAGGTGCCTCCGCGACCCGCCCCGGCCCCCGACGCGGGCGCTCTCGGTGGAATGCCGACCGTGTCGGTGCCGAACGGGCTCGAATCCCTGCTGGCTCCCGGAGGTGGACGATGACGACGTGGCGGAGCAGGGGCACCGCGGTCTGCGGTGCGATCGCACTGTCGGCGGCGGTGGCCGGATGTCAGTGGGAAGGATTGAACTCGCTGCCACTTCCTGGCACCGAGGGCAGGGGCGACGATGCGTACACCGTCGAGATCCGGATGCCGAATGTCACGACACTGTCCCAGAACTCGCCGGTACGCGTGAACGACGTGACGGTGGGATCGGTCGCCGGCATCGACGTCGAGGACTGGCATGCGTTGGTGACCGTCCGGATCAACGGTGACGTCCGGTTGCCCGCCAACGCCACCGCCAAGATCGGCCAGACCAGCCTGCTCGGATCCCAGCACCTGGAGTTGTCTGCTCCCGACGACACGGAGCCCGAGGGCACCCTGGCCGACGGAGACGTCATCCCGCTCGAACGGGCCGGCGCCTACCCGACCACGGAGCAGACCCTCTCGTCCCTGTCCGTGGTGCTCAACGGCGGCGGAATCGCGCAGATCCAGACGATCACGCAGGAGCTCAACGCGGCGCTGGGTGGACGCGAGGATTCGATCCGGAATCTCCTGCCGCAGTTGGACGATCTGGTCGGATCCCTCGATCGGCAGCGCGGCGACATCGTCAGCGCGATGGAGGGGATCGACCGGCTCGCGGGGACCGTGAACGCGCAGACCGCGACCGTGCAGCGTGCCCTGGACGAGATTCCCGCGGCGCTCGAGGTCCTGGTACGCGAGCGCACCGATCTGACCACGGCAATGGTGGCGCTCGGCGAGCTGAGTGACACGGCGACGCGGATCATCGACAGCAGCGGTGAGGATCTGAAGGCGAATCTCCGCAGCCTCACACCGGTACTCCGGGAACTCGCCAACTCGGGCAACGCACTGACCGAGGTGTTGTCCATCATGCTCACCTATCCCTTCCCGATGCGGACGATGGACGAGGCGATCCGGGGGGACTACGCGAACCTGATGATGACCGTCGATCTCACCAACTCCAGGATGGACAGCAACTTCTTCACCGGGACCGCGCTCGGCGGCACCCTGGGCGGCGTGGAAGGTGCCCTCGGATCACTCGCGGGCGTCGCCGGGCAGTCCAGCGATCCGATGCGCGATCCGCTGCAGCCACCGGCCGCCGCGCCCTCGGGTACTCCCCAGATACCCGGATTGCCGTACATCCCCGGGCTTCCCGAGATTCCCGGGTTGCCCTTCGGCGGAGGGGAGCCCGCACCATGATGCTGTCCCGATTCGTCCGCGTGCAGCTGGTGATCTTCTCGATCCTCACCGTGATCGGCCTGGTCGTCATGTCCGTCCAGTACGTGCGGGTGCCGAGCATGCTCGGCATCGGCAAGTACGACGTGTCGATGGAACTCGTCGCGACCGGCGGGCTGTATCCCCACGCCAACGTCGCGTTCCGCGGAACCAATGTCGGCGTGGTGGATTCGGTGACCCTCACCGACGAAGGCGTGGTCGCGAAACTGTCGATCGACCGCGGCTACGACATCCCGGCGGACGTCGATGCCTCGGTGAAGAGCGTGTCCGCGGTCGGCGAGCAGTATGTGGACCTGATCCCGCGCAGCGGGGCCACCCTGGCCTCCGCGGGTGGAGCCACGCTGTCCGGAGGAGACGTGATCCCACTGGACCGGACCAGCATTCCGCAGGACGTCGGGGAAATGCTCGACCAGGCGGACATCCTGCTCGACAGCATCGCCGACACGCGGTTGAAGACCGTGGTGGACGAGGCATTCCACGCCTTCAACGGATCCGGTCCCGACTTGCAGCGGCTGATCGACTCCGCGCGGTTGTTCGTCGAGGAGGCGGCCGACAACTCGGAGGCGACCCGCGTCCTCATCGATCAGGTGGGCCCGCTGCTCGACACCCAGATCGTCAGCAGCGACGCGATCCGGTCGTGGACGGCCGATCTCGTCACGTTCAGCGATCAGCTCCGGGCCAGTGACCCGACACTTCGGTCGATCCTGGCCACGGGGCCCGGCGCTGCCGAGGAAGCGAACATCCTCTTCCAGGAGCTCTCCCCGACGCTGCCGCTACTGCTCGCGAATCTGGTCAGTGTCGGCGAAGTGGCCACCATCTACCATCCTTCGATCGAGCAGATCCTCGTGCTCTATCCGCCGCTCACGGCGGCCCTGGCCACTGCGGCGACAGGCGGCCCGATCGACGAGGGTGCGATCGTGGACTTCTCGCTCGCGCTGAACGATCCGCCCGCGTGCACCACCGGATTCCTACCTCCCGATCAGCGTCGCCCGGGCAACGACACCACGGTCCCGCCGACGCCGAACAACCTGTTCTGCAATGTCGCCCCGGACGATCCGAGCGTGGTCCGTGGTGCCCGGAACATTCCGTGCATGGAGTATCCGGGCCGGCGCGCGCCGACCGTGCAGGGATGCCGGGACGGCTGGACCCCGTTGGGGAACAACCCGCCCACCGGTCCCGTCCAGTCTCCGGACGTGCCGTCCTACACGACGACGCCGAGTTCGCACGACGGCGGCGCAGACGCCGGTCCGGCACCGGTCGTCCCCGCGACGGCACGGCCCTACGATCCGTCCACGGGCGCCTACACGGCACCGGACGGGCGCATCTACACCCAACCGAATCTGGCATCGACGAGAGAGGATTCGACGTGGCAGACGATGATGACAGGTCAGCAGTGATGACCGAGGACCCGAAGCCACGGCGTCGACGGGCGAAGCGCGAGGCCGGGCCACCTCGCGACGGCCACCCCGCGACGGTGCAGGTCGGCGACGCCCGTCCGGCGCAGACGCGCGGGCCGGAGACGTCACCGGCGGCACCGGCACACCCCGGGCCGGCTCCCGTGTTCCAGCCCGTTCCTGCGGCACAGCCTCCCTCGTCGGTGCCGGAGGGGCCCGCACCTCGGCGACGGCCGAGGATGTGGACGGTGATCGCCTGCGTGGTCGTCGTCGCGCTCGTCGCGGTAGCGGCACTCCTGGCGCTCGGACTGCGTGCCGACGATGCCAGGGATGCCCGTCGGCAGGCATACGTCGACGCCGCGCGGCAGACGATCCTCAATCTCACGACGATCCATCCGGACACCGCGCGCGAGGACGTGGACCGCCTCCTCGCCGGAGCGAGTGGTGAGTTCGCGCAGGAGTTCGAGGGCCGTGCCGATCCTTTCGTGAGCGTGGTCGCGGACGCCCGCGTCGCCACCGAGGGTGAGGTGATCGTGGCCGGGCTGGAGACCGAAACGGACAGCAGTGCCACCGTTCTCGTGGCCGCCCGGGCAATCGTCAGCAGTGCGGATCAGCCGGAACCGTCGCCGCGGGACTTCCGGATGCGGGTGACGATCACCGACACCGACGGGGAACTGACCGCATCGAGAGTGGAGTTCGTGCCGTGACCGGAACCGGGAACACCGAGACAGGGAACACCGAGCCAGCGAAGACCGAGACAGGGACACCGACGATGACCGGACCCGCTGCGGACGTCGACCCGGCGCCCGCGCCCCCCGTCGCCTCGCGCGGCGTGCTGTTGCGGGTGGCCGTCGCGGCGGTGATCGGCGTCCTGGTCGTGACGATCGGGTGGATGCTGTATCTGCAGCGGCAGGACAATCTGGTCGAGCAGGCGCGCACCGACGCGACCGACGCCGCGGCGGCACAGGCGGTCGCGATGCTCGCCTACGAGTTCGGCAATGTCGACGAGCAACTGGCCGAGGCAGCCGACGGACTGACCGGATCGTTCCGTGAGGACTACCGCACCCTCGTGGAAGAAGCGATCGCCCCGGGGGCGAAGGAGAAGAAACTCACCGTGCAGGTGACGGTCCAGGCGAAGTCGGTGGTCGAGGCGGACGCGGACTCGGCGACGGTGTTGCTGTACCTGAATCAGGTCACCACCAGCGCGGAGGCCCCGGACGCGCGGACCGTCGGGAGCCGTATCACGATGGACCTGGAGAAGGTGGACGGGACATGGCTGACCAGCCGCCTCACCCCGGTGTGACGCCCGGTCGGGCGGACCTGCTCGCGCTCGTCGAGCAGTCACCGGCCGCGGTGGCGGCGCACGATCGTGACCGGTGGCTGGGATTGTTCACCGAGGACGCCGTCGTGAACGATCCGGTGGGCTCGGTACCCCACGTCGGTCCCGACGCGCTGGGCCGGTTCTACGACACGTTCATCGCGCCCAACAGCATCGCGTTCCGGGTCGAACGGGACCTGGTCTGCGGCGGCACGGTGGTGCGTGACCTGAGCATCGAGACCACGATGCCGAGTGGGGTCGTACTGGAGATCCCGATGCATCTGCGCTACGACGTTCGATCCGGCGAGTCGGGATCGGCGATCGCCGGGCTGTTCGCGCACTGGCAACTGCCGTCGATGGTCCTGCAACTCTTGCGTTCGGGCCGGCCCGGCCTGGTCGCGGCAGGGTCGTTGGGCCCGTTGATGCTGCGTACTCTCGGCCTGCGCGGGACTCTCGGGTTCAGCCGAGGGTTCTTCGGAACGGGCGCGCGGGGTCGAAGAACTGTCACAGGTTTCCTCGAGAGTCTGCGCGCGGGTGGTGGTCGCTCACTCACCTCGGTGCTGACGCCGGACGCCCGGCTGGAATATCCTGCCGGAACGCCCGTCGAGTCCGCCGTACTCCTCGATCCGGCTCGGAACATGCAGTGGGGCAAGATGATTTCCGCCGGACGCACGGTGAGCGTGTCGATCGACCGGGGTGACCTCGCGGGCGTCGCCTTCTTCGAGTTGGCGGCCGGATCGCGGCGTATCGCGCACGTCCGGTGGTACTCGGAAGGGCTTCACCCTCTTTCTAACTGAAACGTGTTCTAGTAGAGTCGCTCCTGCGGGCCGAGACGACGTGTCGACGATCGGGCGGCCACGGTCGAACAGGAGTAGTGCATGAAGGTCGCAGTCACCGGTGCCGCCGGATTCGTGGGCACCAATCTCGTCCGCTCCCTCGTTGCCGCGGGCCACCAGGTGGTCGCCGTCGATCGGGTGCGCCCGGCGGCGGACACCGGGGAGGCGGGCGACGAACAGGTCACCTGGGTGGACGGCGACGTGCTCGACCGGCGGTCGATGGAGCAGGCGCTCGACGGTGCCGAGGTGGTCTATCACCTGGTCGCGATGATCACGTTGGCGCAGAACAGTGATCGTGCCTGGACCGTCAACACGAAGGGCGTGCGCACCGTCGCGGAAGCGGCGTTGGCGGTGGGTGCGCGAAGGATGGTGCACTGCAGCTCGATTCACTCGTTCGACCAGATCCGCTGCGGGGGAGTCCTGGACGAGTCGTCGGTGCGTTCCACCGACCGCGCCCTGCCCGTGTACGACCGTTCCAAGTGGGAGGGCGAGGTCCAGCTCCGGCAGGTCGTCGATCAGGGACTCGATGCCGTGATCTGCAACCCGACCGGCGTCTACGGGCCCACCGATCACGGACTGTCCCGCATCAACGGTCTCCTGCGCACTGCGGCGCGCGGCCGTACCCCGGTGCTCATCGAGGGCGGCTTCGACCTCGTCGACGTCCGCGATGTCGCGGACGGCCTGATGGCCGCGGCCGAGAAGGGACGCACGGGCGAGAACTACCTGCTCTCCGGCTCCATGCTGCGGATGCTCGACGCCTTCCGGACAGCCGCACGAGCGGCGGGGAGGCGGGGCCCGGCATTCGCGGTACCGCTGTCGGTGGTCGACAAGATCCTGCCGGTCGTGGAGCCGATCGGCGCGCGGTTCGGTTCCGACGTACTGTCCCGGGCGGCGATGGCGGCCCTCCTGGCGGCGCCGGTCGTCGACGGCACGAAGGCGCGATCCGAACTCGGCTTCTCGCCGCGTCCGGCCGACGAGACCATCCGTGACCTCATCGCCTTCCTCGTCACCTCCGGCCAGTTCTCGGTGGCCCGCGCGGGCTAGCGGCGCGGGCGTTCCGTTCGGCTCGGCGCTACCCGCGATCGGTGGGTGGCAGCAGCGCGGAACCGGCGACACCGCTGCGCCCGAGCGCCTCGAGGAACGACTTCGCCCAGCGGTCCACGTCGTGTGCGAGGACCTGGCGTCGCAGCGCGCGCATCCGGCGGCGCCCCTCCTCACGAGTCTGGTTCAGCGCCTGCTCCATCGCGTCCTTGGTGTTGTCCAGGTCGTGCGGATTGCACAGGTACGCCTGACGCAATTCCGCTGCGGCGCCGGTGAACTCGCTGAGCAGCAGCGCGCCACCCAGGTCGCTGCGGCAGGCCACGTACTCCTTGGCCACCAAGTTCATGCCGTCGCGCAGCGGAGTGACGAGCATGACGTCTGCCGCGACGAAGAACGCGATCAGCTCGTCGCGGGGGATGGGCCGGTGGATGTAGTGGACGACGGGCCGACCCACCTGGGCATACTCGCCGTTGATCCGGCTGACCGTCTGCTCGATCGAACCGCGCATCTGCACGTAGCTCTCGACGCGTTCGCGGCTCGGCGTCGCCAGCTGGACCATGACGGTGTCCTCGGGATCGATCCGCTTCTCCTGCAGTAGCTCGTAGAGCGCATCCAGACGGATGTCGATTCCCTTGGTGTAGTCGAGGCGGTCGACGCCGAGCATGATGTGTTTCGGGTTGCCCAGCTCCTTGCGGATCTGCTTGGCGCGGTCGCGGATCGCCTTGCGGCGGGACTGCTCGTCGAGCACCCCCGAAGCGATGGAGATGGGGAAGGCGCCGACTCGTACCGTGCGGAACCCGACCTGCACCACGCCGAGTTTCGACCGCACCCCGACGGTTCCGCGGGAGGTCTGCTGCCCGGCGAGGCGTCGGGCCAGGTAGAGGAAGTTCTGCGCGCCGCCCGGAAGGTGGAATCCGATGAGATCGGCGCCGAGGAGACCCTCGACGATCTCGGTGCGCCATGGCAACTGCATGAACAACTCGACGGGCGGGAAGGGGATGTGCAGGAAGAAGCCGATGGTGAGGTCGGGGCGCAGCATCCGCAGCATCTTGGGGACCAGCTGGAGCTGGTAGTCCTGGATCCACACGGTCGCGCCCTCGGCGGCCGCGTTCGACGTCGCCTCGGCGAATCGGCGGTTGACCTGGACGTAGCTGTTCCACCACTGGCGGTCGTACTCGGGTTTGACGATGACGTCGTGGTAGAGGGGCCAGAGGGTGGCGTTCGAGAAGCCCTCGTAGTATTCGGCGATCTCGCCCGCACTGAGCGGTACGGGATAGAGCTCGAGGCCGTCCTCGACGACCGGATCGAGTTCCGCGTCCGCGACCCCGGCCCAGCCGACCCACGCGCCCTTGTTGCTGCGCAGGATGGGTTCGAGCGCCGTCACCAGCCCGCCGGGACTCCGCTTCCACCTCGTGGTTCCGTCGGGGAGGCGTTCGAGGTCGACCGGGAGGCGATTGGCGACCACCACGAACTCGGCCTGCCGGGAGACCGGATCGCTCGATGACGACGATGTCGGTGACGAAGACGACTGCGAACTCTCTGCTGGCTCCCGGCTCTCAGCCACGTTCTTCCTTCGCTCGATGAATGAAGTATCAGTCGATCTTATTCGTCGGGCCGATTCCCAGCATCGACAGCAGCATGCGGCACTCGTCCGCATCTGCCGCGTAAGCCGCCACGACACGCTGCGCCTGCCGCGCAGTCTCGTCGGCAACCGGCTCGAGTTCCTCGTCGGCGATGTCGTTGTCGGCGGTGGTCTTGGTGACCATGACTGTCCTCCCGGGCTTGCGACTGCAGGTGTAGCAGTAGGTGTATCCGCGACTCTATGAGAATCGGGACGGCTGATGCCACTTCCGGCCGTGGTGCGTGACCTGACTTACCGTGCAACGGTCCGGAGGTGGGGATCAGTCCCGCGGAGGGTGTTCGTCACACCGCTTCGTCAGACCAGCGCCAGCCCGATGTTCATGACGGTCACATCGCCACCGAGTTCGCCCTGCTGGCTCGCCGCCGTGGTGATCGTCAGCTGGACGAGGTACGTGCCGGTACCGTCCTCCACCACGACGTGGCGGGTGGTCACGGCCAGATCCCAGCCGTCCTGCGTGTACGTGCCCTTGACGAACAGCGACCGGTGACCGTTCCAGCGGCTCGCATCGACCTGGGACGGCACCCAGTCGGCGAGTAGTTCGACATCGTCGAGCGCGGAGTCGAGCAGATCGTCGACGTCGACCTCTCCGCCCAGGCGGAAGTGCAGGACGACGGCATTGGGTGCGAACCCGTCGACGACCCGGTCGGGGCGCACCAGGACCTGGTAGGTGCCGGGAAAGGCGTCCGGGGCGACCACTTCCCAGCCGACCGGCTGGGGGATGGCGACGGCGGGGTGATCGGGGACCGCGGGATCGCACGGGGTGCGGCCGATGCCCGCGCTGTCGAGGTACTCGTCGAGGGGAGTGGGCGCCGTCATGCCGCTCACGATAATGACTCCGCGGCGCGACGGGCGAGGCGAGGTGCCCGGGCCGGGTGGGGAAGGCCCGGGTCCGGTGCCGGGGGCCGACTCGCCCGGTCCCGCCTCGGGCGGACGGGCGCGTCGATACGATGTCACGACTGTCCGCGTGCCGTGCGGCCGCGACCGAATCGGACGGGCCTCCGTCCGACGTTCCCCAGAGATTTCCAGGAGAGATGAGGCCATGACGATCGCGACGATCAACGGGATCCCGCTGAACCATGACGTCAAGGGCTCGGGGGATCTCGTCGTGCTGATCATGGGCACCGGGAGCCCGGGGAGGGTGTGGGACCTGCACCAGACACCGGCGCTCGTCGCGGCGGGGTACCGGGTCTGCACGTTCGACAATCGCGGAATCGCGCCGACCGCCGAGTGTGCCGACGGCATCTCGATGACGGACATGGTGGCGGACACGGCCGCGCTCGTCGAGTATCTCGGGGGCGGTCCGGCGCGGATCGTCGGCACGTCGATGGGCGCGCGGGTGGCGCAGGAACTCACGCTGTCCCGGCCCGATCTGGTGCACAAGGCGGTGTTCCTCGCCGGGCACGCGCGGATGGATCACTTCCAGCAGACGTTGTCCGCGGGCGAACGCGAACTCGCGGACAGCGGGGTCGTCCTGCCCGCCAAGTATCGGGCGGCGGTGACCGCGGTGATGAATCTGTCTCCGGCCTCACTCGTCGATGCGCACACCGCGCGTGACTGGCTGGATCTGTTCGAGTTCTCCGGTGGCTCCACGTCGGCGGGGGTGCGGGCTCAACTCGACATGGATCGTTCCTTCGACCGCCGCGATGCGTACCGCGCGATCACCCGGCCGTGCCTCTCGATCGGATTCGCGGACGACCGGATGATTCCGGCGTATCTCTCGGAGGAGGTGGCGGACGCGATTCCGGGTGCGGAGTACCTGGAGATCCCCGACGCGGGACATTACGGGTACCTGGAACGCCCGAACGAGGTCAACAAGGCCCTGGTGGACTTCCTCGCGAGCTGATCCGAGCCGCAGTGTTCGGCGGGCGGTGACCCGGATCACCGGCTCCTGTGGTGCCCGGGCTCGCCGTGACGCTCGGGAACTTGATACCGTCTCCTCCAGTTAAGGGTAGCCTTCACTACTCTCAAGCCAGGAACGGCCGGAGCGTCGTTCGGTAACGACGTCGAGGACGGAATTCATGAGCGAATCTCCCCGTACGCCCGGAGGCAGTCGCGACGTACGCGACGTCGTCGGCATCGGGTTCGGGCCGGCCAACCTGGCCTTGGCCATCGCGATCGAAGAGCACAACGAGGCGCGCGCACCCGAGGACCGACTGACCGCACTGTTCTTCGAGGCGAACGAGGAGTTCTCCTGGCACCCGGGAATGCTCCTCGACGGTGCGACGATGCAGATCGCGTTCCCGAAGGACCTGGTCACCTTCCGGAACCCGCGCAGTGCCTACACCTTCTTCTCCTACCTGCACGACCGCGGGCGCCTGGTGGACTTCGTCAATCACCAGACGTTCTTCCCCACCCGGCACGAGTTCAACGACTATCTGAGTTGGGCGGCGGCCCGGGTCGCGGTCGACGTCCGGTACGGCAGCGCCGTCACCGAGGTACGGCCGGTGCGGGGAGACGACGGCGTCGCCGAGTTGTTCGAGGTGACCGGCAGCGACGGCACGGTGGTGCTCGCGCGCAACGTCGTGATGGGTTCCGGGCTGCGGGAACGGCTGCCGGAATGGGCCGTCCCCTCGGACCGGTGCTTCCACAACCACAACTTCCTCACCCGTATCGGCCGGATGCCCGAGGTGGCCCACCAGCGTTTCGCCGTTCTGGGAGCCGGGCAGAGTGCCGCGGAGATCGTGCAGTACCTGCACGAGAACTACCCGGACGCCGAGGTACACAACGTGTTCTCGCGGTACGGATACAGCCCGGCGGACGACAGCCCGTACGCCAACCGGATCTTCGACCCCGAGGCCGTCGACGACCTGCACGGTGCGCCCGCCGAGGAACGCGCCCGGCTGCTCGAGGTGCACCGCGGGACCAACTACTCGTGCGTGGACATCGAGCTGATCAACGACCTCTACGCCGCCGAGTATCAGGAGCGGGTGCGCGGTCACCGGCGGTTGTTCATGCGCCGGGCCTCGGAGATCGTGGCCGTCGACGACCGGGCCGACGGCATCGAGGTGTCGGTGCGCAGCGCGCTCGACGGGCTCACCGACACGCTCACCTACGACGCGCTGGTGCTGGCCACCGGGTTCGAGCCGGCACCGCTGGCACCGCTGCTCGGGGACCTGGCGAGTAACGCTCAGGGCGTGGCGCGCGACTACAGTCTCGTGCTCTCGGAGGACATCGAGGCCGGTATCTACCTGCAGGGTGGCACCGAGCGCACCCACGGGCTCACGTCGTCACTGTTGTCCAACGTGGCGGTGCGTGCCGGCGAGATTCTGACCTCGGTTCTAACCCGCCGTGGCCGCAGGGTCACGCTTGCTACTGTGAACCAGACCGACCCGTACGCGACGAGCGAGGCGAGATGAGCACCAATCCTTTCGACGACGAAGACGGCCGCTTCTACGTGCTGGTGAACGACGAGGACCAGCATTCGCTGTGGCCCACGTTCTCCGAGGTGCCCGCCGGATGGCGAGTGGTGTTCGGTGAGGACAGTCGTGCGGCGTGCCTCGAGTACGTCGAGAAGAACTGGACCGACATGCGTCCGCGCAGCCTGCGCGAGGCGATGGAGGCGGACGAGACGTCCGGCGGTCGGCACAGCGTCGACAAGTAGGCCCGGCGCGCGAGTACCTCGCGGTGTCGCGAGTTCTCCGTGGTTCGCAGATTTTCGTAGTTCTCAGGGTGTGCCCGGTCCGGACGGACCGGGCACATTCTGCATTCTGCCGCCGGGTCCGGGCCGCCTGCGGCGCACCCGCACCGGTCGCCGGATGACGACCGGGCGGCGCAGCGTGTCGGTGCGCCGCAGGATCCGGGGCCGGCGCACCTTCCTGGCGAGCCACTCACCGAGGGTCACGCCCGCGGCCAGGGCGCAGCCGATACCGAACGCGGCGAGCAGAGAGCTCAGCCCCACGACCACCTCGTCGTCCAGCAGGCCGTACAGACCACGATAGATCGACAGACCGGGCAGCAGCGGCGTGATTCCGGCGACCGCGACGATCAGTGGGGGCGTGAAGGCGCGGCGGGCCATGAGGCCACCGGCGAAGCCGACGACCGTCGCTGCCAGGGCGGACCCGACGACCGGCCCGATGTTGGTCTGGGCGGCGAGTGCGAACACCAGGGCACCGAACGCACCGCCGAGCCAGGCCGCGGGCAGCGCCCGCCGCTCCGCGTAGCACGCCAGCGCGTACGACAGCGAGGCGAAAGCCGCCGCGGGGACCAGGACCGGCATCGGGGCGAGAGCGGTGATCTCCACGTTGGTGGGTGGCAGCGTCGAGCCGAACAGGCTCGTCACCTTCAGTGAGATACCGACGCCGGCGATGATGCCGCCGGTCATCATCACGACCTCGAAGAAGCGGGCCGCTGCGGTGACCGGCGCCCCGGTGATCGCATCCTGCACCGAGCCGACGAGTGACAGGCCGGAGAGCAGCACGATCACGCCCGCTGCGATGATCTGCGACGGACGGATGTCCACGCCCAGCTGGTCCTGGAAGGTATAGAGCGTGGCGGCGGGAGCCGCCGCGATGATGCCGCCCATCACCTGCTGGAAGAAGAACGGCAGACCGATGCGGTTGAGGACCCGGTTCACCCGGTCGATGACCGTGGTGGTGAGGAATGCGACGGATGCGACGAGGACGCCGCCACCGAGCATCACCGAGATCATCGCCGCCATCGACGACCACGCCAGGGTCGCGATCCAGCGGTTGTACGGGTGGGGCGCGGTGGTGAGCGCCGTGAGTGCCTCGTGGGCTTCCCGGGGGGTCACCATCTCGCGGCGGATGCGCCGGGTGAGCCGGTCCACCGCGGCGAGCCGGGTGAAGTCCATCGAGCGGTAGTGCACCATGCGCAGCGTGCTGGCCGGTGGCAGCGTCGGCCCGCGGTGAGCAGACAGACGGATCGCGTTGTAGGTGACGTCGACGTCGGTGCGGGCCAGACCGTAAGTGGCCGCGATGAACTGGACCTGCTCGGCGGTGTCCATGGCGGACGTTCCTGCCGCGAGCAGGACTTCGCCGATCCGGACCGCCAGGTCGAGGACCTCGGCGACCTGAGGGTCGTCGGTCAGGTCGATCGGCTGCAGTGGAGCCGGCGCGGCCAGCACCGTGTCGACGGTGGCGAGCCGCTCTCCGGTCAGGCGATCGAGAAGTTCGCTGAATCTCACCATTCGCCCGCTCAGCGCGTCTTTCCACCCGGGCGGACGAGGTCGTCACGTCCCGGTCGCCGAGAGGGAAGAGGGGCACGCATGGCCACCACGGTAACGAATGCGGGCAGTGCGTGACGACGCAACGTCACCCGATATGATGGGCCGCGTCGCCACGCCTCCTTAGCTCAGTGGTAGAGCACTCGCCTTGTAAGCGAAAGGTCGTCAGTTCAATCCTGACAGGGGGCTCCACTCCTGGGTGAAGGTGGCCTTCGACCGGTCAGACCGGTCGAAGGCCACCTTCACCCGTTTCGGGGGAGGGATCAGCGGATGCTGACGTCCGCACCGCGCAGCGCGGGCGCGCCCAGTGTCGTCGTCCAGCCGGGGACGTCCTCCGGGGCCAGCCCGTTCGCCTCGCCGTAGACGACGTCGAGGGTGTCCTGCTCGGCTTTCGAGCCCACATACGACGCCTGCGCGCCGGTCCAGCGGGGCACCACGTTCGGCACGCCCTCCGGGGCGGGGAAGATCTCCAGCGGCCGGCTCGAGCCGGGATTGCGGGACGGCACCGGGTAGGCGCCGTCGTTGCGGGAGGTGCCGCCCGGATACTGCGGGAACGGCCGGTCGGCTTCCTTGTACGAGTCCTCGCAGCTGGGGCCGCGGTCGTCGCGCATGCGGGGTTCGTCCTGGTTGGGTAGATACCGGCCCTTCGGGTTGACGAGCTGGATGTTCGCGCGGACTCCGGGATGCGGATTGTCGGCCGCCATCACCTCGCGCGCATCCGGTGCGGTACGGGCGAAACCGCCCAGGATGCAACCCAGTGACGGGGAGTAGCGGCCGAGGATCTGCAGTGCCTCCCGGGAATCGGCCGAAATCGTGATCACCGCATCGGCATTCGCTGCCAGCAGGTCCGCGGTGGACCCGGACGTCGCGGTGGCGGAGGCCAGGAGTGCCACCAGTTCGTTGCGGCGCTCGACGACGGTGTTCCCCGTGACACGCAGGTTGTCCAGGGCGTTCACCAGGTCCGGGGCGGCGTCGGCGTACGTCCGGGAGAAGTCCGCGAGGCCGCGCAGGCCGGCCTGGAGATTCGGCAGCTCGTCGGTGACGGCCCCGAAGATCTCCTCGAGCCGATCGAGCGTGAATCCCAGCTCCGTGCCGCGCCCGGCGAGTCCCTGGGACAGTGCGCCCAGCGTGCTGGACAGGCTCTCGGGGGGCACTGCCCGAAGGAGGGGGAGAAGCCCGTCCAGGACGCGGCCCACCTCGATCGCGTTGCCGCTCGCGTCCTGACGGATCGTGTCGCCGTCGTGGACGGGCTCTGCCGCCGTGGTTCTCGGAATGGTGAGGGAGACATAGCGTTCGCCGAACAGGGTCTTCGGCAGTAGCCGGGCAGTGGTGTCCGACGGAATCAGCGCGGCCTTGTCCGGATCGAGCGCGAGTTCGGAGGTGACCTGCACGCCGTCGGTGTGGGACGAGCGCACCTGGCCGACGATGAGGCCGCGTACCTTGACGTCGGCGTTCTGCGGCAGGGAGTTCCCGACCGTGTCGGTCACGAGCGACACCGTCACCACCCGCTCGAAGGTGCGCGCGTAGATGCTCACCGTGCCGTACACGAACAGGCCGAGAACCAGGACGAACACGACGCCGAGTACCCGGCGTCGACCCGTCGTCGTGTCGTCGTAGAGACCGACCGTCGTCTCGCCCACCGGAACCTCACCGCTCTCGCCGCACCTGGACTGATGTCCAGTAGTCGGCGGGGAACGCTAGCGGAAGGCTGTGGGAAGTGGTTATGACCTACATTACTCGACGGTAAGTTCTGCGCGTCCGGTCATCGTCGGGGGCCGGTGCGGCCGCCCTCACGCCGCGTGCGACTCCCGGGGACTGTCGGAATTCTCCATCGACGTGACCACGCTCGAATCCTGCGCGAGGTGGAAGTGCGGCCGCTGCCGGCCCAGGAAGGACCCGATCCACGACATCACCGTCACCGCACGGTTCCGGAAGCCGATGAGGTAGTAGAGGTGCACCGCGAGCCATGCCACCCAGGCGATCATGCCGGTCAGCTCGATCTTGCTGACCCGCGTGACGGCACGGAAGCGATTGATGATCGCCATGCTGCCCTTGTCGCGGTACTTGAACGGGGTGCCGCGCTGGACCTTGCCGATGACCATCTTGGCCACGTGGCGGCCACCCTGCATGGCGACCGGCGACTGGCCCGGCAGATTGTCCAGGTTCGTCATGTCGCCGACGGCGAAGACGTCCGCGTAGCCGCCGACGGTCAGGTCCGGGTTCACCAGCAGCCGCCCGGCGCGGTCGGTCTCGCAGCCCGTGCGTTCGGCGAGCACTCCGGCGAAATCGTTGGCGCGCACGCCGGCCGACCAGATGACCGTCTCCGCGGTGAGGCGCTTCTGCATTCCGGTGCTCGGCGCGGACAGCGTCGCACCGTGGTCGTCGATGTCGGTGACCATCGTGTTCAGCACCACCTCGACTCCCGCCTTCTCGAGCGAAGTCTTGGTGTACTCGCTGAGCTTGCCGCCGAACGCGGGCAGTGCCTCGCCCGCGCCGTCGACCAGGGTGACAGTGACGTCGTCGGCGTCGATACCGTGGAACGACCGCTCGAAGTAGCGGCTCGCGAGCTCCTGGATCTGCCCGGCCAGCTCGACGCCGGTGGGGCCCGCGCCGATCACGACGAAGCTCAGCAGATTCCGGCGGTGCTCCGGATCGGTGGTCGTGTGCGCTTCCTCGAAGCAGCGCAGGATCTGCCGCCGCAGCTTCTCGGCGTCCTCGACGGTCTTGAGTGCGAAGGTGACCTTCTCGAACTCGTCCCGGCCGAAGTACGCCTGACGAGCGCCGGTGGCGGCGATCAACGATTGGTATCCGAGGGTGCGGACCACGCCTCCGGAGACATAGGCGACCTCACGCGCATCGGGGCGGACGTCGATGACCCGGCCCAGGCGGACGTCGCCCGTCGGGTACTTGGCGAGGATGGCGCGGATCGGCGGCGCGATCTCGGCGGGCGACAGTACGCCCGTCGCGACCTGGTACAGCAGCGGCTGGAACAGGTGCTCGGTGGTCTCGGAGACGAGAACGAACCGCTTGCCCGCCTTGCCCAGCTTCTCGGCTGCGGCAAGTGCGCCGAAGCCCGAGCCGACGATGACGACTTCGGTCCGATCCAACTCTTCGTTACCCACGTGAACCCTCCACCCGGTGCGATCTATCCCGATGCGATGTATGAGTGCCACGGTAGGGACGGACAGCCCTCCCGGGCCACTCAGCAGGCAGGTTCGCCGAAGTATTATCTCGATCGCTCATAAGTAGGATGTCGACATGGACTTTCGACAGCTGCGGTACTTCCTCGCGGTGAGTGAGGAACTCAGCTTCTCCCGCGCGGCGGGACGCTGCTTCATCTCCCAGTCCGCGATCAGCCACCAGGTGACCCGGCTGGAGAAGGAACTGGGCACCGCGCTGTTCGAGCGTTCCACCCGCGTCGTGCGGATCACCCCGGCCGGATCCCGGCTGGTGCCGATCGCGCAGCAGGTGCTCAGCCTCGAGGCGAGGGCGTACGCGGTGGCCCGCGAGCCACGCAACCGGATCCGGATCACCGCCAACATGAGCTTCGCGAACCGCAGCCTCGACGCCATCGCCCGGGTGCGCGAGGTGTATCGGGACATGGACATCGAGTTCGTCATCAAGAGCTTCACCGACCGCATCGACGCCGTCGTCTCCGGGGACGCCGACATCGCGCTGATCCGCGGGCACGCCGATCGGCCCGGCCTCGAGACCGTCGAGCTCGGGGTCGAGGACCTGGTCATCGTCACGTCGCGGGAACACCCGCTGTCCGCGTTCTCGACGGTCGAGATCGGCGAGCTCGCCCCCTACCCGCTGCTGCTTCCGCCGCGGCAGAGTCAGATCCTCATCCACACGGTGGTGGAGAACGCGTTCCGCGAGGTGGGCAGGCGCGTGCAACTCGGGCCCGCGGTCGCGCGGGATCACCGTGCCGTGCTGGATGTCATCACCAACCCCCGAGCATGGACCGTCCTCTATCCGACGAACGCCGGCGACACCCCGATCAAGGGCCTGCAGCTGATGCGGGAGGCGGACGATCGCCTACGAATCCCGGTGTGCGGGGTGGTACGCAGTGGAGCGCTCACCAGCCCGGCGATGGCCGGCGTCGTCCAGGCGCTGCGCGAGTCGATGGCCGACGACACGCGCTGACGAGGGAGTTCCGCGGCGGGAACGTTCGTCGCTTTTCGCCGTACCGGCGTCCCCGTGTGTCATACCTGAGATCGAATCGCTCGATGTCGTGGGAACGAGATCGACGACGAGCCCCACGGCGTCGAGCTTCGGCGGAATGGTGCTCCACCTCGACATCGAGGCCTGAGCGCCCCGAACGGTCAGATCGGCAGTTCCGGCCGGTCTCCCTTGCCACTCTTGAGCCACCGGCCGGGCAGGCGGCCGGCCAGGTCGCCGAGCGGCCCGACGGCGGCGCTGAGGACGCCGACCGTCTCCTGCAGCAGGTCGATGCTCGCACTCATCCGTTCGAGGTTCGGTGCCAACGAGGTGAGTGTCTCGGAGAGCGCCACGATCTGATCGAGTGGCCCGTCTTCGGCAATGAGTCGCTCGAACGCGCCGCCCTCGGCGAGGAGCGTCTCGAGGATGCCGTTCTCGGCCAGTGCTCGATCGACGAGGCCGCCCTGGGCGGTGAGCCTCTCGACGGCGCCGTCCTCCGCGGTCAGTCGCTCGAGCGGACCGTCCACCGCGGTGAGGCGGTCGAGCAGGCCGCCCGGCGCCAGCAGCCGTTCCAGTGCTCCGTCCTCGGCGAGGACCCGGTCGAGTGGCCCGTCCTCGGCGAGGACCCGATCCAGGGGTCCGCCCGGTACGAGGAGGCGTTCGAGCGTGCCGTCCGTGGCGGTGAGGCGATCGACCGGACCGCCGGGGGCCAGCAGCCGATCGAGCGGGCCGCCCGGTGCCAGCGCCTGTCCCAGCGGCCGGTCCGTCGCGGTCAGGGTCGACAACTGCTGGATCATCTGGAGCGGCGCCGCCGTGGACGAGGCGAAGGTGGTGGCGCCGGTGGTCACGACACCGGTGCTGACCACCGCGGCCCGGGCCGTGCCCACGGCCAGCTCGGCGATCCCCAGTCCGGCCTCGGTGACGGCGAGACCGAACCGAACCGGGGCGGTGACGATCGAAACCAGGTTCATGGAAGTCACTGTAACCCGCGACACACATCTACGACACGACGCGGACGGCAGCCGGGGACGGCGCAGGTGTGCCCGCGGAGCCGGACCCGGGCATCCGCCCGCCCGTAGTTCGCCGTATCGATCCGCGCGAGTCGGTTTTGCCCTACCGTTTCAGTCGTATGGTCGGCGAATTTTCCACTCAGGACACATGATCCAGGGGGTCACGATGGAGAACGGTCTACTCGGGCTGCTCGGTGCGCTCAACAGTGGAGTCACGATCGGTCTGGCGAACACCGTGTTGACGTTCGGCGGACTGGTGCTCAACCTCAACATCGTCGTCAACTGACGGCTACCTGCGGGGCGACACTCACAGGCATCTCCCAGGGAACACCCAGCGGAGCTCCAGCGGTCCGGGTCACGATGGAACCGTGCCCGACAACGACAGTTTCCGTTCACCGGCCGGCGCTCCCCGCGGACGCGGGGTCCCCGACGCCGACGACGCGGTGGCCGGTACTCGCGTACTGGTGGTCGACGACGAGGAGACCATCGTCGAGTTGCTCGCGGTGAGCCTGAGATTCCAGGGGTTCGAGGTGGCCACCGCCTCGGGCGGTGCCGAGGGTCTCGACGTCGCGCGGAGATTCCGTCCGGACGCCCTGATCCTCGACGTGATGATGCCGGGGATGGACGGGTTCGGGTTGCTGAAACGCCTTCGCGCAGACGGCATCGAGGCGCCCGTCCTGTTCCTCACCGCGAAGGACGCCGTGGCGGACAAGGTCGCCGGGCTCACGCTCGGCGCCGACGACTACGTGACCAAACCCTTCAGTCTCGAGGAGGTGGTCGCGCGGTTGCGGGTGATCCTCCGCCGCTCGGGCGCGCTGCCCGGCGCCGAGCGGACCTCGCGCCTGCGATTCGCGGACATCGAACTCGACGACGACACCCGGGAGGTGTGGAAGGCGGGTGAGCCGGTGTCGTTGTCGCCCACCGAGTTCACCCTGCTGCGCTACTTCGTGGTCAACGCGGGCACGGTGCTGAGCAAGCCCCGGATCCTCGATCACGTCTGGAACTACGACTTCGGCGGTGAGGTGGGCGTGGTCGAGTCCTACGTCTCGTACCTGCGCCGGAAGGTCGACACCGGGCCGACGCCGCTCCTCCACACCCTGCGCGGCGTCGGCTACGTCCTGCGCGAGCCGCGCCCGTGACCGCTCGGGCCGGCCCCGGGGTGCCGCTGCGCTGGAGCCTGGTGGCGGTCGTGGTCGTCCTGGCCGCGGCCGGGCTGGCGGTGTCCGGTGTCGCGGTGACGTCGGCACTGGACGATTCGCTCACCGGCCGGGTGGACGCGCAGCTGCAGGAGGCCACCGACGGGTGGGCGCGCCCACGGGAGTTGCCGCCTCCACCGCCGCCGGGAGCGGGGGGACCCAACCCGCAGCGGCCACCGAGCCTGTTCTTCGTGCAGACCACCGGCCCCGACGGCACGGAGCAGCAGACGTTCAACGATGCCGAGAGCGATCCGGACGTCGCCGGACAGACCTTCGGGGCGCCGACGACCGTCGAGTCGGTGGACGGATCGCAGCGCTGGCGTGCCCTCACCGTGGTGGCCCCCGACGGTGCGAGCACGACCGTCGCGATGTCGCTCGCCGACAACGACCAGACCGTGCGGCGGCTCGTGCTCCTGCAGGCCGGAGTCGGTGTGCTGGTCCTGCTGTTGCTGGGCGGTGCCGCGTATGCGGTGGTGCGCCGCAGCCTGCGTCCGCTTGCCGACGTCGAGGAGACCGCGGCGGCGATCGCGGGCGGGGATCTGCACCGGCGGATACCGGAGCGCGGCGTGCGTACCGAGGTCGGGCGACTGTCGGCCGCGTTGAACGGCATGCTCGCGCAGATCCAGCGGGCCTTCGCGCAGACGGAAGCGTCCGAGGAGGCCGCCCGTCGATCCGAGGAGAACATGCGGCGATTCGTCGCCGACGCAGGCCACGAGTTGCGGACTCCGCTGACCACCATCCGAGGCTTCGCCGAACTCCATCGGCAGGGGGCGACCACCGACTCGGCACTGGTGCTCGCCAGGATCGAGGGGGAGGCGCAGCGGATGGGATTGCTGGTGGAGGACCTGCTGATGCTCGCCCGGCTCGACGCGCAGCGGCCGATCGCACAGGAGACGGTGGATCTGTTGGGGGTCTGTACCGACGCGGTGCACGCCGCGCGCGCGACGGCGCCGGAGCGATCGATCTCGCTCGGCGTGTCCCAGGACGTCACGCGCGCGGAAGTCGTCGGCGACGAGGCGCGGCTGCGTCAGGTCCTCGGGAACCTGCTCGCCAACGCGATCGAACACACGCCCGCGGACGCCGACGTCATGGTGCGACTGGAGACGGGTGAGCGAACCGCCGTGATCGAGGTGTCGGACACCGGCCCCGGTCTCGACGAGAGTGAGGTGGGCCGGGTGTTCGAGCGGTTCTACCGTGCCGATTCGTCCCGTTCACGGAGTACGGGAGGGTCCGGACTCGGCTTGTCGATCGTCGCGGCCCTCGTCGCGGCGCACGGCGGGTCGGTCACGGTGCGGTCCCGGCCGGGGGAGGGATCCGTCTTCCGGGTGGAACTGCCCTTCCGGGGGGAACGGCCCGCACCGCCCGCATAGACGTTCCGCTCGCGTGGCGTCAGATCACGTGCCGATGCGCGGCGAGTCGGCGCCGCATGTCCCGCAGGTAGTACCGCGACGGAAGCGTGCGCAGCCACACCGGCATCCGGTTGTACACGGGCGGCAGGACCGTCATCAGGCGATCGAATCTGCGCTGATCGCGATCCGACCACGGGAGCGCGAGTGCCTCGCGCAGCTGTGGCGGAAGCAGCCCGATCGTGACGAATCGGTTGAGGCCCGTCGCCGCCCGGATCGGACGGGGCGCCCGGCCGCCGCGCAATAGTTGCCGGACGTAGTGACGGACCTCGGCGTCGACCGACAGGTTGTCCAGCGACTCGGTCCAGTAGGCGCGGAACGCGTGACGGTCCTGCGGCCACATGTCCTCGCGGACCTGCAGTGCGGTGCCGTAGATCGCGGCCTCCCGGTAGACGCGATCGGCGGACGCGTCGTCGAGGGGGCCGTGGAAGCGCTCGTGCAGATCCACGGCGCCGTGATAGAGCGTCGCGGCCACCCACAGCTGGAGTTCCGGATCGAACGCGTTGTACGTCGCCGAGCGCACCGGCACGTGCGCCTTGTTCACCATCCGGACGACCCGCCGCCGCTCGTCCTCCGTGCCCAGCGTCACCGCGTAGATGTAGGTCATCGTCGTACGCAGGCGGTCCAGCGGCCGGTCCAGGGTGGTGCTGTGGTCGGCGACGCCGTGTCCCACCCCGGGCTCGGCAAGTTGCAGGATCACCGTCGATCCGGCTCCGAGGAACAGGAATGCCTCCCGGGTGATGTCCCCGAGCCCGACCGAGCCGGTGTCGTGCGCTCCGGCCGGGGCGGAGCCCCGGTCCTCGGTGACAGGACCGGCAGTGAGCCTGAGCGACATGTTCGTGCCCCCGATCGCGATGCAACAATGTTTCGAGAACTGTTGCATAGTTGCGATCGGGGAGCAAAGGGTCCTGCTTCGGTCAGTCGGGAACCCGGTCCCCGTGTCCCAGCTCGCGCAGTGCCGCGCGCAGTTTCTCGGTCGCCTCGTCCAGCGACTCGGGTGAGGGGGACGGGTCGGCCTTGCTGATGTCGAAGTCGCCCATGTCGTAGGCGGGGAACACGTGCACGTGCAGATGCGGCACCTCGAGCCCGGCGATGAGCAGCCCGGCCCGCGGGGCGTCGAACGCCGTGCGCACTGCCCGGCCCACCGATCGCGCGACATCGGTGACCTCGGCGAACAGCTCGCCGTCCACCTCCTGCCACTGGTCGACCTCGCGTCGTGGCACGACCAGGGTGTGTCCCTGGGTGACAGGGGCGATGGTGAGGAAGGCGACGACGTTGTCGTCCTCCCACACGAACCGGCCGGGGAGGTCCCCGTTGATGATGGCGCTGAATACTGAAGGCATGTCGTGAGGCTATCTCCGCCGGCTCCGTTCCTCGACCGGGTCAGGCGGGGGTGCGGGTGAATCTGCGTCCGGTGAGGTCGGCGGGTTCGATCACGACGAAGTTGTACTTCTCGCCGGGTGCCCACGCGTGCAGATCGAGTTCCTCCGCGCGCTGGATCTCGTCGTAGTGCGTCAGCGTGCGGGCCCGTCCGTGCAGTACCACGCTCCACGCGAGGGTCTCGTCGACGTGGTCGACCTCGAAGGCGATGTTCGGGTACACGGTCAGCTCCGCGAGTTTGTCCCCCTCCCCGGTCCGGAACACCACGGTGCGATCGCCGACCGCGTAGTTCACCGGGAACACTTCCGGGCGGCCCTCGACCACCACGATCAGGCGGCCGAGATTCGACGTCGCGAGGTGCTCCCAGCACCGGTCCTCGGACAGGGGCTCGCCACCGGGGTGGGTCACGGGTTCGCTCATCGTCGATCACTCCTCGCTCGTCGCCACGCGGGACGTTCCTCGGGGCAGGTCGCCGTTCGGGTCGGTACCGGCGGATACCCGCCGCCCTACCGCTGCCAAACCCGGCCGGCGCAGGCCGTAGTCTGAAGGCCGTGCGCGTACTCGTTATCGGCTCCGGTGCCCGTGAACATGCCCTCCTGCTCGCCCTCTCCCGCGACCCCGGCGTTTCGGCGCTGATGTGCGCCCCCGGCAACGCGGGCACGGCGGAGATCGCCGAGCAGCATTCCGTCGACGTCGCCTCCAAGGACGCGGTGGTCGCCCTGGCGAAGTCGCTCGCTGCCGACCTCGTGGTCATCGGCCCGGAAGTGCCGCTGGTCCTCGGGGTCGCGGACGCCGTCCGGGAGGCCGGGATCGCGTGCTTCGGGCCGTCCGCCGACGCGGCCAGGATCGAAGGTTCCAAGGCCTTCGCCAAGGACGTCATGGCGTCCGCCGGCGTGCGCACCGCGCACAGCGAGGTGGTGGACACCCCCGCCAGGCTCGACGAGGCGCTGGACCGGTTCGGTCCGCACTGGGTCGTCAAGGACGACGGTCTCGCGGCCGGTAAGGGTGTCGTCGTGACCACCGACCGGGACATCGCTCGCGCGCATGCCGCCGAACTGCTCGAGAGCGGTCACCCGGTGTTGCTGGAGTCCTATCTCGACGGGCCCGAGGTGTCCCTGTTCTGTCTGGTGGACGGCGAGACCGTCGTCCCCCTGCTCCCGGCGCAGGACCACAAGAGGGTCGGCGACGGCGACACCGGGCCCAACACCGGCGGCATGGGCGCCTACACGCCGCTGCCGTGGCTGCCCGAGGAGACCGTCGCCGAGATCGTCGAGAACGTCGTCGAGCCCGTCGCCGCCGAGTTGGTGAAGCGGGGTTCGCCGTTCAGCGGTCTGCTCTACGCCGGGCTGGCGATCGGGAAGGACGGGCCGGCCGTCGTCGAGTTCAACTGCCGCTTCGGCGACCCCGAGACACAGGCGGTCCTCGCTCTCCTCGACAGTCCCCTCGGCGAACTGCTGAACGCCACCGCCACCGGAACGCTGGACTCGGTGGCACCGCCCCGTTGGCGCGACGGTGCAGCGGTCACCGTCGTCCTCGCCGCGGAGTACTACCCGGCGACGCCCCGCACCGGAGACGTGATCACGGGTGCGGACGCCGAGGGAGTGCTGCACGCGGGAACGAAGTCCGTGGACGGCAAGATCGTCTCGGCAGGGGGACGAGTGCTCGCCGTCGTCGGTGTCGGCGCGGATCTGGCGGGCGCTCGCGCCGACGCGTACGAGAAGCTCGCGGGCGTCGGACTGCCGGGTGGCCACTACCGCACCGACATCGGACTGGCCGCCGTCGAAGGCCGTATCTCGATCTGAATGTCGATCTGAACGATCGACCAATTTCCTTGTCACCGGCGGTTTTTCGCGGGCCGGGTGACAGGTTTCTCCGGTCCGGACGGTTCATTACCTACCGGCAACAAACAGGCAACAGGGCCTTCCTAGGTTCGTTCCCGGCTCGAACATCGAGCCCCGCCGGGTGGTTCCGCGATGGTTCACCCGGCGGGTTCACGTGAAGGGCGCCGCTTCGAAGCGGATGCCGAAGACGAAGGGAATCACCATGGGACTCGTTGCCGGACTCATCGGAATCGTCGGGGATCTTCTGCACCTGCTGCTGGGTGGGCTCTGACGCCCGAGGTACGTCGCGACGGATAGTCGGACAGCGCGATAGTCGAACGAGGCGGTGCGTACGCCCGGCCCGGTCACGGGAGCCGGGATGCGCACCGCCTCGTCTCGTGTGGACCCGCTACCGTCGGGTGCGTGCGAGCCGAACGCGCCGAATCACGGCGATCCCAGATCGAGACCTTCCATGTCATGGACGTGTGGAAGGCGGCGGCGGAACGCCGGCGCACGCACGGTGACGTCCTGTCGCTCGCGGCCGGGCAGCCGTCGACCCCGGCACCTCGGCCGGTACTCGCCGCGACCCGCTCTGCGCTCGACACCGAACTGCTCGGCTACACCGAGACCTTCGGGATTCCCGAACTGCGCACGGCAATCGCGCGGTACCACGCCACTCGCTACGACGTGGAGGTCGACGCGGACGACGTCGTGGTCACCACCGGATCGTCGGGCGCGTTCACACTCCTGTTCCTGGCGGCCTTCGACGCGGGAGACACCGTCGTCGTCACGCGACCGGGCTACCCGGCCTACCGCAACACGCTCGCCGCGCTCGGCTGTGCGGTGGTCGAACTCGAATGCGGCGCCGACACCCGGTTCCAACCCACCGTCGACATGCTCGAGGCGCTCCCGGAACCGCCCGCGGGCCTGATCGTGGCGAGCCCCGCCAACCCCACCGGGACGGTCATCGACGCCGCCGAACTGGCGGCCCTGGCCCGCTGGTGCGACGAACACGGCACCCTGCTCGTCTCCGACGAGATCTATCACGGCATCGAGTTCGGCGAACAGCGGACGAGTAGCGCCTGGGAGACCTCGCGCGACGCGGTCGTGATCGGCTCGGTGTCGAAGTACTTCTCCATGACCGGGTGGCGCCTCGGCTGGATGCTCGCCCCGCCTCGGCTGCGCCGTCCGTTGCAGCGTCTCGCGTCGAACATGACCGTGTGTCCGCCGGCGATCTCCCAGCACGCGGCCGTCGCGGCGTTCACCGACGCGTCGCGCGCCGAACTGTCCGGGCACGTCGCCCGCTACGCCGTCAACCGGGGCCTGCTGCTGAAGGGCCTGCCCGACCTGGGATTCGCGGACCTGGCCCCCGCGGACGGTGCGTTCTACGTCTACGCCGACATCGGCGGGCTCACCGACGATTCGTCGGCCTGGTGCGCGAGGTTGCTGCACGAGACCGGCGTGGCTCTCGCACCCGGGATCGACTTCGACCCCGTGCGTGGACACCGCACCGTCCGGCTGTCCTTCGCGGGGGCGACGGCGGACGTGGAGGAGGCGATCGCCCGCCTGCGTTCCCTACCGGCCCGGAACAGGGGCCGAAACTAGTCGAATCTTGCAGTTCGTGTGCCGAAACACCCTTGGAATCGAGCAGGTGACTGGCACGATGAAGCGGTGTCCACCGCGGCAACTCCCAAAGGTGAACGGCGTCGCCAGGCGCTGGTGGATGCCGCTGCCGACCTGCTCCTCGAGGGCGGGTTCGAGGCGGTGCGACACCGCTCGGTCGCGTCACGTTCCGGACTGCCGCTGGCATCGACGACGTACTACTTCGAATCGCTCGACGAGCTGATCGCCGCCGCCGTCGAACGCAACGGCGCCCGGGATCTCGACGAGATGCGCAACCATGTCCGGCAGGTCACCCATCGTCGCCGGGGCAGGGAGTCGACGGTCGATCTCCTCGTCGATCTGGTGGTGGGCTCCGGCGACGCCGAGCGTCTCGCGGCGCGGTACGAATGGCTGGTTGCCGCGGCCCGCCGCCCCGAACTGCGGGACGTCCAGATCCGATTGCGCAGTCAGATCGACGACGTCGTCGCCGAGGCGTGCCGCCGCTCGGATCGGGACGACCGCGGCCGTCCCCGGCGGCTGGTGTCGGTGATCGACGGCGCGATGGTCTGTGGGATCGGCAATCGCGATCCCGATCTCAGGGCGGCCGCCCGGACGCTGCTACTGGACGTCATCGACGTCCTGGCACCGCAGGCGGAGTACCACGACGGCGAGGAGCACTAGGACGCTGCGTAAACTGGGCGCCCGTGACCAGCATTCCGAACGTCCTTGCCACCCGCTACGCGAGCCCCGAACTGGTGGCGCTCTGGTCTCCCGAGCACAAGGTGGTCCTCGAGCGGCAGCTGTGGCTCGCGGTTCTGCGAGCCCAGGCCGAGCTCGGGATCGACGTCCCGGCCGACGCGGTCGCCGACTACGAGCGGGTCCTGAACGATGTGGACCTCCGCTCGATCGCCGAACGTGAGCGCGTCACCCGGCACGACGTGAAGGCCAGGATCGAGGAGTTCAACGAACTCGCCGGGCACGAGCAGATCCACAAGGGCATGACCAGCCGAGATCTCACCGAGAACGTCGAGCAGCTGCAGATCCGGCGCTCGCTGCAGCACGTGCACGACCACGGTGTCGCGATCGCGGCCCGCCTCGCCGAACGCGCGGCGCAGTACGGCTCGCTGGTGATGGCCGGGCGCTCGCACAACGTGGCGGCGCAGGCGACGACGCTCGGCAAGCGGTTCGCGTCCGCGGCCGACGAACTGTTGGCCGCGCTCACCCGGTTGCGTGAGCTGATCGACCGCTATCCGCTGCGCGGAATCAAGGGCCCGATGGGCACGGCACAGGACATGCTCGATCTCCTCGGTGGCGACGCCGAGAAGCTCGCGATTCTCGAGCGGACCGTCGCGCGGCACCTGGGATTCTCCGAGGTGCTCACCAGCGTCGGGCAGATCTATCCTCGCTCGCTCGACCACGACGTCCTGTCCGCGCTCGTGCAGGTGGGTGCCGGGCCGTCGTCCCTGGCGCACACCATCCGGTTGATGGCCGGGCACGAACTCGTCACCGAGGGATTTCAGCCGGGGCAGGTGGGTTCGTCCGCGATGCCCCACAAGATGAACACCCGGTCCTGCGAGCGGGTCAACGGCCTGCAGGTGGTGCTGCGCGGCTACGGGTCCATGGCGGCAGAGTTGGCGGGTGCCCAGTGGAACGAGGGCGACGTGTTCTGCTCGGTGGTGCGCCGGGTCGCGCTGCCGGACGCGTTCTTCGCGATCGACGGGATGATGGAGACCTTCCTGACGGTGCTCGCCGAGTTCGGCGCCTACCCCGCGGTCGTCGAGAAGGAGCTCGAGCGGTATCTGCCGTTCCTGGCGACCACCAAGGTGCTCATGGCCGCGGTGCGAGCCGGGGTGGGGCGTGAGACCGCGCACGAGGCGATCAAGGAGAACGCGGTCGCGGTGGCGCTCGCGATGCGTGAGGACGGGCGCGAACCCGACCTGCTCGATCGGCTCGCCGCCGACTCGCGGCTGCCGCTGGACCGGCCGCAACTGGACGAACTCCTCGCCGACAAGACGGCGTTCGTCGGTGCCGCGGAGGCCCAGGTGGCCGAGGTGATCGGAGCCGTGCAGGCGCTGGTGGACACACACCCGGAGGCGGCGGCCTACACTCCGTCGCCCATCCTGTGAACTGCATCTTCTGCGCGATCGTCGCGCGGGAGGCCGACGCGAGCGTCGTCCACGAGGACGAGGCCGTGCTGGCGTTCCTGGACATCCGGCCGTTCACGCCCGGTCACCTGCTGGTGATCCCGAAGAGGCACGCCGCGGGGCTGGGGACTCTCGATCCGGAGGATGCGGGTGCCATGTTCCGGGTCGCCTGCACGATCGGGGCCGCGCTCCGTACCGCGCCCGATGTGGACGGTGTCAACCTGCTACAGGCCGACGGGGTCGCCGCAGGTCAGGAAGTCTTCCACGCGCACCTGCACGTGATTCCGCGCCGCGAGGGCGACGGCTTCGGCCTGCGCGGGCCGCTGCCGTCGATGCCGCCGCGGGCGGCACTCGATCGCACCGCCGCGGGTATTCGCGCGCTGCTCTGACTCCCGTTCCGATTCCGGTTCGCCGGTCCCGGCGGCTCAGGCCGTCTCGAGGACCGTGTGCACCGGCGTCGCATTGCGGGTCAGGTCCAGCACCGGGCAGTGTGCGTCGACGGCTTCCTGGAGTTCGGCATAGCGGACGTCGTCCTCGGGCCCGGAGACGGTGACGACGACCCGGACCTCCCCGAACCCGGGGCGCACCTCGTCGTCGAGGCCGAAGAAGCCCCGCACGTCCAGGTCGCCCTCCGCCCGGGCAGTGATGTCGTCGACGCGGATGCCGAGCCGATCGGCCCAGAACCGGTAGGTGACGACCTGGCAGGCCAGCAGCGATCCCAGGTAGTACTCGACCGGGTTCGCGGCAGTGGCCCCGCCACCGAGCGCCGGCGGCTCGTCCACCTCGAACCGGTGCTGCCCGGTCTCGACGGTGCTGGCGACGGCGTCGTGGGCGGTGGCGGAGGCGCGGAAGACGGCGTGCGCGTTCGCCGGGTCGGCCGCCACGGCGTCACGCGTCGCGGCGACGATCGCGCCGAGCCGGGTCACGGAGGATTGGGTCATGTCTGCGGACGCTAGGGGCGGTGGGGCTCGGCGAACAGGGTTCGACACCGTGACGAGTACAAGGGTTGCCCCGGAGCCGTCATGGTGTGGGGGTGGACGGTCGGGCCCGTCCCGGCATCAGCGCGGCTGCGGTCACCATCACCAGTGCGCACACGAATCCGCCCGCGAACACCAGGTGTACGGCGTCGGCCAGCTCGCCGGGCGCCGGTGCCGACGGATCGGAGATGTTCGCGGCCACGATCGCGCCGAACACCGCGACCCCGACGGCACTGCCGATGGACCGCGCGAACATGTTCGTCGACGTGACCACCCCGCGGTCCGCCCACTCGACGCTCGCCTGCGCGGCGATCAGCGTCGGGCTGGCCACCAGGCCCATGCCGAGGCCCACCACGAAACAGAACAGTCCGACGTGCCAGATCGCGGAGGACTGCGACAGCATCAGTGTCAGCCCGGTCCCGAAGGACACCAGCACGCTGCCGCCGAGCGCCGTGGCACGGAAGCCGAACCGGAGATAGAGCGAACCGGCCCGGGACGCGGCGATCGGCCACCCGATGGTGAGCGTGGCCAGAGCGAATCCCGCGACGAGCGCACCGGTCCCGAGTACCCCCTGCGCGAAGGTCGGTACATAGGTGGTGAGGCCGAGGACCACGGCACCGACGAGCAGCGAGACCAGGCTGCTCGCGACGAGGACCCGGCGGGTGAGCACCCACAGCGGGAGGATGGGGTCCGGCGCACGCGTCTCGACGACTGCGAACGCGGCCAGCAGTGTGCCGCCGACGACGAAGATCCCCACCCCGGTCGGTGACGACCACGCCCACGCCTGGCCGCCTTCGAGGAGGCCGAGGATGACGAGCGTCGCCCCTCCGGTGAGCAGCACGGCACCGGCGTAGTCGATGGTGCGCGGGGTCCGTACATGTCTCTCGTCGAAGTTGCGCCACAGCACCACGGCGGCGATCAGGCACAGCGGGATGTTGACGAAGAAGATCCACCGCCACGACAGGTACTCGGAGAACAGTCCGCCGAGCGTGGGCCCGACCACCGCCGAGATGCCCCACACCGACGCGAGATAGCCCTGCGCCTTCGCCCGCTCCGCGAGCGTGTAGATGTCACCCGCGATGGTCAGGCTCATCGGTTGGACCGCGCCCGCGCCGAGGCCCTGGATCGCTCGGAACGCGATGAGCGCGGGCATGCTCCAGGCCAGCCCGCACAGGACGGAACCGAGCAGGAACAGCGCGATGCCCCACATCATGACCGGCTTGCGGCCGACGATGTCGGCGAGCTTGCCGTAGATCGGTACCGACACGGCCTGGGTGAGCAGATACACCGAGAACAGCCACGGGAACGAGGCGAATCCGCCGAGGTCGCCGACGATGGTGAACACGGCGGTCGCGATGATCGTCGAGTCCAGTGCGACGAGCGACGTCGTGAGCATGAGTGAGGCGAGGATCGGCCCCCGCTCCGAACGGAAGCCGACATCGGCGGTGCCTACGCGGGTCATCGAGAGTCCTGTCAGCCGGTCGTCGATCGGGGGATCGGAGATTCGATGCTCAGGCTAACGACCGCGGTGGTCGGGGGGCTCGGTGCGTACCCCGTCCGCCCGATAGGGTGGGAAATCGTGCGCCCTTCACTCGACAGCTATGCCCATCTGGCCGGTGGCAAGGTCCGCGACCTGTACACCGTCGACGACGAGCACCTGCTGCTCGTCGCGAGTGACCGGATCTCGGCCTACGACCACGTGCTCGACACCCCCATCCCGGACAAGGGCCGGGTGCTCACCGCGATGAGTGTGCACTTCTTCAATGTGCTGGGCGGCAACAACCACCTCGCGGGTGAGCCCGACGATCCGCGCATTCCCGAGGAGCTGCTCGGCCGTGCCCTGGTGGTGCGGTCGCTGGACATGGTTCCGGTCGAATGTGTGGCCCGCGGCTTCCTCACCGGGTCCGGCCTGGTCGACTACCAGCGCACGGGCGCGGTGTGTGGCAATGCGTTGCCGGACGGACTCGTCGAGGCGAGCCAGCTTCCGGACCCGATCTTCACCCCGGCGTCGAAGGCCGCCCTCGGCGATCACGACGAGAACATCACGTTCGAGGACGTGATCGAGAAGGTGGGCCGCGATCTCGCGGTGAAGCTGCGCGAGGACACGCTCGACATCTACAGCAGGGCCGCGATCTACGCCTCGGAGCGCGGCATCATCCTGGCCGACACCAAGCTCGAGTTCGGACTCGACGCGGACGGCAGACTCGTGCTCGCCGACGAGGTGCTCACTCCGGACTCCTCGCGATACTGGCCGGCCGACGGCTACGAGGCGGGCAAGGTGCAGCCCAGCTTCGACAAGCAGTTCGTCCGCAACTGGCTGACGAGTCCCGAGTCCGGCTGGGACAGGGCATCGGACACCCCGCCGCCGCCGTTGCCGCCGGAGATCGTCGAGGCGACGCGGGCACGGTACATCGAGGCCTACGAACGCATTTCGGGCCTCTCCTTCGACGACTGGATCGGATGATCGAATGAGTCACACACCGCCTGTCGCGAAGAAGGTCCCCACCGAGCGAGTGCACCACGGGCACGTGTTCGTCGACGAGTACGAGTGGTTGCGGCAGAAGGAGGACCCCGAGGTCGTCGCCTATCTCGAAGCCGAGAACGCGTACACGGAGGAGCGTACGAAGCACCTGCAGCCGCTGCGGGACAAGGTCTTCGGGGAGATCAAGGCGCGCACCCAGGAGACGGACATGTCCGTCCCGACCCGGATGGGCCGGTGGTGGTACTATGCCCGGACCCTCGAGGGCAAGCAGTACGCGATCCAGTGCCGTTGCCCGGTCGCCGACGCTGATCCGGCCGATGTCGCTGCCGGGGCAGGGGACTGGACTCCGCCGGATGTGGCCTCGGGCGCGGAGCTTCCCGGGGAGCAGGTTCTGGTCGACGGCAACGTCGAGGCGGAGGGGCACGAGTTCTTCGCGATGGGCGCGTTCTCCGTCAGCGAGGACGGCACGTTGCTGGCGTACTCCGTGGACGTCGTCGGCGACGAGCGGTACACGCTGCGGTTCAAGAACCTCGAGACCGGAGAACTGCTGCCCGACGAGATCACCGGCACCGCACCGGGGGCGACGTGGGCGATCGACCACCAGCACGTCTTCTACCTGACCGTCGACGAGTCGTGGCGGCCGGACACGGTGTGGCGGCACCGACTCGGCACTCCGGTGGACTCGGACGTCCAGGTGTTCCACGAACCGGACGAGCGGTTCTGGGTCGCGGTCGGATCCACCCGCAGCGAGAAGTACCTGATGATCTGGATCGGTTCCAAGATCACCAGCGAGGTCCGGGTGCTCGAATCCGCCGATCCGGAAGGCGATTTCCGGGTCGTGCTGCCCCGTCGCGACGGAGTCGAGTACAGCGTCGAGCACGCCGTCGTCGCGGGCGAGGACCGCTTCCTCATCCTGCACAACGGCGTCGTCGACGGCGAGAAGGCCGAGAACTTCGTACTGGCCGACGCGCCCGCGGACGACCCGTCGAACCTGCGTGTCCTCATCGAGCACCGACACGACGTGCGGCTCGAGGACGTCGACGCCTTCTCCGATCACCTCGTCCTCAGCTACCGGCGGGAGGCACTCACCCGCCTGGCGATCTGGCAGCTCACCGACGCCGGCTACAGCGGCTCGAGCGAGATCGAATTCGACCAGGAACTGTTCAGTGTCGGTCTGGGGCCCAACCCGGAGTGGATGCAGCCGATGCTGCGGATCGTCTTCACTTCCTTCATCACTCCCGCTCACGTGTACGACTTCGAACTCGCGACCGGAGAGCTGCTGCTGCGCAAGGCACAGCCTGTACTCGGCGAGTTCGATCCGGCGGAGTACGAGCAGAAGCGCGACTGGGCCACCGCCGACGACGGCACCCGGATCCCGCTCTCCATCGTCCGTAAGCGCGGTGGCGAGTCCGGACCGGCGCCCACCCTGCTGTACGGCTACGGCTCCTACGAGGCGAGCATGGACCCGGCGTTCTCGGTGGCCCGGTTGTCGCTGCTGGACCGCGGCATCGTCTTCGTCGTCGCGCATGTGCGCGGGGGCGGCGAGATGGGTCGGCACTGGTACGAGGGCGGCAAGACGCTCACGAAGAAGAACACCTTCACCGACTTCGTCAGCTCGGCCCGCCACCTGATCGACACCGGCCGGACCCGGCCGGAGCTCCTGGTCGCGGACGGGGGAAGCGCCGGCGGCCTGTTGATGGGCGCGGTGGCCAACCTGGCGCCGGAACTCTTCGCCGGCATCCTCGCGAACGTCCCCTTCGTGGATCCGCTGACGTCCATCCTCGACCCCTCGCTGCCCCTGACGGTCATCGAGTGGGACGAGTGGGGCAACCCGCTCGAGGATCCGGACGTCTACGAGTACATGCGCTCGTACTCGCCGTACGAGAACGTCGAGGCGAAGGACTACCCCGCGATTCTCGCGATCACCTCGATCAACGACACCCGGGTGCTGTACGTGGAGCCGGCGAAGTGGGTCGCGAAGCTGCGGGCCACGAAGACCGGGGATTCCCCGCTGCTGCTCAAGACCGAGATGAGCGCCGGTCACGGCGGTGTCAGCGGTCGGTACGAGAAGTGGAAGGAAATCGCCTTCGAGTTCGCGTGGGTGTTGGAGACACTCGGGCGCACCGACGCGTAGCCGCGAGGCGCGCACCGTAGCGGATCTGCGGACGAGAGGCGGGGCTGCCCCGGGTATTCGACTCTCCTCGATCACAACTGGTGTCATCGCACCTGCTGCGGGCCACCGTGGTGTCGGACCGACGACACTTCGAGGAGCGTGCCCCGTGAGCAGTTCTACCATCGATGCCCCAGCCGCAGACGTCCCAGCCGCAGACGTCCCTGCCGCACCGACCGTCACCGATCGGGAACTGCGGGAGTTGTTCCGACCGGTCTTCGAGCGCATCGCCGAGGGTGCACTTGTCAGGGAACGTGATCGCAGGCTCCCGTACGACGAGGTGGCGTGGCTGCGTGACGCCCGGTTCGGTGCCCTGCGGGTGCCGGTCGAGCACGGCGGATTCGGCGCCTCGGTCCGCCAGCTCTTCGATCTGCTCATCGACCTCGCCGCCGCGGAATCCAATCTGCCGCAGGCGCTTCGAGTGCACTGGGCCTTCGTCGAGGATCAGCGCCTGGCCGGGGACGACCGCGGCGCCGCCTGGCTGCGGGCCGCGGCCGACGGGACCCTGGTCGGCAACGCGATCACCGAGCCGGGCGTGGGCGCGGCGGACAGATATCGCACCGCGCTCACGCCGAGGGACGGGCAGTGGGTGCTCGACGGGGTCAAGTACTACAGCACCGGCACGCTGTACGCGGACCACGTTCTCGTCGCCGCGGACCGCGACGGGGAACGGGTGTCGGTTCTCGTCGACCCGCACGCCCCCGGCGTCGAACAGAGCGACGACTGGGACGGCTTCGGTCAGCGGCTCACGGCGAGCGGGACGACGACGTTCCGCGACGTCGCCGTCACCGAGGACCGGATCCTCGGGCCCGGATACGGCGCTCCCGGGCGCACCTATGCGACCTCCTACCTGCAGCTGGTTCAGCTCGCGGTGCTCGCCGGAATCGCCAGGAGGGCGGAGACGGACGTCGCCGAGTGGGTGCGGGCCCGCACCCGCACATTCACACATGCCGCGGCGGACCTGCCGCGGCACGATCCGCTGGTACAGCAGGTGGTCGGCCAGGTGTCCGCGGCCGCGTACGGGGCACGGGCGGCGGTGCTGGCCGTCGCCGACGAACTCGACGCGTTGCTCGATGCCGGTGGTGAGGACCCCGATCTCCTCGATGCGGCGGAGGTGGCGGCTGCCCGCGCCCAATCCGTCGTCATCGGCTTGGTGCTCGACGCGACCTCACGGCTGTTCGAGGTGGGCGGCGCGTCGATCTCCTCGGAGGGACTGGGCCTCGATCGGCACTGGCGCAATGCGCGGACGATCTCGGTGCACAATCCGCTGATCTACAAGCAACAGTCGATCGGCGCGTACGTCCTCAACGGGGACCCGTTGCCGTACGCGTGGAGCGCGGGTGCGCGATCCGATACGACAAGCGCGACAGGCGCTCCGGTCGAGGCGGACACCGGGGCGTCGCAGTGACCCGCCAGGTCCGGTTCAACGCCTTCGACATGAACTGTGTCGCCCACCAGTCGCCCGGGCTGTGGCGACACCCGGACGACCAGTCGCACCGCTACACGGAACTGGGGTACTGGACAGACCTGGCCCGGCTGCTCGAGCGCGGCCTGTTCGACGGGCTGTTCATCGCCGACGTCCTCGGCACGTACGACGTCTACGGCGGTAGCGACGAGGCCGCGTTGCGGCAGGGCGCGCAGATCCCGGTGGCCGACCCGCTGCTACTGGTGTCGGCGATGGCGGCCGTCACCGAACACCTGGGCTTCGGGGTCACCACGGGCACCGGGTTCGAGCATCCGTACCCGTTCGCCCGACGGCTCTCCACCCTCGACCATCTCACGTCGGGTCGTGTCGGCTGGAACGTGGTCACCGGGTACCTGCCTTCGGCGGCACGGAATTTCGGTGACGTGGACCAGCCCGATCACGATGCGCGATACGACCACGCGGACGAGTACCTCGAGGTGTTGTACAAGCTCTGGGAGGGCTCCTGGGAGGACGACGCCGTCGTCCGCGACGTCGAACGCGGCATCTACGTCGATCCCGGCAAGGTTCACCATATCGGCCATCGTGGCGAGCACTTCACGGTTCCCGGTATCCATCTGTCCGAGCCCTCACCGCAGCGTTCGCCGGTGATCTACCAGGCCGGCGCTTCTCCACGCGGCGTGCGATTCGCCGCCGAGAACGCGGAGGCGATCTTCGTCGGCCCGCCGTCGAAGCGGGTGCTGAAGGACACCGTCGCGCGCATCCGGGCGGCACTCGTCGCCGCCGGGCGGGATCCGTACTCGGCACGCATCTACGCACTCGCCACCGTCGTCACCGGCGAGACGGACGAGGAGGCCGCTGCGAAGCTCGACGAGTATCGGCGCTACGCCAGTGACGAAGGCGCCCTGGTGTTCACGTCGGGATGGATGGGGATCGACCTGTCCCGCTACGACCTGGACGAACCGATCGGCAACGTCGAGAGCAACGCGATCCGTTCGGCCGTCGCGGCATTCCAGGAAGCGGACGACGACGGACGTGAGTGGCGGGTGCGTGACATCGCCGAGTGGGCGAGCATCGGCGGGCTCGGCCCGCGGTTCGTCGGCTCCGGCGAGTCGGTTGCCACGCAGCTACAGGAGTGGGTCGACGAGACCGACGTCGACGGATTCAACCTCGCCTATGCGGTCACTCCCGGTTCCTTCCGGGACGTGGTCGACCATGTCGTCCCTGCGCTGCAGCGACGGGGTGCCTATCCCACCGAGTACGTTCCGGGAACATTGCGGCACAAGCTTTTCGGGAAGGGTGACCGGCTCCCCGACGAACACCGCGCCGCTCGGTACCGGCTCGGTGCGGATCTCTCGACCGCCACCGAGCGCTACCGAGCCTACGTTCCCTGACCTCCACTCGACTTTCCCGTCATCACTCGCCCCCGTTTGCAGAGGAGTTCCCATGACCACCACACGACGCACCGTCGCCGTCGTCGGTGCCGGACTGGCCGGCACGACCGCCGCGCTCGGCCTGCTCGACGCCGGATTCGACGTCACCCTGTACTCGGATCGGGACCGCGCTTCGCTACGCGACGACGTCCCCGCCACCGGAACCGCGGTCTACTTCGGTAAGTCCCGCGAGTCCGACGCCCAGATCATCGAGGATCTCTACTCGGCCGGGCCCCATTCGACCGGAATGAGTACGCGCCTGTATTCGGGTGTGGGGGAGACGCGCAGCGCGGTTCTCGAGTTCGACCCCGACTTCCGTTATGTCGCACAGGGAGTGGATGTGCGGCTGCGCGCCGACGACCGGCTCGGCCGGTTCCTGGAACGGGGTGGCCGATTCGAGGTCGACTCGGTGTCCGTCGACGATCTCGACGCGATCGCCGCTGAGCACGACCTCACTCTCGTGGCCACCGGGAAGGGCGGATTGTCATCGCTGTTCCCGGTCGACCCCGACCGGACGGTCTACAGCGAGCCGCAACGCACACTGCTGCTGGTGACGCTGCAGGGGCTCGGCCACGACTCGGACACCTGGGGATACCGGTCCGAGGCAGGTGGAGCGCACAACCTGTTCAACCTCCACACCGAGTTCGGCGAGGCATGGCTGGGTCCCTATCTGCACAAGGACGCGGGGCCGACCTGGAGTTTCCTCGGGTTCGCCAAGCCGGGGAGCCCGTGGATCGAGCGGTTCGAGGCGGTCACCGACGTCCACAGCGCGCGTCAGGCCGTCGTCGACCTGTACCGCGACTACTTCCCCGAGGACGCTCCCGAGGTCGAGCGGCTCCAGGTCATCGAGTCGGACCCGCACTCGTGGTTGCAGGGGGCCGTCACGCCCACCGTCCGACGGGCCGTCGGCCGCACCGCGAACGGACATGTCGTCGCGGCGATCGGGGACACGGCGATCGCGTTCGACCCACTCGCAGGCCAGGGCGCCCAGAACACGGCCGTGCAGGTTGCCGCTCTCGTCGCCGCTGCGCGGGAGCACTCCGGCGACTTCACCCAGGAGTGGTTGGAGGAGCAGTTCGAGAAGCACTGGCGGACGAGGGGTCTGGCCGCCGCCGAGGTGACACGGCTGTTCCTCGGCGACCCGAAGTACGCGGTGCACGCGGAGCTGGTGTTCCCGGCGGCGGCGGTGAGCGAGCCGGTCGCGGCGGCCCTGTTCGGGCTGTTGTCCGAGCCGGAGCCGCTGCTCGGGCTCGAGACGCGGGAGGACATCCTCGCTTTGATCGCCGCGGTGTCGGGGGAGCCGGCCGAGGACGTGCTCGCGCGATTCACGCCGAGCGGCACGTTCAGTGCGTCGCCCCGCATCGAGGCGGCAGCGGTGGGAGCGGACTCGGTATGAGCGCACCCGGCCCGGCGCGGTTACGTTGGACCCCATGACGACAGCAATCCAGAACATCGGTATCAACACTCTCGGTGGGGTGCCCACCTCGCTCGGGGAGTACGACGGC
Source organism: Rhodococcus triatomae (assembly GCF_014217785.1). NCBI lineage: Bacteria > Bacillati > Actinomycetota > Actinomycetes > Mycobacteriales > Nocardiaceae > Rhodococcus > Rhodococcus triatomae. The sequence continues at coordinate 1,427,747 of NZ_CP048814.1, read as the reverse complement.
CGGGCCGTCCTGCTCGTGAACGTCGCCTCCAAGTGCGGGCTCACGCCGCAGTACGGCGCGCTCGAAAAGCTCGCCACCGACTACGCGCAGCGCGGCCTCACCGTGATCGGCGTCCCCTGCAACCAGTTCATGGGACAGGAGCCGGGCACCGCGGAGGAGATCCAGACGTTCTGTTCCACCACGTACGGAGTCACGTTCCCGCTGCTGGAGAAGATCGAGGTCAACGGAGAGAGCCGGCATCCGCTCTATGCCGAGCTCGTCGAGACGAAGGACGCAGACGGCGAGTCCGGGGACGTCCAGTGGAACTTCGAGAAGTTCCTCATCGCCCCGGACGGGACGGTCGTGAACCGGTTCCGGCCCCGCACGGTTCCGGACGCCCCCGAGGTCGTGGAGGCCATCGAGGCCGTCCTGCCCCGCTGATCCCTACTGATCCACTGCCCTTCTGATCCCCTGCCCTACTGATCCCCTGGGTGAAGGTGGCCTTCGACCGGTCAGACCGGTCGAAGGCCACCTTCACCCGTTCCGGGAGGGCAGTGGAGGGGAGGGCAGTGGAGGGGAGGGCAGGGCAGGGCAGGGCAGGGCAGGGGAGGGGAAAGGCGTGCCGAGGATCAGGGAGCGCCGACGGGGGCGACCACGGTGGCCGGGTCGTCGTCGGTGGCCTGGGCGAGCGAGGGGACCGTCTCGTCGAGTGCGAACGGCAGGCTCAGCGGACTCGCGAAGCCCAGCGCGGCCGGGACGTCGGTGCCGAACTCGCCGAGGTAGACCGTCCGGTCCTCGCGGACGACCGCGAGATTCGAGAAGAGTGGATCCGCTGCGAGCTGCTCCCGGGTGGCGCCCAGGACGGCCAGGTTCTGCTGATCGAGCAGGTCGAGGCGTTCGGCGCTCACGTCCCCGGCCTCTTCCGGCATGGCGAAGCCGAGACTGGTGAAGAAACTGGTCCGCGGGTCCTCCGCCTCGAGAATGTAGAAGGAATCGCCGAGGTACAGCGCGACCGCGAGGGTGCGGCCCTCGAACTGGGGGTTCGCCTCCCGCGCTGCCGTGAACGCCCCCTCGACCTCCTGCCGGACCTCCTGTGCGCGGTCGCTCTCGCCGAGTGCCTGCCCGATCGCCTCGAGCTGGCTCTGCCAGGCGCCGGCTTCGACGTCCTCGGTCGGGAGGTCGCCGACGGTGGGCGCGAGTGCGGCGAGAGTGTCGTAGACCGCGTCGCCCATCACCGAGTAGGTACCCAGAACCAGGTCGGGCCCCAGTGCCGCGACCTGCTCGACGTTGATCGTCATCTCGCCGACCTCGGGGATGGTCTGCCCGCCCAGCTGTTCCCGGGCCCAGGGGCGGTTCTGGTAGTCGTAGCCGGAGAAGGCCCTCGTGCCGATCGGTGTCCTGCCGAGGGCGAGCATGAAGTCCTGGTCGTTGAACCCGACGCTGACGACGGCTTCCGGCCGGCTCTCGATGGTGGTCGCACCGTACTGGTGCTCGATGGTGACCGGGAACCCGGCGTCGTCGACCTGCTCGGTACCCGAGCCGTCGTCGGTGCTGCAGGACGCGGCGACCCCCAACGCCGTGAGCACGATCGCGAGACGGGTGAGCCGGGGGTTCTTCATGGATGTCTCCTGTGGATACGGCGGTTGCTGCGGGCCCACGATAGTCGGAACCGACCGGCCGCGGTCGTCGCTTCTTCGAGTCCGCATCGACAGGCCGCGGTCACGCGCGCGTCGATCGGAGTTCACTCTGCGCGGTCATGCTGGGAGGCATGACGGCGCAGCTGATCGTGTCGGTATCGGGGATCAGGGACGAGACGCGCGAGCACGCCGAAGCGTTCGCCGAGCAGATGGACGCCCGGGGCGTGCGGCTGTCCCTGCTGGTGGCGCCGCGTCTCAAGGACAAGTATCGACTGGTGCGCGACGAGCGGACGCAGGACTGGTTGCGTCGCCGAAAAAGTGCAGGTGACGCCATCGTCCTGCACGGATACGACCAGGCCGCCACGAAGCGCCGACGTGCGGAGTTCGCCGACCTTCCCGAGCACGAGGCGCGGCTGCGGCTGCTGGCCGCGGATCGGGTGCTCGAGCAGGCCGGTGTGCGTACCCGGTTGTTCGCGCCGCCGCGCTGGTCCGCCTCGGCCGGTGCGGTCGCTGCGCTGCCGAGCGCGGGCTTCCGGCTACTGGCGCTGTCGAACGAGATCCGTGATCTCGAGCGGGGCACGGCGGTTCGCGCTCGGGTACTCGCCATCGGCGAGGGATCGCCGGCGGAGCCCTGGTGGTGCCGTGGCCTCGTTCTCGGAGCCGGACGCGCGGCGCGGCGTGGCGGGGTGGTGCGGCTGGCGGTCACCGCGAAGCAGCTCGGACGTTCCGCGCCCCGGCAAGCGCTGCTGGACGCCGTCGATCTGTGCCTACACCACGGTGCCGTCCCCGGTCTCTACCGCTGGGAGCGCCGACTCGGCGACACCGCGGCGTGAGACGGGCCGGGCGATTCCGGGTGCGCGAGGGAGTCGAGGTGTGCGGCGAGGGCGCCGGCCGCCGCGTCCGGTGAGTCGTTCTCACCGAGGACGAGATGCATCGCCAGTCCGTCCAGCAGCGCGTGCAGCCGCAACGCCTCGGCGCCGACGTCGCGTTCGGGATCGAACAGTCCGTGCCGGGACAGATCGGTGAGTACCCGGAAGCATCCCTCGCGGAGGGCATGGTGCGCGTCGAGGGCGATCCTGCGCAGGTCGGGATGCCCCGGTGATTCCGCGATCAGTGCGAGATTGACCTCCATCTCGCAGCGACGCCGGTCGTCCAGCGGGAGCATCTCCTCACAGATCGCGAGGGCGCGCGAGCGCGGGTCCGTGATCTCGAGCCGGGTTCGGATCCGCTCGCGGACGCGGTCGTGGACCAGTTGCATCGAATAGGCCACCAGCGCCGACTTGCTCGGAAACACATGCCGCAACGAGCCGCTGGAGAGGCCGGCTTCCGCGGCGACCTCGCGCACCGACACCGCGCTGACGCCGTCCCGCACGATCACGCGCCACACCGCCTCGGCGATGAGCTGCTGCCGTTCGTCGTGGTCGATCAGTTTCGGCACCTGTCGATGTTAACACGATCGTGTTAACATAATTTCTTGTTGGCACGTCTGTGTTGACAAAATATCTGGGGCCGCGGCCCGGAAGGAGTCTCGACGGTGACGACGCCACCTCGCTACGCCGCTCTGGACGTTCTGCGTGGGCTGGCGATCCTCGGCACTCTCGGTACCAACGTCTGGATCTTCACCAACGTGGAAGGCCTGGTCGGCTACATCAACGGCACGGGTCGCGCCACCGGCGGGTGGGCGCCGGTCCAGGACGTACTGCAGCAGATCGCCCAGGGAAAGTTCCTCGGCCTGCTCACCCTGATGTTCGGCATAGGCCTTGCCGTGCAGCACCGTTCGGCGGCACGGCGCGGGCAGCGCTGGCCGGGCGCGTATCCGTGGCGGGCAGGCCTGCTGATGCTCGACGGAGTTCTGCACTACTTCCTGTTCACCGAGTTCGACGTCCTCATGGGGTACGCGCTCACCGGCCTGATCGTGGCATTCGTGCTGTCCACCGGAATCCGTGCGCAGAAGATCTGGATCGGGGTCGCGGCGGCGATCCACGCCGCGATGCTCGCGGTGGTCGTCGCCGCACTCGCTGTGCTGCCACCTGCCGCCGACGAGGCGCACCCGCTGTCGCCGAACCCGTACGCGGAGGGCAGTTTCTGGGATCTGGTGGTGTTCCGCGCCGAGAACCTGTTGGTGTTCCGGCTCGAAATCGTCTTCATTCTGCCGCTGTCGATTGCGCTGTTCCTCGTCGGCGCCCGGCTGTTCTCCTCGGGAATCCTCGATCCCGGACGGGACGCGCTCCGCCGCAAGTTGATGATCGCGGGGTTCGGGGTCGCCCTGCCGCTCGACTTCGTGGTGGGTCTCACCGGCGGCGATGCCGGGTTGATGCTGGGACGCTACGGCACTGCTCCCGTCGTGGCTCTCGCTCTTCTCGCCGCCGTCGCGCACCGCTACGCCGACGGCCGGGCCCCCGGCGTGCTCGGCCGGGCGATGGTCCCGGTCGGTCGGACCGCACTGAGCTGCTATGTGTTGCAGAACGTCCTCTGCTCGATCGTCTGCTACGGCTGGGGTTTCGGTCTCGCGGCCCGGCTCACCGGGGAGACGCTGGTGCCGGCGACGGTGGCGCTGTTCGTCGCGGTGTCGGCGACGTTGATCGTCGGCTCGAGTCTGTGGTTGCGCCGTTTCGAACGCGGCCCGCTCGAGTGGCTCTGGAACGCGAGCTATCGGCGTCTGGCGGGCGAACAGGAGCCCGTGCCCGCTCGGTGATTCCCGCGGTTCGGCAACGCCGTGAGTACGGGTCGCCTACTCGACTGCGGGCCGGTGCTCGACTCCGGCCCCCAATGCATAGGTGAGGTGCCCGCCCAGCGCCCCACCCACGCCGAGCGCTGCCAGTGCCGCGAGCGCCAGTGTCCGGGCCGCCGTGTCCGGGGGCTCCGGCGGCCGTCGACGGAGCCAGGATCCGGCCATCAGCGCCGCGGCGACGCCGTTCGCACCGGCGTGCAGCAGGCCCACCCGGCGTTGCCGGGTGTCGCGCAGCGACCAGTCGACCCAGCCGGTCGGTGCAACGACGCTCAGCGAGGCCAGGCCCGTCGCGATCAGCGTGCGCGCGGCCGCCGGCTCGTCGGCGACGGCGTCGAGGATCACCGCACCGGTCCACGTGCCGATCGGTATCGCCACGACCACGGGGTGCAGTGGGTGCCCCAGCCAGCGCCCGCCGAGGATCGTCTCGGCCGCGCTTCCTTCCAGCCTGCGTCGCAACGCCGTCCGGAGGCGGCCGGCGGGTCGGTCCAGAAAGGACGCCTCCTCGGCGGCGCTCCACGCCTTCTCGAGTGTGCCGGTCACGGTACGAGCCCGATCTTGATCGCGCCGTCGAGCTTCTTCTGGAAGATCTCGTACGCGTGCGGCGCCTGTTCCAGCGGGAGGGTGTGGGTGGCGAACGTGTCGACGCCGAGCGGATCCTCCTCGGTGAGTAGCGGCAGGATCTCCGGAACCCAGCGTTTGACGTTGGCCTGGCCCATCCGGAGCTGAATCTGCTTGTCGAACAGCGTCATCATCGGAATCGGGTCCAGCATCCCGCCGTAGACGCCGGAGAGCGAGATCGTCCCGCCGCGCCGGACGACGTCGATGGCGCTGTACAGGGCGGCGAGTCGATCGACCCCGGCCTTCTCGGTGAGCGGCTTGGCGACCGAGGAGGGCAGGAGCGCCGTGAGCTTCTGAACCGCGCCTGCGGCGACCGAGCCGTGTGCCTCCATGCCGACCGCGTCGATGACGGCGTCGGTACCCCGCCCGTCGGTGAGGTCACGGATGACGTCTCCGACTTCTCCGTCGATGCGAGTGAGGTCCACCGTTTCGACACCGTGTCGCGCGGCGCGCGCCAGCCGTTCGGGCACGAGGTCCACGCCGATCACCCGGAATCCGCGTCTCGAGGCGATCCGGGCGGCCATGTCCCCGATGGGTCCGAGACCGATCACCGTCAGCGACCCGCCGTCCGGCACGGACGCGTACTCGACGGCCTGCCACGCGGTGGGCAACACGTCGGACAGGTAGACGAAGCGCGAATCCGGTGGTCCTTCCGGGACTTTGACGTGGGTGTAGGCGGCGTGAGGTATTCGCAGGTACTCGGCCTGGCCACCGGGCACGCTCCCGTACAGTTCGGAGTAGCCGAAGAGGGCGGCGCCACTGCCCTGCTCCCTGACCTGGGTGACGTCGCACTGCGTCTGCAGGCCCGTCTCGCACATCGGACACGCGCCGCACGAGATCTGGAAGGGGACGACCACCCGGTCACCGACGGTGAGGTCGCCGGTGTCGGCGCCGACCTCTTCCACGACACCCATGGCCTCGTGGCCGAGTATGTCCCCGGGCTTCATGAACGCGCCGAGTACCTCGTACAGGTGCAGGTCCGATCCGCAGATGTTGGTGGTGGTGACGCGGATGACGGCGTCGGTGGGGTTCTCGATCCGCGGATCGGGAACGGTGTCGACCCGCACATCCCGTGTGCCTTGCCAGGTCACAGCTTTCATGGCGTCCTCCTGGGGGCGCGGAAGGTGGTGTCCGTGACTGCCGCCACGGCGGGGCGCCGCAGTGCGGTTCGGGCTGTCACACCGGGGCCGACCGAGGGGTACCCGCTCCGGTGGTGATTGACACCCGGGAAGGCGGGTACCCGGTCGCCGTTCCCCTTTTCTCGACTCTCCTGTTACTCGACTCCCCCGATTCGACGGAGGCGCACGATGAGCACACCCGACCACACGCCACCCGATCCCGATCCCGACGACACCCCGGACCTCGAGGAGGGCGGCGGAGTGTCTCCCGGAGCCACACCACCCGGGTCCGGGCAGACGTCGGGGCTGTCGGAACCCGAGCCTTCTCCGCACCGGAAACTGCCGATGTCACTGTTCGTCGTCGCGCTCATCGCCGTCCTGTTCGTGGTGGTGGCGGTGGGAATCGTGGTGATGTAGGCAGGTGGAGGGTTTGTGCACCCTCGCGACAGGGAAGTCCCTCAGTCGACGGACGGTGTATCCGTCACGCATCGGCCACGGACAACGAGAGGTGGCACCATGCCGGTCTGCGAGACGTGTGGAAACACGTACGACAAGACGTTCACGGTGACCCAGGGCGACCGTTCCGGGGTGTTCGACAGTTTCGAGTGCGCAGCGCAGAGCATGGCGCCACTGTGCGGACACTGTGGCTGTCGCATCCTCGGTCACGGAGTCGAGGCCGACAACGGCATCTACTGTTGCGCGCACTGTGCTCGGCAAGCCGGGCACGACAGTGCGACGGACCGCATCGGCTGAACGGCGCGACGAGCACGGAGGTGGACGTGAACGAACAGACGCCACATCGGATTCCCTATCCCGGAGACACCGAGGACATGGCCGAGAAGCCGCGCGACGAGATGCGTGGCTACGAAGGCCGTGGGCTCCTGTCCGGCAAGCGGGCGCTGGTGACGGGAGGAGATTCCGGTATCGGGCGGGCCGTGGCAGTCGCCTTCGCCAAGGAGGGAGCCGACGTCGCGATCGCGTACCTCAGTGAGGACGAGGACGCGGATCACACTGCGTCGCTGGCCCGTCGGGAGGGAGTTCGCGCGCTGACGATCGCCGGCGACCTCGCCTCTCCCGAGCACTGCCGAGAGGTAGTGGACCGGACGGTTCGCGAACTCGGCGGCGTCGACGTGCTGGTGAACAATGTCGCCTACCAGTCACCGGTGGACGACTTCCTCGAACTCGACGACGAGCAGTGGGACCACACGTTCGCCGTCAACATCGACAGCTTCTTCCACGTCACCAAGACGGCCGTACCGCACATGGCGCCGGGATCGTCCATCGTCAACACGGGCTCGATCAACGGGCTTCGCGGAAACAAGACGCTGATCGACTACTCGGCGACGAAGGGTGCGGTGACCGCTCTCACGTACTCGCTGGCGCAATCGTTGCTGGACAGAGGGATTCGGGTGAACTGTGTTGCCCCCGGCCCGGTGTGGACTCCGCTGATTCCGGCCACCCTCGATGCGGAGAAGGTCGGATCCTTCGGTGAGCAGACCCCGTACGGCAGGGCGGCGCAGCCGGACGAGATCGCACCGTCGTACGTGTTCTTCGCCTCGAACCGCTCGTCCTCCTACTACTCCGGCGAGGTGCTCGCGCCGATCGGCGGCGAGACCCTCCCCGGGTGAAGGTGCCGATGAGTCGGGCGGATCCGATCGAGTGGACCGATGCGCATGTCCACGTCGTGGACTTCCTCCAGCGCCGGGGTGACGTGGGCGACCTCGTGGAGGCGATGCTCGGGAGCGGCGTCACACACGCTGTGGTATTCGGGATTCCGGTGAAGAAGCGTTGGGCGACGTCCGAGCCCCTCGCGCCCGGCTACTATCTCGACGACAATGCCCCGTGCCACTATCACTCGCTGACCGACGTCATCACCTTGGACGTACTGCAGCAATGTGACGGCCGGGTCCGAATGGCGCCCCTGATATGCGGTTTCGATCCCACCGACCTGATGGTGAGAGAACATCTCGACGCGATGTGGGAGCGCTCGCGTGCATGGGCGGGCGTCGGTGAGGTCATGCTCCGCCACGACGACCTCACCAACCTCACCGATGGCGAGACGCCGGTGGCCGACCATCCTGCGATGGACGAGGTCGCGGACTTCTGCCGGGACACGGATGTGCCGGTCACCGTCCATCACGATTCCAGCTCGCCGGGGAGGCCGGACGCGCACGAGTTCGTCCCCGAATTCGAGCGGCTGCTCGGACGTCACCCGCGTACGCGGGTGGTGTGGGCGCACGCCGGGGTCTCCCGTCGAGTGGAATCGACCGAGCAGATCCGGGTGGTGGACGATCTACTGTCTCGCCACACCGAGCTGTACGTCGATCTCTCGTGGACAGTGCTCGATCACATCGTCGATCGGGACGGGCCCGGCGCGGCTGTCGATTCGCGGTGGCTCGAGCTGATCTGCCGTCGTGCCGACAGGTTCGTGGTGGGATCGGACACGGTGGGCCGAGCGGACATGTTCGAGGCGCGGGTCGGGCGCATTCAGTCGCTGCTCCGGACATTGCCCCAGACCGTGGCGAAGGCGGTCGCCGTCGACAACGCCTCCGCACTGTGGTTCCGTCCGGGTTCCTGACCGTCTCGCCGCACCGATGCCCGGCTGTCCCGACTCGACCACTCCGACACGACTACTCCGACACCCCTTCGGTGTCGTCGAAGAAGGACCAGCCGTTGTCGTCGGCGACCTCCATTCGCCAGCCGAGTTCACTGTTGTCGGCGCGAATGTCGACGAACCAGGCGTGCGCGTCTTCCGCACTGTCGATCGTCTTGGTCTCGACGACGGTTCCGGACGGATCGATCACGCGGTACTCGGCCACGGTGCCCTCCTTCTCTTCGATTCGTGCATCCCTGTGAAGTGGCAGTGGACGTACACGACCCGGGTACCCGAATCGGAACCCGCCAAACGATCGGAGCCCGAGAGCAATCGGTCATGCGGCCTCGCCGGCGATCACCGTAGGCCGAAGAAGCTCGTGTGACGCGGTCCTGTGGCCCCGGAGCGGGCGCCGGCGCGTGGCACCGATATGCGGGCGACGAAGGTGAGGGCCACCAGCAGAAGCAGTGCCAGCAGAGGGACATTGATGTTCATCGGGTCTCCTGACCATTCGGTGATTGCCACTGTCTACCCCGCCGAGACCGTGTCCAATCCCACCGGGCCGTCGCCTCCCCACCGCGTCCGCGATCCCGTGTGCCGCCCGGTGTGAGGGGAAGCCCGGGCGGCACACGAGATATCGGACGAGTTGTTCACGTCGACGAGATACCGGTCATGACTGTCGTCCACCACTTCTCGAGTGGGCTGGGGTCGGGCCAGATGACCGGTTCCTCGGCGAATGCGTTCACGGGCGCCTCCTCTGCTGTGTGGTCGTCGTATCCGGTTGTCGGGATCGGTCCACGGGCGGTCGGTCAGGCCGCGGTGATGGCCTGGTGCTCGTTCGAATGGGCGATCTCGATCTTGCGGGACTTGGCCTTTTCCGCGATCGGCACGGTCACTCGCAGAACACCGTTGTGATAGGAGGCCTCGATCTGCTCGGTATCGAGGTTCTCTCCCAGGAAGAGTTGCCTGCTGAAGATGCCCCGGGGTCGTTCGGACGCGACCATTTCCAGATCCGGGTCGGTCTCTCCCCGCTCGGCGTGCACGGTGAGTACGTTCCGTTCGACATCGAGGTCCAGGGACTCGGGCCGGACACCCGGAAGGTCGAACTCGACGACGAAGCGATCGTCGTCTCTCCAGGCGTCCATCGGCATGTGCGCCGGACGTGCGGTCGTGCCCAGAACCTGTTGGGCGACACGGTCGAGTTCACGGAACGGATCGGTACGCATCAACATGATCTCCACCTCCATCTGTGATTGTCTGCGCGCTGACGTTTGGCGCGGCCAGCAGATTACCTATAGAATCTGCTATAGGTTCTATATAGCAAAGAACATAGATCGATGCAAGGGTGACGGCCAGGGATTCGGAGGACGGGTGATGGATCGGAACTCACCTCGGCGGACGCCCGCAGCCCTGTATGGGATCTCGGTGACGGCAGAATTGTCCGGGGTCGGCGTGCAGGCGCTGCGTCACTACGAACGCCTGGGCCTGCTCACGCCCGAACGCACCGACGGCGGGACCCGCCGGTACAGCGACCGGGACCTGGCGCGGCTGGAGCGGATCTCCGAATTGATCGATGCGGGAGTCAACTTGGTGGGCGTGCGGCACATCTTGGCGCTCGAGGCTCGTAACGTCGATCTGGAAACGGACAACGCCCGGTTGCGTGGTGAGTCCGGCGGGGAGGGCGGGGCCGGGGACGACGGGACCGGTCGACGCGTCTGAACTGTGGCGGGCGTGGGCATTCTCGTTGTGGTCGTGCCCGGTGTGTACTAGCGTGATCGTCAGGTTGAGCAGGCAGCCCTCACGCTCGAAGCGCGGGCCCGCACGTACATGTTCTCGAGTGCGCTCCCTTCGTTTGTACTCTCCTCGCCGCGGGCTGCGCGCTTCTCGGCCGATTTTCGACGGAGGCAGGTCATGACGACATCGAATGCTTCTACCACCGAACGAGCACCGACTGCTCCGGGGGCCGGTCCCCGGCCGCCGAGGGGTCGGCCCGTGTTCTGGACCGCCCTGGCGGCGTCACTCGTCGTCTCGATGCTGGCATTGGCGGCCACCGGGTCCGTACCGGTGGCCGCGGTGACGGCTCTCTTGACGGCCGCGTGTATCACGCTTGCCACGGTGATGATCTGACAAACGGGGATGAGACAACGGTGACGAACTGAACTGCGAACACGGGAAGTGAGGAGAAGCCATGCCATCGCGAGGATCGGACGATCAGCCCCAGTTGAAGGACCAGGATCTGTACGAGAAATTGCGTGAGGAAGGCAACTCGAAGGAGAAGGCGGCCCGGATCTCGAACGCCGCGGCGGATCGTGGTCGCTCGGATGTCGGAAAGTCCGGCGGCCGGTCCGGATCGTACGAGGACTGGACGGTGGACGAGCTGCGCGAGCGGGCGAAAGAACTGGACTTGCAGGGATATTCGGACCTGAAGAAGGACGAACTCATCGACAGGCTGAGAAACCATTGACCCGAACGGTACGTGTCGATCACGTCACCGTCGTCGTTCCTGCGCACAACGAGAGAGCCGATCTCCCCGACTGCCTGCACGGGCTTCGTGAGGCGAGCGGCGGGCTGGATGTGCCGGTCCGGATCGTCGTCGTCCTCGACGCCTGCTCGGACGGCAGTGCCGAGGTGGTCGGTCCCGGGATCGAGACCGTGGTGGTGGATCTCCACAATGTCGGTGCAGCTCGTCGTGCCGGGTTCGCGGCCGTCCCGGTTCGCCGACACGAGTGGTTCGCGACCACGGATGCGGACTCGCGGGTGCCACCGAACTGGCTGAGTTCGCAGCTCGCACATGCGAGTGCGGGGGCGGAACTGGTGCCCGGCACGGTCGTCGTGGACGACTGGTCCCAGTGGTCGCCGGCGGTCCGGCGCCGGTATCTGGCGGCGTACGGGTCGAGCAAACGTCATGTCCACGGTGCCTCACTGGGTTTCAGCGCCGAGTTGTACGGGGCGGTAAGCGGATTCGCATCACTCGAGTCCGGTGAGGACGTGGACCTGATACACCGGATGATCGGTCGCGGAGCGCAGGTGGTGTGGAGTACCGACGCGCCGGTACGCACCTCGGCCAGAGCGCGGGGCCGCGCCCCTGCCGGCTTCGCCTCCCACCTGGCGAGCCTGCGGTGAGGATCCCGACGTCGGGGCCGGCGATCGATCCGGCTGTCGTCACGCACCTCGAGCGGGCATTGAGCAGAGGCGAGGGGAAGCTGCCGTTGCCGGGGGCCGGGCACACCGCGGCACGCTGGAGCGCACTCACTCGCGCCTGCCGGACGAACCTGTCCGCCGGACGGTTGCTCGAGGCACACGTCGATGCGGATGCGATCCTCGCCGAGACGGGTCACTCACGCGTCGGTGCGGGCGAGCTGTGGGGTGTGTGGGCGAGTGAGCCCCCGCGCCCACTCCTGGACGCCGAGCGGGAGCGTGACGCGTGGATTCTCCACGGGGAGAAGACGTGGTGTTCGGGTGCCTCGCTCTGCACCCACGCGCTCGTCACGGCCCGAGCCGACGGCACCTCACGATTGTTTGCGGTGGATCTCCGCGTGCCGGGTGCGGAACCGGGACACGGTGGCTGGCGCAATGCGGGAATGGCCGGTACGAACACCGAATCGGTCGCTTTCGACGGCGTACCGGCACGTCCCGTCGGCGCCGCCCGGGACTACCTGGACCGACCCGGCTTCTGGCACGGGGCCTGCGGGGTTGCGGCCTGCTGGTTCGGCGGCGCGCTGTCCGTGGCCGAGCCGCTGTACGAGCGGGCCCGGTCCGGCCGTGCCGACCCCCACCAACTCGCACACCTCGGTGGCGTCGACGCCGCCCTGGCGGCCGGACGGTGGGCGCTGGGGTCCGCCGCGGCGGAGATCGATGCCACGCCGGGTGCGCAGCCCGCGGACCGTCGTCGGGCCCAGAGGTTGCGAGCCGTCATCGAGCGCACCGCGACGGAGGTCGTGGACCGCGTCGGCCGGGCTCTCGGCGCCGCGCCACTGGCAACGGACGGCGCGCACGCTCGGGCCGTGGCGGATCTGCTCGTCTACCTTCGTCAGTCCCACGCCGAGCGGGACCTCCAGGCCCTGGGCGAGATCGCAGGCGCCGAGCCGTTCCCGGACGGTCCGTATGACGGGTAACGGCAACCTGTTTCGGCGATCCCCCTATCGTGGCACGCCGGAGCGCGAGTGGCGCAGGTGGTTGTCCGAGTGGCAGGGACCCGAGCTCTCTCTCGCCGGGTGCACCCACCTGGTGGTGGTTGCTCCGCATCCGGACGACGAGGTCCTCGGCGTCGGCGCACTGGCGGCGACGGCCGTGGCGTCCGGAATCCGCGTGACCGTGCTCGCCGTCACCGACGGTGAAGCCTCGCACCCGGATTCGCCCACGCTCACGCCGCAGGCCCTCGTTGCACGAAGGATCGACGAGTCGGAGCGTGCCGCCGAATGCCTGGGTGTTCCGGTTCCGCGGCGGCTCGGGTTCGCCGACGGGGGAGTGGCAGGACGGGAAGCCGAATTGTCCGCATACGTCGCGCGCATCGCGGGGGAGTCGGACGATGCGGCGGGCTCCTGGGTTCTGGCGACGTGGCGTGGAGACGGTCACCCGGACCACGAGGCGGTCGGCCGGGCCGCGGCACAGGCGTGCGCGGAGGGTGGCCACCGGCTGCTCGAGTATCCGGTGTGGATGTGGCACTGGGCGACACCCGGTGACGCCGCGGTCCCCTGGGAGCGGGCCGCGATCGCTACGCCCGACCGGGAGGTGCTGCGACGTAAGGAGAAGGCGGTGCAGCGCTTCCGGACCCAGATCGCGCCGCTCTCCGACGACCCGCGGGACGCCGCGATCCTGCCTCCGTGGGTGTTGGAGCGGCTCACTCGCGGCACCGAGGTGGTGTTCCTGTGACCGAAATGGACGGGGACTTCTTCGAATCGATGTACGCCGACGCCGAAGACCCGTGGGGTTTCGCCGAACGGTGGTACGAGGAACGCAAGTACGCACTGACTCTCGCGGCGTTGCCGCGCCGGCGCTACCGATGTGCGTTCGAGCCGGGCGGTTCCGTCGGGGTGTTCACCGAGATGCTCGCACGTCGCTGCGACCGAGTGGTGGCCACCGACATCGTCGCTCGTGCGCTCGACACGTCCGCGGCTCGGTTGCGCCGCGCGGGTCTCGCCGATCGGGTGGAACTCCGGCAGAGTTCGCTGCTGGCCACCTGGCCTGTGGAACGGTTCGACCTGATCGTCCTCGGTGAGGTGCTCTACTACCTGGACGCCGAGGGGCTGCGCACCGTCGCGGCCCGCGCCGTCGACGCACTCGAGGACGGCGGCACCCTGATCGCGGTGCACTGGACCCACCGGGTGCCGGACTATCCCTCGACCGGCACCCGGGTACACGACGAACTCGCCCGCACACCCGGCCTCGTGCCGTTCGCGTCGTACGCGGACGGCGACTTCCGTCTGGACGTGCTCACCCGCGGGGCCGTTCCGTCGGTCGCAGCGGAGGAGGGGCTGGTGTCGCGCCCGGATTCCGGCGCGTCCTAGGTAGGCGATCCGCGGACGTTGTCTGCGCCGTGCTCTCGAAGGTTCGGGAGCACGGTGTGCAGAACGTCCGCGGATCGAGGGACGAGCGGGGGTGCCGAACTCCCCGTCACGCGCCATCCCAGTGGGGGCTGATCATCGACTACACCTCGACCACGGACTCGCTCGGGAGGACGCGGAACTCCGTGCCCTCCGGCGCCATGTCGGAGTAGCGCCCGTAGAAGATCCCGGTTGCCTGGTCTGCGACGATGCCCTGATGGATGGGAACCGCGAGCCGCGGGGCGACCGCCCGCAGGTAGTCGATCGCCTCCCAGATCTTCAGCCACGGGGCCGCGGCGGGCAGGGCCAGTACGTCCACGTCGTGGTCGGGGACGAACAGGGAATCGCCCGGATGCAGCAGCCGTGCCGGGCTCTCGGCGTCGCCGAGCAGATACGCGGTGTTGTCGATCACCGGGATCTCGGGGTGAATGGTGGCGTGGACGCCGCCGGTGCCCGTGACCCGGACGTCGCCGATGTCGAACTCGTCGCCCGCGCGTACCGCCGTCCACCGGCCGCCGAGCTGCTGCGCGGTCTGCGGATCCGCATAGAGGGCGGCGCCGGGGTTGGCCTCGACCAGGGCCGGCAGCCGTGCGGGGTCCGCGTGGTCGGGATGCTGATGGGTGACCATGATCGCGTCCAGGCCTTCGATGCCCTCGAATCCGTGCGAGAAGTTCCCCGGGTCGAACAGGATGGTCGAACCGTGCAATTCGACGAGGACGCAACTGTGGCCGAAGTGAGTCAATCGCATGTCTCGAGTATGCGCCGTCACACCTGCGCGGCGCCGGATTCGCACTGGGTGGGAAGCGCCCGGCCGCTGCCGGTAAACTGGGCGAGCGCCCGGTGTCCCACCAGGGCCGAGCACAACTACCGAGGAGCGTCCGCGTGGCCCGTGTCGTCGTCGAAGTCATGCCCAAGGCCGAGATTCTCGACCCGCAGGGGCAGGCCATAGCCGGCGCCCTCCCGCGGCTCGGATTCAACGGAATCACGGACGTTCGTCAGGGCAAGCGTTTCGAGCTCGAGGTCGACGGCAGCGTCGACGACGCCCAGCTCGAGCAGATCGCCGAGGCGCTCCTCGCCAACACGGTGATCGAGAACTGGACCGTCAGGCGCGTCGAGGCATGAGCGCACGCGTCGGAGTCATCACCTTCCCCGGCACCCTCGACGACGTCGATGCCGCACGCGCCGTGCGCCTGGCCGGCGGCGAGGCCGTGAGCCTCTGGCACGGTGACGCGGACCTGAAGAACGTCGATGCCGTCATCGTGCCCGGTGGCTTCTCCTACGGCGACTACCTGCGCGCCGGCGCGATCGCCCGATTCACCCCGGTGATGGGGAAGGTCGTGGAGGCAGCCGGGAAGGGCATGCCGGTCCTGGGCATCTGCAACGGCTTCCAGGTGCTGTGCGAGGCGGGTCTGCTGCCCGGTGCGCTCACCCGCAACGAGGGCCTGCACTTCATCTGTCGGGACCAGTGGCTGAAGGTGGAGGCCACGTCCACGGCCTGGACCGGCCGGTACGAGCCGGGCGCCGAGATCCTGATTCCGCTCAAGTCGGGCGAGGGCCGGTACCAGGCCTCGCAGACGGTGCTCGACGAGCTCGAGGGCGAGGGTCGTGTCGTGTTCCGTTACGCGGGAGACAACCCGAACGGCTCGCAGCGTGCCATCGCGGGGATCTCCTCGGCGAACGGTCGCGTCGTCGGACTCATGCCGCATCCGGAGCACGCCACCGAGGCCCTCACCGGTCCCAGCGACGACGGGCTGGGCATGTTCTACTCCGTGCTCGAGAGCGTCGTCTCGGCCTGACCGGCCCCGTCACCTGACCGGCCCCGTCACTGCCCGGCACACCGAGTCGACGGCCGGGCTACTGCTCGGCGGCCGCGATGAGCGCCCGGAGCGCGGCGAGCTCCGCGGCGAGTGCGCTCCGGCCTGTCGCGGTGATGGATGCCCAGGTGCGCGGTCGGCCGGAACCGCGCCGCTCCGTGGCCACCAGCTCTGCTTCCTGGAGCACCTTCAGGTGACGGTTGAGGTTGCCGTCGGTGAGATGGAGGGCATCGCGCAGTGCGCCGAACTCCATCGAGGCGCCGGAGTCGAGCAGCGCCAGGATTCCGAGGCGAGTGCGTTGGTGTACGACGTCGTCGAGTCCGACCGTCGGGTGCGGATCGTTCATGAGCGGCTGTCCGACTCGGTGCGCAGGACCTCGACGAACACGCCCAGTGCGGCCGCCGTTCCGACGACGAGTACGAGGACGACCTCGCTCTGTGCCGGCTCGGTGATCGTCACGACGGCAGCGGTGACCAGTGCGACCGCGGCGACGGCGCCGGTGGTCACCGACCGCCAGGTCAGAGCGAGGATGCCGAGACCGACACCGACGACGAGCCAGGCGGCGACGTTCGCCCAGCTACCGCGATAGAACAGGACCAACGCGAGCACGCCGAGCAGCATCACTGCGCCGGTGGCGAGGGCCAGGAGGCCGGGTGCCTCGGCAGGCTGGACGCGACGGGTGGCGAAGTACCACCCGGAGGCGATCGCCGTGAGCGGGGCGACGACGACCCAGTAGAGGTAGCTGGACTCGCCGAGCAGGAGCGCGGCCGGAACCCACGCGAACACCGCCGTCGCGACGCACAGGAGGGGGAACCAGACGGGGGCTGCCAGTCTTCGTCCCTGCGACGACCATTTCTCGATGTCGGACACGAGGCCGCGGGCGGCGGCCGCATCCGGGTTACTTTGCGATGCAGAGTTCATGGCTTCTACTTTGCGATGCAGAGTGGAGTCTGTCAAGTGCGGTCGGCCGGCCGCGTGCGAGTGGGGCGTCGCGAGCCGGGGACCCGAACCCCTCCATCGGGCCCCCGGCTCGTCTGCCGTGAGGTCGGCCCGAATCGTCATCCGGGGCCGGTGCCGTGACGTGCCCACCGGGGCCGCTGCCCCGTGTCGTCGTCACGCGAATCACTCTGGTCGACCGAAGGTCGGCGCGCCCGAGTAGAACTACGCAAATCGGATCGGTATTTACTCCCCGGGAGGACTACTGCTCGGGCGAGAGAGCGCGAATCGCGAGGTCGGCGATCGCCTCCGCGTGCGCGGCGCCGAGTGGATGCGCGCCGGTCTGCCAGCGATGCAGCAGGGGCGCCATGAACATCTCGAAAACCACGGAATCCTCGACGTCCGTGCGCAGTTGGCCTGCCTCGCGGGCCGACCGGAAACGGACGCGCGCCGCCGCGAACTGTGGTCCGAGCATGCGCTCGTCGATGATCCGGCGCAGCTCGGGATC
This sequence comes from Rhodococcus triatomae, assembly GCF_014217785.1. Taxonomy (NCBI): domain Bacteria; kingdom Bacillati; phylum Actinomycetota; class Actinomycetes; order Mycobacteriales; family Nocardiaceae; genus Rhodococcus; species Rhodococcus triatomae. The sequence continues at coordinate 1,410,270 of NZ_CP048814.1, read as the reverse complement.
CTGCAGGGACTCGATCGTCAGCGCGCGGTACAGGGCGTCGAATTCGGGGGAGGCGAACTCTTCTTCGGTGGCTCGCAGGATCGCGGCCATGTCCGCGCGGAGGTCGCCGGTGTCCGGAAAGGTGAGATCGTCCGGGTTCCGCGCTGCGAGGGCATCCACGACGACGGCGCCCTTCGAGGGCCACCAACGGTAGATGGTCTGCTTGCCGACTCCTGCGCGCGCCGCGATTCCCTCGACGGTGATCCTCGGATAGGGCAACTCGGCGATCAGCTCTCGAGTGGCGGAGAGGACGGCCGAACTGGCACGTGCGGAGCGGCGAGGGTGACTGTCGTCCGTCCTGGTGGAGGCCATGAGGTCACTATACGAGACGTTCCGTCTTGACACATTCTCCGGTGGGTGGCACGGTGAGAGGGCATTCGAGACGATACGTCTCGGTTCGTTAATTCCCTCTCCGAGGAGGCTCCCGTGTCCCGCCGTCACATCGCCATGGTCAGCATTCCCGCACCAGGTCATGTCAATCCGAGCCTGGAGGTGATTCGCGGCCTCGTCGACCGTGGCTACCGGGTCACCTACGCCGATGATCCCGCGATGCGGGAAGTCATCGAGTCCACGGGTGCCGAGTTCCGTCCGTACGTCAGCACCCTGCCGCAGGTGAACACCGCGGCGGGATCCAGTGCGACGGAAGAGGAGCCGTGGGGCGGGGACGCCATCGACGCTCTCGCCCTCTTCCAGGCCGACTACGAATCGATGTTGCCGCAGTTGCGGGAGCTGTACGACGCCGATCGGCCGGATCTCTTCCTCTACGACATCGCCGGGGTTCCGGCTCGAATCCTGGCTCGGCAGTGGGAGATCCCCATCGTCCAGCTGTCGCCCACGTACGTCGCGTGGGAGGGGTACGAGCAGGACATGGCGGAACACATCGCGACGATGCGCGCCGATCCGCGCGGTAGTGCACTGTACGAACGTCAGCGGGAGTTTCTGCGGGACAACGGTATCGACGACGACCCGGACGACTTCCTCGGACGACCGCCGCGTGCGGTGGTGCTCGTCGCGAAGTCCATGCAGCCGAACGCGGAGCGGGTGGACGAGGACGTCTACACCTTCGTCGGCCCGGCGCTGCCGCAGACGCGGGGCGAGGACGGTGCCTGGTGCCGACCCGGCAACGGGGACCGAGTGCTGCTGATTTCGTTGGGAACGGCGTACTCGGGCCGGCCGGACTTCTATAGACGTGCGCTCGCGGCGTACGGCGGGCTGCCGGGCTGGCACGTCGTCCTGCAGGTCGGCCGCCACGTCGATCCCGCCGATCTGGGCGAGATCCCGGCGAATGTCGAGGTGCACCGATGGGTGCCGCAATACGACATCCTCGTGGAGGCCGACGCGTTCGTCACCCATGCCGGTATGGGTGGATCGAGCGAGGGGATCTACACGGCGACGCCGATGATTGCGGTGCCACAGGCGGTCGACCAGTTCGAGAACGCGGATGCCCTGGTGGCGGCGGGGGTCGCGGTGCGGGTGGATGGGGAGACCGTGACGCCGGAGCGGTTGCGAGCCGCACTCGCGGAGGTCACCGCGCCGGACGTCCGGACGCGCTCGCGCGAACTCGCCGCCGAACTGCGTGAAGCCGGGGGAGTGCGCGCTGCGGTGGCCGTCGTCGAATCGGCATTGGGCGGGGCGCGCAATTAGTCCGTACGCTGTACGAGGTACGGGCCGGCCGTACGAGGACTCCACCGGAGGGATGACGAGTGACGAGCACCGTCTCGAACGAGACCCTGACCACGCCCGCCGAGCGGCACAGGATCGCCGACGCCCACGACGTCATCAGAGTGCGTGGTGCCAGGGAGAACAACCTGCGGGACATTTCCGTCGACCTTCCGAAGCGTCGACTCACCGTGTTCACCGGAGTGTCGGGATCGGGCAAGTCCTCGCTCGTGTTCGGCACCGTGGCCGCCGAATCCCGGAGGCTCATCAACGAGACGTACACCGCCTTCGTGCAGTCCTTCATGCCGAGTCTCGGTCGGCCGGAGGTCGATTCACTCCAGAACCTCAGTGCGGCCATCGTGGTCGATCAGGAGCGGATGGCGGCGAATTCCCGGTCCACCGTCGGCACCGTCACCGATGCCTACACGATGTTGCGGATCGTCTTCAGCCGGCTGGGCGATCCGTACGTCGGCACCTCGAGTGCCTTCAGTTTCAACACCCCGGACGGCATGTGTCCCCGCTGCGAGGGTGTCGGCGAGGTGTCCGACATCGATGTCGACCAACTCGTCGACCGTTCCCGCTCCCTGCGGGAGGGTGCGATCACCGTTCCCAACTTCGCCGTCGACTCCTGGTACTGGCAGGTCATGGCCGGATCCGGTCTCTACGACCCGGACAAGAAGCTGGCCGACTTCACCGACCGGGAGTGGGACGACTTCCTCCACAAGCCGTCCACGAAGATCAAGGCGGCCACGCACAACACCACGTACGAGGGCCTCCTCACCAAGATTCAGCGCATGTGGCTGTCGAAGGACCGCGACTCCCTGCAACCGCACCTCCGGGCGTTCGTGGACCGGGCCGTGACGTTCGCCCCGTGTCCCGAGTGCGGTGGTACGAGGCTGACCGCCGCGGCACTGTCGTCCACCATCGACGGCCGCAACATCGCGGACTGTTCCTCGATGCAGATCAGTGATCTGGCCGTGTTCGTCCGGGGCATTGCCGACCCCTCGGTGGCGCCCCTGTGCGACGAGTTGGTGCACCTGCTCGACTCGCTGGTCGAGATCGGGCTGGGCTATCTGAGCCTGGACCGTCGGTCGGGCACGCTGTCGGGCGGAGAGGCCCAGCGCGTGAAGATGGTTCGTCACCTGGGGTCGAGCCTCACCGACGTGACCTACGTGTTCGACGAACCCACCGCCGGGCTCCACCCGCACGACATCGCGAACATGAACGAGTTGCTCCTGAGGCTCCGGGACAAGGGCAACACCGTCCTGGTCGTCGAGCACAAGCCCGAGGTGATCGCGATAGCCGATCACGTGGTGGATCTCGGCCCGGGAGCGGGCACTGCCGGGGGAGAGATCTGCTACTCCGGCGACGTCGCGGGGCTGCGTTCCTCGGGCACCCTCACCGGCAGGCACCTCGACCACCGCGCCGAGCTGCGGAAGACGACCCGGACGCCGACGGGAAGTCTCTCCGTCGAGCATGCGGACCTGCACAATCTGCGGGACGTGAGCGTGGAGTTCCCGCTCGGAGTCCTCACCGTCGTCACCGGCGTGGCGGGGTCGGGCAAGAGCTCGCTCGTGCACGGCTTCCTCTCGGGCCGAGACGGGGTCGTCGTCGCCGACCAATCGCCGATCCGGGGTTCGCGCCGGTCCAATCCGGCTACCTACACCGGGCTGCTGAGCCCGATCCGGGCGGCCTTCGCGAAGGAGAACGGGGTCAAAGCCGCTCTCTTCAGCGCGAATTCGGAAGGGGCGTGCTCGGGGTGCGGCGGCGTCGGTGTGGTCTACACGGACCTGGCGATGATGGCGGGGGTCGCCACGGTGTGCGAGGACTGCGACGGCAAGCGGTTCACCCGCGAGGTTCTCGGCTACACCCTCCGGGGAAAGAACATCAGTGAGGTCCTGGACATGCCTGTCGCCGAGGCGTGTGACTTCTTCCCGTCGGGACGGGCGCACGCGATATTGCGGCGGCTCCGGGACGTGGGGCTCGGCTACCTGCGGCTCGGTCAGCCGCTCGACACCCTGTCCGGTGGCGAGCGGCAGCGGATCAAGCTCGCGATCCACATGGTGGACAAGGCTTCCACCTACATCCTCGACGAGCCGACCACCGGCCTGCACCTCGCCGACGTCGACAATTTGCTCGCGCTGCTGGACCGGCTCGTCGACGAGGGCAGCTCGGTGATCGTCATCGAGCATCACCAGGCCGTGGTGGCGCACGCGGACTGGATCGTCGACCTCGGGCCGCGCGGCGGTCACGACGGTGGGCAGGTGGTGTTCACCGGGACTCCCCGTGACCTGGTCGAGCGCGGATCGACGCTCACCGCCGATCATCTGCGCCGTTACCTCGACCGAGAGTGAACCCCTGCCTCGTCAGACACTCCGGTAACAATATTCACACAAGCGACGCGCGAGGCGGCGGTCGCGTGGTTGGGTGATCCGCGATAACCCGATCGAGAGCCGGATACCGAGATCCGGCCGTGGAAGGGGCACCCCCGTGCGTGCGAGACGATGGTTGTCGGCGGTATCGGCCGCTGCGATGGCGGTGACCCTCGCGGCGGCGACCGGGTCGCCGGCCGCAGCACAGGGCGGCCCGTGCGGGCAATCCTCCGGAAGCAGCGGCAGCGCCGCGCTGGGTAGCTCGAGCGGGTCGCTCCGCGACTTCGGCCTGCCCTGGCTGACCGGGCCGCCGGACGGTGGCGTGCCGCAGCTGGTCGGGCGCACGCAGGCCATCGAGATGGTGACCGGGCCGGGCAGTCCGAACGAGACGATCGAGCGCTTCAACGTCTCGGGAACCGACCTCGGGATCATGTGGGACGCGTACAACGGCGACGTCCTGATGGCGTTCGGTGACACGGTCGGCGACTGCGACGTCCCGGGCGACGACTGGCGCAGCAACGTCCTCTTCCGCAGCAACGACCGCAATCTCGCGGACGGCATGCGTATCGACAGTTCGCCGTTGGACGGCCCGAACCACTCCCGACAGGTCATCCACGGACTGTTCGGCCTGCCGCCGGGGAGTCCGATCGAATACACGGTGATCCCCACCGCCGGCGTCGCCGTCGGGACCGACCAGTACGTGCGGTACATGTCCGTGCGCAGCTGGGACACTCCCGGCAACTGGACCACCAACTACTCGGGCCTGGCTCGCTCGACCGACAACGGGGAAACCTGGACCACCGAACCGTCCACCGCCCGCGTGAACGCGGCGGGCCTCGACATCCCCGGCCTCCCGGCCGTCTCGGCGGGGAACGAGAACTTCCAGCAGAGCGCATTCGTGCCGGGAGCCGACGGTTGGATCTACGAATTCGGCACGCCCTCGGGTCGATTCGGTCCCGCGCGACTCGCCCGGGTACAGGGCGGCCAGATCAACGACCTCGCCGCGTACGAGTACTGGAACGGATCCGGGTGGGTCCCGGACATCTCGGCGGCGGCGGAGGTCATTCCGGGCACGGTGAGCGAGCTCTCGGTGCAGTGGAACGACTACCTGAACAAGTACGTCGCGATGTACACCGACCCGGTCAAGGGGCTGGTGATCCGCCAGGCGGACCGGTTCGAGGGGCCGTGGAGCGGTACCCAGACACTGCTCAACGGTGCGCTGTTGCCCGGCCTGTACGGCGGGTTCATGCATCCCTGGTCCAGCGGGCGCAACCTCCACTTCGTGGCCACGACCTGGAACCGCTACAACGTGATCTACATGCGCACGGATCTCGAGGGACTGCAGATGGCTGCCACCGATTCGGTGGACCGCCCCGATCCCACGACCACGGGGGAGTCGCGGCTGCTGGACATCGAGTACCCGGGCGAGTGACGCCGTCCGGGGCCACACCCGGGCGGGCTGTCGGGCCCGCCGCCTATCGTGCGGGCATGATGCTGGCACTGGAGATGATCACCGTCGACAGCGACGACCCCGGGCCCCTGGCGCGGTGGTGGGCCGAGCAGACCGGGGGTGAGGTCCTGGAGGAGAACGACGGCTGGTTCCATGTCGTGTCGGTTCCGGGGTGGCAGGCACGGCTCACATTCCAGAAGGTGGGTGACCCGACACCGGGAAAGAACCGCATTCACCTCGACCTGTCGACGCCCGACCTCGATGCCGAGGTCGCCCGGCTCCTCGCGGCCGGCGCCTCGGAGCATGAACGACACGAGATGGGTGGGTTCCGCTGGGTCACGCTCGCCGACCCGGGAGGCAACCGATTCTGCGTGTCCGGCCCGCCCCCCGACCAGGAGTCCTGACCTGACAGCTGGGGGCCGGTGGCGGCGAGCCCGCGGGGTGACCATGATGTGCTCATGACTTTGACGACGTGGGCGGGCGCCGAGGGACTGTGCAACTTCATCGACGCGTCGCCGTCACCGTTCCACGTGTGTGCCACGGTGTCGGCAACGCTGTCGGCGAACGGTTTCACCGAACTCGACGAGACACAGTCCTGGCCCGCCGATCCTGGCCGCTACTACGTCGTGCGCGGCGGGTCGCTGATCGCGTGGAGCACGCAGGGCGTGTCCCGGACGGCACCGTTCCGCATCGTCGGCGGACACACCGACAGCCCGAATCTGCGCGTCAAGCAGCATCCGGACCTGTCCGTCGCCGGGTGGCAGGTGGTCGGGCTCGAACCGTACGGCGGCGCCTGGCTCAATTCGTGGCTCGACCGGGACCTCGGCCTCTCCGGCCGGATCAGTGTCCGTGAGGCCAATGCCGTTCGAGATGTTCTCGTCCGGGTGGACGAGCCGATCCTGCGGGTTCCGCAGCTGGCGATCCATCTGTCGGAGGACCGCAAGGGTGTCCATCTCGACCCGCAGCGCCATCTGAACGCGGTCTGGGGTCTCGGGACCGAGCCACGCTCGCTCATCGACTACGTGGCCGCGCAGGCCGGTGTCGCCGCCGACGACGTCCTCGGATGGGAGCTGATGACCCACGATCTCGCCCCGAGCCGCCTGGTGGGTGCCGAGAACGAACTCGTCAGCGCTCCCCGCCTGGACAACCAGGGCACGTGCTACGCGGGCACGCACGCGCTGCTCGCGGCCGTCGAGAATCCCGGCGAGCAGGTCCCCGTCCTCGCGTTGTTCGACCACGAGGAGGTCGGCAGCATGTCCGAGAGGGGTGCGTTCTCCGATCTGCTGAACTCGGTGCTCGAGCGGGTGGTACTGGCCCGGGCCGGAGGAAGGGAAGAGTATCTGCAGGCGAAGGCCGGCTCGCTGTGCGCCTCGGGCGACATGGCGCACGCCACCCACCCCAACTATCCCGAGCGGCACGAACCCGCGCACCGCATCGTCGTGGGTGCCGGACCGGTCCTCAAGGTCAACCAGAACCTGCGCTACGCCTCGGACGCCAACGGGGAGGCCGCCTTCGCGCTCGCGTGCGCCCAGGTCGGGGTACCGCTCCAGCGGTACGTCCACCGCGCGGACCTACCGTGTGGCTCCACGATCGGACCGATCACCGCCTCGCGCACGGGTATCTCGACCGTCGACGTGGGCGCGCCCCAACTCGCCATGCACTCGGCGCGCGAACTGATGGGAGCCGGCGACGTCCGCATGTACGCGGACGCTCTCGCGGCTTTCCTGGCGCCGGACCGGTAGTCGAGTCCGCCGTAGCCGAATCACCACCGTCCGGGTTTCCACCGGAGCACAATCACGGCATGGGGACGCGGGACGATCGCAGTACGGATGCAGTACGCCGCGCGAGCCTGGTGGCTGCCGCCGCAGCGGTGGGCGGATTCCTGTTCGGTGCCGACACCTCGACGATGAACGGGGCGATCAACGGGATACAGCCGGACTTCGGGCTGGCGTCGTCGTCGGTCGGGGCCGTCGTCGCGATCTCCATCCTCGGGTGTGCGCTGGGCGCATTCCTCGCGGGCCGGGTGTCGGCGCGGATCGGGCAGACCGCGACGATGCGGCTCGGGGGCGTGCTCGTCGTTCTCGGCTCGCTGGCGGCCGCGCTCGCCTGGAACGTGGTTCCACTCGGCCTGTGCCGCATCGTGTGCGGCGTGGGTATCGGGCTGCTCAGCGTGATCGTGCCGGGGTACATCGCCGAGATCGCGCCCGAATCCGTGCGTGGTCGACTCGGTTCGTTCTGGCAGCTGGCCATCGTCATCGGCATCTTCACCGGACTTCTCGCGGACTATGTGCTCAACCGGCTGGCCGGCGGTGCGCAGGGTACGGAGCCCTGGGGTGGCTCGGCGTGGCGGTGGATGTTCGTCGCAGTGGCCGTCGCGGGTGCCGTCTACCTCGCGCTGGTGTTCCGGCTGACCGATTCCGGTCACCACGAGAAGCGGCAGGCCGCGGGCGGAGGAATGTCGCTGCTGCGTGGGACGGCGTGGGGGCTGGCCCCGATCGTGTGGGTCGGAATCGGCCTGGCCGCGCTCCAGCAACTCGTCGGAATCAACGTGATCTTCTTCTACTCGACGACACTCTGGCAGTCGGTCGGGTTCTCGGAGGACTCGGCGTTCCTCACCGGATTGTTCACCGCGGCAGTCAACATCGCCGCGACCGTCGGAGCGGTGTTCCTCGTCGACCGGCTCGGTCGGCGGCCGCTGTTGATCGGAGGCAGCGCCGGGATCACGGTGACCCTCGCAACGCTCGCCGTGTGCTTCTCCACCGCGGGAGACGACGGCTCGCTGCCTCCCGGCGTGGGTGTCGTCGCCCTGATCGCGGCAAACCTGTTCGTCGTGTTCTTCGGCCTCAGTTGGGGGCCGCTCATGTGGGTCGTGCTCGGCGAGATCTTCGAGCACCGGATGCGCGCGGTCGCGATGTCGCTGACCGTCATGGTGAACTGGCTGACGAATTGGCTCGTCACCCGGACCTTCCCGTCGCTCGCGGACCTGGGTCTGCCGGTCGCCTACGCGCTCTACGCGGGGTTCGGTGCGTTCGCGGTGTATTTCACCGTGCGCTATGTCCGGGAGACGAAGGGCAAGGTTCTGGATTGAGTCCGGTCCGGTGCACGTCCCGGTCTATCGGCGGTGGGCCAGCCGTCGTACCACGAGGTCGCCACTCGATTGGATGCCCTGGACGAGGACGACGAGGATGACGACGGCCACGAGCAGGACCGGAGTGTTGAAACGCTGGTAGCCGTACTTGATCGCGAAGTCGCCCAGACCACCGGCGCCGACGGCTCCCGCCATCGCGGAGTAGCCGACGAGCATGACGGCCGTGAGGGTCGCTCCGGCGATCAGGCCGGGAACCGCCTCCGGAAGAAGAACTTTGGCGACGAGGTGCCGGTTGGTCGCCCCCATGGACACGGCCGCCTCGACCCGTCCGGAGTCCACCTCACGGAGCGCGTTCTCCACGACACGAGCGAAGAACGGCACCGAACCGATGGTCAGCGGCACGATCGCCGCGGTCGCGCCCAGCGACGTACCGACGACGAGGCGGGTGACGGGGATCAACAGCACCAGCAGGATCACGAAGGGGAGGGAGCGCCCGACGTTCACCACGGTGCCCAGCACCGAATTGACGGTGCGGTTCGGGGCGATTCCGGTGGGTGTCGTCGCGTGCAGCACCACACCGAGAGCGATACCGATCACCACCGTGAGAACGAAGGAGACCCCCACCATGTACAGGGTTTCCAGCAACGCCTCCCACGCCTCGGGGAGCGAGTCCTGCCAGCTGACCTTGTTCACGTGAAGCTCACCTGCACTCCGCGTCCGGTGAGGTACCGCGAGATCCGGGTACGAAGCTCGGTGTCCGTGCCACCCGAGGATTCCGGATCGTCGCCACGCGAATCGAATTCGACGCGGAGACGACCCACCTGGTGCTTTCCGATGTCGTCGACGCCGCCGGACCGGATCGTGACGTCGAGATCGAGGTCACGAGCGACGTCGGTGAGCACGGGCGACGAGGCGAGCGAGTCGACGAAGGTGAGCAGGGCCGGGATGCCGCGGCTGTCCGCCGGCGGCGGCCCGCTCGGCAGGAGGGCCGCTCCGAGAGGCGAATCCGGATCGGCGACGAGATCGGTCAGGGTTCCGACATCCGCGACCCGCCCGTCGGCGAGGAGGGCCGCCCGATGGCAGATACGCCGGACGACGCCGAGATCGTGGGTGATGAGGACGACGGTCACCCCCAGCCTCCGATTCAGATCGGCCAGCAGATCCAATATCTGCGTGGTGGTTTCGGAATCCAGGGCGCTCGTCGCCTCGTCGCACAGCAGGACGTCCGGGCCCGCTGCGAGCGCCCGTGCGATTCCCACCCGTTGCTTCTGCCCACCGGACAACTGCGAGGGATAGGCCCGCCTGCGATGCCCGAGCCCCACCAGTTCGACGAGTTCGTCGATGCGTTCGCGACGCTGGTTCCTGGGATAGCCGGCGACCTCGAGCGGAAACGAGATGTTGGCCTCGACGGTGCGTGAGTGCAGCAGGTTGAAGTGCTGGAACACGACACCGATCCGGCGGCGTGCGGTCCGCAGCTCGGCCGGGGTGAGGCTCGTCAGCTCGATGTCGCCCAACAGGATCCGGCCCGACGTCGGTGTCTCGAGGAGGTTGAGGCACCGCAGCAGAGTGGACTTGCCCGCTCCGCTGCGCCCGATGATCCCGAAGACCTCGCCGTCCTCGATGTCCAGGGACACCGAATCGAGCGCGGTGAGGACGGAGTCGCCGTCGGCGTACTCCTTGGTGACCTGCTGGATGGAGAAGGGCATGCGGGTGGCCGCCTGTTACCCGGTCGCGCCGGCGGGAATGACCGATCCCCGGTAGGTCTGCTCGATGTAGTCCGCGACCTCGTCCGACTCGAGTGCCTCGGTGAGGGCCTGCACGCGTGGATCGTCCACCGAATCCTCACGGACCGTGAGCACGTTGGCGTACGGATTGCCCTCGGCCTTCTCCAGCACCAGCGCGTCCCGGGAGGGATCGAGCCCGCCCTCGATCGCATAGTTGCCGTTGATGATCGAGAGGTCGACGTTGCCGTCGTCGAGCGTGCGCGGCAGCTGCGGCGGATCGATCTGGATGAAGTTCAGGTTCTTCGGGTTCGACACGATGTTCTGTTCGCCGACCTGGGTCAGATCCGTGTCCGGATCCTCGAGTTGGCGGTCGAGCTCGATCAGACCGGCCTGCTGGAGCAGATACAGACCGCGAGCGAAGTTGGTGACGTTGTTGGACAGGGCCACGGTGCCACCGTCCTGTACCTCCGAGACGTCGGTGACCTTGCGTGAATAGACGCCGAGCGGCTCGACGTGGACCGTCGCCACAGCGACCAGGTTGTCGACGCCCTTCTCCTGCGACCAGCTGTCCTGGTAGGGCACGTGCTGGAAGAAGTTGGCGTCGGTGTCGCCCGCCTCGAGCACCTCGTTGGCATCGAGATCGCCGGTGATCTCGCGGATCTCGAGAGTGTGGTCGCCCAGAAGGCCTTCGTCCTCGACGAATCGGAGGATTTCGGAATGCGGAACCGACGACGCGACGATCCGCAGGGGGCCTTCCGTGTCGCCCGAGGACCCGCTACCGCACGCCGCCGTGGCAGCCAGCACAGCGGCCGAGAGGGCCGCTGTCGTGAACGCTCTACGGATACCGAGTCGACGCATGTTGTTGATCCATTCCAGGCAGCACTGCGCGCCGACCTGCTCGGCGCTCCCACGGACGCTACGAATGCCGTCGGCAGATGACACGGGTCCGAATCGTGGTGATCGCAATTCCGCGTCACACCGAGCGTCGTGGGAATGGTCCCCTCGGAGCAGGGGTTGACCGGAGAAGGGTCCGTCGAGAGAGTGCGGAGGCGATATGACGAAAGCCCTGTGGGTACTCGCACACCCCGATCGTTGCTCGCTGAGCGCCCATCTCCGGGACGTCGGCGTGGACACGCTGCGCAGTGAGGGCTGGGAGGTCGAGGAGTCGGATCTCTACGCGATGGAGTGGGATCCGATCCTCGTTCGCGAGGGTGGCGACGACGTGCGGGCGGAGCAGGAGAAGCTCTGTGCAGCGGACCTCGTCGTTCTCCAGTTCCCACTGTGGTGGTATGGGGTTCCCGCGATCATGAAGGGGTGGATCGACCGGGTCTTCGAGCAGGGATTCGCGTACGACGTCCTGAATCCGGCGACGGGACGTTCGCGCAAGTACGGCGACGGTGGGCTGGTCGGGCGGCGGGCGCTGGCCGTCGTCACGGCGGGGGACCGGCCCGGCTCCCTCGGTCACCGAGGAATCAGTGGGCACATCGACGACGTGCTCTGGCCACTGCTGCACGGAACCTTCTGGTACACGGGCATGTCGGCACTCCGCCCACATCTCGTGGCGAACACCCGAGCCGTCGACGACGAATCGATCGGTGTGGTCGACGACGAGTTGAGGCGGCGGATACGGGGGCTGAAGGCCGAGGATCCGATCGACTACCTCCCGATGACCGAGGAGCACTACGACCATGCGATTCGGCTGCACCCGCACCGGTCGGAGTCGTTCGAGGGCAATCTGGCGCACCGCCGTCGCCCCGAACGTCCGGCGTAGCGGAGGGCCCGGCATTCCGAACCGACGTGTCCCGGTAGTGACGTGTCCCGGTACCGAAGTGTCTCGGCTGAGACGGCCCTGCACGACAATGTGCCGGTGGACAGTTCAGTGAGACAGGAACCGTTGGTTCAACCGGGGTACGACGCCCTCGCGAGGCGGTATGCGGAGCTCTTCCCGTCGCCCTACCTCACTCACCTCGAACGGCACGTCGTGCATGCATTCGCTGATCTGGTGACCGATGCGGGTCACCGAGGTGTCGTGGTGGACGTCGGTTCCGGGCTGGGTCAGGTCACTGCGGACTTGGTGGAGCGAGGACTCGACGTGGTGGGTGTCGAACCGAGCGACGCGATGCGGGAGATCGCTGTCCGCAACTACCCCGGGTGCCGCTTCCTGCGCGACGATGCCTACCTGGCAGGACCGGGCGCGACCGTCGAGGTGGCCGCGATTCTCGCCAGGTTCAGCGTGATTCACATCCCGCCGGAAGAGGTTCCCGAAGTGTTCGCGACGTGGGCGCGCCGGCTCGGGACGGGCACGGTCGTGCTGATCGCGTGCCAGACCGCCGACGACGGTGTTCGGGAGTTCGACCATGCCGTGGCTCGGGCCTGGCGGTGGAGTCCCGATCGCCTGGCGGAGACGCTGGACGAAGCCGGGTTCGAGGAGATCTGGAGGACTGTGAGCAGGCCCGATGCGGATCATCGATTCCCCGACGTGCACCTTGTCGCACGTCGTCGCTGAGATCGGCGTTGTTATCTCGCAGGACATCGGTGACCGAGGACCTTGTTTCGAACATTCTTTCGAGGTAATGTTCGTGTATGGGGTATCAGGGGGATCGTTTCGGGAACGGACCAGTCGTGAGTTGTTGTGTGACGCTGTCGCGTTGAGCGCGAAGATCGCGGTGTGGGAGGCGCAGCGGGTCGCTGTGGTCGCCGAGGTGGAACGCCGGTGTACGCGGGAGGATCATGGTTTCGCGTCGACGAAGGGGTGGTTGTCGTCGGTGACGGTGGTGTCGCCGGGTGCGGCGGGGCGGATCGTGGAACTCGGTGCCGGGTTGGCCGAGCATCCCGCGGTGGCGGAGGCGTTCGATGAAGGTCGGATCGCGTTCGAGCATGCGTTGCTGATCGTCCGGTTCTGCACGAAGCCCCCGAAAGGCATGCCCGCCGAGGCTCTACCGGGGTGTGTGGCGGCGTTGCTGGCGGCGGCGGACGGGCCGTTGGCGCGTACCGACGGAGTCCGCACGGCGATTGCGAAGTTGGAGGCGATCTTCGAATCCGATGACCAGCCCGCGTCGGAGGACACCGACCGTAACGAGCTGTATGTGTCCAAGACCCTGAATGGTCGGGTCGCGATTCGTGGTGACGTGGACGCGGTCACCGGGGAGATGCTGCTGACCGCCCTGTCGAAGTACTCGGCACCACAGCCCGCATCTGAGGGAACGCCGGATGCTCGTCCGCCGCGGCAGCGCCGCGCGGACGGACTCGCCCAGTTGTTGTCGATGCTCCTCGCGTTCGGCGAGTTGGGGGTCGAGGGCGGGGAACGTCCGCACCTGTCGGTACACGTGCATGCACGGGACCTGTGCCAGGATCGGCGCGAGGAGTATGCCCGCAGAACACGGCCGGCCGACAACACAGATGCGCACCCCGCTGATCCTGCCGATCTTGCCGAGGTGCGGGGTATCGCGTGGTCGCCGTGGATGGGGCCCCTCACGGTCAACACCGCCCGCCTCCTCGGCTGCGATGCGAACGTCACCGCAATCGTGCTCGACGAGCACGGCGCCCCACTGAGTGTGGGACGCACCCACCGCACCGTCACCAGGGCCCAACGCACAGCGCTCGCTGCCCGCGACGGTGGCTGCGCCTTCCCGGGCTGCGGAGCCACCGCCGCCTGGTGCGAGGGCCACCACATCAGGCATTGGGCAGACGGCGGACCCACCGACCTCGACAACCTCGTGTTGCTCTGCGGCACCCACCACCGGCTACTCCACACCACGGACTGGGAAGTGACGATCGGCAAGACCAGGCACCCGGTGTTCACCCCACCGGCGAGCGTCGACCCGGCACGAGAACCGATCCGAAAACCGATTCCCGGCCGTTCCCGGAGCGAGGGGAGTCCTGCGGCGGCATGAGTGCCGGCTCCGGCTGGTCCACGCGCGGTTGTGATCTGTTTCACGGCAGTGGTGGACGCTCGATCGAGTGCCGGGCCGAAAGTCCCCGGTGAACCCCCACCCCGGTAGACTGTCGGCGGCAGTCTGCGCCCGCCTGCCGCTCTTGATCTCCCACAGGGAAGGGACCCGACGCTCTGTGTCTCCGCAGGTCGATACCGTCACGCACGCATCCGCAACCCCCGAGGTAGTGCAGCCGTACAAAGAGCTCGGTCTGAAAGAGGACGAATACGTCCGCATCAAGGAGATCCTCGGCCGCCGGCCCACGGACGCCGAACTCGCGATGTACTCGGTGATGTGGAGCGAGCACTGCTCGTACAAGTCGTCCAAGGTGCACCTCCGCTACTTCGGTGAAACCACCACCGACGAGATGCGCGCGCACATGCTCGCGGGAATCGGCGAGAACGCCGGCGTCGTCGACATCGGCGACGGCTGGGCGGTTACCTTCAAGGTCGAGAGCCACAACCATCCGTCCTACGTCGAGCCCTACCAGGGTGCAGCCACCGGCGTCGGCGGGATCGTCCGCGACATCATGGCCATGGGAGCCCGACCCATCGCGGTGATGGACCAGCTCCGGTTCGGTGCGGCCGACGCGCCCGACACGCGTCGCGTGGTGGACGGGGTCGTCCGCGGAGTCGGCGGCTACGGAAACTCGCTGGGCCTGCCGAACGTCGGCGGCGAGACCGTCTTCGACGAGTGCTACAACGGCAACCCCCTGGTCAACGCGCTGTGCGCCGGTGCCATGCGGGTCGAGGACCTGCATCTGGCATTCGCCTCCGGTGAGGGCAACAAGATCATCCTGTTCGGCGCCCGCACCGGGCTCGACGGGATCGGCGGTGTCTCCGTGCTCGCCTCCGAGACGTTCGACGACTCTGCCGGTGGCCGACCGAAGAAACTGCCGGCCGTCCAGGTCGGGGACCCGTTCACCGAGAAGGTGCTCATCGAGTGCTGTCTCGACCTCTACCGCGAGAAGCTGGTCGTCGGCATCCAGGACCTCGGTGGTGCCGGCCTGTCCTGTGCCACCTCCGAACTCGCCGCCGCCGGTGACGGTGGAATGCACATCACCCTCGACAAGGTCCCCACCCGCGCCACGGGAATGACGCCCGCCGAAGTCCTGTCGAGCGAGTCGCAGGAGCGGATGTGTGCCGTCGTCACTCCCGAGAACGTCGACGCCTTCATGGCCGTGTGCCACAAGTGGGACGTTCTCGCGACCGTGATCGGCGAGGTCACCGAGGACGATCGGCTGAAGATCTCCTGGCACGGTGAGACCGTCGTCGACGTGCCGCCGCGCACCGTTGCCCACGAGGGTCCCGTCTACGAGCGCCCGCTCCGCCGGCCGGACAGCCAGGACGCGCTCATCGCCGACACCACGGCGGGGCTGGGGCGCCCCACCACTGCCGACGAACTGCACGAAACCCTGCTGAAGATGATCGCCTCGCCCGCCCTGTGCAGCCGCAAGTGGATCACCGAGCAGTACGACCGGTACGTCCGCGGCAACACGGTGCTCGCCGAGAACGCCGACTCCGGTGTGATCCGCATCGACGAGGAGACGGGCCGCGGCATCGCCCTCGCCACCGACGCGTCGGGCCGGTACACGCGTCTCGACCCCTACGCGGGTGCGCAGCTCGCGCTCGCCGAGGCCTACCGCAACGTCGCCGTCACCGGCGCGACGCCCAAGGCCGTGAGCAACTGCCTGAACTTCGGATCGCCCGAGGACCCGGCGGTGATGTGGCAGTTCCAGCAGGCCGTCCGTGGGCTGGCCGACGGGTGCGCGCAACTCGGCATTCCGGTCACCGGAGGCAACGTCAGCTTCTACAACCAGACCGGTTCCACCGCGATCCACCCGACCCCGGTCGTCGCGGTGCTCGGTGTCATCGACGACGTTCGTCGTCGGATCCCCACCGGGCTCGGACTCGAGCCCGGCGAGACGCTGATCCTGCTCGGCGACACCCACGACGAGTTCGACGGCTCGATCTGGGCCCAGGTCGAGCACGGTCACCTCGGTGGCGTCCCCCCGAAGGTCGACCTCGAACGCGAGCGCCTGCTCGCGGACATCCTGCTCGCCTCGTCCAGGGACGGGCTCGTCTCGGCCGCACACGACCTGTCCGAGGGAGGACTCGCGCAAGCCGTCGTCGAGGCAGCGCTCGCGGGCGAAACCGGGTGCCGGATCCTGCTCCCCGAAGACGCCGATCCGTTCGTCACGTTGTTCTCCGAGTCCACCGGCCGCGTGCTCGTCGCCGTCCCGCGCACCGAGGAAACCCGGTTCACCGGGATGTGCACGGCGCGTGGCCTGCCGTGGACACGGATCGGCGTGGTGGACGAAGGGTCCGACTCCGTCGAGGTGCAGGGTCAGTTCTCGGTCACGCTGGCCGAGCTGCGGGAGACCTTCGAGGGAACACTGCCTGCCCTGTTCGGGTGATGCGTGACCGAGTCCAGGACACAGGAGCGGTTACCGGAACAGCCTCGGGAGCACTCCCCGAGGCTGATCGACCCGGCGCGGCTGCACGGTCCTGTTCTCGACCCCGCCTGGGACTTCCTTCGCCTGGACTTCACCGGCCTGGCCTTCGCAGCCCTGTTCTTCAGCTGGTCGCTGACCCCGTCGCTGCTGCCCCGTGACTGGCTCTTCCAGGGGCTGATCGGCGGTATCAACGCCGCCATCGGGTACGCGCTCGGAACGGCGACGGGATGGGCCGTGCGCCGTTGGTTCCTGCGGAAGCGTTCCTGGTGGCCGCTGCCGGAGCCGTGGGCGTCGGCGGTGAAGGTGTTCGTGGCGACGACCTCGATCGTGGTGTCCGTCGTGATGCTCGTGTATTCGGCCGGCTGGCAGCGCGAGATCGCCCGCCTGATGGACGCGGAGGGCACCACCACGTCCGGCTACATCCGAACCGGGGTGTTGAGCCTCCTCGTCGCCGCCACGATCGTCGCCGTGTGGCGGGTGCTGCGCGACATCGTCCGCTGGATCGCCGGGCGGCTGATCCGGATGCTGCGGCTGTCCATCCCGGTCGCGACGACGATCGGGGTGATCGTGGTGACCGTGTTGTCGCTGCTGCTGATCGACGGGGTGCTCCTGCGCGGCAGCTACTCGGCGATCAACAACATGTTCAGCCTCGAGAACACCACGACCCGCGACGGTGCCGAACAGCCCACCGCGCCCGAGCGATCCGGAAGCCCCGATTCCCACGCGCCGTGGGACACCCTGGGATTCCAGGGCCGGGACTTCGTCTCGCGTGGTCTGCACGCCGAGGACCTCGAAGCGTCCAGCGGGCGCCCCGCGAGCGAGCCGATCCGGGTGTACGCCGGGCTCGAGACGGCCGACACCCCGGACGAACGGATGGACGTGGTCATCCGCGAACTCGAGCGCACCGGGGCCTTCTCCCGCAGCGTCCTCGTCGTCATCCCGACGACGGGAACGGGGTGGGTCAATCCGACCGCGGCCGAGGCGATCGAACTCGTCCACAACGGCGACAGTGCCCTGGTCGCCGCACAGTACTCGTACCTGCCGAGCTGGATTTCCTTCCTCGCCGATCGGGACAAGGCGGCGGAGGCCGGGAAGCTGCTCATCGAGCGGGTCCGCGAACGGTGGTTGCAGGAGCCGGCGGAGACCCGTCCCCGCCTGATGGTCTACGGCGAGAGTCTCGGCACTCAGGCGGGGGAGGGGGCGTTCACCGATCTCGGTGACGTGCGCTCCAAGGTGGACGGCGTCCTGTGGGTGGGGCCGCCGAACTCGAACCCCCTGTGGGGTTCGCTCGTCGCCCGCCGCGACCCGGGGAGCACCGAGATCGCCCCCAGATATGCGGACGGGCTGCTCGTCCGGTTCGCGGACGACTCGACGGATCTCGCGGCCGACGGCACCGAGTGGCTGTCGCCGCGGGTGCTGTATCTCCAGCACGCCACGGATCCCGTGGTCTGGTGGTCGCCCGATCTGATGTTCACGCGGCCGGACTGGTTGCACGAACCGCCGGGCCCCGACCGCACTCCGTCCATGAAGTGGTTCCCGTTCGTCACGTTCTGGCAGGTGTCGGCGGATCTGACGAATGCGGCGGGAGTTCCGGACGGGCACGGCCACAACTACGGCACACTGGTACTGGACGGCTGGGTGGCAGTCGCCCAGCCCGAAGGATGGACGGCGGAGGACACCGAACGTGCCCGCACCACGCTGCAGCGATACATCGACACCTCCGGGCCCGAGAAATAGCCGGTGGCCCGAGGTGATTCCGTGAGACAGAGACTCCCCGCCCTCGCGCTCGCCGCGGTGGCGGTCGCGTGGAACAACGCGGTGCTGCCCCGGCTCGGACTGAGCCCCCGCGGTCGCGCCGTCGCGAACGCGGCGGCAGGTGTCGGTGCCGTCGCGGCGGTACGTGCCGCCGGTTTCGGCGCCGAGGAGACCGGGATGTCCCGCCACCAGGCGATGCGGGGACTGACTCGGGGACTCGCCGTCGGCGCGATCCCGCTCGCCGGCTACGGGCTGATGTACTCGGTGCCTGCGCTGCGGCATCGCCTGGTGCGTCACGAGGAGCGCCCCGACACGGTCGAATGGATGTTCCTGCACATCCCGGTCGGGACCGTGGTCGCGGAGGAATTGTTGTTCCGGGGCGCACTGTCGGCATCGACGTCGCGAGGCTGGTCCCCGGCCGCCCGCACGGCTCTGCACGCGACGGCGTTCGGCCTGTGGCACGTGCAGCCGGCCCGCGCCGCGGGAGACCACGTCCTCGGGACCGTCGCGGTGACGGGGGCATCCGTGCTCCTCTTCGACGCGCTGCGCCGACACACGGGGAGCGTGCTCGCGCCTGCCCTCCTGCATCTGACGATCAACGTCGGTGGGGCAGGCGCCGCCGTGGCGGCGGCCCGCACGCACGTGGTGGCCCGCTCCGCCCCTCGGTGATCCGGGCCCGGCGGGCATCGTAGGTTGGGGACATGCCGCCACGCCGCGCCGTCGATCCCGCCGAACTCCGGAACTCGATGCTCGCCGTGATCCCGTGGCTGCGAGGGGACACCGACGCGGCTCCCGCGCGCAGCGAGCTCGCCGCGGCGGTGCGGCTCAGCGCCCGCACCCTGGAACAGATCGCTCCGGGGTCGAGTGTGGAACTGCGGGTGCCGCCGTTCGTGGCCGTCCAGTGCATCGAGGGGCCCCGACACACCCGAGGCACCCCACCGAACGTGGTGGAGACCGATCCCCGGACCTGGTTGCTGCTCGCGACCGGGCTGGCGCACCTCGACGACGCCGTCGCGGCGGGCACGGCGACCGCATCGGGGAGCCGGGCCGGCGAGATCGGCCACTGGCTGCCCGTCGTCCCGGGTGTGTGACCGGTCACGCGATCAGGGGGAGTCGACTGCTCCCGGAATAGCGACCGCCGTCGGGACGTAGACTTGGAGTGCCCCCCGTACATCCCTCCACCCAAGGGAGCCCTCGGTGTCTCGTGCCGATCTGTCGGTCCACAGTCCGAATCTTCTCGCACCCGGACGAATCGACCCGGCCGTGCCCGGGCCGGACGCCGAGGAGAACGAGCCCCGCGAGGAATGTGGTGTCTTCGGCGTGTGGGCGCCGGGTGAGGACGTCGCGAAGCTGAGCTACTACGGGCTCTACGCCCTCCAGCATCGTGGTCAGGAGGCAGCGGGCATCGCCGTCGCGGACGGCTCCCAGGTGCTCGTGTTCAAGGATCTGGGCCTGGTCAGCCAGGTGTTCGACGAGCAGACCCTCGGCGCCATGCCGGGGCATGTCGCCGTCGGCCACTGTCGCTACTCGACCACCGGCTCGACCACCTGGGAAAATGCTCAGCCGATCTTCCGCACCACCGCCGCGGGGAGCGGCATCGCACTCGGACACAACGGCAACCTCGTCAACACCGCCGAGCTCGCCCACCGGGCCCGGGAAGCCGGCCTCGTGGACGATCGGCTCCCCGCAGCCACCTCGGACTCCGACCTCGTCGGTGCGCTGCTCGCCCACGCCGCCGCGGACACCAGCATCGAGCAGGCCGCGATGGCGCTGCTCCCGACGCTGCGCGGCGCGTTCTGCCTGACCTTCATGGACGAGAACACCCTCTACGCCGCTCGCGATCCGCACGGCGTCCGTCCGCTGTGCCTCGGCCGGCTCGACCGCGGCTGGGTGGTCGCGAGCGAGACCGCGGCGCTCGACATCGTCGGTGCCGCATTCGTGCGGGACATCGAGCCCGGCGAACTGCTGGCGATCGACGCCGACGGCGTCCGCTCCTCCCGGTTCGCGAGCCCCGAGCCGAAGGGCTGCGTGTTCGAGTACGTCTACCTCGCGCGGCCGGACAGTGTCATCGCCGGCCGGTCCGTGCACTCCACCCGGGTCGAGATCGGCCGTCGGCTCGCGAAGGAGCACCCGATCGACGGGGACCTGGTGATCCCGGTCCCCGAATCGGGCACTCCCGCCGCGGTCGGGTACGCGCAGGGCTCGGGTATTCCGTACGGACAGGGCCTGATGAAGAACGCCTACGTCGGCCGCACCTTCATCCAGCCGTCGCAGACCATCCGCCAGCTCGGTATCCGGCTCAAGCTCAATCCGCTGCGCGAGGTCATCCGCGGCAAGCGCCTCGTGGTGGTGGACGACTCGATCGTGCGCGGCAACACGCAGCGTGCGCTGATCCGGATGTTGCGGGAGGCCGGTGCGCTGGAGATCCACGTGCGGATCGCCTCGCCGCCGGTCAAGTGGCCGTGCTTCTACGGCATCGACTTCGCGTCGCCCGCCGAGCTCATCGCGAACGGTGCCGGCGGCACCTCGGAGGGGCGCGCGGACTTCGACGAGATGATCGAGGGCGTCCGCCGGTCGATCGGCGCCGACTCGCTCGGCTACATCTCCATCGACGGCATGATCGGCGCGACCGAACAGCCGGCGTCGCGTCTGTGCGCGGCCTGCTTCGACGGCGAGTACCCCATCGCACTGCCCGCCGAGTCCTCGATGGGCAAGAACGTCCTCGAAGGCATGCTCGAGAGCGCCGCCGGGACGGTCACCTCCCACGACAACGACAACGTCGACGCGCTCAGCCGCCCCTGACCCTCCCCTCCGATTTCGCACCCCTTCTTTCGCACTCCTCCCGCCCCTCTCCCCATGGGTGAAGGGACCATTCGACCGGTCTGAGGGCGTCGAGGGTCCGTTCACCCACGGGGAAGGGGCAGCGGTGGTGGGGTTGGCGCTTCCGGTACCGTTAGGGCGCAATCGGTGTGTTCGGTTGCGGAAATGCCCACGGAGCAAGACTGCCCACACGAGCAAGACAAGGCTGGAGTGCAGACCCCATGACCGACGATCCGACAAGTCGCCCCGGCGCCTCCTACGCAGCGGCAGGAGTCGACATCGAAGCCGGAGACCGGGCTGTCGAACTCTTCGCCCCGCTCGCGAAGAAGGCCAGCCGTC
Organism: Rhodococcus triatomae; assembly: GCF_014217785.1. Classification (NCBI taxonomy): domain Bacteria; kingdom Bacillati; phylum Actinomycetota; class Actinomycetes; order Mycobacteriales; family Nocardiaceae; genus Rhodococcus; species Rhodococcus triatomae. Next base: position 1,388,637 of record NZ_CP048814.1, on the reverse strand, counting down.
CCGAGGTGTACGGCGGAATCGGCGGATTCGCGGGCCTGTTCTCGCTCAAGGGCGACTACAAGGAGCCGGTGCTGGCCGCCTCCACCGACGGCGTGGGCACCAAACTGGCCGTGGCGCAGGCGCTCGACAAGCACGACACCGTCGGACTGGACCTGGTCGCGATGGTCGTCGACGACCTCGTCGTGTGTGGCGCCGAGCCGCTCTTCCTGCAGGACTACATCGCCGTGGGCCGGGTCGTGCCGGAGCGGGTCGCCGAGATCGTCGGCGGTATCGCCGAGGGATGCATCCAGGCAGGCTGCGCCCTGCTCGGCGGTGAGACGGCGGAGCACCCCGGCGTGATGGCCGACGGGGACTACGACCTGTCCGCCACCGGTGTCGGCGTCGTCGAGGCCGAGGCGATCCTCGGCCCGGACCGGGTGCGTCCCGGCGACGTGGTGATCGCGATGGGTTCGTCCGGACTGCACTCGAACGGCTACTCGCTCGCTCGCAAGGTGCTGCTGGAGATCGACCACATGAGCCTGACCGCGCACGTGGACGAGTTCGGCCGCACCCTCGGCGAGGAACTGCTCGAGCCCACCCGGATCTACGCGAAGGACTGCCTGGCGCTGGCCGCGGAAACGGACGTGCGCACCTTCTGTCACGTGACCGGCGGCGGTCTGGCCGCGAACCTCGCCCGGGTCATGCCGGCCGGTCTCGTCGCCGAGATGGACCGCGGAACCTGGAGCCCCGCGCCGATCTTCGGGATGATCGCCCAGCGTGGCCGGGTCGAGCGCGGTGAGATGGAGCAGACCTTCAACATGGGTGTCGGCATGGTGGCGATCGTCGCGCCGGAGGACGTCGACCGTGCCCTCGCGGTTCTCACTGCCCGCCACATCGACTGCTGGACGCTCGGCAGCATCAAGAAGTCCCACGACGCGGCGGCGATTCGTGCCGTCCTGACCGGCGACCACCCGCGCTTCTAGAGGCCCGCTTCTCGACTCCCCGGTTCGGGGGCCGTCCTCGTGACGGTCCCGTGCCGGGGTTCGTCGTCTCCGTAGTACTGCGTGCGGTAGTACTGCGTGCGGCATCGGGAGAGTGCGAGGCGAACGTGGCAGGTGCGGACACGCGAATGAGGGAGAGCCTCCGGGGCTCCCCCTCATTCGCGTGTCCTCGACCGCTACGAACGCACGTGGTGTCCGTACCGACGCGGGATGTCGATCAGCGGCGCCAGTCGTCCTCGTCGTCACGCGAGTCGGAGTAGACGTCGTCCCGATGGGACGATCCGCCGGAGAGCTCACGCTGGAGGCTCTCGAAATCCGTGGTCGGTACGCTGTACTTCAACTCACGTGCAACCTTGGTCTGCTTTGCCTTTGCCCGGCCGCGGCCCATGGCTGACCCCCTCGCGCTTTCGCGGGGCGGCCTGGGGAATTTGGCGGCCCCGTATCAGTGTGTATGTTCCTGCCCCACACTTTAGCGTGGAAAAGTCGCTTCCGCTTCCATCCCCCGGCTACCGCTGTGTCTGGTTGGTCTCATCGCACGGTTGAGCTGGACAGATGCCTCGATACGACGCGCGAACGGGATGCGGAGGGTCGTCAGAACAACCCGGGGACGGCGCGTACGGTCCCGACTCGTGCGCCTCCGCCGAGCACCGGCCTCGACGCGAGGGCTGCCAACTCGGTAGTCGATTCCGCGCCGTGCCGCTCGGTGGCCCATTCCACGCCGAGCCGGTGAACCAGCGCAGCGGCCAGCGGCAGCCGGGCCCGTTCCGAGCCGTCCTCGACCTTGAAGGCGAACGACGTCCCGTCGGGCAGTGCACCGACGAGCACGCCCTCGGCACCGGACTTCGTGAACAGCCCCGGCACGGTGGACATGAGCAGCAGGTCGTCCTTGCCGGTTCCGGACACGAGGTACGGGTGTTCCCGGACGGCATCGGCGACGGCGCGTTCGGGGGTCTCCGGCGCTGCCAGCACCAGCCGCGCGAAGCTCGCCGCCAGCCGGGTCAGCGAGAGCGGGACGATCGGCAGACCGCAGCCGTCGATCCCGTACTCGAGTTCCTCCTCGCCGACCAGATCCCCGAACGTCTCCGTCACCGCGAGCTGCATCGGGTGCGTGGGTTCGAGGTAGCCGTTGGTGGGCCAGCCGTTGACCACGCAGGTGGCGAGCATGGCGGCATGCTTGCCGGAACAGTTCATGTAGACGGGCCGGGGGAGCTCGCCCGCGGCGAGGAGTTCGGCGTGGGCGAGCTCGTTCGCGGGCAGTGCCGGAGGGCAGCGCAGGTCGGATTCGGACAGGCCGTGCCGGGCCAGCAGTTGCAGGACCAGTTCGACGTGGTCGGATTCGCCTTCGTGGGAGGCGGTCGCGAGGACGAGTTCCTCGGGGCTCTCCGGTGCGAAGCCGTGGCGCAGCATGGTGACCGCCTGCCACGGCTTGTTGGCCGAACGCGGGTAGATCGGCGTCTGGACCTCACCGAGCGCGAACAGGGGTTCTCCGGTCGGGTCGAGTACGACGAGTGAACCGCGGTGGACGCACTCGCGGAACCCGGAGCGGACGACCTCGACCAGTTCGACGCTCATCGCGACACCTCGGCTCCCGGGGTGTCGGCGCCGACGCGGCGCAGGTGGTACGCGATCTTCTCGGTGGTGCTCGGAGCGAGGTCGAGACCGGACGATGCGAGTGTGGACAGCAGGTCCGCGTCGTGACCGGTGAAGACGTCGCGAACGGTCACGCCGTGGTCGGGCACGGAGATCCGCTCGATCGAGTCACCGGCCCGCACCGTGCCTTCCCGGAGGACACGGAGGTAGGTGCCGGTGTCGGCCCGCTCGGTGAAGCGCTTCACCCAGCGTGGTTCGCCGGCCCAGTTCGCGAAGGTGGCGCAGGGGGTGCGCGGCGAGGTGACCTCGAGTTCGACGTCGCCGATCCGCCAGCGCTCGCCGATCACCGCGTCCGTCGCGCGTATCCCCGCGACTCGCAGGTTCTCCCCGAACCATCCGGCCGGGAGAGTGCGCCCCAGTTCCTCGGCCCACCGCAGCGCCTCGGCCTCCTCGTAGGCGTAGACCGCCTTGAACGGGCCGCCGTGATGCGCCACGTCGCAGACGTAGTCCGCGCCGACGCCGCCGAACGTCACCGGGACCGACCCGTCGACGGGCCGCTTGTCGATCGCCGTCCGAGGCACCCGGCGAACTCCGCTGTCGCGTTCGGTGTGCAGGAGGCACACCGCGAGCAGCCGCCCGGTCATCGTCCGCGCAACCGGTCGACGGCGGCGCGCCCGGCCTGGACACGGTCGTCGGCGGGGATCGAGTCGGCGTCGATGGACGCCGCCGCGGGGCCCGCCGCCAGTTCGGTGTCGGCGGGGACGGAGCGCTTGACCAGTGCGAGCGCGATCGGGCCGAGCTCGTAGTGGTGCACCACGGTGCCGATCCGGCCGACGGCCCGTCCGCCCGCGGTGACCTGCTCGCCGGTCTCGGGAAGGGTGTCCGCGCTGCCGTCGAGGTGTAGCAGGACGAGATGACGGGGCGGCTTCCCGAGGTTGTGGACGCGGGCGACCGTCTCCTGGCCGCGGTAGCAGCCCTTGTCGAGGTGGACGGCGCCCCGCTCGTCGGGTGCGCCGATCCAGTGCACCTCGTGGGGAATGGTGCGTTCGTCGGTATCGACACCGAGGCGCGGGCGCAGTGCGCCGACCCGCAGCGCCTCGAAGGCCCAGGAACCGGCGGCGCGTGCCCCGGCGGCGGTCAGTGCGTCCCACCACCTGCGCAGGTCGTCGCGGGGTACCAGCAGGTCGAAGGAGTGTGCGGTCGGCCACGGCATCCGCCGAACGAATCCGCCGCCGGGCAGCGGCAGGGCGGAATAGGCGCCGTCCGGGACCGGCGCGTCGACCGCGGCGAGGATCGACGGTGCCTCGGGCCCGAGGACGGAGAGAACGGCCAGGGCGTCGTCGTCCTTCACCTCGACCTTCGCCCAGAACACCATCTTGCGCAGGAAGCCGGCGAGCGCGGCACCGCGGGCGTTCTCGGTGTCGATCCAGGTCGTGCCGTCCAGGTCGGCGAGGACGAAGTGGTCCTCGATCCGCCCGTTCAGATCCAGGCTGAGGTTCTCGGCGCCGGCCCCGTCGGCGAGGTCGGCCACGTGCTGGCTCGAGATCGTGTGCAGCCAGGACAGCCGCTCCGGCCCTTCGAGTGCGAGAACGGTGCGATGGGATCGATCGATCACCACGGCGGCACGTTCGGCGGCGCGTTGTTCGGCGAAGGGATCGCCGTGATGCCAGGCGACGCCCGAGTCGGGGCTGCCTTCCGGCGCGGGGACTGCTCCGGGCACGGACAGGAGCGGTCCGGCGGTGGGGGATCGGTCGGGGATGACGGGCTCGTTGTCGACCACGATTCCATTCTAGAGGTCTCGTCCGGCGGGGCCCGGGTGCCGGACGTGTGTGACCCGGCACCCGAGCAAAGGGGCGGGCCGACGGCCGGGCCCGCGGAGCGGGCGATGCCGGCCCGGCTCGATAAGCTGAGTGCGGTGGGGACAGAGGAGATGACGTGGGCGATCGAGTGCTGGTGACGTTGGACCACGAGGTGCGGGACGCGGACGCGCCTCTGCTGCATGCGGACGATCTCGGTGCGGTGCGTGGGGACGGTGTGTTCGAGACACTGCTGGTGCGTGGCGGCAACGTTCTCCAGCTCGAGGCCCACCTCGCTCGGCTGACGATGTCGGCGCGGGCACTCGGGCTGCCCGCACAGGATCTCGACGACTGGCGGCTGGCCGTGGAGCTCGCCGCGGAGCAGTGGTCGGGAGACGGCGAGGGAGCCATGCGGCTCGTGCTCACCCGGGGCCGCGAGATCGGCGGTGAGCCGACCGCCTACGTCACCGTCGCGCCGCTGCCGGATCGGGTGGCGCGGGTGCGGGACGAGGGCGTGTCCGTGATGACGCTCGAGCGCGGCTACTCGGTGGACCTCGGGACCAGTGCCCCGTGGCTGCTCCTGGGTGCCAAGACGCTCTCCTACGCCACCAACATGGCGGCACTGCGTTACGCCGGGGTGCACGGCGCGGACGACGTCATCTTCGTCAGCAGTGAGGGCCGGGTGCTCGAGGGCCCGCGATCGACCGTGGTGATCGCTCGCGACAAGACTCTGATCACGCCGCCGCTCGAGCAGGGGATTCTGCCGGGAACGACACAGAAGGCGCTGTTCGAGGTCGCCGGATCGAAGGGCTTCCGGTGCGAGTACACGCCGCTGCGTCCCGCGGATCTCATTACCGCCGACGGCGTTTGGCTGATCTCGAGTATCACGCTCGCGGCCCGGGTTCGCAGGCTGGACGGGCTGACACTCGCGGAGCCGGCCTGGGCGGACGATTTCCGGGCTCTGGTGGATCTCGCGGTGGAGCGCGATCCGGCTCGGTGACCAGGTGGTACGCATCACCTGGCCCGAGGGGCGGCTTTTCTACTACGTTGCGTAGTATCAAAGTCCTGCGATAGCAGTTCGATCGCAGTACGTTGATCAGCAGGGACGATGCGCACCCGCCCGCGCGTCGGCCCGAAAGCTGTCCTATGGGCCCAGTTTCGGAGTAGCCATGGATGTCTTGGATGTCTCCCGGTGGCAGTTCGGCATCACCACCGTCTATCACTTCATCTTCGTGCCGCTGACCATCGGACTCGCGCCGATGATCGCGATCATGCAGACGATGTGGGTGATCACGAAGAAGGATCACTGGTACCGGCTCACCAAGTTCTTCGGCAAGTTCTTCCTCATCAACTTCGCGCTCGGCGTCGCGACCGGAATCGTCCAGGAGTTCCAGTTCGGGATGAACTGGAGCGAGTACTCCCGATTCGTCGGTGACGTCTTCGGTGCACCACTCGCACTCGAGGGACTCGTCGCCTTCTTCCTCGAATCGACCTTCATCGGGCTGTGGATCTTCGGCTGGGGAAGGCTACCCAAACTCGTTCACCTGGCGACGATCTGGCTCGTCGCGATCGGCGTCAACGCGTCCGCGTACTTCATCATCGCGGCCAACTCGTTCATGCAGCATCCGGTGGGCGCGGTGTACAACCCGGAAACCGGCCGTGCCGAACTCTCGAGTATCTGGGAGATGATGACCAACGTCACGGCTCTCGCCGCGTTCCCGCACACCGTGGCGGGCTCCTTCCTGACCGCCGGGACTTTCGTCGCCGGTATCGCCGGCTGGTGGATGGTCCGCAACATGCGCGCGGCGAAGACGGCACCGGAGCCCCAGGCGAGTGAACTCGTCGAGGACGCCCGGGTCATGCATCGTCCGGCAGCTCGCCTGGGCATGTTGGTGATGATCCTGTCCGGCGTCGCTCTGATCGTCACCGGAGACATCCAGGCCAAACTCATGTTCCAGCAGCAGCCGATGAAGATGGCCTCCGCCGAATCCCTGTGTCACACCGAGACGGATCCGAAGTTCTCGATCCTCACCGTGGGTACCCACAACAACTGCGACAGCGTCACGCACCTGATCGAGCTGCCGTACATTCTCCCGTACCTCGCCGAGGGGCGGTTCAGCGACGTCGAACTCCAGGGCGTCGAGGATCTCCAGGTGCAGTACGAGGAGCGGTTCGGTCCCGGCAACTACCGGCCCAATCTCTTCGTCACCTACTGGTCGTTCCGCGCGATGATCGGCCTCGGGGTCGGTTCGGCTGCACTGGCTCTCGCCGGGCTCTGGGTCACCAGGCGCGGCCGGGTACCGGACCAGAAGTGGTTCTCGGTCCTGTCGATCGCGGCGATTCCCACCCCGTTCCTGGCCAACAGCGCGGGCTGGATCTTCACCGAGATGGGCCGTCAGCCCTGGGTGGTGCATCCCAATCCCACCGGCGTGGACATGATCCGGCTGACCGTCGACATGGGCGTGTCCAACCATTCGGTGGGGACGGTGTGGGTATCGCTGATCACGCTGACGCTCGTCTACGGCGCGTTGTTCGTCATCTGGTTCGGACTCATCCGCAGGTACGCGATCGCCGGACCGTCCGACCACGACCGACATCCACCAGGAGATGAGCCGGACGAGCCGGACGATTCCGGTGAGCCCGAGAAACTCTCGTTCGCGTACTAGGAAGGCCCGGTCATGGGACTGCAGGAAGTCTGGTTCATCCTCATCGCCGTGCTCTTCACGGGATACTTCGTACTCGAGGGCTTCGATTTCGGTGTCGGCATGCTCATGCCGGTGCTGGGCCGCCGGAAGGACCCACGTGGCGACAACCGCAGGCGCGCCGTCCTCAACACGATCGGGCCGGTGTGGGACGGGAACGAGGTGTGGCTGATCACCGCGGGCGGTGCTCTCTTCGCGGCGTTCCCGGAGTGGTACGCCACCTTGTTCTCCGGCTTCTACCTACCACTGCTGATCATCCTCGTCGCTTTGATCCTGCGGATCTGTGCCATCGAATGGCGCGGCAAGGTCGACGACGACACCTGGCGTCGGCGAGCGGACTGGGGCATCATCTTCGGGTCCTGGGTGCCCGCGGTGCTGTGGGGTGTGGCGTTCGCGAACATTGTTCGCGGCGTGGACATCAACGCAGACAAGGAAGTCACCTCGAGCTTCTTCGACCTGCTCAATCCCTACGCCCTCCTGGGCGGTCTCACGACGGCGCTCGTCTTCGCGCTGCACGGGGCGGTGTTCCTCGCGCTCAAGACGAAGGGCGACGTCCGCACCGATTCGGTGAGACTGGCCCGCTGGCTGGCGATTCCGGCCGTACCCGTTGCGGGCGGATTCGTCTTGTGGACCCAACTCGCCTACGGCACCGGATGGACGTGGGCGATGGTGGGCATCGGCGCGGTCGCCCTGGTGGGTGTCGTGATCTTCACCCAGCTCGACCGCGAAGGCTGGGCGTTCCTGCTGACCACTTTCGCGATCGTCGCGACCATCGTGCTGCTGTTCGGCTCGCTGTTCCCGGATGTCATGCCCTCCACGCTGGACCCGGCATGGAGCCTGACCATCGAGAACGCCTCGTCGAGCCCTTACACGTTGAAGATCATGACCTGGGCGGCGGCCTTCATGACACCGGTGGTCCTGATCTACCAGGGATGGACGTACTGGGTGTTCCGCAAGCGGATCTCTGCCGACCAGATTCCGCCGTCGATCGGTCTGCCGGCCAAGTCTCGATGAGCATCGAGGTCGGGGACGCTCCGCGCAGCTCCCGCGCGGAGCGTCCCAGAGGCCCGGTCGACCCGAGGCTATGGAAGTACTCGGCGTCGGCACGCGGCTACCTGGTACTCACCGTGGTGCTCGCGGTCATCGACGTCGCGATGGTCGTCGTCGCCGCGCTGACGATCGGCCGGGTACTGGCCGGCATCATCACCACCCGGACCGTCGCCCCTGCGGAATGGGCGACCGAACTGACGATCCTCGCCGGGGCCGTTGCGATCCGAGCCGTCGTCGCCTGGTCGCAGACGCGGTTCGCGGACCGCGCGGCCGACCGTGTGGTCGCCGAACTCCGCGCCGAGGTCCTCGACGTGGCGACCGAACTGCCGGGCCGCGAGCTCGATCCCCGGCGGGACGAGATCGCCACCGTGCTCACGCGCGGAATCGCCGGGCTCAGGCCATATCTCACCGGCTACCTGCCCGCGCTCGTCCTGGTCGCCACGCTCACTCCGGCGACCTGGATCGTCATCGCCTGGCAGGATCTGACGTCGGCGCTGATCATTCTGGTGACCCTCCCCATCATTCCCACGTTCATGATTCTGATCGGGCTGTTGACCAAGGGGAAGGCCAGGCGCACCCTGGCCGCGATGACCGCGTTGTCCTCGCAGCTGCTCGATCTGCTCGCGGGGTTGCCTACGCTGCGGGCGCTCGGTCGGGAGAAGGGGCCGGAGACCCGGGTACGGGAACTCGGCGAGGAACATCGCCGAACCACCATGTCGGCGTTGCGCGTGGCCTTCCTGTCGTCGATGGTGCTGGAACTGTTCGCCACCCTGTGTGTCGCGCTCGTCGCGGTCAGCATCGGATTGCGGCTGGTGTACGGGGGTATGCCGCTCGAACCCGGCATCGTCGCGCTCATCCTCGCCCCCGAGGTCTATCTGCCGCTCCGGAAGGTCGGCGCGCAGTTCCACGCGGCGGAAGACGGGATGGCAGCCGCGAGCAGGGCGTTCGAGGTGATCGACCGCCGGGAGAGTCGACCTGCGCGTGGCGATGCGCCTGCTCCGACGGAACGGATCCGGATCGAACTCGACCGGTTGAGCGTGGCCGGGCGCAGCGGAGAGGCCCCGCACGAACTGTCCGCGGCGGTCGAACCCGGGCAGATCACGGTGCTCACCGGTGCCAACGGCTCGGGAAAGTCGACGGCGCTCCTGACGATTCTCGGCGTGGCCGACCCCGATCACGGCTCGGTACGGGTGAACGGCCGTCCGGTGCAGCAGATCGAGCCGCAGCGATGGTGGTCGAACATCGGGTGGCTCCCACAGCGCCCGGTGCTCACGCCGGGCACCGTCCGCGAGAACATCGAGCTGTCCGGACCGGTCGAGGATATCGACGCATACTGCGCGGCAACGGGGTTCGACGAGGTTCTCGCGGAGCTGCCGGACGGGTGGGACACGGTGATCGGGGTCGACGGCACCGGATTGTCGCTGGGGCAGCGGCAACGACTGGCGCTCACGCGAGTCCTCGCGTCGGGGCGGCCCGTACTGCTGCTCGACGAGCCGACAGCACACCTCGACGAGACCACCGAGGCGACCATACTGCGCGCGCTGCGGACACTGGCCGACGAGGGACGGACGGTCGTCGTCGTCGGCCACCGCCCGTCGGTGCTGGCGGCGGCGGACCGGGTCGTCCCCGTCGAGTCCCGAGAGGAATTGCTCCCCGAACCTCCGGCGTTCCGGCAGAACGGAGGGGCTCTGCATGGCTGACTGGCGTACGGACCCGCTGGTCCGCGGTATCGCACTCCTCGACCTCCGACCGCGGCGAGTGCTCGCCGCGGTCGCCGCCGGGGCCGCCACACTCGGCAGCGCCCTGGCGCTCGCCGCGCTGTCCGCATGGTTGATCACCCGTGCCTGGCAGATGCCGCCCGTCCTCGACCTCAGCGTCGCGGTCGTCGCGGTGCGGGCACTGGGCATCTCCCGGGGCGTATTCCGGTACATCGAACGGCTCACCACGCACGATACCGCGCTCCACGGGACGACGGCGGCGCGAGCGAACATCTACCGCAGACTCGCCGACGGCAATCCCGCGGCGACGATGGGCCTGCGCCGCGGAGATCTTCTGGCCCGCACCGGATCCGATGTCGACACTCTGGGCGACGTCGTGGTCCGGGCGATCGTGCCGATCGCCGTCGCGATACTGATGGCGATCGCCGCCGTCGGGATCCTCGTGCTGATCTCGCCCGCGGCGGCTGTGGTTCTCGCGGCGGCTCTCGCCGTCTCGGGAATCGTGGCGCCCGTCCTCGCGGCGCGCGCTGCGCGGGAGGCCGAGCAGCGTGCGGCCGCGGCGCGGGCCCGCTACAGCGAGGCCGCGGTCACCGCCCTCGATCATGCCACCGAGCTGCTCGTCGCCGGCCGGCTCGGTGACGCGCGCGACCGGGCCGCGACGGCCGAGGACGAGGCGGTCCGGTCTGCGGACCGCGCCGCGATTCCGAACGGTTTCGCCTCCGCGGCGACACCACTGGCCATCGGTGCCAGCGTGCTCGGATCCCTGCTGATCGGCATGGAGCTGTACGGGTCGGGAACCATGAGTCCGATGGCCCTGGGCATTCTCGTCCTGCTTCCGCTGTCCGCATTCGAGGCGACCTCGGCGCTGCCCGATGCCGCGATCGCCCTCGGCCGCGGCAGGATCGCCGCCCGGCGCATCCTCGCGATCCTCGACGAGGCCGCCGATGTGGGGCCCGGTGGTGACTGCGACTGGGCAGGAGGCGGATCGCTGACGGCGCGGGAATTGCGATGCGGCCGGCCCGGTGGCCGCGCCACGGCGCCGGTCGACCTGGATCTCGCACCGGGTACCCGGATCGCGGTGGTGGGGGCCAGCGGAGCGGGAAAGACCACGCTCCTCATGACGTTGGCGGGCATCCTCGAACCGGTGGCGGGCTCGGTACGCGCCGACGGCCTCGAGCTGAGCCGCATCCGCGCCGACGACCTGCGCCGGCACATCGGGTTCTTCGCCGAGGACGCCCACCTGTTCGACACGTCGGTGCTCGAGAACCTGAGGGTGGCTCGGGGAGATGTGGACGAGAGGCAGGCCCGAGCCGCGCTCGTCGCCGTCGGGCTGGGGGAGTGGCTGGCGGGACTGCCGGACGGACTCGACACCTCACTCGATGGTGGGGCCCGGGCGCTGTCCGGCGGGCAACGTCGTCGATTGCTCCTGGCGCGTGCCCTGCTGTCACCCGCGAATGTCCTGTTGCTCGACGAACCGACCGAGCACCTCGATGCCGGAGCCGGGGCGAACCTGCTCCGGCGGCTGCTGTCCCGTGACGGGCTCTCCGGCGACACCCCACTGGTCGGTGCCGACCGGACGGTCGTCGTCGTCACCCATCAGTTGCCGGAGGATATCGGCGTCGACCAGGTGATTCACGTCCACGGAGCGGCTGTGGAAAATCCATTGCCGAACTCCGCGGCCGCGAGTAGTTTCTCGGATACACGAGGAAGGAGGTGGTCTGAAGTTGAAGGACATACGGACACGTGAGGTGGCTGCCCGCTAGCCGCTGACGCTTCCGGAATTCACCGACCGCGTCGGCGGCCGGCGAATACCGGGCAGTTACCCGGCCCCCGAGCTTTCCGGTCTCGTCCAGACCGGAGTCGCGCATCCCGCGCGAAGGCTCGGGGGCTGTCCGCGTTCTCGGGAGTCTCGATCAGAGTCGGATGTGCCGTACGCCGACGGCGGCGCGGCGCAGTTGGTATCGGATCGGGGACAGACGCGCCCCTCTCGGCGAGAGGCCCGCTCGGTCGGCGATGTCCTCCACGACCTCGTGCACCGTCCGGCTGTCGGTGTCCACGTGTTCGGCGAACCGCTCCGCCGACAGGGCACCGACACAGCGATCGATCTGTTGCATCGCCCACGTCTCGTCGCGGCCGGAGAGCCGGCCCAGCCAGTACCCCGACCGGGTGCGCAGGCGTCTGCGCAGCGTGTCCGGCGATGCGACCAGCGTGTAGTGCCGTACGTCGACACCGCGTCCGGTCAGGCCCGTCATGATCTCGTCGAAATAACGCGTGTCGACCAAGGTCATCGGCACGACGACCGGGCCCTCGTGCGCGGCGGCCGCGTCGGCGAGCGTGTCCACCACCGCGGCTCGCCACTGCGGCCGATCCTGGAAATCGCCGCGCGCCGACTCCGGCAGCATCTTGTGGATCGCGAACCCGACGAGTTCGGGGTCCGCGACGTGCGAGCAGGGGAGGCGGCGAGCGAGTTCGAACGACGTCTGGGTCTTTCCCGCACCGAAGGCGCCGTTGATCCAGATCAGCATCCTGGCGCCCCGTGCAGGTGGAGGTACCGGCTCAGCCGATGTAGCGGGCGAGCCGCGCGGACAGCCGTGGGGTGAGTTCGCCGTCGGCGCCGACGCGCTCCTCGACGTACGCGAGATCGCCTCCCTCGACGATGCCGTAGAGGCGTTTGGCGCCACCCACCAGCGCCCCGGAGGTCGACCGGATCACGACGTCGGTGGCCAGCTCCCACGAGGACTGCGTGAGGGCCTCGCCGTAGAAGAGTTCGACGACGCCCGAGCTGTGGGTGAGAAGGAATTCCAGGGTCTCCGACGTGGACCCGTCCTCCGAGGTGCCGGTGTCCACCCGCCAGAAGCCGCTCTCGCGAAGATCGGGGCGGACGTAGTTGCCGTCGGCGTCGAGAACCCAGCTCTGCGACTCCCAGGCGAGGAACTCCCCGCCGTTGTGGGAGACCGCGATCTGCTGGCCGAACCGGTAGTCGCCGGAGGCGGGGTCGTTGCCCTCGCCCTCGCCGCGCCAGACACCGACGAGCGGCAGCACGGCGAGCAGTGCGGGGTTCAGGTCCGGCCCCAGACGCAGGTTGGCCGTGTCCTCGGGGAGCGGGAGATCCGGCAGCGTCGGGATGTTCCGGACGGCCGTGACCTTCGCGCGCTCGGCGGCAGCCGTCACCGCGGCGTCGCCGCTACCGCGCACGGTGCCGGGGGCACCTGAGCCGGTGGCGTCGCCGTCGGGCGGGGTCTCGCCGGTTCCCGGATCGGAACTCACGACTCGTCGGTCACCAGTCGGTACACGACGTACAGCGAGAACCACGTGATCAGCAGGGCGCAGAGGACGAGGAGTACCTCGAAGAAGATAACCACGGTCCTCATCTTAGACGTCCTCCTCGAGGGAACCCCACTCACGTCGGGAGGTTCACAGAGTTGTGGCCCGGCGGGTGTGTCCGGGCGCGGGGCGGGGAACGAACGGGCAAGCTCGCGACTCGTGTCGTTTCCGGTGCGTCGTGCCACTACCAGGAGGTTCTTCCACGTGCTTTTCAGCAGAACGTCGACGAGGGCGGTCTCGCACGCCGCGACGGTTGTCACCCTGCGGGTCGCGGCAGTCGCCGTGGCAGGGGCGCTCTGTGCGGGTCTCGTCCCGGCGGTCGCGAGTGCGGCCCCGGATCGAATCCACCCGTACAACCGCGCCGCCGAGTGCCCGGACGTCCTCGTCGTCGCCGCCTCCGGAGCCACGGATTCGACGTCTCACCGGCACCCTCTCGACGAGGACGAGCGCCGGCTGTGGTCGAACTGGGTCGGCAACGTCACGGTTCCCACCGGGGAACGGTTCGCGCACGGCCCCGAAACCGTGGGCTGGGCGTACGTGCCGTATCCGGCCACCTTCGGTCTCGGTGTGACCGAGACGCCGACCTATCAGGCATCCGTGTCGGCCGCGCTGGCCGAGACCCACCGGATCCTCGAGGATGCGAAGGCCGCCTGCGGCGACCGGACGAAGTTCGTCCTGGTCGGATACAGCGTCGGAGCGGAGATCATGCATCGCGTCACCGCCGGGATAGGGCAGCGGAGCAGCGGAGGTCGTGCACCGGGGACGACAGACAGTGGGACGACACCGGGAGAGGTGACACCGGACGACGTTCTCGGTGTCGTCCCTGGTGGGTGGCCCGTACCGACCGGCAGGGGCGCCCTCGTGGGGTGAGTCCGGTCCTCCCGGCGGCGGATTCATGGCCTCGGGCCCGGCCGACCACGGCGCGCTCGCCGACAAGGTGGTCCACGTGTGCCGGCGCTACGACATCGCCTGTGATGCACCCCGGCGCATCGCCGTTCTCGATCTCGCCCTGCAGGTACTCGGCCAGATGCACTTCACGCTGGTCGATCCCGGACGCACGGTGGACGATTTCGTGGCGGCCGTCCGCGGCCTCGTGGCGAGCGTCGTGCTGGACACCGTGCGGAATCCGGAGTGGTTCGATTCGGACGAGTCGTATCTCGACCTGCTCCGCCGCGCCGCGGATCGCACGGACGCGCCGGGACGGAACGAACTGTCCGTGGCCGAGTTCGCGGATGCCGCGCGGTGGGCGACCCGCGAAGGCGCCCCGCTGGTGCGGGAGAAGCTGGCGCTCGAGGGCCCACGATTCGTCGAGGACAACCGCGATCTCGCGGACCTGGTGCTCCAGCCCTACATCTTCCTGGGCTTCGTCCAGCACATGCTGTATTGGAACAACAACCCGCACGACCCGTGGTACTGGGAGAGCGAGCGGATCGTCGACTGGATCGCCGATCTGGTGGCCGAGCAGAACCGCCGGTAGCGAGCGTCGACAGGGCCCTGACACGCGTCCGGCCCGATGTCGTCTCGGGCGAGACGGCATCGGGCCGGAAGGCAGGGTGTGTGGCTACTTCTTCTCGTCGGCGGTCACGTCGACGTTGTGGACTCCGGCGCCGGTCGGGGAGACCTGCGCGGTGCCGTTGCCCGAGGAGGACAGGGCGCGGATGGTCCACTCGCCCGGTGCGGCGAAGAAACGGAAATCGCCGGTGCCCGAGGCGACGACCTCGGCGGTGAACTCACCGGTGCCGTCGAGCAGGCGCACGAAGGCGCCGCCGATGGGCTGGCCGTCGGTGTCGAGGACACGGCCGGTGATGACCGTCTCCTTCTCGACGTCCACGCCCGCGGGCAGGGTCTGGGTCTGAACGGGTGCTCCACACATGGTTAGCGGACCTCCAACTCGATGGGTGCGCCGACGAGCGAGCCGTACTCGACCCAGCTGCCGTCGTAGTTCTTGACATCGGACTTGCCGAGGATCTCCTTGAGCACGAACCAGGTGTGGCTCGACCGCTCGCCGATGCGGCAGTACGCGATGGTCGGCTTGCCCTCGTCGTAGCCCTTCTCCTTGTAGAGCTGCTCGAGCTCGTCGTCGGACTTGAAGGTGCCGTCCTCGTTGGCCGTGGTGCTCCACGGGATGTTGATGGCGCCGGGGACGTGGCCGCGCTGCTGCGCCTGCTCCTGCGGGAGGTGGGCCGGGGCCAGGATCTTGCCGGCGAACTCGTCGGGCGAACGAACGTCGACGAGGTTCTTGTTGCCGATGGCGTCGATGACCTCGTCGCGGAACGCGCGGATCGACAGGTCCGGCGCCTCGGCCTGGTAGGTGGTCTTCTCGCGGCTGACCGCATCCTTCGACAGCGGACGGCCGTCGAGCTCCCACTTCTTGCGGCCGCCGTCGATGAGCTTGACGTCCTTGTGGCCGTACAGCTTGAAGTACCAGTAGGCGTACGCCGCGAACCAGTTGTTGTTGCCACCGTAGAGAACGACGGTGTCGTCGTTGGCGACACCGCGGGCCGACAGCAGATCGGAGAACTGCTGCTGGTTCAGGAAGTCGCGGCGGACTCCGTCCTGCAGGTCCTTGCGCCAGTCGAGGCGGATGGCGCCCTCGATGTGGCCGCCCTCGTAGGCGCTGGTGTCCTCGTCGACCTCGATGAAGACGGTCTTGGGGGCGTTCAGGTTCTGCTCTGCCCAGTCGGCGGAGACTAGGACGTCGGAGCGAGCCATGGTGTTCCTTTCGGTGGTGTTTCTCGTGAGTATCGAGTGCGGTGGTGGGTCGGGGGCGGCGGGATCACGCGGCGCGCAGGCGCGCGACGAGCGGGTAGATCTGGCAGCCCAGGCAGAATCCGAAGGCGGCGTTGAGGAAGGCCGCGAACAGGGCGAACCCGGCGGCCACGACGCCCACGATGCCGGCGCCGAGCAGGAAGGCGACGGTGCCGACAGCGGCGAAGACGAAGCCGACGAGCTGGGCGAACCGCAGCGGCGCCACGGGCTCGCGCTCGGTCACCTCACCCGACCGGGGCGCGACGAATCGGGCGAAGAGTCGTCCGTACGGGCTGTTGCGCGGGCCGACCGCGGCGCCGATCGCGAAGACGACGGCCTGGGCGGCGAGCAGGATGCCCGCTGCCGGAGTGGAGACGGCGGCGACGAGAAGAACGGCGACCAGTACTGCGGTGGTGACCCAGGCCGCGAAGCGTGGTCCGCGGACATCGACCTGTTCCGGGGTGACTGTGGTGGTCATACGTGCTCCTGCGCGAGTGCGGAAATAGCCGGGAGGGCGAACCCATGGGGGGTCGAATCGGGGGTTCGCGGAGAGATCACGTGAGCGACGGCGCTCGGCGTCGACGATGCGACGCCCGGTCGTGATCTAGCGACAGGTACAGCAACAAGCCCCGAGGCGGCACAGGTCTACTGCGCGGCGTCGGGTGAGCATGAGCTCGTTGCGGGTTTGCACGGCAAAAAGTCTACCTGTTCGGTCAAGCCCCTGGCTGGTCGGCCTCGGAGAGGGGTGCCAGGGCTGCGCGCAGGTCGTCCGCTGTCGGGACGCCGGACACACGGAAGCGTTCGGTGAGATCCCGATCGAGTATGAAAGTGGTCGGCAACGACAGTACTCCCAATTCCTTTGCCAGTGCCGCGTATTCGTCGATGTCGAGCTCGACCTCCACCGGCGGGTGGGGTGTGGTGGCCAGGTCTTCGAGCACGTGCTGCACGACCCGGCGCACGGCGGCACACGGTCCGCACCAGTCGGCCGAGAAGTGCAGGACGACGGCGCCCGCGACGGGATCGGAGGCGGCGGGGTCGACGCCGGCCTCGACGAGTGCCCGGCGTCGGTCGTCGGCGACGGGCACCGCATCGGTCCGGGTCCGGACCCGGCCCTGGCGGCTGCGGATCACCAGCCCCACCAGCACGGCAGCACCCAGGAATACCGCGAGGAGAACCAGTTCGGTCATCGCGTCGGCGTCTCGCCTCGGGTCTGCAGCTCACGCAGATCGATCTGCACGTGGTCGCCGACCCCCTCGATCACGATGTTCGAGCCCTCCGCGTACACCTCGGTCGGGCGGACCCCGAAGGGCAGTTCGCTCGGTTCGATCGTCCTGGTGAACAGGCCGAGGATGGCCGGAGCGAGCGGCTCGGGGATGGTGAAGTCCGCGTGACCTTCCGGACCGAAGTAGAAGTCGCTGGCCACGATCTGGACCTGGTCCCCGGCCAGGATCAGATCGGCCTGCACGCTGACGGCCGTCGACACCGGACCCACCGGGACGGTGCCGGTGAGGACGACGCCACCCGCGGTGGGTGCGCCGGAGCCCCCGGAGCCGCCGGTCCCGTCCGACTTGCTGGCGGGAGGAGCGGACACCTGCAGGTCGGGGATGCCGAGAACCTGCCCCAGGTCGGTGGCGTCGATGATCATCCGGCCCTCGAGATGTTCGACGGGCAGGGTGTCGATCGACGAGTCGACCAGGGTCGACAGTGGTGCGCTCACCCCGCGCAGGTTCGCCTCGACCGTGACCTCGCCGACGGTCTCGCTGCGGACACCCTGCGCGCGCACGGAAATGTCCTCGTAGCGGCCGTTCCACACCTGGGTGAGGAACGGGAACCCGTGCATCATCACCTCGGGGTCGGCGGACAGGGATGCCCCGTCCCGCAGTTCGCGGGAGACCCGGAACTCCGCGTAGGAGGCGACGGCGAAGTCGGCGACGACCCCCAGCCCGAGGACGAGGACGATTCCGATGACGAGTTTGCGCACCGCACCATTGTGACGGACGAGCAGGAGGGACGGCCGAGCCCCCATCGGGTCGAGGGCTGGTCGGACCGCGTCCTGCGCGGCATTCGTCCGGAACAGCGCGCTAGTCTGTCACCCATGCGGTGACGACCCGTTCGTCCCGCGAACACCGAGGCTATCGAGATAGGAGGCTGTGTGGAGCTGCTCCTTCTGACCTCCGACCCCAACCCGGAGGCGGTGCTCCCCGCGCTCGCACTTCTGGCGCACAGTGTGCGCCCTGCGCCCACCGAGGTGTCCTCCCTGCTCGAGGCCGGCACGGCCGACGTGGCCCTCGTGGACGCACGTACCGACCTGGCGGCCGCTCGCGGGCTGTGTCGGCTGCTGGGCAGTACCGGCTCCGCGGTGCCGGTCGTGGCCGTGCTCACCGAGGGCGGTCTGGTGGCGGTCAATTCCGACTGGGGCCTCGACGACATTCTCCTACCCGGCACCGGACCGGCCGAGGTGGACGCGCGTCTGCGCCTGCTCGTCGGCAGGAGCGGCGGAACCGCGAGTCCGGAGACCAGCGGAAAGATCACTCTGGGCGAGCTCGTGATCGACGAGGGGACGTACACCGCACGACTGCGGGGTCGTCCCCTCGATCTGACTTACAAGGAATTCGAGCTCCTCAAGTACCTGGCCCAGCACGCCGGCCGGGTGTTCACCCGGGCACAGTTGCTCCAGGAGGTGTGGGGCTACGACTTCTTCGGCGGCACCCGCACCGTGGACGTGCACGTGCGACGTCTGCGAGCCAAGCTCGGCAGCGAGTACGAGTCGCTCATCGGCACGGTCCGCAATGTCGGATACAAGGCGGTGCGGCCCACCTCGCGTAGCAAGGCCGGTTCTCCGCTCGGCGACGACGAGACCGAACTCGAATTTCCCGACGTCGACGACTCGGTCGTGTAGATGGGTGCGGTGGCATAGATGGCGGGCAGTGGTCCTCCCGGGTCCGGCGCACTGACGACCCGCCTGGAGCCGGCCGTCGCGGACCGGGTTCTGGCGTTGATCGGCCGCGCGGCCGAGACGGACGGCACCGACCCGGTGTCGGAGCAGGGCGTCCACGCCGTCCGGTCCGACGGCGACGTCCGGCACCTGGCGTGGATCGCCGGTGGCGAGGTGGTCGGCTATGCCCAGGTGCAGCCGGGGCACGATCCGCACCCGGCGATGGTCGAGGCCGTGGTCGATCCGGCGCACCGCGGACGGGGCATCGGTACCGACGTGGTGCGCGAGGCGCTGGGAGCAGCGGGCCCCGGGGCCCGGGTGTGGGCTCACGGCGACCTCCCGGCAGCGCGTGCGGTGGCGCAGCGGCTCGGCCTCGCCGGCCTGCGGGAACTGCTGCAACTACGCCGGACGGCGGATCGCGGGCGGCTACCGGATCTGGTGGTCCCGGACGACATCTCGCTCGGCGCCTATCGAGGGCCCGAGGACGACGCCGAGATCCTTGCCGTCAACGCTGCGGCGTTCTCCTGGCACCCGGAGCAGGGCTCCTGGACCGAGCGGGACATCGCCGAACGCCGCGGGGAACCGTGGTTCGACCCGGCCGGGCTGTTCCTCGCCCGCGCCGGTGAGGCCCCGCACGAGTTGCTGGGGTTCCACTGGACCAAGGTGCATCCGCCGCAGGGTTCCGAACCCGCGATGGGCGAGGTGTACGTGGTGGGCGTGTCTCCGAGCGCGCAGGGGCGCGGGCTCGGACGGGTACTCACCCTGGCCGGACTGCATCATCTGCACGAGCGTGGCCTCGACACCGTGCTGCTGTACGTCGAGGGTGACAACACCGCGGCACTGCACACCTACGAGCGCCTCGGATTCACCCGGTTCCACTCCGACATCGCGTACGGGGCGCCCGCG
Organism: Rhodococcus triatomae; assembly: GCF_014217785.1. Taxonomy (NCBI): domain Bacteria; kingdom Bacillati; phylum Actinomycetota; class Actinomycetes; order Mycobacteriales; family Nocardiaceae; genus Rhodococcus; species Rhodococcus triatomae. Next base: position 1,368,888 of record NZ_CP048814.1, on the reverse strand, counting down.
AACCGGTGAGATCGCGCACACCCGGCCGCCGGAACCAGGTGGTGAGCGACCAGTGTTCCGTCTGTTCACCCTCCGTTCACCATTCGTCGTGAATCTGGACATGCCGGACTCCTACGTTCTCCCTGGGCGCCAGGTGGTTGCCCGGTGCGGGGAGTCCTCCGCACCTCGTGTCGCCGCCCGAGACGGGGCCGCGTCGGTAGCGATTTCCGGAGGATTTAGGTGAATCTCAAGCGCAACGGGGCCCTGCTGGGAGCCTTGGCCGTAGGGGCCATGACCTTGGCGGCGTGTGGCAGCGACGACAACTCGGCCTCGGGTGGGGCCGACACCTCCGATTCGACCGCGACGTGCGAGGGCAAGGAGCGGCTCTCCGGCGCCGGCTCCTCGGCGCAGAAGAACGCGATGGACCAGTTCGTCGCCACCTACATCAGCGTCTGTCAGCAGCAGGGCACGAACGTGAACGTGGCCTACAACCCGACCGGGTCGGGCGACGGCCGGACGCAGTTCGTCGCCGGCCAGGTCGATTTCGCCGGCTCGGATTCCGCCATCACGGGTGAGCAGGCCGAGGAGGCCAAGACCCGCTGCGTCGGCGGCGAGGCATGGAACCTGCCGCTCGTCTTCGGGCCGGTGTCCATTGCCTACAACCTCGACGGTGTCGACGATCTCGTCCTCGACGCCCCCACCATCGCCAAGATCTTCAACGGCGGGATCAACCGCTGGAACGATCCGGCGATCGCGGCCCTCAACGAGGGGACGGACCTCCCCGACTCGGCGATCACCCCCATCTTCCGTTCGGACTCGTCGGGCACCACCGACAACGTCCAGCAGTACCTCGGTGTCGCGGCGCCGCAGGACTGGACGACGGGTGCCGGCTCGGACTTCACCGGCGGTGTCGGTGAAGGCGCGCGGGGATCGGCGGGCGTGGCCCAGGCCGTCGCCGGTTCCGCGGGAACCGTCACCTACGTCGAGAAGTCCTTCGCGGACCAGCAGGGCCTGAACTCGGCACGCATCGACACCGGTTCCGGCCCGGTCGAGCTGACCGAGGAGACCGCAGCCAAGGTGATCGACGGAGCCGAGTTCGTCGGCGAGGGTGTGGGTGACCTCACGCTGGATCTCACCTCGATCTTCGGTACCACCGAGGAGGATGCCTACCCGCTGGTGCTCGCCACCTACGAGATCGTCTGCTCGGCCGGGTACGACGCCGACACCAGCGCTGCGGTGAAGTCCTTCCTGACCAGCGCCGCGAACGAGGGACAGCAGGGCCTGACCGAACAGGGCTACGTCCCGCTGCCCGAGAGTTTCAAGGAAAAGCTGACCGCGTCTGTCGAAGCGATCAGCTGATCGCTTCCGATTCGTTCGGAACGCTACTGCCTCTATATTCGGAATCAGCAGGAGATAGCGAGCGCACATGAGCGACGCGCCCACCCGATCCACACCTCGCACCACCGGCCCCGCGCAGAGCGGGGCCGGGGTGGGCGGTCCGAACGGCACCTCGGAGGCCGACTTGAGTTCCACACAGGCCGACACGACGGCCGGAGCCGGTGACGACGCCGGAGCCGGCCCCGGCCCCGACGGCAACGACACCACCCCGAAGATCCCCGGACGGTCCAAGGTTCGCCCGGGAGACCGGATCTTCCAGAGCCTGTCCTCGGGCTCGGCGGTGTTCATCTCCATCCTCATCGCGGCGATCGGCGTGTTCCTGGTGTGGCGCGCCGTTCCCGCGCTCTCGCGGAACGAGGCCAACTTCCTCACCAGCCGCGAGTGGGTGACCGTCGACATCGAGCACATGTCGTTCGGCGTGCTCGACCTGCTCCAGGTGACGATCCTGGTCTCGCTGTTCGCCCTCGTGCTGGCGATGCCGGTCGCCCTGGGCATCGCGATCTTCCTCACCGAATACGCGCCGAGCTGGCTCAAGCGTCCACTCGCCTACGTCATCGACCTGCTCGCCGCCGTCCCCTCCGTCGTCTACGGCCTGTGGGGCCTGCTGGTGTTCGCACCGGCGATCCGGCCGTTCGCGTTGTGGCTCAACGAGAATCTGGGCTGGTTCCCGCTCTTCGCCACCGGAAGCGGCTCCATCATCGGCGGTGGCACGATCTTCACGGCAGGCATCGTCCTGGGCGTGATGATCCTCCCGGTGATCACGGCCGTCACCCGGGAAGTCTTCGTCCAGACCCCGACGGCGCAGATCGAGGCGGCACTCGCGCTCGGCGCCACCCGCTGGGAGGTGGTGCGCACCACCGTCATCCCGTTCGGCAAGTCCGGATACATCAGCGGTTCCATGCTGGGCCTGGGCCGTGCCCTCGGCGAGACGATGGCGCTGTATCTGATCCTGCGCACCACGTCCGAGGCGTTCTCGTGGTCGCTGTTCGACGGCGGCGCCACCATCGCGTCGAAGATCGCACTCGGTTACGCCGAGTTCAACAACAACATCCAGGCCGGCGCCTACATCGCGGCCGGACTCGTACTCTTCGTGCTCACCTTCGTGGTCAACGCCGCGGCTCGCATGGTGATCGCGGGCAAGACGAAGGACTGACCCATGGCGACACTCCTCGACAAGCCCGTCAAGGCGCCCACCTTCCAGGGCGTCAGCGCCCGGCGGCGGTTCACGGATCTCACGGCGACCGTCCTGGTGACCCTGGCGGTGCTGATCGCCCTCGTCCCCCTGGTCTGGGTGCTCGTCACCGTGGTGGCCAGGGGCCTGCCGGCGGTCACGAACTCCACCTGGTTCACCCACTCCCTGAGTGGACTCACCGCGTCCTCCGAGGGCGGCGGCGTCTACCACGCGATCATCGGAACGGTCCTGCAGGGCCTGGTGTGTGCGGTGCTGTCCGTCCCACTCGGAATCTTCGTCGCGATCTATCTGGTCGAGTACGCGGACCGGCGTTCGAAGCTCGCCCGCGTGACTACCTTCATGGTGGACATCCTCTCCGGCGTCCCCTCGATCGTGGCTGCACTGTTCATCTTCGCGCTGTGGATCGCCACCTTCGGCTTCCCCAAGTCCGGATTCGCGGTGGCGCTGGCCCTCGTCCTGCTGATGGTGCCCGTGGTGGTGCGCAGCACCGAGGAGATGCTCCGGATCGTCCCGCAGGATCTGCGCGAGGCGTCCTACGCCCTCGGTGTCCCGAAGTGGAAGACCATCGCGCGGATCGTCCTGCCTACCGCGGCCCCCGGTGTCATCACCGGCATCATGCTCGCGCTGGCTCGGGTGATGGGCGAGACGGCCCCGCTGCTGATCCTCGTGGGCTACGCACCCTTCATCAACTTCAACCTCTTCGGCGGCGAGATGGGCACCCTGCCCGGCGTCATGGTCGCCGAGATGAACAACCCCACCGATGCGGGCAGCATGCGCATCTGGGGCGCGGCGCTCACGCTGATCCTGCTCATCGCCATCCTCAACATCGGGGCCAAGGTCATCGGCCACTTCTCACAGGTCCGCACCAAGTGACTCCACTCCTCGGTGCTCACGAACACGTTCACGAACCGTCAGAACAATCAGTAGGGAGCCGGTAATGGCCAAGCGTCTGGATCTCAAGGACGTCAACATCTTCTACGGCAAGTTCCACGCCGTCGCCGATGTCGGTCTGTCCGTGCCCCCGCGGAACGTGACCGCCTTCATCGGGCCGTCCGGCTGCGGCAAGTCGACCGTCCTGCGGGCGCTGAACCGGATGCACGAGGTCACCCCGGGTGCCCGTGTCGAAGGTTCCATCCTGCTCGACGGCGAGGACATCTACGGCAGCGGCGTCGACCCGGTCGGGGTCCGCAAGACCATCGGCATGGTCTTCCAGCGGCCCAACCCGTTCCCCACCATGTCGATCCGCGACAACGTCGTGGCCGGCCTGAAGCTGCAGGGCGAGCGGAACAAGAAGAAGCTCGACGAGGTCGCCGAGCAGTCGTTGCGCGGTGCCAACCTCTGGACCGAGGTCAAGGACCGCCTCGACAAGCCCGGTGGCGGGCTGTCCGGTGGCCAGCAGCAGCGTCTGTGCATCGCGCGGGCGATCGCGGTGTCCCCGGACGTGCTGCTCATGGACGAGCCGTGTTCGGCACTCGACCCGATCTCCACTCTCGCGATCGAGGACCTGATCACCCAGCTGAAGAAGGACTTCACGATCGTCATCGTGACGCACAACATGCAGCAGGCCGCTCGGGTGAGCGACCAGACGGCGTTCTTCAATCTCGAGGCCACCGGGAAGCCCGGCAAGCTCGTCGAGATCGACGACACCGAGAAGATCTTCTCCAACCCGACGCAGAAGGCCACCGAGGACTACATCTCCGGCCGCTTCGGGTAGGCGGCCGGGGGCCTCGCCCCCATACCGAGCCCCCGCACACGGATGAATGGCACTTTCATCGCCTCAGAGGCGATGAAAGTGCCATTCATCTTTCGGGATCAGGGGAGCGCGCGCAGGGCGGGGGAGCAGCAGGGCCGGGGATGTACGAGGAGCCGGGGCCTGAGGCCCCGGCTCCCGACCGCGCTGGTCCGGCCGATCAGTCTTCCGGGTAGGTGGTGAGCTTGTCGGCCGTGGGCAGTGCCGCGTCGTTGTCCTCGGGGAGCCTGCCGGTGACGAGGAAGACGACCCGTCGGCCGACCTCGACGGCGTGGTCGGCGAATCGCTCGTAGAAGCGCCCGAGGAGGGTGACGTCGACGGCCGCCGCGACGCCGTGCTTCCATTCCCGATCCATGAGAACCGTGAAGAGGTGCCGGTGCAGGTCGTCCATCGCCTCGTCCTCCTCACGCAGCCGGGCGGCGCGCTCGGGGTCGCGGGTTTCCAGGACTTCCCTGGCGGCTGCGCCGATGGAGACCGCGATCCGGCCCATCTCGGCGAAGTAGCCGTTGACCTCCTCCGGAAGGACGTGGTTGGGATGGCGCCTGCGGGCGATCTTGGCGACGTGGAGGGCGAGGGCACCCATCCGGTCGATGTCGGCGACGATCTGGATGCCGCTCACGACGGAACGCAGGTCCCCGGCCACCGGTGCCTGCAGGGCCAGGAGCGCGAACGCGCGCTCCTCGGCGACCGCGCTGAGCTCGGTGATCCGATCGTGTTCGCTGATCACCTGCTCCGCGAGGGAGAGGTCGGCCTGGAGCAGGGCCTGCGTGGCCTTCTCCATGGCCATACCGGCCAATCCGGCCATCTCGCCGAGCATGTCTGCCAGCTCGGTCATCTGTTCGTTGTAAGCGACGCGCATGAGAACTCAGCCTACGGCGTGCTGGGGTACAAGTCACCATCGGAGCGTGAACGCGAGGTGAACGACTTCCCAGCTCAGCGCGCTATTCGCAGGTCGCGTCGCCGGCGTTGACGACCGCGAGGTCCGACGGGATCTCCACCGGCTCGGACTTTCCGATCCGGGCGGGTGTCGCATCGAGCGGAGCGCCCGGGTCGGCGGGTGCCACCACCGTGGTCGCCGTGCGTGAACCGATCACCACCTCGACGATGGCGCCCAGGCCGGACGTCTCCTCCAGGACGGCGCCCGGGATCGCCGAGGCGACGGTCGCGGCCTCGGCACCGTATCCGGGGCCGAAGCGGACCAGTGTGTCGGAGCTCGTCTCCGTGTAGTTGCCGACACTGTAGATCTGGAAGCCATAGGTGGAGAGGTTGTCCGCCGTGGTCGCGGCGGCACCCGAGATCCCGGAGGCGTTGGACACCTGCACCGACGCCTCGGACGGTGGGAGGGCGTCGACCATCGTGCTCTCCGACGGTTCGGTCGGCTCCGGGGCGCTCCCCGGTGCCGGAGTACTGCGCTCCTCACCGGGAAGTGGATCGTCGTCGATGATGGCGCGGAAGATCGAGGTGATGTCGTCGGTCCGGGGGATCTCGTTGCCCCACTCGTTCGTGCCCGCGGTGGGCACGGTGAGGAAGGTGACCGCGCCCGCGTCGACGTTCTGCATCGAGCGGCCGAGGGTCATCAGCGACTTGGTGTCGATGTTCTCGACGAACGTCTCCCGGGTGAACGCGTTGATGAAACCGTTGAGCTTGCCCGGGTTGAGGAGGACGTCGCCGGACAGTGCTCCGCGCAACAGGGCCGAGAGGAACTTCTGCTG